>NZ_ATWO01000001.1:3616061-4218738 GCF_000421285.1 Desulfotignum balticum DSM 7044
AAAACGGGATAGAACCTCATCCACATGCTGCCAGGATTGCGTGGCCGTTCCCATGAAAACGGCATGCCCAGAGAAAGGATACCTGTCAAGACGATCCATATCGTGCACCAGGCCGGCTCGTAGCGGGTTCAAATGAATATAGCGCACCAGCTCAAGAAAAAAGCAAGTTCCTATCCCCATCCCTTTATATCTGCCGATTTTTTATGTCCAATATGCCGGGATAGGTTCAAAAGGTGAGTCCTCAAATTGCTTCTCTTTCCCAGGATGCCCAGTTTCTTTCGTATTGAAAACCGGTGAGATTCAACAGAATGAACTGAAATACAAAGGATTTCTGCAATTTCCTTGTTTGCTTTCCCCACAATAATATGCCCAGCCACCTCCAGTTCCCGGGAACTTAAGGCATATGCATTGGGCCCCATTTTTTCACCTATACCAGAGGTGATTTCATCCAGCCGATTAATGACCACATCCAGATGCGCATGCTGCAAAGGGTTCAGGTCGGTAGCTTTAAGATTTCTCAGATGAGGCTGTATCATTTTTTTTATATTATGCCAGACCTTTGCCTCTAATTGTTCTTTATCTTCATCCCGCTGATTCAACAAAACCTTCAGGGCAACATTCATTTCAGACAGTTTGTTAGACCGCCGATTCAGGACCTTATTGGTTTTATCAAGTTCTATTTCTGTTTTTTTCAATTCAAAAACATCAACCAAAACACTGAGAAGGCATTTTTCCCCCTTCACTGTGATTATCGTACTGGACCATAAATAATCACGCAGGACACCATCTCTCATCGTCAGTTTGACAGGCATTTTATCTATCGCCCCATTCTTTTTGATCAAGGCCAGGTAATGGTTTCGCTCATCTTCATCATGCCACAATCCGATTTCGACAGATGTCCGGCCAACAATGTCTTCTTTGGCATATCCCATGTCCCGGCAGCCGGCATCGTTGATATCAATGAATTTTCCATCCTCAAGGGTGATCAATACGATCCAGGTTGGGCTGGCCATGAAAAGCTTGTTCCACATTTTTTCTTTTTTCTGAAGTTGTTTTATCCCGTTGTTTATCCGGGTCATATCCCTTCCAAAGGCATTGATACCCAGAAGGCAGCCGTCCGAACCAAAAGAGAGGGAGACAGACCACATAAAATCAATGACTTTTCCTGCGGCACTGACAATTCGATTCTCAATTCGGGCCGACGGTGTCGATGGTCATGTTAAATTGAGCCAAAAATGGTCATTTGAAACTGAGCCACTAGGGAATTGAACAAGGGGGATCTTTTTTCAATCCCCCTTGTTCAACTTCCCGAGTAAATGCATATGTTGCTGCATTTACCCGGGACAATCGTGGAGAGTTTATGAAAAAAAGGAGACCATTTTGGACATACTGGATCTGCACAGGTTCGGCTTGACCCAGCGGGCCATAGCCCGGCGCCTGGGCATAAGCCGTAACACCGTCAAAAAATACCTTGAAGCCCCGGAAAGCTGCTTGAAAAATCCAAAGCCATATCATCGCACGAGCATTCTTGATCCTTATCACGGTACCATCACAGCTTGGCTTGATGAAGACGAATATTACACCGCCACCTGGATTTATGACCGCCTTGTCAACCAAGGCTATGCCGGCAGTTATGAAACAGTGAAGCGAAAGGTCGGTAAACTCAAGAAACAAAAACAGAAAATTGCCTACATGCGATTTGAGACAGAACCCGGTCACCAGGCCCAGGTGGATTTCGGAGAATTTCAGGTTGAACTTCCCGATGGCAGTGTCAGAAAGCTGTACCTGTTTTCAATGATTCTGGGATATTCCCGGAGAATCTATACAGAGTTGATCGAACGATGCGACATGCCAAGCTTTCTAGACTGCCATATACACGCCTTTGAGTACTTCGTCGGCGTCCCGGATCAGATACTCTATGATCGCATGAAAAATGTGTATATCGCCAAGCTGGCTGGAAAGGACAAATTTAACTCTACCCTGATAGGATTTGCCGTTCATTACGGATTCGTTCCCAAAGTAGCCCCTGCTTATGCTGCTTGGGTTAAAGGGAAGGTTGAACGTCCTTATACCTTCATCCGGGAAGGGTTCTGGCGAGGATACGGTTTTGTCAACTTAATCAGGGCCAACAAAGACCTCTGGTCTTGGATTTTAAAAAAGGATGAACGGATCCATGGCACCACCCATGAAAAAGTCAGCGCCCGGTTTAAGCGGGAGCAGCCACATTTAAATGCACTGCCTCCGCAGCCGTTTGATACCTCATATCGTATTTACCGGCAGGTGTATAAAGACTGCACTGTCCACTTTCATGGAAACCGCTATGTCGTCCCCCACACCCTGGTAGGAGAACAGGTCATCCTTCGCTCGAAAGATGGACAGCTACGCATTTTTCAAAATAGTTGGCTGGTAGTTACCTATGACATCCCATCAACAAAGGGAAATCTGGTCCAGAAGAAGAGATTCTACGAAGCCTTAAAAAAAGACATGGACATGAATCGGCGCAAATATCACCATGCCCAGAAAAGTAAGGGACGGGCAAAGCAGACGATCAGTCCCCAGAAACCCCAATATGACATGGATGTTGAGGTCCGTTCCATCTCTGCATATGAAGAAATACTGCAGGAGGTGTTTGCATGAGTAATACCCTTGTAATGGATCGCATTGAATCCAACCTCACCCGATTAAAGCTCCCCCGGATTTATGAAGTTTTAGGCGGCCTTGCCAAGACGGCCGAGGAACAGGGAAAAAGCTATCTGTCTTTTCTCGATGAACTGCTCGAAGAGGAAGTGGCGGCAAAAGAGCAGCGCCGCATCGAAACTGCACTAAAAATATCAGGACTACCGTATATCAAAAGCATAGATGAGTTTGACTTCGCCTTCCAACCCGGCCTGGATAAACAGAAAATCATGGGACTTTTTGACTTAAGTTTTATCCGTGAGAAAGGCAATGTAATTTTCCTTGGCCCTCCCGGTGTGGGAAAGACGCATCTTGCGGTATCCCTTGCGCTGAAAGCGTGTCAGTCCGGCATGAGTATCTATTTTACCAACATGGAGGATCTGATTATCAAGCTGCGAAAGGATCACGAAGCTGGAAAGCCGGGTAAGGGCCGTGGGTACTATAAATCCTCCCTGGTCGTTGTGGATGAAGTGGGTTACACACCTATCACACGGGAAGAGTGCAATTTGTTCTTTCGTTTTATTGCTAACCGGTACGAGAAGAGCAGCACCATTATCACGTCAAATAAGGCATTCGGAGACTGGACAGAACTGTTCCATGACCCGATCATCGTGACTGCCATCCTCGATCGACTGCTTCACCACAGCGCCGTCATTAATATTAAGGGTAACAGTTACAGACTGAAAGGCAAAAAAGCATGAATGCGGGCAGTAAGGAAGGGGCTAAAGTCACATCGAATATGGCCCTGTATTTTTGTAAAACGGGGCACAATTATCTAAAATGCCCTAATATCGGTAATCTTCAGCGATCGTCTTACCATTAGGAGGTGTGCATATGGTAGAAAACCGTGGAGGATACAGGGGAAAACCAAAGCCAAAACTACCACCACACTTGAAACGGGTTCATGTCAATGCCCGTATACAAAAGTGGATGCTTGATGAACTCAAAAAGAGAGGTGAAGTCGGAATAATGCTGGAATATATATTGATCGACGCCGGTTTTAAATATCATGATCCCATAACAAAAAAAGGCAAAGGAGATTTATAAAATGAATCGGTGTGGCTCATTTTTGATGACCATAAATGGCTCAATTTCTCGTGACCCTTGACACAGGATATTGTGCTGGAAAAAAAAGACACTTCTGTTTTCTCAAACAAGCAGGCTGATGATGTGCTTAAAGCTCACAAAATCAAGGAATTATATGTCTCAGGTATTTCTATCAACTTCTGTATCAAGGACCTTATCCTGGCAAGCAGAACAAAATTCGGCACTGTGGTATCCGGTGCACTGCAAAGGGGATACAAAGTCAATCTTGTGGTTGATGGCATTGCCGGTATTGATTATCAGCCGGGCGATCAATACCGGGTGCTGATGCAGTTAGGTGCGGCAGGCGCAAGGCCGGTGACCACAGCGCAGGCGATAGAGGAAATTTTAATGGACAAATAACATCGTAAGAGGTAATTAAACCCCATCTTCCGCAGCACCGCCCCCCGGAGTATGATGTCGCCAAAACTTAAAAATGGAGGCATCATGGAAACAGAATCAAGACAAGAAAAACTGGAGAAACTCCGCGCTTCAAAGCGATCTGATCAATATCGATGAGACCCCGGTGCGGGTGTTGAAAGAACCTTGCCGGATAAAAAATTACACGAGGGTGTTCAAAGGGAACTCCCGGGGGAGGCCGGTGCTTTTGTACCGTTACGATCCCTCCCGGTCCGGGGATGTGACCGCCTCATTTTTGAACGGGTATAAAGGAATCGTCCAGACGGACAGATATTCAGGCTATGGATTTCTTGACCAGAAAAAAGATATCCTTCATATAGGCTGCTGGGCCCATGCCCGCCGAAAATTTGTGGAGGTGGCCAAAGCTGTCAGCTGCAAAACCCAAACACCGGTCGGCAATGCCGCTACGGCTTTGAAATATATCGGCAAGCTGTACAAGATTGAAAAAACAGCCCGGACGGACCAGTTGTCACCCCGTGAGATATATGAGAAACGCCAGACGGAAGCCGTCCCGATTCTTGAAGAGTTTAAAAAATGGCTGGATGCCACCGTTGAAAAAGTGCCCCCCAAAAGCCTTCTGGGAAAAGCGGTGAATTATACCCTGAACGAATGGGATCGCCGGGTCCGTTATATCGAGGATGGCCGGGTGGGTCCGGACAACAATGCGGTTGAAAACGCCATCCGCCCCTTTGTGGTGGGACGGAATTATGCATAGTTGTAGATTATGCTGAGTTCGTTACCTGAACTCAAAGATTGAAAGTTCCTTTCCCGCTATATAAATTACTTTTTAAAGTCAGTAGTTGATGTCTGAAAAGTAACAATTATATCCGCATAATTATAATCCATTCAAAAATGATAGTACATCATTGGAGGGTTTATAGCGGCTGAATTTCATATCAGGAGGCTGTAATTTAGCCAGAGCTTCTTCTTTCATATTCAAATCTGCCTCAAAATACTGGTGCGTTGTTGCCACACTTTCATGGCCGAGCCACAAAGCAATTACACTGAGATCTACACCCGCCTGTAATAGATGCATTGCTGTGGTGTGCCTGATGACATGAGGCGATACTACTTTATCTTTTAAAGATGGATATTGTACGGATGCTTTGCTAACGGCTAAGCGCAGGCGTGATTCTACACCGGACCGACTCATCATGTTGCCAAAACGATTCGGGAAGATTGGTTGCTGAGGATCCAATCCAATTTTTGCACTCCATGTTTTAAGTAAATTTGTAGTACGTTTCCAAAGTGGAATTACACGCTTTTTTCTGCCTTTTCCATGCAGGCAAACCGCCTGCCAGCTATTTTTGTCGAAGTTTGCACGTCGGAGCTCAATAATTTCAGAGACACGGCCGCCAGAGTTATAAAGGGTAGCCAGTAGTACCTGATCGCGTTGCCCACTCCAGGAGAGGAGATCGGGGGCTTCCAGAATAGCCTGCATTTCCATTTGGGTAAGATATTTGACCAATGGGCGATCAAAACGCTTCAGAGGGATAGCCAATACTTGCTGTATTACAGCCAGTGCTTCTGGTTTCAGCAAAGCTGAATAATGCATAAAGCTGCGAATGGCTGCTAATCGAGCGTTTCTGCTACGGATGCAGTTATGCCGTTGCGATTCCAGGTCATCAAGAAATGCGAGGACCAAAGAAGCATTAATATCGACTAAATCCATTTTTGCAGCAGATTTTCCAAGCTGCTGCTCGGCAAAGCGAAGAAACAAACGAAACGTATCCCGGTAACTACAAACAGTCTGATGGCTAACATTTCGTTGTTGAATCAAACGCTGACAAAAAAACGCCTGGAGAAGGCGGACCAGATCAGATGTTATCAGAGCCCCTTTCATAATGCACCTCGCATTGAATTGAGATGAGACTGTTGTTCAAATCGTTCTACCGCGATTGCCATCAGTTCGGGGATGCCGGTAAGATACCAATAGGTATCACTCACCTTTGCATGGCCCAAATAAGTGGACAGCAGTGGGAGCATATGATCAATATCGGCTTTTTTTTTATACCAGGTAAGCAACCTTTTGCAGACAAAGGTATGTCGAAGATCATAAAGTCTGGGACGAAAACCATTGAGGCAAGTATCCCAGCCGAGCTTTGCCCGAATACAATGAAAAGCTTACAGAACCTGCCGATATTGGAATGGTTTACCATTATCAAGCAGAAAAAAAATGGGATTATCTACAACAGGCAATCGCTGATCTCGAAAAGTAGCATAATTGGATAATGCTTCACAAACCATTTGATGCACTGGCACATATCTGGATTTGCGGAATTGGGTCTCCCGTATTTTCAATACGCCTTGATGGAGGTCAACATCGTTACGGTTCAGTCGCAGTGCCTCAGAGATGCGTAAGCCAGTTGAAGCCAATAGCCCAAGTAGGCAATGCATCGTTGCAGGGCGTAATCCCTTTTGGGGCTGCAATCCATTTGCCATATCAAGTAACAAAATAATTTCCTGATCAGTATAAATATAGGGAGTAGGTCGCCGATGTGCAGGGCCGAGGAGATGAGGTGGAGGGATTTCCGTCTCGGGCTCAAACGTGACACAATATTTGGCAAGAGACCGGACAACTTCCAAACGACGTGCACGACCGATTTGATTACTTTTCAGGGTATTGTTAGCCCAATCCACTGCCAGGTCAATTGTGATATGCCCTTGATGATCCTGTTTATCAGCAAAACAGGCAAACCTTTGCAGCTGTGCCCCTTCGGTATGCAAATTATAACCGACGCTGCGGCGAGTATGCAAATATGACTCGACCCGCTTCTTCATGCTTGACCACTTGCTCATGACCGCCTCCCCGGCCACGGCATAGCCACATGTCTGAGTTCTGGTAAATTTATCTTAGTATAGATTTGAGTGGTATCTATGCTTCGGTGCTGTAAGACATCAGCAATTTGTTTAAGACTGACGTCATTCTGTAGCATTCGTGTTGCCATCGTATGTCTGTTATGGAGAGCTCCCCATAATCGCCATTATGTAGAGTCAGGAATTATGGTGAGTATGGCTCAAAAAGCCTACTGTTCCGGTTAATTTTTATCAAAACACTCCCCATTATAATTCTCGCCAAGTACCCAATAAGCGCTACTATTTCATCAAGTTCGGACCAAATTCCTACTTCAGTGCGTAATGGCGGTAGATTTACAAAGGCTTTCTGACTTATTTAATGTCCTTTTATATCAGGGGGCTTAGAGTTTTTTGGCGTGTCATGTAATTGATCCAAAAAAAACATCCTTTCAGTTTTAAGATAAGGATGAGCATGCTTTATTATGGAGAGCGTTTCAAGGATTTATTCCCATTTTATCATATTCTTACAGTCCTATTCCCCATTATATCTGACTCTACATAATGCCGAAGGATATGCGTCCCTGTCCAAGGCAAATCAGCACGTGAAAAATCTCGACGAATAGCTCCACGTACTGTAGTTTTTGCCACCCCTCGGCCCATAGGTGCTCTGTGGAAAACAAACAACGATCGACTGGTTGTCGCCGGTCGAGCATTCCGCAAATAATTTACAATTGCATTGCCTGTTATTTCTGGCAGAGGTATTTGCGCCTTACGGTGGTTTTTAGTATGAGGCAACTCAACAAATCCAGTATACCAGTTAATATCATCAAGCTTCATGGCTGCGACTTCATGACAACGCAGCCCTAAATCGACCAGGCAATGTGCCATTGCGTAGTCACGCTTACCGATTGAGGTGGAAATGTCAAACGCGTCCAAAAATCTCTCTAACTCCGTAGTGCTCAGGCATGGTGGCAGTGTGGTCAGTAGCCAGTTGGGAGGTCTTGGTACCGCAGCTGCCATGGAAACACTGGACTCACCCTCAAATTGGAGGAAACGTAAATAACTGCGTAACGAGCTCAACAGTACGCCAACACTTGATGACTTCAGGTTGATAGCTTCTTCGGCAACGTGCTTTATCAGAGATTCGGGGGTTATATATGCTGAATCTATCACGCCAGCCCCAAACAACTTCAAAAGGAAAGTGCGAACAAAACGTTGTCGATAAACCCTTGTCGATTTGGCGAATCCGCATACATCCCGCAAAAAATTATCAAAATGGCGTAACCTGCACTCAATAGCAGAAGAGCAGTTGAAGTCGATCTCCTGCAGGCGTTTTTGTCCCTGCATCAATAATAATTGATTAAGTGCTGCCCTAACGGTTTTTAAGTGTTTAAATGCAGGTGGAGAACAGTGGCATACAGGCAGATGTTCCTGGAGAAAAAAGGTAACGTTTACTCTGTCAATCGTTTGGGCTTGCGGTGATTTCTTGTTTTGCCAACAAATAAAGTGCATTAAAGCAGCTTGATACGCATACCGCGTTCCATCGCTATGCCCGCGTTTTTTTAAATGATCAGAAAAATTACTGATGATGACGTCGTTGCTTGGCCTATCACCGGTAAGGCTACTTTGAATATTTTGGGGATAATATTCTGACATGAGTACTCTCCTTCTGAAAAATTAAAAGGTGTACTCAAATTTTATGCGGAGTTTAAAAAAAGGGAAAGTCCTCTGATGTTCAACAAATTATAGGTATGCTTTCGTGTATAGTAACGAACTCAGCATAATCCACAACTATGCATAATTCCGTTTATGCATAGCTCTGCATAAACGGAAGAACTGGCTGTTCTCCTGCACGCCCGATGGTGTCCGGGCCAGCGCGGCTATTTACAGCCTGATCGAAACCGCCAAGGCCAATAAACTGGAACCCTACTGGCACCTCAAACACCTGTTCGAGAATCTCCCGGAAGCCATGTCCGAGGAAGATTTTCAATCGCTGCTCCCGCAACAGATTGATAAAGATCAAATCGCTGTTCCAACATCGTGAATAGTACAGGAAATCTGGCTCTATGAGAAGGTGGGGTTTATTGACTGCTTACACCCCTTTTAGGATTATGGCATGGTTTTCATCTGACTGGGTCCCTGTGCCGAAGACCCTCTGCCCCGTGATCTGAAGAAAAATTTGACCTGGACACGGTTTTTAAATTAAGATACGGGCAAACAATAAAGGGATGTTTGATGCTGGCATATAAAATATTTGTTTTGCGGCGATAACGGGAATATGGATCTGTTCTGGGCACATATTTCCGGACCCCAGGCCCATCCGGCAATGGTGGTGCTGCCCTATGCCATTCTGCCGGCAGTGGGGTTTCCCGTCGTCCCGTTTCTGGTTCTCCTGGGATTAAGATTCGGATCTGTGGGGGGCATTGCGATCATGCTGGCGGTGATGCCGTTTCACCTTACCTTTTCATTCTGGTTCACCCGGGCCGTTGCCGGCCGGTGGATACAGACCCTGGCAGAGAAATTCAACATATCCATCCCCCAACTGCCGGAAAACCGGCGCCTGGGATTCGGATTTTTATTCATGGCCATTCCAGGGCTCAGCTATGCCTTGAAAAATCTTCTGCTGCCGTTGTCAGGCATCCGGTTTTTTCCTTACATGGGGTGCGCGTGGCTGATTCAGGGGATCATGGGCATTCCTTTTGTGATCATGGGAAGGGCTGTGGTGCAATGGGACATGAGCCTGCTGGCCGTGGCCGGGGGCGTGCTTGTGACAATTTTTGTGTTCCGGCGCAAAATTCTTGGCATATACCGCCACATCATGAAATCGTAACATGTTCCTGGCCGGCAAAACATGGGTTTAAGCCTGAAACACACGCATTGAGGCAGAAAAAATCCCCGAATCAGGGAAACGAAGCCGGTTCAAGCAGACAATACCCGTGGGATGTGTCCAGTTCCTTTGGCCGGTATCCGGGAACGACTACTGTGCAGGGAAGCGGTCTGCCCTTGACAGATGCGGTAAGAAACAGTTCCAGGCCGGTGCGCGACCGGACAAATCTCACGCTGACCACGCCTCCGGGTACCAGGGTGGGACCGAAACACAACGGGGTGTCCTGTTCAAGCCATTCCGGAAAAATACCAGACCCCAGAATGAGCGTACGCCCTTCTTCTCTGATAAACAGGCTGCGCATCATCATGACCCATTCTGCGGCAGCCCAGCCATGCTGGCCGTCTCCCATGCACCCGCCGCCGGTCAAAGGATTGATGGCTTCCGGCCACTGGCCTGTGGGGGTTGCCAGATCTGCAACCGCATGGATCAACTCTTTGTACCGGGGGTTGCGGCTGCGCAAAAAGGTCTGGGCCATGGCCAGGGTCAGGTAAATATTGATGCCGGAATGGATCATGTCCTGGAAAAAAGCATTGCCAAAAGAACAATGGCTCATGAGATAAGACAGGGTGTTCATGATCCCGGCATCATTGGGGGATGTGATCTGCAACGGATAATCGGCAACCAGGGATCCCACGGCACCGGCATCCATCCGGCGGTAAGGCGATGCCGGCATGGCCTGGTGTTTTTGATACCCGGGGGACTGGGCCAGGGAGGTGAAAATGCAGGTTTCAAAATCCATGGCCTGGGCCGCAAACAAATTCTGATCTGCAGCGCTTCCCTGGTTTTTTGCCAGTTCTGCAGCGGCCCGAAGTCCGGCAACCCCCCAGAAATCATCCCAATAATAATAATCATTGGGCCCTAAATGTTCGGCGCTGAAACCGGCCGGCAGCAGCCCGTCATGGGGTTTGCCATCCTTTTTGCTCCGGCGTTTGTGCACAATCCACCGGGCCCCTTTCATGAGAGAAGTGAAAACCGATGTCGAAAAAACCTGCCCCGTGCACTGGGCAAACCGGTGGGCGATCCACAGCACCTGGCCGTTGGAATCCCACTCCCCTTCCTGGGACTGGAAATACCCGCTCAGTTTCTGGCGGCTCTCAAACCCCTGGATCAGGCGTTCGCATCTTTGGGCAAGTCCTAAGCCCAGCAGGGCATTCATCATCAGGCACGCGTCCCGGAACCAGAACCGCCGGTAGGTATAAGGCCCTGGAACCACCTCATCCGCACTTAACAGCAGCAGGGTCCTGACCGCCGCATCATACAGAAATTGAAATCTGGCATCCGGTATGGCCAGGGCTGCGGTTTGTGACACCATGTGTGACGACGGTGCTGCCGGCCGGCCGGTGTTGGAAGAGACAACGTCCGTGTCCTGATTCAGGGGCACCTGAATATCAATTTGGGTCGCCTCTTTGGCGCCAATCGGGAAAAACGCGGCAGCCGTTGCCATGCCGATGGGGCATGCCGCCTGGTTTTCCGCCTGGGGCCGGTCCAGTTCCAAAGCCACATCCCCGTGATCATAGGTGGAAAACAGCACTTTTTCAGGCGCGGCGCCAAAGTGCACCTCGTGGGTGTGGTTGATGACAAACCGGCTGTCCTCAAAGCGGATATGGTCGATGAAATAGATCCCTTCCGGATTATAGGGCCGTATGGACACAACAAGCCACCCCGTATCTGTTTGCATGCTGCCTCTGGCAGTCATCTGCATCACCGGACCGGCAGGGGTGTCCATTTTCACGCGGGCCGTGCACACAAGAGACAGGCTGTTTTCCTCTGTGGCAGTGGTGACGGCCAGTTCGCCTGACAGATCAAGGGTCTGCACCACACTGGGCTGCCGGGACGGCAGCAGCAGGTTATTGTCTTTTGTCATGAGCCAGACATCAATGGACCATGCATCAAACAAAGGGGTCACAAGTCCCCTGGGATCGATGATCGGGTAGGCGGCAAGGTCTGGATGGCCGACTGCCGTCCAGTTTCTGTGGGTCACATTGATATGGGAAAAGGAAAATCCCCTGGGGATAAAAGACGCATCTTGCGGGGTGAACTGTTTCACCACCCAGAAGGGCCAGACCCAGTCAAGATTGTACTGGATGGCCCGGGTGTTGACCAGTCCCCGGGCATGGAAGATAAGCCCGGCCCGGAGCAGTTCAATGGGTTCCTGGACTTCAGAGGGCTTGCCAAACTGCCGCAGCCGGGCCATCAGGGTGACAGGATCCAGAAATCCGTAAAAACCGGTGACCCGTCTGATCAGAAACCGCCATGGCAGCCATTTTTTGAATAATTCAGGTACCATCATCCCGGTTCAACAAGGTGAGGGACTGGGCTTTTTCAGCGATCAGTTCCCATTCGGTTTGAAGGGCAACCAAAAATGATTCCCAGGGTTCTGTTTCCTTATCTTCATTTTCAGCCCGGTCATCTTTAGGAGAAACAGCGGTGGCATAGAGGTCGAGAAGCTTATTGACACAGGTTTGTCTGCTGAATTTCAGGGCTGTCTGGCTTGCGTGCTTCTGCCAGAAGCGCAATTTTTCAGAATCAGACACGGCATCCCGGATGGCCCGGAAAAACGCACTTTGATCTGCATCTTCAGGAAGCAGTCTCCCGTTTTTCTGGTTTTCCACCACTTCCCGGACCCCCGGACCATCCAGGGCAACAACGGGTGTTTTTGCGGCCATGGCTTCGGTGAGCACCATGCCCTGGGTTTCGGATTGTGATGAAAAAACAAATAGATCCATGGCCTGGTACGCATCGGCCAGGGCTTTACCCGTGAGGTTTCCTGTGAGAACCAGCCGGTGGGCAAGGTTGCAGTCTGTAAATATATCATGGATTTTTTGCCGGTCCGGACCGTCTCCTGCCACACAAAACCAGGTGTCTTCAAGGGATTGCATGGATCTGGCAACGCTTTCAGCCAGATACACCAGATTTTTTTCAGGGGCAAGCCGGCCCACATGTCCGATGACAACGGCATTTTCCGGGATGTGGTACGTTTTTTTAAAACCCTGCCCGTCCCCTGAAGCAAAAAACTGTATGTCCACGCCTGTGGGAATTTGTGCTACCGGTGTGGTGACGCCGCGTTTTTTAATCAGATCGGCAATGCTTTTGCTGGGCGCCACCACCTGGTCGCATAAATTGGCGTACATGGTGGACAGATTCCTGGCAAACTGCTTGAAATTGTCATTTTCCCCGGCCACATAATGGGTATATTCTTCATACAGGGTGTGGTGGGTGAAGATCAGGGGCAGCCTGCGCCGCCGGGCAGCCCTGAAGGCGGCATCGCCAAGCAGATACGGGTGGTGGCTGTGAATGATATCCGGGGCAAATGCATCCAGTTTTTCGTCAATGTAAAACGGCACGGGAATGCGCATGGAAAAGTCACTGCCGTTGAAATTCTGGATGGCAGGGACCCGCAGAATAATGACATCTTCACTGTTGTCGGCATCGTCTCCGGCAAAGGTCGGTGCAACAATGAGCACCTGGTGTCCCTTTTTTTGCAGGTCCCTGGAAAAGGTGTGTACCGACCGGGCCACCCCGCCCACATGGGGCAGGTAAGTATTGGTGAACATGCAGATATTCATGATATTCTCAAATGTCCATAAAATCCGGTGCCACGGCCAGGATCATGGCATGGCCCCCCTGGACGTTGCAGACATTGTCAAACCCTTTCTGATTGAGCAGCACCTGGCACTCATAAGACCGGGCTCCCGTACCGCAGACCAGGCAAAGGGGTCTGTCGGACGGCACCTCATCCAGCCGGTCCCGGAGCTGGTCCTGGGGAATATTCATCCATTTGTCCTTGTATTTTTCAATAAACGGGGCCGCTTCTTTGGGATCCCTGACATCCATGACCTGGATCTGGTCTTTGGCAAATTCACGGACAAAATCCACGGGATCCATGGGCACGTTGCGCCCTTCCAGGATGTTGTCCAGCACATTGCCGGCATTGTTGATGATATCCATGGCCGATGCAAAGGGCGGGGCATACCCGGTTTCAAGGGAACAGACCTCGTCCACATCAATGCCGGCGGAAAGCAAAGGCGCCACCGCATCCACCCGGGCCTTGACTGCATCTCCCTGACCGCCCACAGATTCAATGCCTAAGATTCGCCGGGTTTTCCGGTCGGCAATCAGGTGAATATACATGATCCGGGACGAGGGATAAAAATGGGCCCTGTCCGACTGGGCCACCACGGCATGGACGGGATCGTATCCGATGGCCCGGGCCTGGGCAAAGGTCAGCCCGGCTTTGGCTGCGGCCATGTCAAAGGCCTTGATGCAGAAAGTGCCCACAGTGCCCTTGAATTTGGAAGCCCGGCCATGAATGTTGTTGGCAATGATCCGGCCCTGGCGGTTGGCCAGAGACCCCAGCGGCATGGTCATGTTTTCGCCGTTGACCAGGTTTCTGAGCTCCACGCAGTCACCCCCGGCATAGATATGCGGATCTGTGGTGCGCAGCCCCCGGTCCACCAAAAGAGCCCCGGAACTGCCCACAGCCAGCCCGGCATCTTTGGCAAACCGGGTGTTGGGCCGGACCCCGGCGGACATGACCACCAGATCGCACGGCAGGGTTTTCCCCCCGACTTCCACGGATGTCACCCCGGATGTGTCATCGCCGTTGATTTTATCCACTTTTTGAGACAGCAGGACCGTGACGTTGTTCTGCTTCAATTCCATCTCCACTACCCTGGACATGTTCTTTCCCAGGGCTGCCGGCAGAATCTGATCCGCCATCTCAACGATGGTGGTATCCACGCCCCACAGATCGGTCAATGCCTCGGCCATTTCGATCCCGATGGCACCGGCTCCGACCACCACGGCACGGCCCACTTTTCCCTTGGAGATGGTATCTTTGATATCCCTGGCAGAATGAAGATTGGACACAGTAAATACCCGGGGCAGGTCTGCGCCGGGAATCGGGGGCCGGACCGGCGTCGCCCCGGTGGCGATCACCAGTTTATCATAAGGCAGGACTTCTTGTTTTTCCGTGTCCAGGTGACGGATATGCAGCATTTTCCCCTCCCGGTCAATGGACATTGCCTCCACCCGGGGCAGAATATTCACCCCTTTGCTGGACCTGAAAAATGCCGGATCACGCAGCACATGGGAAGAGGTGGAACAAAGCCCTTCCAGATCATTGATATCCCCGCCCACATAATAAGGGATGCCGCATCCCCCATATGAAATCAGATTGTCCCTGTCAATCACGGTAATTTGCGCATCCGGATCCAGCCGTCTGAGCCGGCACGCCACTTTGGGGCCTAAAGCCACGGCGCCGACAATAATCACGCGTTTACTCACGGTGTTTTTCCTTTATTTTCACCGGCCGCCCGGTGTAAACCCGGCGGCTGGAATTTTATTCAAAAGCCTGCCCAGTCTGGAGCAAACTGATTCAACTAAACTAAGAAGTATAGGGATGACCTGTTAAAATGCAAGAAAGATTTTCTCATTTTTCAACCCTGATGTGCATCTGTAGAAGTTGACACAGAGCCAAGAATATCGCATCCTGAAAGAATGAAAACAGATTCTGCATCTTTCAGCGTGATGACCATGAACCTGCGCTTCGGCCTGGCAAAAGATGACAAAAACCGCTGGGAACGACGCAGGGATGTGGTCAAAGATTTTCTGGAGCAGATGAAAACCGATTTCATCGGATTCCAGGAGGTAAACCATTTTCAGGCGGAATTTCTGAAAAACACCCTGACCCAGTACGGCCACATCGGCTGGTACAACCGGAACCATCCCTGGTGGCAGTCCAACATGTTCTTTTTTCACAAAGACTGGACCTGCTTAGGCCACCGCCACCATTTCATCTCCCGGTTTCCCGACATTCCGTCCAAAATGCCCGGTTCCCGGTGGCCCCGGCAGTGTGTGGCCGGATGGTTTGAAAAACAGGGCCGGCATCTGCTGGCAGCCAACACCCATTTTGATTTCAACCCAAAGGTCCAGGCCAGAAGCGCCGGCATGGTGGCCGGTTTTCTGAAACGGTTCCCGCCGGGACTGCCCGTGGTCATCACCGGTGACTTCAACACCGGCCATGACTCATCCGCTTTCAAAACCTTTCAGACCCACGGATTCCGGGAAGTGTTTGAAGCAGACCCCCCGGGCACGTTTCACGGCTTCACCGGCAGGACCGACGGCCGGCACATCGACTGGATTTTATACAGGGGCGAAATCCGGCCGGTCACCCGCCGGGTCCTGACCTTCCATAAAGGTGACCAATATCCTTCGGATCATTTTCCCGTGGCTGCTGATTTTATCTTTTATTCCTGAGAGTCATCCGAGGAACCGTTCTGTGTCAGCTGTTTATTTATCATCCGATCGAAATCACTTTCAAACAATCGATCCTGGATAATCCGGTATTTCTCAAATTCACTTTCCGCATGGGCTTTGGCTATTTCCGCCGTGACTTTTCCCGCATCCTGAAGGATTTCCCGGTCCGTGGCATCTATAAACCGGTTCAATCGTGTCTCCCAATCCTGCATGGTCATCGGAATCTTTCGCAGTGCCATGTCTTCCGCTATATCCAGATAGGCCGCAACCAGACGTTGTAACTGGGCCATCTCATTTTCCGTCAGATAATTTTTGGCAACAATGACATCGAATTTTTGTATTTTCCCTTTCGGCGCGTCCTTCCAGGAAGTCAGGCCCATGTTCTGTTTCCGGTGATCTGCGCGATCGGCAATCACTTCTGCCGCTGTTTGACCATGAATGGCCCAATGAAGCTTGTTCTGAACCGTCGCAAAAAACCGTTTTGTGGCTTGAGCGGTCACATCATAATCAATGGCTGTGGCATAAATATCGGTGATCTTTTGGTAAAATTTGCGCTCGCTCAGACGTATTTCCCGGATACGCGCCAGCTGCTCTTCAAAATATTTTTTCCCAAGGATGGTGCCGTCGTTTTTCAGACGTTCATCATCCATGGAATATCCTTTGATCGTGAACTCCTGAATAATCCGGGTTGCCCATTTGCGGAACTGCACCGCCCGCTCAGAGTTAACCTTGTATCCGACAGCGATGATTGCCGATAGATTATAGTGTTTGGTATTGTAATTTTTACCGTCTGCGGCAGTTATTCGAAAATTTCGAATAACTGAATCCTCGTCCAGCTCACTGTCGGAAAACACCTTCTTCAGATGATAGTTAACCGTATGCGTCTCCACATTATAAAGAACACCCATCATTTTCTGGGTCAGCCAGATATCTTCATCCGAGTAGACCGCCTCGACACCGCCCTTGCCGGTGGATGCGACAAAGGTCAGATATTCCGCTGCTGAGGAGCGGACAATGGCAGTATCTCTTTTCCGCACTTCTGTTTTTTTGGGGCTTTTATCTTTTTCTTTCATTCAGTCTCTTTTCAATTCTGATATCTATCCCTTGAACAGCGGTGGTGTTCCATGTCCCGCCATCTGCCAGCTCCCAGACACCTTCAGGATAGCTCCGCCGAATCTCATCCGGGGACTGAAACTGAACCAGACTCCCCAGCGCATCCCCGGCAAACTGGCCGAGCAGGCATCGACATCCTTGGGTGCGTTTAATTCTTTGAGAGCATCTACTCACCACTTTTATCCTCCTCCTGAGCTTGTGGTTCATTTATTGGTGGTTGCAGTGAGATCAGCCAATCAGTCAAATCTACCGATTCAATATTTCCATTCTGACTAAGGCTGAAGAGGAGATCTTCCTGACGGGGTTGCCCGAAAACCATTCGGTAAAGAGCCAAGCCCTGCTTCAGCCGTTTGAGTTTCCCGATCTCCTTGCTGTATGGAAGTAACGGTATACGTCGTTCCACCCGGGCAGAACCATCTTCAAAGATCCAGTACGGGATGAGATCGGAATGTCCATTGGATTTACCTCGAGTCGCAATCTGAAAAAGTGTCTGCCATGGATCGCCTCCCTCGTGAAATCCAGACAGAGCTGTTAAACCATATCGTTCAGCAACGTTTTTTCTGACTGCATGGCCCTTGTATCGATGTACTCGTCCTTCACGTTGTTCAAGGTCAACTGGATTAGAGGGCAGATTCCAATGTACCACTGCATGACACCATGTATGAAAATCCAATCCCTCTTGACCTATTGAGGTTGAAGCCAAAACAAATGGGCGAAACGGGGAGTTAAAGGCATCACGCACCGAATCAGCACGGACAAGTGCTTGGTTATTGTCGTCTCGAATATCTCCAAATCGAAGTGCAAAACGACAACGAGTGCTGAAATCATTAACCTTAAAACCATCCCCAGACGTCTCTATTTCATCAATGCGAATCTGGGCAGTCCGCAGCGACAACACAGACTGGATGCACTCGGCAATTCCAGCCAACTGTTCGCTTGGAGAATGCTCTTGGAGCCCCAAAGATTCTCGTAAAACATGTACATATTCGTCGAGGACGGCTTGGAGGTTACCCTCAATGCCGTATTGAAGTGTCAATCGCCAATAGGTTTCCTCTGCAGAGCCTCGCAACATTGCAATGGTTTCAGGCATATTAAAGAGGGAGCGAAAACCAGATGCAATTCTGGCAGCAGCCGACAGCAAGCTATGGTCAGACACATCGAGGTCGGTTGTGATACGATGAAGCGCCCGTAATGCACAAATGCCTGGACCTGCAAGAGCAAGGTCACAAAGCACATCTACCAAATCATCCGGCTGAGGACCCAAGGGTATATTACCTTCTGCCATGTTGAGCAACATATCGATGTGATCTTTGAACCGAGTGCCTGATTCATGATCAGGGGTAGCAGATCTCCATCCTGATTTGTTTTTACACCAATCCAACAGTCCGTTGTGGGAATCGAGAAGAATAGGAGCAGCCCAATACCACCGTTTATCAGCCCGCGTCCCTTCATCACCATCAGGTAGGGTTTCGATCAGATTTCGACAAATGCTCTTAACCTCATTTTTCAGATCATGGATGTTCAACGGTCCACATCCTCGGCTCAATGCGATTTCGAGCGGATCTATCTTGAAGGCAAGTATTGGAGATGGCAGAAGCCAAGCAATGACGGGCATACCAGTCAACCGATTATCTTTCGTGGCTACAGCAAACCGCAGCAATGGCTTGATCTTCTCATAGAGCTCGCTATGGAGAATCGATGTTCCGGAGGTCATCTTGCGCTCAGCTTCATAGGAGCAGATTGATGCCACCGCATCTGGGACCACACTCCAAGAGGAAAAGACAAGGGCCTTGGTTAAGCCATCCTTGTCACGGAATACTCCTCCCGGTTCGACATAAGGCATGGAGGGCGGCATCCACAATAGTTGCCACATGCCCTTATCAATCGTATCCTCGAAAAGCACACGCATCCTCGGATTCGCAGGATCGAGAGACTGATAATCTTCAAACATTTCTTTCTTAAGTAATTGCCCGTTTGCTGAGGAAAGAGTCCGGCGGAGAGTATCAGAAGGTTTATTCAACTGGGCATCCAGCTTATGTCTCAAATCATAATGTTTCAGGAAATTAATCAGGTAAGGAGCTGACTTCCAGTATTCTATTGGCTCTCTTTCCTTGACGCAGATTGATACAGCGTCAACCGTCGCAGCATGTTGCAAGTCTGCTGGCATTAAAGGGGCAATCCGTTCTATTTCAGTCAGCATCGAATTATGATCACGTGTTGTGGCAACTCGTTCCGTTCGACACATTACCTTGAGAAGAGACTGTTCAAGTTGGATCTTCTTCTCTGGATGGTATTCAGAGCCCTTTGCGCAGGCATGAAGCGACTTTCGGTGTTCAGATAAGAGACTTTTTACTTCATCTACTTTGCCGGAGTCATTTAACAGGAAATTCAATGTTCTTATAAAATCTGGATAATGGTCGTCCTCGTCATTTTCCTGATCAAGTGTGAACATTTTGTAAGGTGTTGCGGAGAGCAAAAGAACCCGAACGGCTGGATGTTCAAAAAGCGCAGTCGCCAGCATGGAGGCTTCGTCATCTCCCTCCAATAGGTGTTTGAATCGTTGGAACTCATCAAGGATGACCAAATCGGGTTCAAGTGCAGAAAGGCACACAGAAGCTAACTTGCTTCTGAGCTTTCCGATAAGGTCGTAGCGAAGCTCTGAATCCTCTGGAAGAATGTTTTTTTTATACCTTCTAAAACACCAACAACAGTCTTTTAATTGATTGTAAAGTTCACGTTCGGCCAACACTTTTTTCCGGAAACCAACAGACAAATCACGGTCAAGATCCCATTCCTCTGACTCCGCCACTTTTTGTTTCCAACCTGCACGACCAGCAGTCGCCTGAAGCATGTTCCGCAAACCATTCCTGTATCGCTTCTGATTGACACTTTGCGCCCAGGGGAGGTGCCATAGAATTTGGTAGAGAATGGCTCGCTCGTCTGCATGCCCCCCTCGACTTCGGGCATGATCGAAAGCGGTACCAGGAGTCAGGCTGATGAAATTCACTTTGTTCTTTCGCAAAGACAGTACTTGTCTGGGAAGATAGGTCAGACGTGTGGCGATTGAAAAACCGGCTGTTTCGCTGACGTTAAGCCGGTTTACATTTTGGGTTGCGATGGCGGCATTGGAGCAGATGTAGATCACATCAACCCGATCCACTTGGTCTTGCAAATGTTCCAGAGTCTTGGCAATGATTCCCCGGGCAACAAGTGTCTTTCCAAGACCTACTTCATCGGCAATTAAAAATCGGGAAGTCGAGTCATCTCCGTATAATCTTTTGAAGACGTATTCCACCGTCCTTTTCTGGAAATCTTTAAGTCCGGCAAGAGCGGACGCTGACAAAAAACGGCTTTTATGCATCACGCCCCGCGATAGCTGTTTCAAAAATATTCCACAGGTTAAGAAAGTCGTCGGGGATTATAGTATTCGGGCCTCCTTGAGATAGTTCTTGAACCAGCTTAGAAATTTCCTTCAGCCGTTCAGGATGTCGGCTGTATGTGAGGGTAAGTTCTTCCAGCAATGGAATATCCTCACCAGCGGCCAGCTGAACTAACCATTTAGCAACTCCTGACCCATTACCGGGGTCAAGACCAGACGACGAATCATCCCCCAGCAAGAGCATAAGGTAGCGAATGAATCCATCTTGATTGCTGATCACTGTTTGCAAAATGGCAGAGTTGCGTTCATCAGGAATACCTGTTACGGGAAGATTAAGTACAAATCTTGCCATAACATCAGGATGGTTTGATTTAAGCTCAAAGGCGATAAGGCCTGTCACGGATGAGGCGGAAAACTCTCCAAGACTGATCATGTCACGATCATCATTAGCCAAAATATCGACAGCAAAATCGCGTATGACAGTTATCGGCCATGAAGAAGCACTGACAATACCTTTAAGGGATGGAATTTTTCCTGCGAGAACTAAATCCCACAAGCCATCCTTCGATCCGGAATTACACTCAATGGACAGGGCTGCTTCAGATATCAGTACACGAGCCTTCTCAATAAATTCCTCTGACTCTTGCCTGACAGAATCAGTCTCGATTTCCTTAGTCGTATCGAAATCGATAAGATATTCTCCCAAGCCGTCAGCGCCAAGAAGCTCGTCGATACCTCCGACCTTACTTTTCCTGCCTACCAGCCCGACCAGAATTTCAACATTCTTCGAAGCACTCAGCGCCGCGTTCGTCACATTCGCAGACCCCATAACCACATGGGTGTAATCTGAATAGTATCGGGTCTCAAACAGATAGGCCTTCGCATGGAGGCCGGTCGCAAGTGGCTGCTCGGTGACATCATCTTCCTCGCCATCTTCGATCTCCGCTGCATCGTCTAAGTGAAGGCACTGTGTGAAGAGATCGAGAGTGTCCTTCTTAAGGGCCGACAACGTCTCTGGACGTGAGATAAGCGCATCGGCTGCCTTGGATTTTTTTGCCAATGCTTGCAGGGCTTCGTCAGAACAAAACGGCGAAATGACCGCCATCCTATTAGCTATGGGAGGCTCCCAGTCAAAACCCTTCGTTCCCGGAAGGTAGAAGGTCAGCTCATCAAAACCATCGGGGAGTTCCCACTGAACTCGGTGCAGCTCTTTTGCAAATCTAAAAGACTGCTCAAGTCTTTCCGATGCTATCATTCCAGAACTCAGATCTGGAAGCGCCTTAAAAAAATACGCCAGCGGCTTATTTAATTTGGACTTCCGGCCTGCAATCGTGCCCTCAAGCTGAAGCGACAGGTCCCATGACTGATCGGTGGTCATATTCCTTGTCAGTACCACCAGACGGTACATCGAGCTACTTTGATCAGGACTGATAAAACGGATCGCCCAAATCTTTGGATGAAAAACACCTCCACCCGAGGCCGTTACCTCGACAACCATTTGTTCCAGAAATCCAAACAAGGGGTTCGGTTTTGCAATCTGAGGGACTTGAATCCGTCCTTTTTGAACATAGACGGTCATTTTATTCGAGTACCTTCGGATTGCTTCAAGTACGGACAAAGGATCAGGGTCTGACTGCCCATCCGCTGCCATTAGCGCCAGGTAAACCGGAGCCTCAAGCAGTAAAGCAGGGTCCATCGAAAAGGTTGTAGCTATAGCCTCGTCAAAGATCATTCCCGGGGGAGGAGTCAATGCAGAAGTATATAAGCTTCGGGAGTTTGGGTTCAGCATGTTCCTTCCCGATTTATACCTTGATGAAGGTCGTTCAAAAGCACTTTTACATTCTGCCACCGGTAGACGAGTTTCCCAACACCGGAATACCCACCCCATTGTTCCAATGCTCTGTGATTTCTAAACCGTGAGCGTGTGCCTTTGAGTTTCATTTCTCGTCTTTTTACCAGGTTCAGCGCCTCATTATTAGTGAGAATGCTATTTGGAGATTTACTGGTATATTCGATCCAGCGCTGAACAAAAAAACGCGTTTGTGAAGAAATGGTATGGCCGTGATCGACAGTCAATTCCCAGAGTCGGTTAACCGACCAATTGCAAACCTCATCCAAAGGAAGTGTTGCCACCCAGTCGTTGAAACTTGTTTGATGCTTTTCAACAAGTTCCTCATGGTTTCGGAGTTTGGCGAGCTGGATGTTATACGAAAGCGCCGCCCCATGCATCACTTCGGAGAACAGCCTCGCATGCGTCAGAAGTTCTTTATGGCGATCGTAAAAGCTGCCATAATCCGGATGTTCCCACGGGGCATTGGTTTCTGCGGGCTCACAATGCAGAGCCAAAAAAGAGAGCAGACTGTTGGGGCAAGCAATCTGGATACGATCACGGATGAAATCGGCTTCCTCCCTGGACAAGGCAAAGTCAACCGTATCAGGAAAGTCTTGTGGTGGCTCGGGCAATCCCGGATGCCAATTAAAAGTGGCCATGCGCTGCTCAATGTCTATGTCATCGCCTCTCGATTTGGCATCTTTCTCAAGGGCCTTAAGGTCATTTCTGCGGCGGTAAGTTTCATTGATACGCCGGTGGTATTCATCCTGTGAAAATGGTGTGAGGCGTATCTCCCAAACCCCGAGACCTGCCCAGTATACAGAACTAGGCAACCGCTTGAGTTTATTTCCCGCTGTTTTTCCAAAGACACCAGCCTGATCGTCCGAATCTATCAGGGGCTGAACAAGGTCTCTTTCGAGTTTGTCAGCCTGAACGGCAAAACTCCCCACAGACAGTTGTTTCTTTTCTAATGAATCATAAATCCATGGAACGAAAAGCATGTACCGAAGGCGTGTTTGGATCGTACTTGTGCCGGGGAACAATTGATCTGCAAAGCTGTCACGAACGGAACCAAGCCCAAGTTCGTCACGGCTTTCCTTTTCCTGAAAAAGAGAAAGAATTCGAAGAGTGCGTTCCCTCGCTTTCGAATCATGATCAATCCATGCAAGAACAGAAGACATCGCTTGAAAAAATCCTTTTTGATGCAGCGGATAAAACAATCCTAACCATAAGTCACCGTGCAAATATACTGAGATGAAACCATTAAGTCAAATTTTCTGATTTCGTTATTTCGATAGATTTCATTAGCCGCAACCAATCCCCGTTCACTCAACATTACGTGCAGACACACAAGCTGGTGAAGGAATAAATGAGATTTATTATTGTGCAAACAATTCCTGAAGGCAATGATAGCGGTTCTCAGCGAAGACATTTCATCCGGAGAAATGATGACACTGGACCGGACAGTCTCTCAGGCGGCAGATTCCTGTTCGATGTCCCATCCGGGAAATACCAACACCGCTGGGTGACAACTGAGTGCCCGTGCCAGAACCTTTGCTCTTTCCACACCCAGTTGAACCCTGTCGTTTTCAATGGCCGAGATGGTTGACTGAGGAATTCCGGTCATTCTGGAAAGTTCATTTTGACTGAGTTCCTGCATCTGTCGTATGATTTTAACAGATTCTCCCACAGACACATCAATACGTTTAGTGGCCTTTGAATATTCTTTCATATTACGATCTCCGATAATCATGGGGAGTCACACTCACCATTTTGATGAAAACCCGATCCTTAATTATTTTATAGATCACCCTGTATTGTTTGTTCAATCGGGATGATCTATGGCCTTTCCATGGTCCACTCAATGCCTCATCCCGCAACCCTTTCATTTTACGAAGCCCCTGGGGACCGGAAACAGTGACGATATCCTTCCATTTTTCGTACCGTTTCAACACCTCTGTTGGAATGCTATCGAGTTGTTTTGAAACACGTCTATGTTCATAAACTGACCACATTAACAATGTTAAAACATACCATAAATGGTATGTCAACACTAATTTGAAAAATCCCGTCCCCGGCTTCAGCCATTAAATATCAATTATGTTGAACCGGTCCTCACATATCAAAACCAGAATGTCTTATGACGCTTCTGTCAAGCGATAACGCCGGTCACCCCGAACACGGGATCAGCCAGCCGGAGCTGCGGGAAATACCGGTCGTCCACGGGCCGGGGATATCCCCGGAAGGAGTGGGTGGCTGCCAGTTCTTTTGCGTTCATTCCCAGGCCGTGCACTTCTGAAAAAACCGGATCATCCGGCAGATGGGAACTCCATGCAGGATCCGCCCCGCTCCGCCTTTGTCTGGACTTCCCAGGTGATATCTTTCAGGGTAATGGTGAGAGGAAAACGGGCCAAAGGATGGTTCAGATCCGCCACAACCGTCCGGGGATTTTTTTCAAGGCACCGGAACGGGGTGGTGTTACCTTTGAAAACACCGGGCAGGCCTGTAATCAAGCCCTGGGGATAGAACCTGCCCGGCACCAGGGTATCAAACACGGCTGCCGGCTGAGTTGGATTTCAAGCTTTAATTTGACCTGACACCGGTTTCAGGGCATACTGTCAAGGCTTGTTAACCCCTTGACAAAAGGAGACCCCATGTCCTTTGTGATCTCTGACACCCAAAAATTTGTCACCACCATTGAAGTGGTGCCGCCGGCCGGTAATGATCCCGCATCCCTTCTGGACAAGCTGGCTGCGATTTCAGATCTGGATTTCAGCGGATTCAGCGTGGCCACCAATCCTGTGGCCAAACCCCGGATGTCCGCCATGGTGTTCTGCCACCTGCTGCATCAGAAAACCGGCAAGCCCGCCATTTTGCACCTGACTGTCCGGGACCACAATCTTCTGGGACTTCAGGCGGAACTGTGGGGGGCGAAAGCCTTGGGGATCGACACCTTGATCGCCGTTACCGGGGACCCGTCCGCCGGCCGGCAAAAGGACGGTGCCACGGCGGTGAATGATGTGAATGTCTACGAGCTGATCACCCTGGCCAACGAATCCGGCCTGACTGCCGGGGCTGTCCTGGATTTCCGGCCGGAGCGCAACGGATTGAAAAATGAAGTCAAACGCCTGGAAAAAAAAGTGGCGGCCGGATCCCGGTTCATCGTCACCCAGCCGGTCTATGATGAACCCACGGCAAAAACCCTGGCCGATGCCTGCACACATCTGCCCGTGCCCAAACTCATGGGAATACTTCCGCTGCTGTCCTTCAGGCATGCGACATTTCTGCACGACAAGGTGGATGGCATTGCCGTTCCGGATGCGTTGCGCCGGGAGATGGAAACATCGGCGGATCCCGTGGGCACGGGCACGGCCCAGGCAAAACAGATGCTGGAAATCGCAAAACTTTATTTTTCCGGGGCCTGTGTGATGCCGCCCTTCGAACGGTTCGAGATCCTGAAGGACATTCTGTGATATTGGTTCCGGTCAGGCCGGACCGGCGTGCTTTTCCGGGGGCATGATCTGCTTTATTTCAAAAGAATATGCCCGGCCGGGCCGGTCTGAAAAAAAGTCGGCCAGGGTCTGGCGGATCGATTCAAACGCGATATTTTCCCAGGGGATCTCTGATTCGGAAAACAGCCGCACGTCTGTGCTTTCCTTGGTGGGGCCGAAATCGGTGTCCAGCAGTCTTGCCCGGAACATCAGATAGATCTGGTGAACAAACACCAGGTTGAACATGCGGTAGGGGGCAATGATGGAGACATGGGACCGGGTTTCCTCCAGGGTTTCCCGCACCGCCCCCTGCTCAACGGTTTCTCCGTTTTCCAGATACCCGGCCGGCAGGGTCCATGTTCCTTTTCTGGGTTCGATATTTCTTTTGCACAGCAGCACCTGATCTTCCAGCATCGGAATGCAGCCCACCACCAGTTTGGGATTGTCATAATGAACATGGCCGCATCGGTTACATACCGGCCGGATATGATCATCATCCTCGGGTATCCGGGTTGTCATTTTTGCACCGCAGATACTGCAGTATTTAATACTCATTTTTTTCTCCATTTCCCGCTCCGCTGTCATTGCCTGATCCGTGATCCGGTCCGATCCCACCATCATTCTCTTACCCCTAACATGAAACTATCTTTTAACACAACCCTGATCCTTTCTGCCTGACCTGCCAATTTGACAAAACAACCCGGAGTCTATATATTTATTGACATGAATTCACAGATAACATGCGTTTTGATCTTGTTCAGTTCACAATTCTGAACGTCCAGGGGCTATTCTAAGCCTTTGTTACCTTATTTGTATTTTAACCTAATTTTACCTTTCAACAGGAGATTTTATGTGCGGCATATGCGGAGAAATATTTTTCAACAGGCAACCCATTTATGAAGATTCCGTCATCCGGATGAACCAAGCCATGGCGGCCCGAGGTCCTGACAATGAAGATATCTATCACGGCATCTGGACCCTGATGGGGCATCGCCGCCTCAAGATCATCGATTTAAGTGACGACTCCAACCAGCCCATGATCGATCCCAAACTCGGGCTGATCATTGTGTACAACGGAGCGATCTACAACTACAAAATTCTGAAAGATGAACTCATCGAAAAAGGCTACACCTTTCATACCAGCGGGGACACGGAAGTGATCCTCAAGGCGTATCATGCCTGGGGGGAAGACTGTGTGACGCGTTTTAACGGGATGTTCGCCTTTGCCATCTACAACCAGGCCAAAGACAAGGTGTTCATGGCCAGAGACCGCTTAGGCATCAAACCCTTATATTTTCACAAAACCGGCAACAGCCTGTTGTTTGCCTCTTCTCTGCCGGCCCTGCTGGCCACCGGAAAAATCAAACCACAGATCTCTGCCCAGGCCCTGCATTATTATCTGACGTTTCATTCCGTGGTGCCCGCGCCCCACACCATGGTGTCCGGCATTGAAAAACTGCCGCCTGCCACCTGGGCTGTGATCTCCCAGGACGGCACCATGACCCGGAACACCTACTGGCATCCCGTGTATCAGCGGGACCAGGAAGAAGAAAACTACACGTTTGACGACTGGAAAGAGCGGGTGAGCCAGACCCTGATGGCATCGGTGAAACGCCGGCTGGTGGCGGATGTGCCCGTGGGCGTGCTGCTGTCCGGAGGCCTGGATTCCAGCCTGGTGGTGGGCCTGCTGGCCGAGGCCGGACAAAAGGATCTGAAGACCTTTTCCATCGGGTTTGACAGTGTGGGCGATGAAAAAGGAGACGAGTTTCTGTATTCCGATATCATTGCCCGGCATTTTGCCACGGACCACCACAAGATTCAGGTGAGCGGCAGCGAGGTGCTGCCGTCCATGCCTGCCTGTGTCAAGGCCATGAGCGAACCCATGGTCTCCCATGACTGCATCGGATTCTATCTGCTGAGCCAGAAAGTGGCCGAACATGTCAGGGTGGTCCAGAGCGGCCAGGGCGCGGATGAAATCTTCGGCGGATATCACTGGTATCCGCCCATGATGGAAAGCACGGATCCCGTGACCGACTACCGGTCTGTTTTCGGGGACCGGTCCCATGACGAATTTCTGGAAATGGTGACCCAGGCCTATCACGGAGACGATGTCAGTACCCGGTTCATCCGGGACCATTTTGACATGCCCGGCGCAGACACCCCCATTGACAAAACCCTGCGCCTGGACACCCTGGTGATGCTCACCGAAGACCCGGTGAAACGGGTGGACAACATGACCATGGCCGCCGGCCTGGAAGCCCGGGTCCCGTTTCTGGACCATGAGCTGGTGGAGCTGGTGGCAAAAATTCCCGCGGAACACAAAGTGGGGCACGGCGGCAAACACATTCTCAAGGAAGCGGCCAGAGCGGTCATTCCCAACGAGGTGATCGACCGGCCCAAAGGGTATTTCCCCGTACCGGCCCTCAAATACCTGCAAGGGGAATACCTGGATTTTGTCAAAGGCATTCTGAACACCGATACAGCCCGGGACCGGAACCTGTTCAACCGGGACTATATTGACCGGCTGCTGGCGGATCCTGAATCCCATATCACGCCGCTCAAGGGCTCCAAGCTCTGGCAGGCGGCCCTGCTGGAATACTGGTGTCAGCAGCACGACATTTAAACATCTAAGGAGCGACAGGGCATGGGAAAATCCAACCACCGCCTGGAACGGGGATTTGGCCAGTCTTTGAGAAACTGGGAAAAACTCAGGGGACCGGCCACAAAAGGCATGATTTCCGATGCATTTGTGGAAATGGGATGGGGACGGCTGGTGTTCGGCCACACCTTTGATGACAACGAGCGCATCGTGGAAACCATGACCCAGTACGGATATGACCGCCGGGACATTGCCATGTACATCATCGATCCCCATGTGGTGGTGTCTTTGGCGCCGGACAAGCTGTTTCTGGATCCGTCCCACACCTTCCGGCTGTGGTCTTATGATTACACCATGGACTCCCGCACCCGCAACCCGTTTGTCATCCAGCGGGTCTCCACCCGGAGAGAAGCCCGGGAGATCAACCGGATCTATGGGGCCTGCCATATGAAAGGGGCGGACCCGGACTTTATCCTGGACAAGCGGGCCAACAAACTGCGCACCTATATGGTCGCCAGGGACCTGACCCATGACCGGGTCATCGGCACGGTCACAGGGGTGGATCATGTGGCCGCGTTCAACGACCCTGAAAAAGGAGCCAGCCTCTGGTCTCTGGCCGTGGATCCCCAGACCGATTTTCCCGGGGTGGGCAGCAGTCTGGTGCGGCATTTGTGCGAACACTATTTCACCCGGGGCCGGGCCTTTGTGGATATCAGTGTGATGCACGACAACAAAAAGGCCATTGCCTTGTATGAAAAACTGGGGTGCCAGCGGATTCCGGTGTTCTGCATCAAGCGGAAAAATCCCATCAACCAGGATCTTTACACCGCGTCCCAGAAATATCCCGGGCTCAACCCCTATGCCCGGCTTCTCGTGGATGAAGCCAGAAAAAGAGGGATCCGCATCGATATCGTGGACGAGGATTTCGGGCTGTTCACATTGACTCTGGGCAGCAAGACCATTTCGTGCCGGGAATCTTTGTCCGATCTCACCACGGCCGTGGCCATGACCAAATGTGATGACAAGCGCCTGACCCGCAAAATTCTGGCAAAAAATGACATCCGGGTCCCGGCACAGATCATGTATACGGATCTGGAAACGGCGGTTTCGTTCATGGAAAAATATCAGGCAGTGGTGGTCAAGCCGGCCCGGGGGGAACAGGGAGAAGGGATCAGTGTGGGAATCTCCGACACAAAAGATCTGAAAACCGCCATTGAAAAAGCACAAAACGCCTGCCCGGACGTCATTCTGGAAGAACTGGCTCCGGGACAGGACCTGCGCGTCATTGTCATCAATTATGAAGTCGTGGCCGCCGCGGTGCGCAGGCCGCCTGTGATCCGGGGCACCGGCACCCATACCATGAAAGATTTGATAGAAACCTACAACCGCCGGCGCATGGCAGCCACGGGCGGGGAAAGCCGGATCCCCATGGACGGGGAAACCCGCCGATGCCTGGCGGAACAGGGCCTGGACCCGGACACGGTGCTGGACAAAGACAAAGAAGTGACCGTGCGGAAAACCGCCAATCTGCATACCGGCGGCACCATCCACGATGTCACGGATGAGCTGCATCCTGAACTGTCTGCGGCTGCCGTTGCTGCAGCCCGATGCCTGGAAATCCCGGTCACGGGTCTGGATTTCATCGTCCCGGATGTCCAGGGCCCGGACTATGTGATCATCGAGGCCAATGAACGTCCCGGTCTGGCCAACCATGAACCCCAACCCACAGCCCAGCGGTTCATCGACCTTCTGTTTCCGGAAACCGCTGTCAAACACAAGGAATAACCTTCATGTCCTGCGTGCGCATTGACGAATCCTATCTGATCCATCAACTCAAAGAGCTGCTGAGCATCCCCTCCCCTTCCGGATATTCCGACCAGGTGGTCCATTATGTGGGCAGCCAGCTGGAAGCCCTGGGCATTGAATTCGAAGTCACGCGACGCGGCTCCATCCGGGCCACTCTGCCCGGAAAACAGAACACCCTGGACCGGGCCGTCACCGTTCACCTGGACACCTTAGGGGCCATGGTCCGCCGGTTAAAGGACAACGGCAAACTGGCCGTCACCCCCATCGGCAGCTGGTCCAGCCGGTTTGCCGAAGGCGGGCGAGTCACTATTTTCACCCAGTCCGGCCCCAGACGGGGCACGGTCCTGCCGTTGAAAGCGTCCGGCCATGCCTGGGGCGATGCCGTGGATGAGCTGCCCGTGACCTGGGACCATGTGGAGCTGAGGGTGGATGAGATCTGCCGCAACCGGGAGGACCTGACGGCAAACGGATTTGACGTGGGCGATACCATCGCCTTTGACGCGCTGCCGGAAATCACGGAAAACGGATTCATCAATGCCCGCCACCTGGATGACAAGGCCGGGGCCGCCATCGTGCTCAGTGCGGCCAAAGTCCTGGTTGAATCCGATATGGCCCTGCCCGTGGACTGTCACCTGATTTTCACGATTTTCGAAGAGATCGGATTCGGGGCATCTGCGGATGTGTATGCGGATGTCTCCGAAATGGTGGTGGTGGACCTGGCGCCGGTGGCACCGGACCAGAACGCGTCGGAATACGCAGTCACCATTGCCATGAAAGACCAGACCGGCCCGTTTGATTATCATCTGTCCCAAAAACTGGTGACCCTGTGCCGAGACTGTGATATTGATTTCCAAAAAGACGTGTTCCGGTATTACCGCAGTGACGCGGCTTCCGCCATCGAGGCCGGCCATGATGTGCGAACCGCCCTGGTGGGATTCGGCGTGGACGCGTCCCACGGGTATGAACGGACCCATCTGTCCTCTCTCACGGCCACGGCCCGTCTGATGGTCGAATATATCTGGAGCGACCCCACCTTTAAGCAGGACCCGAAACGCTGGGCCTCCCTCAAAGAATTTCCCCACCAGCCGGACCGGGAGATCATCAGGATCAAAACCTGAACTTTTCGGTTCATTTGCCAATCAAATAAATGTTGATCTATCAACGAAACTGTCAGAAATTTTCTCGAAAAAATCCGGATTTTTATTGACAACCGGCGGGATCATTCGGTATAGCCCTTAATCAATGCTACAATATAGTTACATTGTGACACTAAAATAGCGGCATGTAAACAACAGAAGGCGGCCATCTGAAAATGATTCTGGTTCAGACGGCTACCTGACTTGAGGAGGTTTTTGAATGCGCTTACGATCGGTTCCATTGTTTCTGGTTTTCTGTCCCTTTTTTTTTCTGATCCAACCGGCCGGGGCTCAGATGCGGCTGACCTATTCCAACTTCTTTCCGCCCACCCATGTTCACAGTCAACTGGCGGAAAGCTGGTGCAAAGAGATAGAAAAACAGACCCACGGCGAGATTGTGTTCAACTATTTTCCGGCCTCCACCCTGACCCGGCCCCAGCAGACTTATATTGCCGTGGCAAAAGGGGTGGCGGACATCGGCATGACGGCCATTGCCTATTCCCGGGGCCGGTTTCCGGTGCTGGAAGCCATTGACCTGCCCATGGGATACACCTCCGGGGTCCAGGCCACGGCCGTGGCCAACCAGGTGCTGGAACGGTTCGATCCGGAAGAGCTGCACAACACTGAAGTGATGTATCTGCATGCCCACGGCCCCGGCATCATCCACACCCGGAACAAACCCATCCATGGCCTCGCGGATCTCAAAGGCCTGAAAATCCGGGGAACCGGCACCAGCGGGGAAGTCATCGCCGCCCTGGGCGGGACCCCTGTGGGCCAGTCCATGGCGGAAACCTATCAGATGCTCCAGCGGGGCGTGGTGGACGGCTCAGCCCATCCCATCGAGGCCAACAACGGCTGGAAACTGGGAGAAGTGGCCAAATATATGATCCAGAACTTTTCCAGCGGATACACCACCACCTTTGCCGTGTTCATGAACCAGAAAAGATGGCATCAATTGACCCCGAAACAGCAGGAAATCTTCACCCGCATCAACAAAAAATACGCACTGAAACATGGACAGGCCTGGGATGAGGCGGACGAGAAAGGCATGGCGTTTTTTCTGTCCAAAGGCGGCACCGTGATTTCCCAGACCGACGAGGAATCAAAACGCTGGGCTGAAAAATCATCGGTTCTTTTAGAAGACTATGTTCAATCCGTGGCAAAAAGAGGCATCGACGGCAAAACGATTGTGGATTTCATCCAAACCCGTCTGCAGCAGCCATAACCCCTATTTCTCAATACACAGGAGTTTTAATGAGACAGATTGCTCTGGCACTGAACAAACTATCCAATGCCATGAAACTTGTCGGCGGTATCGCCCTGGTCGGCATGATGCTGTTGACCGTGGTGGATGTCATCGGGCGGTTCTTCAAACACCCGATATTCGGATCAGTTGAAATCGTCGGGTTTCTGGCAACCATCATTGTGGCCGGAGCCCTGCCCTATACCTATAAAATAGGCGGCCATGTGGGCGTTGAAATTCTGATGCAGACCTTTTCCCGAAAAACCCAAATCTGGGTCCGGCTGATCACACGGACTTTGACTCTGTTTCTGTTCGGACTGATCACATGGCAGATGTTTCTGCATGCGACAGAACTCAGACAGATGGGGGAAATATCCATGAGCCTGAAATTCCCCACTTATTATATCGCTTATATCCTGGGTTTCGGGTTACTGCTTTTTTCCATCACCATTCTGGAAACCATTTGTCTTGATATTGTGGAACTGCGGAAAGGAGATTCGAAATGAGCCCGACACTCATCGGTATTATCGGCATTGTTTTCATGCTGGCACTGTTTCTGACACAGATGCCCGTGGCATTTGTCATGGCCCTGGTGGGATATGTGGGATTCTCCTATGTCATCAATATCGAGGCCGGCCTGGCCCTGCTGTCTCTGGAAGTATATGAAACCCTGGCTTCCTATGACCTGTCCACCATTCCATTGTTCATTCTCATGGGCCAGCTGGGGTTTCATTCGGGTATCAGCAAACGGCTGTATGACGCCGGGTATAAATTCCTAGGCAATATCAGAGGCGGGCTGGCCATGGCCACGGTGTCCGCGTGCACGGCGTTCGGAGCCGTGTGCGGATCCAGCCCGGCCACTGCCGCCACCATGGCCACCATCGGGCTGCCGGAAATGAAGCGGTACAACTATGACGATGAACTGGCCACCGGTTCCGTGGCATCCGGCGGCAGCATCGGCATGATCATGCCCCCGTCCGTGGTACTCATCATTTACGGCATTTTAACCCAGCAGTCCATCGGGGCGTTGTTTGTGGCCGGCATTTTTCCGGCCCTGCTGATCACGCTGTTGTTCATTTTGTGCATTTATATCCGCTGCACCATTTCGCCGAAACAGGGTCCGCCCGGTGAATCTTTTTCATGGACGGAAAAGCTGAAATCCCTGCTGGGTCTGGGCGAAACCCTGGCGGTGTTTGCCCTGGTCATCATCGGAATTTTCGTAGGCTTGTTCACTCCGACGGAAGCAGCCGCCATCGGGGCTTTTGGTGTTTTGCTCATCGCTTTGGTCAGACGTCAGATCACCTGGCAGGGATTTGTGAACTCCGTTCTGGAGACCCTTCGCACCTCCTGCATGGTCATGATGCTGATCGTAGGCGCCGTGATCCTGAGCAAATTTCTGGCCGTGACAAGAATTCCCTTTGAAATCGCCGGATGGGTGGCCGGTCTGGACATTCCCGCCGTGCTGGTCATGAGCGTGATTCTGATCATCTATCTCATCGGCGGCTGTTTTATCGATGCCCTGGCCTTTGTCACCCTGACCGTACCCATTTTTTATCCCGTGGTCCAGCAGTTGGGGTATGATCCCGTCTGGTTCGGGGTCATGATTGTCATGATCACCCAGATGGGGGTGATCACCCCGCCCATCGGCATCAATGTGTACGTGGTTTATGGCGTGGCCCAGACCGTGTTCAGGCAGACCATCCCGTTGCAGACCATCTTCAAGGGCGTGATTCCTTTTCTGGCCGCGTTGATTGTGGGCGTCATCATTCTGATCCTGTTTCCACAGATCATTTTGTTTCTGCCCAACCTGCTGTATTGAAACCGGTGCGGATACGGCTTTACGTCAGAACTGACCGGTGATGCTGGTCTTCAAACCGGGCTTTCACCGACTCCACCATGAAATGCAGCCGGTTTCTGACATTGACTTCCGAGGTGCCGGCATCAAAATCCAGGTACAGCAGGTTCATGTCCGGATACAGGGCCTTGATGCGCTTTTCCACGCCTTTGGACACAATGTGGTTGGCAATGCAGCCAAAGGGCTGGACACTGACCACATGGGTCACCCCGTCTTCGGCCAGGCAGGCGATCTCACCGGGGATGAGCCACCCTTCACCGAACTGGTTCACCAGAGACAGAATCTTTCCGGCTTTGTCCGCCACCTTGCGGATGTCATGAAACGGGGTATAAAACCGGAACGCTGAAAACCGGTGATTGATTTTTTTATGGAAGGTGTTCAAAAACGTTTCAATGAACTGCCCTAAAATATCAGTGAATTTCCGGTGCCGGATATGGGCCCGGATATTTTCCCGGTAATTGACAAAATCCTGGATAAAATAGTCCAGAATCGGCGGGATGACCGGTTCCACCCGGTTTTCCATGAGAAACTCGGTCAGAAACTGATTGCCGAATGCATTGTATTTAATATAGATCTCTCCCACAATTCCGATCTTACCTGCGACCTGGTCATCAATCTCCACCCGGTTGAACTCCGATACGGCCGCATCCAGCAGCGAAAAAAACCGGTCATAATCCCGGGTCAGAATGCAGGGGTGGGCTGCCGCAATATATTTTTGCCGCAGTCGGCGGCTGGTGCCCGCCTGAACCTCTCTCACCGCCGTGGTATAATACATCTTGGCAATGCAGTCCGCATACATGGTGGTGACAAACAGCAATTTGAGCAGCTTGAGCCAGTTGATGTCAAACCCGGGCTGATGGGTCAGTCCCTGGGCACTGGTCACTGAAATAACGGGAATCTGCTCAAATCCCGCCGCCACCATGGCTTTCCGGATCAAAGACAGGTAGCTGGATGCCCGGCACTGTCCGCCGGTCTGGGTGATGCCCACGGCAATCGTTTCAGGATCATACCGCCCGGTTTTCAGGGCTTTGATGATATCCCCGGTCACCAGCACGGCCGGATAACAGATATCATTGCCGGCATACCTGAGCCCGGTTTCCACAGACACCCGGTCCGGCGGAGGCAGGATTTCGAGCCGGTATCCGGCGGTCTCAAATACCGGGGGCAGGTATGCGGAATAATTGTCGGCAAAAAACGGGGCAATGATCCGCCGTTTCCGGTCTTTTTTCTCAAAATGCGGGGTGGTCCTGCGCACTTCCTGACCGGGCCGGTGGGGGCTGTTCTGCCGTTTTAACGATGCCACCATGGAACGGATACGCAACCGCACCGATCCGGTGCTGGAAATATCGTCCACTTTCACCAGGGTCTGGTTTTTCCCTCCGGTCTCCAGAATCTGCCGGTTTTCTTCAATGGCCACGGCATCAGGCCCGCACCCGAATGAATTGAGCTGAATCATCTGGATATGGTCCGGCTGCCGGGCCACCCAGGATGCCGCATGGTACAACCGGTTGGGATAGGCCCACTGGGTCAGGACCTGGAGCGTGTCAAACGCGGCATTCCCGGTGTCGGGCACGGCATCTTCCGTGATGAAATCCACGCCGAAATCGGTCAGAATCCGGGGAATTTTCTGGTTGATCAACGGATCGATGTGATACGGCCGCCCGCAGAGCACTACCAGAAGGCGCCGGTTCTGTTTTGCCTGACGTACCATCATGACCCCTTTTTCCCGGATCGTGTTTTTGTACGTCTGATGGGCGGCCAGTCCTTTTTTGACCGCAGCCCTAATGCGTGATCCGGCAATCCCCAGGGGCCGCAGATAGGCCACGCAGGCCCGGGTCAGCAAGGTCTCATCTTTGAACGTGATCACGGGCTTGTCCAAAGGAATCCCTTTTCTGGAATTCAAATCCAGACTGCTGTCGATTACATCCGTATAACTGCTGACAATGGGACAGTTAAACGTGTTGACCACTTTCTGGAACTCATCATATTCATACATGACCAAAGGATAGAAAATGCGGTCCACACCTTTGTGCACCAGGTCCAGGACATGGGCATTGGCCAGTTTGGCGGGAAAACAGATATTATCGGACATGATACTGCCTTTGGCCGTATCGCTCATGGCCATGGTGGAAGGGCCCGACAAAACTACATTAATGCCGCAATGGATGAAAAACGCATGCCAGAACGCAAAGTTTTCGTAAAAATTCAAACACCTGGGAATTCCCACGGTCCATTTCGGACGGGTATGGGGGGACAGGTTCCGGTCAAACAGAAGCCGGTATTTGAAATCGGCAAAGTCAAACCCTTTTTCAGAAAGGTCCCGGCCTTTGGACCCGAATATTTTTTCACACCGGTTGCCCGAATAAAAGGACCGGCCGTTGGAAAAAATAAACCGGGTGACGGCACACGCGTTTTCACACCCGTGGCACACAATCTGCCGGGTGGTGAAATCCGCGATGGTTTCCAGGTGTTGAATGGCTGAAAACGGTTGGGTGAAACGGTCTTTCTTTTTTTCGACCCAATTGCGGGCAGCCAGGGCCGCACCAAAGGCCCCCATCATTTCCGGCATGTCTGAATGGGTGACACGCACTTCCGCCAGAATTTCCAGGGCCCGGACAATGGACGGATTTTTACCGGCCCCACCCTGTAGCACGATATGGGTCCCCATCTGTTTGGTGTCGATGAGCTTGAGCACTTTGAACAGGCAGTTTTTCACCACGGCAAACGACAGGCCGGCACTGATGTCCGCCACTTTTGCATTTTCCCGCAACGCCTGTTTGACCCGGGAGTTCATGAACACCGTGCACCGGGTGCCCAGATCACAGGGAGATTCCGCTTCCATGGCCAGGTCGGCGAACGCGTTCACCCGATACCCCAGAGAACCGGCAAATGTTTCAATGAAAGACCCGCATCCGGAGGAACAGGCCTCATTGAGCTCGATGCGGCAGATGGCGCCATTCCGGATGAAAATGGCTTTCATGTCCTGGCCCCCGATGTCCAGAATAAATGACACCTCCGGGTCCATATGCCTTGCTGCTTCAAAATGGGCAATGGTTTCCACCAGTCCCATATCCATGCCGAATGCCGTGCGGATCAGGTCTTCCCCATACCCGGTCACAGCGGTGCCGGTGATGACAAGGCCGGGTCGGTGCGCCATGATTTCATCGCGCAGGGCTGCCAAGCCCCGGACCACGGCCTGGATGGGATTGCCGTCATTGTTTCTGTACCAGGAGAACAATACCTGATTGTTTGTTCCCAAAGCAATGATCTTTGTGGTAGTGGATCCGGAATCCACGCCCACAAAGCATTCAGACGACGGATACTCAGATAATGCCATCCGGGGAATCTGGATCTGGCGCCGGTTTTGTTCCCAGTTTTCCCGGTCGGTTTTCCTGGAAAACAGCGGGGCCAGACGGTTATTTTGTGTATGAGACCGGGCCTGGTTGATCGCCATGGCTTTAAGCAGATCCGACACAAAAAAACCGGTATCCTGCTGCCGGCTGAACATGGCCGCCCCGATTGCCGGCAGCAGGGCCGGTGTGTCAGGAACCACTGTGTCGGAAACCGGCAGGTCCAGGACGTTCAGAAACGCCTTGACCAGTTCCGGCAGAAATGTGAACACGCCCCCGCACAGCAGGAGTTTGGAGCGGATATCATATCCTCTGGCCAGGGTGTTCAAACATTGGATGGCCACGGCATGAAACACAGAAGCCGCAATATCCGGCACGGGCACGTTGCGGCTCAACAGATTCTGCACATCGGTTTTGGCAAACACGCCGCACCGGGATGCAATGGGATACACCTGAATATGCTGTCTTGCCAGTGCATTGAGATCACCCGGAGAGCAGTTCAGCAGGGCTGCCAGCTGATCGATGAATGCACCCGTGCCCCCTGCGCAGCTGCCGTTCATGCGGATATCCGGGGGTCTGTCCGAAGACAGAAAGATCATTTTGGAGTCTTCTCCGCCGATATCCACGACCGTCCGGACCTTTGGATATAAATGCCGGACCACTTCATGGGTGGCGATCACCTCCTGAACAAACGGCAGATCCATTTCCCGGGACATCCCCATGCCCGCGGATCCGGTCACAGCCAGCTGAATCCGGCAGTTGCCCAGATCTTCCAGAACCTCATTTAAAAAAACAGACACCGTATCCATGATCCGGGCATAATGCCGCTGATACCGTGAAAAAACCGATTGACCGGCACCATCCACCAGAACCAGCTTGGCTGTGGTGGAACCGATATCCAGACCGGCCAGATATGTATTGTTCTGTTTCATCCAACTGTCTCTCGGCTCATTATTTAACTAGCTCAGGGCAATTTTATGCCTAATCTGCCGAAGAAGCAAGAACGGATTGCTTTGTTTTCAACAATACCCATCCGGTCAGATATGGTCAGGCCGGGCCGAGAATCAGCCGCTGGGGATCACAGTTTTCCCGCAGAATTTTCAGTTCGGCCGGTGTGGGTGGATCGGCCGGGGCCGCCCGGGATACATCCATGTCAAACCCGGTATTTTCAAGAATCATTCCCGGTGTGGTGCCGGGATAATATTGATCCAGGTACATTTGACCCGTGTCCGTGTCAAACCGCATCACCCCTAAGTTGGTGACCACCACGCTGACCCCGCCGGGCCGAAGCCCTGCCTTTTCTCTGGCCCCGTTGCCCGTCAACTGCCCCGGACTGGTGAGATAATCCAGGTGTTTGACAAATTTTCGTGTTTCATGCTGCATGAATGCAATGCACCGGGGCACGAAACTGGCCACGTCACACCCGCCGCCGCTGCCGGAAAACCGGATATCCGGAGAAAAATAATCCCCGATGCAGGTGGTATTCAGATTGCCGTACATATCGATCTGGGCCGCGCCTAAAATCGCGATCACCCGGTCCCCGGTGATGCGGTTCTGCATGGTGGCAAAGGCATCGGTCAGGCTGGAGTTGGCTGCGGCCCAGTACATGATCCGGGGATCGGCCACGGCAAAGGGAATCTCTTCGAGCAGGGAATCCATGGCACCGGTTTCAAAAAAAATCACACTGTCCGGGGCATTGATTTTTTTGGCGGCCATGGCCGCAAGCATGGAGATGCCCGTGCCGGAAAAAACAATGTCCCCGTTTTTAATCTCCCTTGCCGCCATGATGGTCATGATTTCTTTGGGGGTATAAGAGGTGTCCATGATCAATCCCTTTTCATATTCACGCTGTAACCGGTTTTCGGATCAGCCGCAATGGCGGCGAGCCGGTCTTTGCCCACTTTTTCCAGAAACTGCTCATGGTCTTTCACCCCGAAAATAAACCGGTCCTGATACGCCTTGAATGCCGCCTCGTCTCTGGCGGCCTTTGCAAACCGCTTCAGATATTGCGCATCATAGTCATAATGGCCGTAAACGGCCGTGGGATAGCCGCCGAACGGCACATGGCACACGGCGGTCACATGGATGAAAGGAATCTGGTTCATGTCCGGATGTTCTCTGAGCACCGGTTTTTCCACCAGTTGTTCACAGGTCACGATCACATGCCGGGATGCCTTGACCTGTTCCACATCGGCAAAGGTCAGCCCCTGAATGCGGCAGGTGCCCATGGCATCGGCCTTTTGCACATGGATGATGGTGACATCCGGGTTGATGGCGGGCACAGCCACCACTTTTTTAGCGCCCCCCCAGTTCCCGAACGGATTGTCCACCACTGCCAGTTTGCTGTCCACAATTTTGGGGTCGGACCTGCGCATGGATTCTGAAAACCCCCAGGTGGTCAGCATGTCAGATCCCAGGCCGGACAACGTAGGCAAAAAAGGCACGCCCATGGCCCCGGCCATGAACCGCAGGCTCATCATATAATTGGAATAGTCTTCAAACAGGATCTCATTGTTCTGGACGGCTCTGGCAAACCGGATACAGGTGGGGGCGGCCTTGCCGTTTCCCCCATAAGCGATCTCCAGCCTGGAGACACACCCGGCCCCGATAAGTTCATCCAGGCCCGTGCCGTTGGAATGGGCATATAAATGCAACTCCTTGATTTTCTGGCGGATAATTTCATACACCGCCGCCATGGGGTTGCGGTTCAAGGTAAATCCGCCGATGGAGATGTGTGATCCGGTTTTCACAAACCGGGCCACGGCCTGGGCCAGCGGCATGATCTTGTTCAGGTCATTGTTCATTTTCGTTGTCTGATATCCTTTAATTCAATGTGATTTGTTTCATGCACACCCGCCGGTCAAGGGATCACAGAGGATGATCCGGCTTTCTGGCGGCCGAAAGACCATTTCTGCAGGGCCAGGGCGATCAGCAGCAAGATAAACCCCGCCGCTTCCGTCCAGTAGGAGGTCCACAGCAGCCCGGCCGCCGCCAGCCAGAACAGCCCGGTTTCCAGACCGGTGGCCGCCCGGATGCAGAACCGTTCCAGGGCCGAGGCAAAAGCCACCAGACCCAGAGTGGTGGTGATCATGGTGAGGATCACTTCCCAGTGCAGCAGTTCATAATTGTCTCCCATCCCTAAAAGAGGCCTGTATGCCATAACCAGGGGGATAATGTAAAGCCCTTTTGCCAGTTTCCAGGAAGCAAATGCCGTGCGCATGGGACTGGCCTTTGCAATGGCTGCCCCGGCAAAACTGGCCAGGCTCACCGGCGGAGTGACGTTGGAGTCCTGGGAATACCAGAACACGATCATGTGGGCCACCAGCACGGGCACGCCCATGTCCATGAGGGCCGGTCCGGCCAGGGTGGCCAGAACAATATAACTGGCCGTGACGGGCAGCCCCATGCCCAGTACCAGCGAGGCAACGGCAATGAGCAGAATGGCCAGGGTCTTGATGCCGAAACTCAATTCCATCACCAGGCTGGAAAATTTCAGTCCCATGCCCGTCAGGCTGACCATGCCCACAATAATACCGGCGGCGGCGCAGGCCACGGACACCATGACCGCATTCCTGGCCCCGTTTTCCAGGGCTTTGACCAGCAATCCCCCCTCTTTGGCCGCAAACCCTGACAGGCGCATGCGGTTTTCCCTGGTGATGACCCACCGGATGAAATTCACCAGAATACTGATGCCCAGGGTACTGACTACGGCAATGAACCCGGCCATCATGGGCGAATAATTGGACACCAGCACATAGATCAGAATCACCACCGGGATGATGAAATGAAGCCCGTTTTTGATCACTTTGGTAATTTTGGGCAGGGTCTCCTTAGGCTGACCCTTCAGGCCGAATTTTTTGGCTTCGTAATGGACAAACACCAGCACGGTGAGATAATACATGACCGCCGGTACCAGGGCCACCTTGATAATGGTCAGGTAGCTGGTGTTGGTGAACTCGGCCATGAGAAACGCGCCGGCCCCCATGATGGGCGGCATGAGCTGTCCGCCCGTGGAGGCGGCCGCCTCGATGGCCCCGGCCATGTGGGGCCGGTACCCCACTTTTTTCATCATGGGGATGGTAAATGACCCGGTGGCCGCCACATTGCCCACGGCGGATCCGGACACGGATCCCATGAATCCGGAAGCCACCACGGAGGCTTTGGCAGGGCCGCCGGAAAACCGGCCGGTCAGGGCATAGGCCATGTCAATGAAAAACGCGCCACCGCCCGTGGTTTCCAGAATCGCGCCAAACAACACGAACACAAACACAAAGGTAGCGGCCACCCCGATGGGCAGGCCGAAGATCCCTTCCGTGGTCAGCCACAGGGTGGTGGCGATCCGTTCGATGCTGTATCCCTTGTGGATAATCAACTCGGGCATGTAGGGCCCAAACATGGCATAAACAATGCTCAAAGCACAGATGCCGGTCATGAAGACCCCGATGACCCGGCGGCAGGCTTCCAGCACCAGCAGCACCCCCACAATGCTCACCACCCGGTCCTGAAACAGCCAGTCCCCCTGCCGGTCAAAGATCTCCGACAGATTGCCGCAGATATAATACGTACAATAGATGGACAGTCCTGCCAGCATCCAGTCCAGCACCACCCAGACCGACAGCTTGTTTTTTTTCATACCGGCAAACACAGATCGGGTCAGAAACACCAGGGTGAGGATGGCTCCCAGATGGATGGATCGCTGAACCAAAGCGGTCAGGGCCACCACGCCTGCGGTATACAGCTGATACAGGCTCAAACCCACGGCAATCGCCATCACCACCCGGGCAGTGAATGTCACCAGGGTGGGGTTTTGACCTGCTGAGGTGAATGTTTCATCTGGAGTTACTTGTTTTTCAGGTATATCAAGGTCAGTCATCGATGTTCCTTATGAAATTATGTGGATTCAGGCCATGACCCGGCCCGTCCTGAGCTGAAAAGATATGAAACGGCCTGGTACAGTTTCACGGGCCGGCCGGAAAGCCACACCCGCTGATGGGCAAACTGATTGGACAGATTGAACTGTTGCCCGCGCCAGATCAGGGTATGGGCCACCTTCGGACTGCCCACCCGCAACACAAACGTGTTTACAGGATAATGCATGTCCACAATGGCTTCATATTTTCCTTTCTGCACCATTTGGCCTATCCCGGGCATTTTTCCCATGCCGGCCCCGAATTTTTCATACCGTTCTTCTTCAATGAAAATCGTGCCGGACCGGTCCATGCTGTGGTCTTCCCAGATGGGGGTATTTTCAACGGAATGGTAATAATGCAGACAAAACCGTTCCCCGGGCGCCAGGGGCAGCACCAGGATGGGGGTATCTGCATCTGCCGGGGTAACATGCAGGGCCACGCCCGCCGGAATCATCATCAGAGCCCCTGCAATCAAAATAAGAACCAGGCCGAACAGACAGACGGCGGCAGCAATTTTCGGCCTGGTCATGATTTTCATTCCCGCGTATCCCTGGTTTTCAGGGTGTCAGTTTTTCAGGAATGGAAAACCCTTTTTCCTCCAGAAATTTGATGGTGCCCGGATGCAGCGGGATGGGAGAATAATTGACCGTGTTTTCAGGAACGGTATACGCGGCCGTGGGATGAATTTTTTTCAGATATTCATTGTTTTCAAACAGCGCTTTGCTCAAATCATATACGAGATTCGTGTCCAGGGATGCCTGGCAGATAATCACATTCCACACCCCGATGGTGGGTACATTTTCATCCACGCCCCGGTAGACACCGCCGGAAAGATCCACCCCGGCATAAGTGGCCTCGGCCGCCAGGATTTTTTGGGTCTGTTCCGGTGTAAACGGCAGAATGGTGATCTCATGGGTGGTGGCCAGATCCAGAATGGAGCTGGTGCCCGGTCCCACACACCAGATCCCCACATCAATGGTGCCGTCTCTGAGGGCATTGGCGCTTTCGGTGAACGACAGCCGGCTGTCTTTGTAGGAGTCCAGGGGGATATCCAAAGCTTTGAGCACGGCTTCAGCCATGAAATTGGTGCCGCTGCCCGGGCTGCCCGTGCTGATGTTTCTGCCCTTGACCTGTTCGATGTTGGTGATCCCGCTTTTTTTCAATGCCACCACCTGGAGCAGGTTGGGATACATGGTAGCCAGAGAGAGCACGTTCTGTTTCTTGTCTTTGAACGCATCCGTGCCGTTATAAGCGGCCATGGCCACATCCCCCATGACCAGACCGATAACGGTCTCTCCTTTGTGGGCCAGTTTGATGTTTTCAACACTGGCGCCCGTGACTTCCGCCACGGCTTTGACCCCGTCTACATGTTTGGACCAGATTTCAGCCACGCCGCCCCCATAAGGGTAATAAATGCCGCCGGTGCCGCCGGTGCCGATTCCCAGAAACGTGGTTTTGGCCACAACCGTTCCGGCAAACATCAGGGTGATGGATAAAATGACAAATAACATCGGTATTTTCTTCATCGGGCATATCTCCTTTTTTAAATTCAGGCATTTTTCGTGAAAATGACACAATTGTCCCATGAAAAGCGAGATGGCGTTAACCCATAGGCAGTCCCTCCTTGTTTGAGAAATTGACGATTTTTTCAACATCGCTGACTCTGGCTATAGCACAATACGTATTCTCATGCCAAGAAGAACTTGATTGACAAAAACCTTTTGCAATTTTGATGCGTTTTACATAAATTGACAACCAGACTAAATGGCTGTTTATCAAAAAACCAACCCATTTCATTGAGAACAACTTATGCATGAAAAAACAACCAGACCCGTCCTGGTGACCGGTGCCACCGGATATGTGGCCGGCCGGCTGATCCCGCTGCTTTTATCTTCCGGATACCGGGTCCGGGCCATGGGGCGGTCCGTTGAAAAAATGGTGGCCCGGCCCTGGGGCACAGTTCCCGGCATCGAGCTGGTGACCGGCGACATCATGGACACCGCTTCTCTGGACAACGCCGTTGCCGGGTGCGGCACCATCTATTATCTGGTCCACTCCATGATCTCCAGAAAAGCAGGCTACCGGGATGCGGACAAAACCGGGGCCGCCAACATGGTGAAAGCCGCCGCAAACCAGGGGGCGGATCACATCATCTATCTGGGCGGCTTAGGGGATATCCATCATCAAAATATCAGCGCACACCTGATATCCAGAAACGAGGTGGGCAAAATACTTCAAACCGGCCCGGTACCCGCCACAGTGCTCAGAGCCGCCATGATCTTAGGTTCCGGCAGCGCCAGTTTCGAGATCCTGCGGTACCTGGCCGAACGTCTGCCCATGATGATCACCCCGAAATGGGTGAGCATGCCCACCCAGCCCATTGCCATTACCAATGTGCTGGAATATCTGAAAGGGTGCCTGGAACATCCGGAAACCCGGGGCAAAACCTTTGACATCGGCGGCCCGAACATCGTGTCCTACCGGGATCTGTTCGCCATTTTCGCAGGAAAGGCCGGCCTGCCGAAACCTGTGATGATCCCGGTGCCCGTGCTCACCCCCCGGCTGTCTTCCCTGTGGATTCATCTGGTGACCCCGGTACCGGCCGCCATCGCCAGACCTCTGGCTGAAGGGCTGAGCCTGCCCACGGTGTGCACGGAACACCGCATCAGAGACATTATCCCCCAGGATCTGCTCACCTGCGGCCAGGCCATTGAACGGGCCCTGGACCGGGTCCGCCAGGAACAGGTGGACACCTGCTGGGCCGATGCCGGAGACCTGATCTATCCGGAATGGGCCCATTGCGGGGATTCCGGTTATTCCGGAGGCACGATTCTTAAATGCGGGTACCGGGCCATGGTTCAAGGCAGCGCATCAGACCTGTGGCCGGCCGTGGAACAGGTGGGCGGTGAGACCGGATATTATGCGGCAGATCTGCTGTGGAAACTCAGGGGCGTGATGGATGTATTCTCCGGCGGCGTGGGACTCCAGCGGGGACGGCGGTCCAGGCACAATCTGCGGGTGGGGGACGCCCTGGATTTCTGGCGGGTCCTGGAGATGAACGCGCCGCACCGGCTGCTGCTGGTGGCGGAGATGAAACTGCCGGGCCAGGCGTTGCTGGAAATCAAAATCACCCCGGCCGGGGAAAACCGGTGCGAACTGATCCTGCTGTCCCGGTTTCTGCCCAAAGGCATATGGGGCATGGCGTACTGGTATGCCCTGTACCCGTTTCACCAGTATGTGTTTTCCCGGATGCTGACCGGCATGGCAAAGGCGGCCGGAAAATCGTTGTTGACCCCGCCTCGGCGGTTCACCCCGAAAATCACCAACGCCTTTTCTCTGCCCGGAGAATAGATCTGTCCAGGTGATCCGGTTTCAAAAGAAAGTGGCAATTCAGAAGCAATCTTGATATAATACCTGATTCTGACCAGGAACCAGCAATGGATATTATAGTATTGGAGCGGATATGACCGACATTGAACCCACCGACCACAAACTGTCTTTAAGAAATCTGAAAAAAGAGGACTACCCCGATATCCAGCGCATCATGGACCTGGTGTACGCCGGCATGGGCGGGGCCTGGACCCCGGAAGAATTTGCCGTGCTCATTGATCAGTTTCCCGAAGGCCAGATATGCATTGAAGACAAAGGCAAAGTCATTGCCGCGGCCCTGGCCATCATCGTCACTGCCGAAGAATTTGAAAGACAGCGGCACACCTATGAAGACGTGGTGACCGGCGGCAAGATGTCCCGCCATGATCCCGAAGGCGATGCTTTGTACGGGGTGGACATTTTCGTGGACCCGGAGTACCGGGGCCTGCGTCTGGGAAGACGCCTGTACGATGCCAGAAAAGAATTATGCGAAACCCTGAACCTGAAAAGCATCATTTTCGGAGGCCGGATTCCCGGGTACGGCAAATATGCCAAAGAGATGACCCCGGCCCAGTATATCCAAAAGGTGAAAGCCACTGAGATCTATGACCCGGTGCTCACCTTTCAGCTGTCCAATGATTTTCACATCAAAAAAATTTTAAAAAATTACATTCCCGAAGACACCCAGTCCGATGCCTATGGGGTCCTTATGGAATGGAACAACATCTATTATGAAAAAAAACAGATCCTGTTCGGCGGCCGCAAGGCCTATCCCCGCATCGGTGTGGTCCAGTGGCAGATGCGGTCCTTCAACAATCTGGAGGAATTCCTCCACCAGGTGGATTTTTTCGTGGATGCCATGGCCGGGTACAACTCGGATCTGATCGTGTTTCCGGAACTGCTCAATGCGCCGATGCTCAAAAATTTTAATCAGGAAAATCCGGCCGAAGCCATGCGGTCCCTGTCCGAATATACCGACGATATCCGGGCCGCATTCGTGAACCTGGCCATCACCTACAACATCAATATCGTGACCGGGAGCCTGCCCCAGCTCAGGGATGACGATCTGTACAACGTATCATTTCTGTGCAGACGGGACGGGACCTGGGATTCCCAGGACAAGCTGCACATCACTCCGGACGAGGCCCAGTACTGGGGGTTCAAGGGAGGGCATTCTTTGAAGGCGTTCCAGACCGATATCGGCAAGATCGGCATCCTGGTGTGTTATGACGTGGAATTTCCCGAACTGTCCCGGTACCTGGCGGAAAAAGGCATGACCCTTTTGTGTGTCCCCTACTGGACCGACACCAAAAACGCGTATCTGCGGGTGAGGCGGTGTGCCCAGGCCCGGGCCATTGAAAACGAATGCTACGTGGCCATTTCCGGCAGCGTGGGCAACCTGCCCAAGGTGGAAAATATGGATATCCAGTATGCCCAGTCCGCCGTGTTCACCCCGTCCGATTTTGCGTTTCCCCATGATGCCATTGCGGCCGAAGCCACACCCAACACGGAGATGACTCTGATGGTGGACCTGGACCGGGATCTGTTAAAAGAACTGCGCCAGATCGGCAGTGTCAGAAATCTGAAAAGCCGGCGCAGTGAATTGTATGAAGTGCTGTGGAAACCGGATATGAATATTGAAAAAAATACCGGTCACAAACAGAATTTATGACAGACGAACTTCCCGGGTTTGGCACCCAACTCCCGGATAATAAAGCAACGGACCAATGAAAAATAAAATATCAGATAAAATACCTGAAAAAACAGACCGTTGTCGGATACTCATGGAACAGTCCAGAGACGGTATTGTCATTCTGGATCAGACAGGACAAGTGATCGAATCCAGTCAGCGGTTTGCCGACATGATCGGCCATCCTCTTGACTCCATGACCCGGCTCAAGGTGTTTGACTGGGAATATCTTTTTTCACCCGAACAAATACTTGAAATGATCAATCAGGTTGATGAAAAAGGAGATCATTTTGAAACCACACATCGGCGAAGAGACGGCAGCACCTATGATGTTGAAATAACAACCAATGCCGCCTGGTTTGATGGACAAAAGCAAATCTTTTGCATCTGTCGGGATATTACTGAACGAAAACAGATCGAGGCTGAGAACGAAAATCTTCAAACCCAACTCATTCAGGCCCAGAAGATGGAATCCGTAGGTCGCCTGGCCGGTGGTGTGGCCCACGATTTCAACAATATGCTGGGAATCATTCTGGGTCGCCTGGAATTTGCCATGGAAAAAGTCCACAAAAATGATTCAGTATATGTTGACTTGAAAGAAATTGAAACTGCGGCAAAGCGATCAGCTGATATCACAAATCAGCTGCTGGCCTTTGCCAGAAAACAACCGGTCTCACCCAGACAGCTGGATTTGAACGATACGGTAAAATACATGCTCAATCTGCTGCGTCGCCTCATCGGTAAAGACATTGATCTGATCTGGAAGCCGGGCGGTTCTTTATGGCCTTTAAAAATGGATCCCTCCCAGATCGACCAAATCCTTGCCAATTTATGTGTCAATGCCCGGGATGCCATCACCGGTGTCGGCAGTCTTACCATAGAAACCGGCAAACAGTCTTTTGATGAAAAATTTTGCAGTGAACATCCGGGTTTCATTCCCGGTGATTTTGTGCGGTTGACCATCAGTGATACCGGTTGCGGCATGGACAAAAACACGCTGGACAATATCTTTGAACCTTTTTTCACTACCAAGGGAGTCGGCCGGGGAACCGGTCTGGGACTTTCAACCGTCTACGGCATCGTAAAACAGAATAAAGGATTCATCCATGTCCACAGTGAGCCCGGCCAAGGGACCAGTTTCAACATCTATCTACCCCGATTTAAAGGTCAAAACAAAACTAACATGACGATGACGGGGGAAAAAGCAGCTTCAGGCGGAACAGAAACCATACTGCTTGTGGAAGATGACCCTGCCATTCTCAGAATGACCCGTTCAATGCTGGAACGAAACGGGTATTCAGTGATTTCTGCGGCCACACCCAGACAAGCCCTGACAGCGATGAAAAACCATGCCGGCACCATTGATCTGCTGCTGACCGATGTGATCATGCCGGAGATGAACGGCCAGGACCTGGCAGAAAAAATCACGGCGATTAATCCGGTCATCAAACGGTTGTTCATGTCCGGATATACCGCTGATATCATCACCCATCATACAATTTTGAACGATTCCGCGGCATTTATTCAAAAACCTTTTTCAATGGCTGATCTGGCAGAAAAACTGCGAGGACTGCTGGATGGAAAATAAACAGGAAAAACAGACCCAACAGTTTCTCGAAGCCATTAACAAAACCACTATCGACGGTTTCTGGGCTCTGAACACACAAGGAATCATTGTCGAAGTCAATGATGCATTCTGCCTGATGACCGGATATTCCAGAAAGGAGCTGGTGGGAATGACCATTGGAAATCTGGATACCATCGAATCTTTCGACATCACGGCCGCCCGGATTGAACGAATTGTCACCAATGGATCAGAATCGTTTGAAACCCGGCATCGCCGAAAGGACGGGACCACCTTTCCCATAGAAATTTCCGCCACCTGGATGACCTCGAACGGCGGACGACTGATTTGCTTCGGCCGGGATATCACGGAACGCAAACAAACTGAAAACCGGATTCGCCATCTTCAGAAATCAGAAAGCCTGGACCGCATGGCTGGTGCTATGGCCCATCATTACAACAATCTGTTGACTTCTGTAATGGGAAACCTGGAAATGGCCATGGAAGCACTGCCTAAAAACAGCCGAATCACCTCGAATCTGAAAGGGGCCATGCAGGCGGCGGAACGCATTTCAAAACTGGGAACCACCATGCGGATCTATCTGGGACAGACACATCCATCCCAAAAACGGCTGAATCTGTCAGAAACCTGCCGAAATGCTGTTTCAACACATCTGCCGGATTTCCCATCATGGATCTTACTGGAAACAAATTTCTTTGAACCAGGCCCAATGATCCGGGCGAACACGGACGAAATCGGACAGCTTCTGAAAATTCTGCTCAACAATGCCAGGGAAGCTATTGGGGATCAACCCGGAACCATATATGTCAGCACCTGTGAGGTGCTTGCCGGAAAAATTACTGGGACCTTGCGTCTCCCAGTGGATTTTCGACCTGAGGGTTCCGATTTTGCCTGTATCCGGATTCAGGACACCGGCCCGGGTATTCCGGAGAAGAATCTTGAAAAAATATTCGATCCTTTCTATTCTACTAAATTTGTCGGCCGGGGACTGGGACTGCCCATTGCCCTGGGTACCATAAAATCTTTGGGCGGCTGCATCACAGTGACGGCAGATGCGGGAAGCGGCCCGGTTTTCCAAATTTTTATACCGATTTCAGACAAACCTGTTCAAGGAGACTGATTCATTGAAAGATATCAGGAAAATGGGCGATTTCATATCCAGTAGATTTTTTGCTATTTTGACTCAAATATCAGCCCTGACTTATTTTGCAGTTATCCTGTTCCTGTTAACATCACTTCTATCGGGATCCAAAGACCTGATGGCCGCTCCAAAACTGCTGCCGATAATGCGAATTTCCGTGGAAAACACGGCATCCCATTTTCAGACCCGGGCTGTGGAACGGTTTGCACAGCAACTGAAAACCGCCCTGGACAAACGGATCGATGTCCAGTTTTTTTCTAATGCCCGGTTGTTCAGAGATGCGGATGTGATCCGGGCTTTGGGCCAGGGAAAAATTGAAATGGCGGTTCCCGGCACCTGGCACGTCACCCGGTACGTACCGGATGTCGGGGTGTTTCAGCTGCCGGTATTTTACGGCAGAAGCGCCCAGGACATCTACAGCATCCTGGACAGCCCCCTGGGAAAAAATCTCAACGCCCGCATCGAAAAAACCCTGAATTTCAAAGTGATCGGCGGATGGATCGATCTGGGGTATGCCCATCTGTTCGGCATCCGGCAGCAGATCCGGCAGCATGAAGACATAGAAGGGCTGAAGGTCCGGGTGGCCGGCGGTCTTGCCAATAAACTGAGAATCCAGGGGCTGGGCGGCGATCCCATGATCATTCCCTGGCCGGATCTGCCGGATCACATTTACCGGGGCCGGGTCGATGCTGTACTCACCACCTATGAAACCATTAAAAGCGCTCAAATGTGGGACATGGGTGTGACATCCGTGTTCGAGGACCGCCAGTATTTTCCCCAGTATGTCCCGCTGATACGCAACTCCTTCTGGAAAAGGCTGCCTGAAGACATTCAGCAGATTATCATGGACCTCTGGGAAAACAACATTGACGATTCCCGGAATCTGGCAGCCGATTCCCAGCACCAGGCCAAAGACCGGTTGCTGGAAGAAAAAGTGATGGTGTCCAAGCCTTTGCCAAAACAGATGGATGCCTGGCGGAACCGGCTGATCCCTCTCCAGGACGGGTTTGTCAAACAGCTGGGAATTGATCCGGACCTGGTCCGCCAGGTCACCCGGGAGCTGGAAAGACAATGACGAACAGGCAGGCTGCTTTTTTCCGGGACCGCATGTTCATGCCGATTATCGTGATGACCTGTGCAATTGCCGCCGGGTTTCTGGCATTGAGTGCGGCATCGATTCTGAGGAACAGGGCCCAGCATCTCAACGAAGGGATGATCAAATCCAGGACCCAGGCTCAGGTCCTGGGGGAAAGCATTTCCGGCATGCTGTACACGGTGGATTACGCCCTGCTGGCTGCCGCCTCAATGATCAAAAACCAGAACAATCCCATCGAGGAGGGTTTCAGCCCGGAAACATCGGCGTTCATCAAAGAAGAGTTCACTTTTCTGCCGCGGGTCCGGGACATTGTGTTCACCCATGCCGACGGAAACAGAGAATGGCGTGTCCTGGAATCTGATCTGCCTGTCACGCTGACCTCTTTTGAAAAATTTCAGTTTGCCTGGCTGGAATCTGCGGTGGAACCTCAATTTTTCGAGAACACCCAGGCTCTGATTCTGTTGAGCCGCCGGGTGGAAAACCGGCAAAACCAATTTATCGGTGTTCTCACCGCCATCATGGACACTTCGTTTTTTTTCAACAGATATGATGACTATCTGCACATAGATGCCCAAGGCATCGCGCTTTTTGATGCACAGGGCCGGCTTCTGGCCGGGGACCGCATACATCAGGATGACACCCGAATGGTTTCAACCTATCAGTTACGCAATTTCCCGTTTCACGTGGCGGTCATGCATGACAAAAAAAACCTGCTCAATAAATGGCGGCAGGAAACCACACGGGACGTCGCCCTGATCAGTGCCACATTCATCACCGCCCTGATCACCCTGATGCTGGCTTTGCGACAGCGGAAACTGCGCAGAAAAGCGGAACATCGCCTCATGGAACACCACCAGAGCCTGGAAGAAACCATTCGCCTGCGCACCAACGAATTGCAGGCTGCCAACACCGGTCTGAAGGGAAAAAACCGGGATCTTGAAGCCGCCATGAAGGAAATCAAAACCTTAAGCGGACTTTTACCCATCTGCATGCACTGCAAAAAAATCCGGGACGACCAAGGGTATTGGAAACAGATGGAAACCTATATCCACGAGCATTCCGATGCGCAATTCAGCCACAGCATCTGCCGGGAATGTGCGGAAAAATTCTACCCGGATCTGGATATTTATGAAGATGAAGAGGATTGATACACGAAGAGATCACGAAGAATTTGATTCTTCGTGATCTCTTCGTGTGCTTCATGGTTTTATACCGGCATTTATCCGATCACGGAAAAACTGGAATCCGGATTGATTTTGCGCAACCGGGAATAAAACCCGATGTTGCAGGGCCGTTTGGTGTATTTCATGGTAAAATGCACGGGGTCTTTGTCATGATCCCGGCCGTTTTCCACTTCCTGCACCAGTTGGGCCATGAGCGCGCCTGCTACAGGGGCGTTCTTGAACTGGTTTCCGCTGGTGCCCACAGCCATGTAGAATCCGTTGAGGCTGGATTTATCATAGATGGGGATCCAGTCGTCGGTGCAGTCGTACAGGTCCACGATGCCGCTGGGTTTGTTGGGAATGCGCATGTCCGGGATCCGCTGGGCCTCTCTCATCACCTGGGTGGTCCACTGTTCCGTGAAGTCGGTGTTGTAGTTGTCCGGATCATCGATGTATTCCAGGGTATCGCATTCCGGATCTTCAGACCCGATCAGAATGTGGTTGCCCACTTCCGGCCGTGAATAGCAGCCCACATCCCCGTCCGAGATAATGGTGCCCAAATGGTTGTAGTCAAATCCTTCCGGGGCCGGCACATGGCAGACCTCCTGGCGCAGGGCCCTTGTCTTGATGTTCATCTCATCTTCCACACCGGCCATGCGGTTGATCTGAAACGAGTGGGGTCCGGCCACGTTGATCACCACGGGGGCATCGATCTGTGTGCCGTCCGCCAGCGTAATGCCCTGGACCTGGTTGTCTTTTTTCCGGATCTCGGCCACCCTTGCATTGAACAGAAATTTCCCGCCCCTGGCTTCGGCAGCCCGCTGCACGTTGTGGGTGGACTGTTTGGGATCGGAAATCAGCCCGGATTCAGGAATATACAGGGCGCCTGCAATGGCATCCCGGGTGGGGGTGCCGAAACGCGCATCACTGGGTAGCGCAGGAGGACCGAATCCCCGGGTGTCCAGGATGGGAAGCAGTTCCGTGATCTCTTTGGGCCCGAAATCCCAGTAAGGCACACTCAGTTCATCCAGGGCGGCCCTGACCTTTTCCAGGTTGTGGTTTTTTTCGGTTTTCATGACCATGCACCCGGTGTTGATGTATTTCACCAGCCCGGTTTCATCCACCGTGCCCAGGTATTTGGCCCAATCCACCCAGTAGAAATAGCCTTCTCTGGCCATGGCCACCCCGTCCGGGGTGGAGTAATGCAGCCGGATAATGGCGCATGATCCTGAGGTGGAGCCATGGCCCGCTTCCGGCAGTTTGTCCACATTGAGCACCTTCAGGCCTTTTTTGGCCAGCTCGAATCCGGTGCAGGCGCCGATGATGCCGGCGCCGATGACAATGGCATCATATTTGTTTTCCATTGATAATCATCCTTACGATATCTTTGTTGCGTTAATAAAAACCGGGCACACTTCCGGCCCGGTTTCCGTTGAATTATTCCTTTGATTCAAATTTCTTATTTAATAAACCCCAATGCTTTGGGAATGAACAGGCACAGGTCCGGCCAGTAGGTGGTGATCAGCAGCACCGGCACCATCCCGGCAATCATCAGCACCAGGGCCGGCTTGATATATTCTTCCGCTGAACTGTTACCGATCCGGCCCGCCAGAAACAGCATCGGTGCCGTGGGCGGTGTGACCGTGCCCAATCCCAGATTCACCCCGGTGATGGCGGCAAAATGATAGGGATCCACGCCGGCAGCTGAGGCAATGGGCCATAACAGGCCTGCGGACAGGACCGTGCCGGACAGATCATTCATCATCATACCCAGGAGCAGCAAAATTATGTTGAGCATGAACAGGGTCACGGCCTGGTTCGGGGAGTTGGCCACCACCCAGGCCCCCAGCTCATCCGTGATCCCTTCCAGGATCAAAATCTTGCTGGTGGTTTCCGTGAAATAGAACATCAGGGTCACGGCCCCGCTGATGACCGCCGTGCTGATGGCGGCAATCTTGATCTCCTGCCAGGTCAGCGCCCGGTAGTAGAATCCCAACGCCAGCACATAAAACACCCCGATCAGCGCCACTTCCGTGGGCGTGATCAACCCTGAATACAAGGAGCCGAAAATAAAAAACGGCAGCAGCAGCACCGGTATGCAGTGAATCCCGGCTTTGGTGATATGCGTCATCTGTTCGCCGAAAGAATCAAATTTTTCTTCCGGTACAATGGGCATTTTCCGCACGGCCCAGGCATTGAGAAAGCAGTACATGATCACAATGAGAATGGCCGGGCCCAGGGTGGCGAACCACACCCCTAAAATAGAAGATCCCGTGATAATGGCGTAAAAAATCATGGGTACGCTGGGGGGCACCAGCTGGCCTAAAATACCGGAACATGCCACCAGAGCTGTGGCATGGCCCCGGTGATACCCTTTGGCCACCAGGCGCGGAATCATGACCGTGCCGATGCAGGCGATGGCGGCCGAATCCGTGCCGGAAATAGAACTGAACAACGCCGTGGTCACCACGGTGACGGCGCCCAGGGCACTGCGGAACCGGGTCATCAGCAGATTGACAAAGTCGATAAGCCGCTTGGCCAGCCCGGTGGCATCCAAAAGCGTGCCGAACAGGATGAACAACGGCACAGCAAACAAGATGACCGAATCCACTTTTTTATAAGTGACTTCAATGAGATACCCGGCATCCTGCCCGAAAAAATACAGCAGCATGACCGTGAGCACCCCGAAAGCCATGGCCACGGGCACACCGATGACAATGAGCACCAGGCAGACGGCAAAACCGATCAGAACAAATTCCATGGGATTCCTCTATATTCGATATTCTGGAGCAGGACGGGTCTGTTTTTCAAACCGGTCATGCATTGTTTTTAAAATCATTCCAGCAGTCCACTGCTTCCCACAGAAAATAGATCACCATGAGAATGCCGCCCACAAAAAAAGAAGACTGGAAAATCACCTTGGGCACGGGATAGGCCTGGGTGACTTCTCCCACGGACACGCTGTAGACGCACAAATCCCAGCTCCATTTGGTGAAGATCATAGACATGCCCGCAGAAACCAGGGCGCTCACCAGCCGGCACATATTTCTGACCCGGGGGGATTTGGCAAATACGTTCACAAATTCCGCCTTGATATGGGTGCGGTCATAGGAAGCCAGGGCCGCGCCGATGGCATAGAGCCACACGGATGCAAATCCGATGAAATCCGAGAGCCCGAAAATGGACTGTTTCAGAAAAAACCGGACCAGCAGCTCAAACAGCATGGCCACCACCAGTACCAAAAACAGATAAAACAGAAAAAACCGCTGAATCTTAACCAGAATCAGTCCGGCCCGGTGAATGGGATTGGAGGCGTTCATGGTATCATGTGTCATTTTTGGATCTCATACAGGTGCCGTTAAAAAAACGCTGCCGCCCGAAAACCAGTTGCGGGCGGCAGCACAAAATTAATCATACCGGACTATTGGTTGACTTCTTCCAGCAGTTTTTCGATATTTTCCTTGCCGACGATCTCTTCATAGCTGTCCCAGCATTCCAGGCAGTTTTCTTTCCATGCCGCCATTTCCTCGTCCGTGGGAACCACAATCTGCCAACCGGCCTCGACCAGCTTGGCCTGGTTGTCCAGTTCTTCTTTTTCCACCAGATCCAGATGTTTGTCGATGACTTTTTCCACTTCCTCGGTAATGATGGTCTGATAGGCTTCCGGCAGTTTCTGCCATTTGTCCAGGTTGAATGTGACATGCCAGGTTTCCGGACTGTCATAGGTCACGACCATGACTTTGGCCACATCCCGGAACAGGTCATACATGTACACGGCCCCGGAACCCACCCAGCCGTCCACCAGGCCCGTGGCCACGGCGGTCGGGGCTTCGGCCCAGGGAATGGTTACCGGAGAGAACCCCATTTTATCCACAAAGCAGCGATAAGTATCAATGGGCGGCACCCGGATTTTCAAACCCTTGGCATCGGCTTCATTGGTGACCACTTTGTCCTGCATGCCCAAACTGGCCAGGTTGTTCAGCCAGGGACCTAAATAATACAGGCCTTTTTCTTCAGCCCATTTTTCGCCCAGTTCCGTGATAATACCGCCTTTGCTGAACACTTTTCTGACCTGGTCCCAGTTGGATACCATGAACGGCAGGGTGAAAAAGTTCCACCGGGCATCCAGGCCGGTGTCAAATGCATTGAACTGCATATCCACGGCCCCGCGTTTGGTCATGCGCTCCAGCTCGGTCCAGTCCCCGATCTCAGGGCCGAAAATCTTGAAAGTCACTTTGCCCTCGGTCCGCTCAGTGACATTGGCGGCAAATTCTTCGATCAGCTGATGGGTCAGGCTGGTCTTGGGCATCATGGCCTGGGACACCTTCAGGTTCAGTTCAGGCAGGTCTGCGGCAAAAGCGGTCTGCGCGAAAACGGCAGATCCGGCAAAAGCCAGCATGCACAACACAGCAATACTGCGGCGAATCATTTTTTTCATCGTTTGAATCTCCTTCACAAATTTTAAATGTCAACGCAGGCGAATTTCACCTGCCTGTCAACCCCAATCCGCTTATACTAGAATAGGAAAACAGGGTATGTCAAGGAAAATTTATTTGTCACACCGGATATGATGCAGGTTATTCCTTGGTTATTGGCATATAATCGGCATAATGCAATTGCAGACAATCCTGGCAGATGCCGTGGCTGAATTTCGCATCCGAGTGCTGCGAGATATAGGCTTCCACCTGGTTCCAGTATCCCTTGTCATCCCGGATTTTTTTGCAGTGGCTGCAGATGGGGATCAATCCGCTCAGGGTCTTGACCTCGGACAGTGCTTTTTCCAGTTTTTCTTTTTCTGTTCTCAGCTGATCTTCAGCATCCCGGATGAACTGATACCGCTTGGCATTTTCAATGGCCAGGCCGCAGACCTCGGTGATGGAAAGACTGAAGCTTAAATACCGTTCCTTTTCATCAGGAAACTGGACATCATCGATTTCAAGAACTCCCAGATCCGTTTTATTATAACGGATCATTATTTGAAATCCATTGCCCGAATCCGTCCAGGCATATCTGCGGCTGAAACCGGACAACCGGCCTTGAATGGCGGGCACGGCATCTTTCAACGGCGACAGAAAATAGACCCGGCCCACCTGCCGGTCATGGTTCAGGGCCGCATAAAACAAAGTCTGGGGCGAAAAAAGCAGGTCAAACACCTGAAGGATATTGTCTATGACCTCTTTTTCCGTGGCAGCATGGGCGATTCGGGTGAGCAGATCAAAAGCCATGGCATATTGGGAAATCAGCTGCCGGGCCGCGTGCAGTTCTTTTTCCGTCCCTGGGGCGGGATTCGTATCTTCGGGCATCTCAGGTATCACTCCTTGCCGGATACATCCGTGGGCAACGGGTATTTTCCCCATCGATGAACCGAATCGGAAATAGCCATGAGCACCTCATCCGGCACCTGAAACGGAATTTCCCCATGGTTGTCGGACAGGATAAACCCGCCGCCGGCACCGGCTTTTGCAATGAGATCTTTGACATGGTTTTCTGCCTGTTCAACAGACCATCGCCGCATTTCAATGCCGTTCAGGTTGCCGATCACGGTCAGTTTGTTTTTGCAGGCCGCTTTAACGGCCCGGATATCCTCCAGGCAGCTGACCCCGACTGCGGCGGTGCCTGTGCCCGCGATATCCTGGAGAATGGGCAGACACCGGCCCGAGGCCATGTGAGTGGCGGTGGGCCCGTTGATCTGTGCCAGGGTCTGACAAGCGACCTCAAACCCGGTTTTCAAATACATCTTTCGGGTGGTGATGGTGGTGGAGGACACGGGATCAAAATAGCAGATGGCCGTGGCTCCGGCTGCCAGCTGGGCATTGGCCCACTGGATGCAGAACGCCTGATTGATTTTCATCAGGTGTGAAAACAGGTCCGGCTGCTCAAACATCAGATCCAGGTACCGGTCAAATCCCATCTGCATGACCGGCAGGGAAAACGGGGACATCACCACCCCGATAATGGGCACCTGATCCCGGACACGGTCCCTGAGTCCCCGGGTGGCAGCCAGGACCCGGGCCAGGCACGGGGTGTTTTCAACATCCGGCACGGTCAGGCTTCTGATGTCCTGATGGGTTTTGATCACCGGCTCTCCGGAGTTGGGAGGTCCGTCATCCATAAACATTACCTCGCCGCCGAATGCCTCGATTTCCACGGGCGCATAAAAAAAACTGTACAGGCAGTCATGCCGGTATTTTGCCAGCAGCCGCATCTGTCCTTCCACCACATGTTCAGGCGTTGAAAAATAGGTTTTGATGGACAGTCCCAGTTCTTTTGCCCCGTGCAGGGTCAGCAAAAGAAAAAACGGCACCCGGTCCGGCTCCCGGTGTCCCAGGGTGGTCAAAACCCGCTGCATGGCTGTCATCGATACCTGGTTCATGTTTTTTCCTCCATAATTTTTTCAATGGCGGGAACAACATCTGACGCGTTTTCGCACATGACGTTTGCGCCTACCATCTGCCACAACTGATCGTCAAACCGGAACGGGGCCCCGCCCACAATCAATGTCACATCACACCCCCGATCCATCAGCTTCTGCCGGACTGATTTGATTTTCAGAGCCGAAGGCAGCATCAGCACGGAGATCAGCAGCACCTCCACCCGGTCTGCCTGTACCCGGGCCACAAGATCATCCACGCCCACCACCCCATAATCCAGCAGATCGAATCCACCGGACCGCAGCACCGCATATACCATCACCTTTCCCAATGCATGGTGGTCCTCCAGAATGCAAATGGCCATTCTGGGCTGATTTTTTCTGGAAGGATCTGCCGGCGGCAGCATCTCGTCAATGAGTTCTTCACAGATCCGGCCGGCCATGTACACTTGGGACAGGGCCAGAGATCCGTCCTGCCAACCGGCACCCAACTGTTCCAGAACCGGCAGAACCACCTTTTCAACAAATCGTATGGGCCGCATATCCCGGCCCCTTTGTTCCATCACCTGTCTGGCCGCCAGCCGGTCCACATCCAGAAGCGCGCGTTCAAACGCATTCAGCATTTTATCTCTGTCATCCATCCTGTTTTCTCCATCCAGCTCGTTTTTTTCTGTCTATTCGTTAGCGGCACCCCTGTTTCAAGCGATCTCAACCAGCTCATCCGCCCCGTCCAGAACCCGGCGGACCATATCGGCCAGGTCGGACAGGATCACCGGCTTGAGCAGCAGGCCTTTGATTCCCAGATCCGCGGCAATATCCCTGTTCAAGCGTTCACTGAAACCCGTGCAGATGATCACGGGGATATCCGGACGGATCCGGACCATTTCCTGGGCCAGCTGTTCTCCGTTCATACCGGGCATGGACATATCCGCCAGCACCAGGTCAAATTGTCTCGGGTTTTTTTTGAATGCTGCCAGGGCCTCCCGACTCACGCTAAATCCCGTGATCCGGTATCCCAAACGTTCCAGAGCCTGTTGCAGCATCCGAACGATCACGGGTTCATCATCCACCACCAGGACGTGTTCGTTTCCGACGGGCACCGGCTCTTTTTTTTCAGACGGTTCTTCTTCAGCCTCATCGGAAATGACCGGCAGATACACATCGAACTTGCTGCCCTTTCCCAGTTTGGTGTGGACCGTGACATCTCCCTTACACTGCCTGACGATCCCCAGGACCACGGACAGGCCGAGCCCGGTGCCCCGGCCCGGTTCCTTGGTGGTGAAATAGGGATCGAAGATTTTTTTCAGACTCCCGGGATCCACCCCGCACCCGTTGTCTGACACGGAAAACCGGACATAAGGACCCGGGGCCGGGGCAGTGCCGGTGTTGTCGACCAGGGGCGCCAAATCCGGGGGCATGGCCGTCACCGATGTCAGGGACACATGGATTTTGCCGCTGGAAGAGCCCACCGCATGATAGGCATTGGTGATCAGGTTCATGGCGATCTGATGCAGCTGGGTGGGATCGGCCAGGACCATGCCGCAGTCGGGCTGAATATCCCGGGTGATGGAGATGTCCGACGGAATGGTGGCCCGGCACAGCTTGATCACCTCCTTGAGGACCACATCAAACCGGACCGGCATACGCTGAGATTCGTTCCGGCGGCTGAAGGTCAGGATCTGTTTGACCAGTTCCTTGCCCCGCCGGCCGGCCCGCAGGATCTCCTGAGTGTTCTCATGTTCCGGCGTGCCGGGGGTCATATCCGCCAGCATCATTTCGGACAGGCCGATGATTGGAAACAGCAGGTTGTTGAAATCATGGGCAATGCCGCCGGCCAGGCTGCCGATGGACTTTCTGGGCCTGCTGCATCCGGATTTCCAGCTGTTTCATCTCGGTGATGTCCCGGTAAACCGAGAGTTTGGACACGGACCCGTCTGCCTTGCGCACCGGTGCATAGGAAATGTAATAGGTCCGGCCGTCTTCCAGCTGGTCGAATTCCGTTTTGACCACCTGCCCGGCAAGGACTTCGTTATACCGGCACCAGCGGCACTGGGCATTCAGGCCGTGGATGGCCTGAAAACAGGTTTCCCCGGTGGCGTCCCGGCCGATTTTCTCGATCATGGACGGATTCATGTATTCAATACGAAAATCCGGTGAGGTGATGTAAATGGCATCATCCATGGCGGCCAGGATGGACCGGTGGGACTCTTCGCTTTCCCGGAGCGCCTGTTCCCAGGTCCGGCGCTCGGTCAGATCGATGCCCAGACATGTCACGTCCACCACCTCCCCCTGGGTATCCAGGGTCACCACATTGGACCACGCAATATACCGGTATTCCCCGGACCGGGTGACAATCTCGTTTTCATAACTGGACAGGGCCTGGGTATCTCTGGTGGTCATGACCGTGTCAAACACCTGCCGGACCTCTTCTCTCACCGGTTCCGGGACGAAACGGTCAAACCAGTTTTGCCCGATCACTTCGGCTTCGGCCCACCCGGTCAGTTTCAACAGGCTATGGTTGGCAAACACAATGGTGGCGCTCCGGTCTAAGCCCACACCGATCTGGGGCGTTTTCACCAGGACATCCCGCCATTTGCGCTCCGAAGCGGTCAACAGAACTTCCGCTTTTTTCCGGTGGGCGATATTGACGGCCAGATACCCGATCAGCACCACCAGGAGGACAAACACCCCCAGCACGGAATAAATCAGGATTTTGTGCCGGTCATAAAGGGATACCGGCTGGTTGATGATCACACGGTTCTCCGGCAGCCGGTCCATGGAAATCTGCCACCGCTTGAGCTGAGCGAAATCGAACATATAGGGATTGATGCTGGTTTTGACCACGGACAGGTGTTCCGGGAGGGAGTCGGTCATCAGGGTCACGGCTTTTTCAGCCGCGATCCTGCCGTGGGTGGCGGAATTAAGCAGTTTACCCCCCACGATCCCGGTGCCGAAATACATATCGATGATGCCATAGACCGGCACCGGACTGTGATTGGAAATCAGAGGACCGCCCTGTTCCGGGGACAGGTAGGTGTCATGCCGGTCCCGCAGCCACACCGCCAGCAGCACCACCGTGTCCGACGGCAGGGTCTCAAGCGCCTTGAACAGGTCTTCATGGGACAGGTCTTTTCCCTGCAGCCAGGTGAACTCGATGTCCGGAAACTTTCGGGCCGCCGCCTGAACATCCTTGAGCTGTCCGATGCCGGTAGGCGTGCTGTCCACCACCACCGCGATCCGGCGGGTCCCCGGGTGCAGATCCAGGGCCAGATCGATGGTGGGACCGATGTCCAGCACCTCCAACACCCCGGTGACCCGGGGGTGCCCGGCCAGGGATTCTTTATCATAATCGTTGATCCCGCAAAAGGAGACGGGAATCCCCTTGAACAGGTCGGACCGGTGGACCAAGGCAAACCTCAGGGCATTGTCGTCCGTGGTGATGACGGCATCCAGGCCGATGCGGGAATATTTGCGCTGATATATCTGAAACAGCGCATCCAGATACCCGTCATCATAGATCCGCTTGGTGTCCATATATTCCACGAACAGTTCCACTTCCTCAAGCGCATCGTGCAGCACCGTTTTGGCGGCACTCACCTGGGAGGCGGTCCATTTGAAATCCTCATGATAGGAATTCAGAATCAGCACCGACCGGGGGCCTGTCTCACCGGAAAAGGAACAGACCGGGGTGATCATCCCCATCCATGCCGCCACAAGGAAAAGCACTATGTATCTGAACTTTTTCATATATCACCTTCAGCATATCCGGTCTATGAACAGCAATCAAGACATTTGTTACCAGGAGTTTTCACCGATCTCCTTGGTGGCGAAAAACGTCTCAAAAATTTTCTCCATTTGGGCCGCCAAGAGACGGCCCCCCACACTCCTTTAAACCATATGCAGCCATATGAAAAAAGTCAGGGCTGACAGCAGTGTACTCAAAGAAATGGCGGTCACGGCGAAATCCGCATCCCCGTTCATTTCCACGGCCATGACATAACTGATGGTGGCGGACGGCGAGGCCAGCAGAATCAACCCGGGGACATAAATGTCCGGTGAAATCCCCCACAAAGAATAAAGCCCCATCCCGATTCCCGGAAGGATTCCCAGTTTGATACCGGCGGCGGGAAGCACGGGTTTAAGCTGTACTTTCATCAGATCAAAATTCAGGGTGGCCCCGATGAGCAGAAGCGCCAGGGGCAACGCCATGCCGGAAACAATCTCCAGGGTCCGGGTGATCACCATGGGCAATGGCAGCCCGGTCAATGAAAACCCGATCCCGGCCACTGCGGACAGGATCACGGGATTTCCCATGATCTTGAAAAGCACGATTCCGGCCCTGCTCCGGGACGGATCTTTGTCACTGTAAAACTGCAAAATGATCACAGACAAAAAGTTCTGCAAAATCATGATAAACCCGATAAGCAGACTGGCACTGACAAACCCTTCCTGGCCCAGGTAATAAAACGCTACAGCCAGGCCGATATACCCCAGGTTGCCGTGAAACGCGTTCTGGACAAAGGTACCGAACCGCCGGCGGGGAATGTTTGCCGCAACGCCTGCCACCCAGGTCAGCCCGAAGGACAGTACCACCGCAGCCAGAGTGCATCCCAGCAAACCTGAATTAAAATCGGTTTTCAAAGACCCTTTGGCAATGGCGGCAAACACCATGGCGGGAATGGCGAAATAAAACACCAGCCGGTTGGCGGGTCCGATGAACTGGGGTGGAATATATCCGTTTCGCCGGGCCAGCCACCCCAGAAAGATTACACTGAATATCGGAATGATCGTATTAAGAATCTGCATGTTTGTTAAATATCCGAAAGCCCGGCGCAGCGATTCCCATATAATGGAATCCAGGAACGGCTGGTCTGTTTTCCTTTGTTTCCCATTCTTTCAAAATTACATTTTCCTGCAACCACATATACCATCTGCACCCTATCATGGAAATCAATTATTTTTAAAGTCACTTTCTCTGGGATCCTTGGAAAGCATGAATTCACGACCGGGGTTTGACCCGGCGGGTCGGGACGGCCGCCAAAGGATCGTCCGGCCAGAAATGCTTGGGATATCGTCCCATGAGATCTTTTTTCACCTCTTTGTAGGTATTTTTCCAGAAATTTTCCAGATCTTTGGTCACCTGCACCGGCCGGCCGGCCGGAGACAGCAGGTGCAGGGTCACGGCAATGCGGCCGCCGGCCACGGTCGGGGTCCGGATCTCGCCGAACATCTCCTGAAGCCGGACCGCCAGAATCGGCGATCCCGTCACCTGACTGCCGTCCGCATACGATAACGGAATCCGGGACCCTGAAGGCACGGTGATATGGGACGGGGCCAGCATATCCACCTGGTGCCGGTCCTCCCAGGAAAACAATGCCGTGAGCGCTCCGGTCAGATCCACCTGTTTCAGGTCCCGGGCCGACCGGACCCCGGTCAGAAAAGGGCCCAGCCAAAAGGAAAGGGTTTCCATCAACCCGGCATCGGACAAATCCGGAAAACGGGAAAGCCCGGCCTGTTCCCGCAAGAAACACACCCGGTGGCGAAACTGCATCTGTTTGCGGGTCCAGGGCAGTGCGGCCGGGCCCATCTGGCGTATACCCTCCATCATGGCGTTTAGCACGGCTTCCGGGTCCGGGTCCGGCAATGGGGTCTGCCGGATCAATATCTGTCCGAAAAAAGTCCGGCTGATGGCCTGGACCCCCTGCTTGTCCGAATCCCACATCACGGATTCGCGAATTTTTATCTCATGGGCCCACACCTGTTCCAGATCCTGCAACCAGACCGGGGCGGCCAGATAGATTCTGGCGTTTTCAGGATGCCCTCCCACATGGGCGGCCAGGATATATTCATGCATGGACACGGTGTTGGATGCGTTAAAAACCGCACCGCTGCCTGAAGCCATGATATACGACAACGGCCCCCGGCGGGCGGCCACCCGCTCGGGAAAGCCCAGTGACAGGGTGATGCCCGCTTTTTCCGGATCTATGGCCGTGTCACGGATTGCCAGTTTCCGGGCCAGCCGCCGGGATGCGGCCAGCCAGTTTTTTGCCGGGGCTTGCACTTTTTTCAGTTCCCGCTGCATGCTGTGAACCCACATATCCGGGTTCTGGGGTGATTGGCCGCGCGATATGTTCCGGTTTTGCTGAAAAACAGCCAGTATTTCCAGACGGCTGCGGATATCCGGATCACGGGAAAATCCGGGCAGGTCCTGATTTTCTTCCAGCAGCACGGCCAGGCAGCAGCCCAGAAACCCGTTGCCGGACCGGTCGGCTTTCAGAATCATATGGGCCAGCCGGGGATGAATCCCGGCGCCGGCAATGGTTTTGCCGTGAAGGGTGATATTGCCTGTATCATCCAGGCATCCCAGATGATGCAGCAGGTCTATGGCCCGGGAAAACGCGCGGGCCGGCGGCGGGTCCAGCCATTTTAATGTATCCGGATCACGGACTCCCCACAGGGCCAGTTCCAGGACCACCCCGGTCAGGTCCTGTTCAAGGATCTCCGGCCGGGAAAACGGTACCAGGCCCTTGTGTACATGTTCAGACCAGATGCGGAAACAGATGCCGGGCCCGGTGCGGCCGGCCCGGCCCCGGCGCTGATCTGCCGATGCCCGGGACACGGGCAGGGTCTGAAGCCGGGTCAAGCCCGTGCCCGGAAAAAACATGGGCTTTCGCATCAGACCGGCATCCACCACAATCGTCACTCCTTCGATGGTCAGGGAGGTTTCGGCAATGGCTGTGGCCAGGACTACTTTGCGGTGATCCCGCGGGGAAGGTGCCAGCGCGGCCCGCTGCCGCTCAAACGACAGCCGGCCGGACAAGGCAAACACCTGCACATTCGGGCCGGTTTTTTTTGCCAGCATCTGTTCCATGCGCCTTATTTCAGCCGCCCCGGGCAGAAACACCAGAATATCGCCCTTGTGATCCGAGATGGCCGTGCGCACGGCGGACACACACCCGGCCAGCACAGAACCGAACGGTCCGGGACCGGACCGGCCGGGAATCGGGGGCTGATAAATTGTCTCCACGGGCCATTGCCGGCCTTTTGAGGTAACAATTTCCACCGGGTCCAGAAGTGCGCCCAAAGCATCGGTATCCATGGTGGCGGACATGACCAGAATCCGCAAATCCGGCCGCAGCACCTCCGCCGACTCCAGACACAGCGCCAGGCCCAGATCACTGTGAATATGGCGCTCATGAAACTCATCAAAAATCACCAGGCCCACCTTTTCCAGGGCCGGATCATTCTGGATCATCCGGGTCAGGATCGCTTCCGTGACCACTTCGATCCGGGTGTGGGGGCCGACTTGTGTCTCCATGCGGATCCGGTATCCCACGGTTTCTCCCACCGACTCCCCACACAATCCCGCCATGAACCGGGCACAGGCCCGGGCTGCCAGACGGCGGGGCTCCAGCATGAGAATTTTTCTTCCGGCCAGCCAGGGTGCATCCACCAGGGCCAGAGGTACCCGGGTGGTTTTTCCCGATCCGGGCGGGGCCTGGAGCACGGCCCGTCCGGGATGTGCCAGGGCTGCAGACAGTTTCGGCAACACCTGAGTCACGGGCAGGTCTGGATGCGAAAAAAATGCGGATTCTCTATTGTTCTTCACGGCTTTTTTAGGTAAGACCATTCACAGATATTAATCTTGATGACAACAGGAGTCGCTGATATGACATCTGACATGAAACAGATTATCGTTCCTAAGGAAAACGCGGTTTTCTGGATGGATAAAAACGGTATCTGGCATAATGAGCACGGCAAATTTGAACACCCTAAAATTATCGCTTATTTTCATAAATCCATCCGCAAAGACGATCAGGGATATCACGTCTACCAGATCCGGGACGGATGCGAAGAAAAAGTGTATTTTCCCTATGAAGACACGGCCCTGTTTGTGGTGGACTTGAAAGACAACCAAACCCTGGTTTTGAACACCACAGACACCCTGCCCCTGGACCCGTCCCAGCTGTTCACCCGGGACGACAGCCTGTATATTGACACCCCTGAGCACTGCATCAAATTCGGCCAGCGGGCATTGATGAAACTGGCCCGTCTTCTGGAAGAAAAAGAGGACCGCCTGTTTGTGGTGCTGGACGGCAAAGCCCATGAAATCCGCCAGGAGCCGTCCGCCTGATGCGATAATACTGCCGGCAGTTAATCCTGCCGGCAGTCAGTCAACCGGTCTTAAAAATTTCCCGGGCCCGTATGGTATCAATGACATTCAATGCAGGCCACGGGTCCGGCGGCGGGCAGTTCTTCCGCATCCGTGATACCGGCGTCTATAAAGGCATTGCGTTCCTGCTGCAATTCCCTGTGGCACGGCAGACAGGTGTTGTGATAGGCGGCCAGGTAATAGTACACATTGGCCGGGTCTTTTATGTTGCGTGTGGAGGGATCCGGCTCAAACTGATCGTGACACCCTTCGGTCATGCAGCCTTCCACCTCACCTTCCCCATACCAGTCATGGTGGCACAGCTGGCAGGAATAGTCGAAATGGGCCCCGTGGGGAAATTCAACTGCGGCCCGTCTGGCATCCACCTCTTCAGGCGGGGCAATGGTCAGGTTGCCCGTGGGAACCGGCAGCATTTCAATGTCATGGACGGGTTCGGCATGGGGCTCGGGATGACATCCGTCACAGTCGATGGGACCGGTGTAAAAGCGGGTCATGCCGGCAGCCTTCTGGGATTTCATCTCCTCACGATGGCAGTCCCGGCAGGTCTGATGATAGGCCCCGGCCAGGGATTTGATCCGTTTTTCTCCCAGGGGCGTGGTACCGGGAGGGGCCGCCCACAGGTTTTCATGACAACCGGAGGTGGCACAGCTTTGCACCTCGCTGTAACCATCCCATTCATGATGGCAGTCCTTGCAGGAATAGGCAAAATGCAGAGAATGAGGAAACACCACCGGTGACAAGGCAGGTTCACGTTCCGCATCAGGCGGGGCTGAAAGGGTCATGGTGCCGGTGGGCAGCATGAGCTGTTCCGGGTCTTTATCAGCCAGTACCAGGGCCTGTCCCGGTATAATTATCAAAGCCACAACCCAGCAAACCAAACGTGCATATGATTTCATCGTGCTCCTCCCGTATGTAATATTCCTCAGAAATGGGGTTCTTTTTTTAATGTCACCTGATCTATATAAATTGTTGGCAACAAAATCAATATATAATCGCGGGTTTTTTGTGAATCACCGGAAAAACCGCCTGTTTTTCATATTTCTCTGTGCAGAATCCCGGTCATGCATCCCACCGCACCATTGGCTTTCTGAAGCTCATCCACGGGCACGGGAATGCAGTGAATGCCCTGGTTTTCATATCCGGCAACGGTTTTTGGATTTCCGGCCGGCAGCATGATCTTTTTAGGTCCCAGCACCACAAAATTAAATGCCATACCGGACAGGGCCTCGGCTTCACTGGGCAGGGATCTTACCTGAAACCCCCGGTCTTTCAGGGCCGTGACCAGGGCATAGGGGGTCCGGCGGGGCCAGACAAACGCCAGATCTTTGTCCACAATCCTCAGCATGCCCATGAAATGCATGGTGCCGAAGGGCAGATCAAAGGCCAGGGTGGTGATGCCCATTTCCGACAACAGGGAGGTGATCTGATCGATGGCGGCCTGATTGGTGCGCAGTCCCCGGCCGATAACGGCGGTGGCGGGATCCAGCCACATCAGGTCCGCGCCTTCAAATGTGGCCGTGCCGGTCAAGGTCTTGAGCACAGGGATTCCCAGCATGCCCAGGGTCCGGGCCACCCATCGCTCCTCTCCGGCCCGGACCGTGGAGGCCGGCCGTGCCAGAATCGCCCCCTGGGGGGTCATGGCCACCAGGTCCGCACAGTACAGCTGGTTGGGCAGAACCGGCGCCTGGGGCCCGGGTGTCAGCATTTGAACCTCAACCTGGTTTTCCCGGTAAATCTTTACCATGCGATCATGCTCTTGCCCGGCTTTTTGAACATCCAGGGGTTCTGCCAGCTGGCATGCGTTGGCCTGATCCCGGGACACGGACAGCTCGGGCCCCGGCCGATGCACCAGCACGGTTTTCAATGGTTTCCATTCACTGTCCAGACCGCAGCCGGCCCAGATATCCCCGATTTCCATGGCATGGCTCCGGATTCTGGGAGACCAGCCCTGTCCGCCAAAGGCGGCAGTGTCAACGGCATTTTTCTTTGTCTGCATGAATTTCCTTTTTTCTTATGACAACGCGTCATCAAAACTCTGTCCAGCCAGGCCCGTTTCAGGCAATGGCACCGGTCACACCAGATGGATTCTGCCACCCGTGTTTACCCGGCCTGTGGAAATATTGCAACCGCAAAATGAAAGCACCCTGGATATCGCCATCTTGTCTATTGACAAATCATGGTTTCAGAATCACTTTGAAGGATATTGATTTGATGCAGGCCCATGAAAAACCAGAGAAAAACCGATGAAAATTTTATTTTATCTCATACGCTGTGTGTTGTATCTGCGGTTTTTTTTCCATAAACTCACGGCCACGGGGTCATTTGGCCGTTCCCGGTCCCGGCGGGAATCCCTGGCGCCAACAGGACAAGGCAATCCGGTCAAGGCGGGGCTTTACCGCCATTATGTCAAACAGTTTCATGAATCCTCCTGTTCTGTGGCATCAGTGGCCTGTGTGGTGAATACCTTACTGGAAAATCAGGGCCGATTGCCCCAAAAACCGGTGACCCAGCAAGACCTGTTGAATCGCGTGACTGCAGCGCACTGGAAGGAAAGAATGGGGCCGGACGGATATCAGGGACGGCGGGGACTGCCTTTGCCCGTGCTGGCCCAGGTGGTGAAAGCCAGCCTGGAAGAGTTCCACATTGATTACCGGGACATCCAGGTTGTTCAGGCCACCCGGGACCCGTCCAAAGCTGCGGATTTCTGTCAGACGCTCAAGTTTCGGCTGGCGCAATTTGAAAGCACGGGTGACGGTATCATCATTGCCCATTTTGATCAGGGCAGCCTGGTGACGGACTTGAATATTCCCCATATCTCACCCGTGGGGGGATTTGATCCGGACACGGGGGATGTGACGATCCTGGATGTGGATTCCTCCCAGCCGTATCCTTACACCGTATCTTTCAACCGGTTCTACCGGGCCATCTCAACCCACTACCTGCATCTGTTCCATCTGTTCGGATATGGCCGTGGCGGGTATATCTACATCAAAAAATAGGGGTCAGGCTTGAAAATAGTGGGGGTCAGGCCCGGCTCACTGCAACCAATCGCAATACCCGAACCTGACCCCGCCTACTTCACACTTAAAACTTCACACTTAACACTTATTCTTTGGGTTTGCCCATGACTTCGGCAAACATTTCCATATCCCAGTCACGGGCATCCGCCACGTTCTGACGGAATTTCAGGAAATCAATGGTGTCCTGGCCCGTGATCTTCTTGGTGTTGAAAGCACCGAAGCCCAGGAATGCTTCACCGCTCATGTTGGCAGCCAGCCAGTGGCGGTGATCGTTTTTCATGGTATCCCAGAAAAATTTCTTTTTCTGGCGGACATCTTCAATGGATTTCACGAGACACGCCGGGAACAGGTTGGCAAACCGCCAGACGATCTTGTCCACTTCCTTGTCCAGCAGTTCGAAATCCGCATTGGCCTGGTGCTGTTTCAGCAGGGCCTTGCCTTCTGCCAGGGCATCCCCGGTTTTGTATTCCCCGTAAACGATTTCGCCGTCTTTGATATAGTTATCGGTTTCAATCATGGGGTTTCTCACCCATTGGCCGTCGATTTTCAATACGGGCACCACCTTGGAGATCATGCCTTTCATTTTCATTTTATAGGCAGACCACATTTCACAGGACACACAGTTGTACATGGCATCTTCCATGGTCAGAAACCAGGGCAGGAAATCAGATGATCCGCCGGCCGGAGAAGATCCGTGTTTGGGGCCGGCCTGCCCGAAAATAGCCAGGTCGGAAGAAATGGCCAGGTCACAGGCCAGACCGATCTCCTGGCCCCCGGCCACCCGCATGCCGTTGACCCGGCAGATTACGGGTTTATGGCAGCCTAAAATGGCATCCACCATGTGGTTGAACAGTTCCATGTACTGGCCGTATTCATCCGGGCGTTTTGAATAGTATTCCGAGTATTCCTTGGTGTTGCCGCCGGTACAGAACGCATAAGGACCCACCGCGGTGAACACCACGGCAATGACGCTTCTGTCCAGGGAGGCGTTTTCAAACCCGGCGATCACGCCTTTGACCATGTCCGTGGTATAGGAGTTGAACTGCTTGGGGTTGTTCAACGTGATCCAGGCCACATACAGACCCTTTACCTCTTTGCCGGCCGGGTCGGTCAGGGGTTTTTTTTCAAAAATCACCCCCGGGGCCTCATTGCTCCAATAGGGATTTCTATGCAATGAATGATCTTTGGCCTCATTGTCTCTGGGCATCCACTCTAATGCCATGGTTCCTCCTTGTTTTTTTATTATTTAAAATCGTTGTCATTCAAGTCATTATCATTATTTGTCCGGACGGGTGGCGTGATTATCCGATATATCCGCCATCCACGCCCAGCACCTGCCCGGTGATATAGGACGCGTCATCCGAGGCCAGAAACACAAAGGCCGGGGCAATCTCTTCCGGATCGGCAAACCGGCCCAGTTGAATCCGGCCTTCATAAATTTTGCGCAGTTTTTCATCGGATTGCAGCTTGCCGGTCATTTCGGTTTTGGTGATGCCCGGACAGATGACGTTCACCGTGATGTTGTACCGGCCCAGCTCCCGGGAGGCGGATTTGGTAAACCCGATGATCCCGGCTTTGGCGGACGCATAATTGATCTGACCGATGGTGCCGAAGATCCCGGCCGTGGAAATCACGTTGATGATCCGCCCGGAATTCTGCTCTTTCATATGGCGGCCCGCGGCCTGGGTGGTGTTGAACGCGGCTTTCAGATGGATGTCGATGATGGCATCCCAGTCTTCTTCCTTCATTTTCAACAGCATGGACGGTTTGGACACCCCGGCGTTGTTCACCACGATATCCACGCCTCCCAGCTGTTTGACGCATTCTTCCACCATGTTCTGGGCACTGGCGTAAGAGGCCACATCCGCAGCTACGGCCACGCCTTTTCTGCCCAGTTTTTCGATTTCCGCCACGGTTTCTTTGGCTGCCGCGTCATTGGAATGGTAGTTGACCAGAACATCGGCGCCTTCTTTGGCGTAAAGCAGGGCGATGGCTCGTCCGATTCCACGGCTGCCGCCGGTGACAATGGCTTTTTTTCCTTCCAGTTTCATACACTCATCCTTGTCTTATTAATAAATTGCGTTAAACTATTAAAAATCAGGTACCAGAACGATACGCTGATCAGGTGACTTTTTATGGGCCTCTTCAAAACTTTCGGCAATGGTGCTCATGGGGCGGGTCTGAACAAATTCTTCAAAATTGATTTTTCCGCTGGTGACCATACTCAGGACCGATGGATAGTATTCGGGCAGACATCCCCAGGTGCCGATCAGTTCCGCATCAAACGCCATAAGCCGGGAGATGGAGTATTCCACCTTTTGGGGACCGAATCCCACCACCATCATTTTACCGGTGAAACTCAACAGGGCCAGCCCGAGTTCCTGACCCGGCCTGGTGCCGGACACTTCAAAAATTTTCCAGCCATATCCGGGCAACCCTTTTTTCTTGCGATACGCCTTGATCTCAGCCGACACTTCTTTGGGGGATTTACCCATGGAGTTCACGGCGAAATCCGCCCCGTTTTTCAGCATGGTGTCCAGGCGTTCCTGGTTGATATCAATGGCAATAACCGTGTCACACCCTAAGGCCTTGACAATCTGGACCATGTACTGACCGACCCCGCCGACTCCGATAACGATGGCATGATCGCCGATGGTCACATCGGCCCGTTTGGCCGCCTGAAAGGGGGTGGTGGCGGCATCCGCAACCACGGCCAGTTTTTCCAAAGGAATATCTCCGCGGTTGATGACCGGGCACAGGTCAATGGCCGGTACGGGAATATGGGATGAGAATCCGCCGTAAATCCCCATGGAATTCCCCGGCATTTTCTGGGCCAGGCACCGGTTGCCCCGGCCGGTCTTGCACAAATAACATTTGCGGCAGGGCATGACCGCGGGAATGATGACTTCCTTGCCGATCCACGCCTTGACGTCGTCCGCCGCATCCACTACGATTCCGGAGATTTCATGTCCCAGGGTCAATGGTGGTTTGTTCACCGTGGGAACCCCCTGATAAAAATAGCCCAGATCCGTATGGCAGACCCCGCAGCCGGCCACTTCCACCAGCACATCCCCCGCTCCCAGTTCCGGCACGGGAATCTGGGTTTTTTCCAGTTTACCCGGCGTCACCTCACCGGTTTCCCGGTCTTTTTTGAACGGCTGAATCATTTGCCATGTCTGAATGGTGTCAGGAACATTTCCCATTGTTTTCTCCTTTCTAGTATGTTGAATTCTCCATCAAAATGAAAAACAGTGACAGATCAAAACCCGTTGCGTTGAAAAGGATGACCCCTGCTAACACTTAACCACTTTGACTTTTGTACCGATCCAGTCAGGGGGCAGGTACACCCGCCCGCTGTTGCCGCTTGAGTTCACCACCTTCTCGATCATTTCACGGCCGTAGATCTCGAATTTCACCTTGGTTTCCCTGTAATCGGATTCTGTCCCTTCCTGATTTTCATCTTTGTTTGCCATAATACCACGGACTCCTGTTTGCAATCTTGGATGCAGCTGATCATTCCAGCTGTTCCATAGATACTATTTAGATACATTACAGCTACATGTCAAGAATTATTTGGGAAATTTAATTTTCCAGACATCCATTTTGGTCTTTGCTTTTTTATCGTTCTTTGAAAACCGGCCCACCTGCCCGCCCTCCTTGTTTTCACACATTGCGTGATTATATTAGTTTCTAATACGAATTAATATTTGATATGAATTTCTTTGAAAGGAATATGACATGAAACCCGATCCTGCCATTATTATGATGTTCGTTACCATGATTCTGTGTCTAGGTGTTTTCGCATTTGCCGCCACGGATGAATCACCACATAAACCCAACGGCAGACTGGAAATCGCCACCTTTGCCGGAGGATGCTTCTGGTGCACGGAAGCGGATTTTGAATCCGTGGAAGGGGTAAAAAAAGTGATCTCCGGATATACGGGGGGCCATGACCCGGACCCGGATTACCAGTCTGTGTCCTCCGGCACCACGGGCCATGCCGAAGCGATTCAAGTTTATTATGATCCGGATGAGGTATCGTATGATACACTGCTGACCATTTTCTGGCGCCACATCGATCCCACGGATGCCCAGGGCCAGTTTGTGGACCGGGGATCCCAGTACCGCCCGGAAATATTTTATCACACAAACGATCAGAAAACACAGGCACTGGCTTCCAGAAAAGCCCTGGATCATGCCAACATTTTTGATAAACCCGTTGCCACACGAGTCACCCGGTTTGAGCAGTTTTTCCCGGCGGAAGACTATCACCAGGATTATTTCAAAAAAAACAAACTTCAGTACAAGTATTACCGGATGGGATCGGGCCGGGATCCGTTTCTGAACCGGACGTGGAAAAACCGACCCCTGGCGAAACCGCCGTTGCCAGCATCATCACATGAAAGCAGCCCCCAATCTTCTGATGACACGGTTCAATGGTCCAGACCTGATGACGACACCCTCAGACAGAGGCTCACCCCGCTCCAGTTCAAGGTCACGCAGGAAAACGGCACGGAGCCCGCGTTCAAAAATGCGTACTGGGACAATAAAGAACCGGGCATTTACGTGGACATTGTTTCCGGTGAGCCCTTGTTCTCCTCCACGGACAAATTTGATTCCGGCACGGGCTGGCCCAGCTTCACCAAACCCCTGGTGACGGATCATGTGATTGAAAAAGCGGACAAATCCCTTTTCATGACCCGAATCGAGGTCAGAAGCCGGTATGGGGATTCCCACCTAGGGCATGTGTTTGACGACGGTCCCGCCCCCACAGGCCAACGCTACTGCATCAATTCCGCATCCCTGCGGTTCATTCCTTTAGACCGGCTGGAATCGGAAGGGTATGGCCGTTACAGATCTCTGTTTTAAAAAAATATCCGGACCGGACCCGGATATTGTGGGGGATGGGTGTTGACTTCCAGGGGCGGCCCATCTAAATTAAATTCAGGCGTATGCCAACAATCCCTTTCCAAGGAGGCCTGATATGACAAATCCTGCGTTTGCATCCCCCTGCGGGCTTTACTGCGGTGTCTGTGCCATTCACATCGCCCACCGGGACCAGAATGAAAAATTCAAGGAACGACTGGTTTCCTTATATAAAGGAAAAATCCCAGGCAAAGGCCTCCTGCCTAATTGCGAGAACCTGACCACCAAGGATATCCATTGCGACGGATGCCTGTCCAACAATCGGTTCATGCACTGCCGGCAATGCGATATCCGGGAGTGCGCTTTGGCCAAAGGAATTTCCGGATGTCATCTCTGCGATGACTTTCCCTGCCGGTTCATCGATGAATTTCCCATGACCGTGGGAAAAAAGGTGATACTGCGGTGCACGCCGCTGAGAAGGGAAATCGGCACCCCGCAATGGATGCAGGACGAAGAAGACCGATATTTCTGCCCGGAATGCGGCCACAAGGTCTTCAGAGGCGTGGTGCGGTGCAACCAGTGCCAAGCCGGCCTGAGCCTGGATTGAGATGAGAATCCTTCATATCATCAGCCAGGCCCCGGATTTCACCGGCAGCGGAAAATATATTCAGCAGGTCCTTGTTCAAAGCGCCAAAACCGGGCATGACAATTTTCTGGTGGCCGGGGTCCAGGGGAATTTCATACTGCCTGCCGGGCTGATTGAAGACAATCACTGCATCTTTATCCGGTTTGACGGCAAAGACCTGGATTTCCCCATTCCCGGCATGAGCGATGTCATGCCTTATGAAAGTCGGGTATTTTCACACATGGGATCCCGGGACCTGGCTGCCTATCACCAGGTGTTTGAAACAAAGATCCGGCAGGCACTGGAGCGGTTCCGGCCCGATATTATTCATACCCATCACCTGTGGATCGTATCCGCCATCACCAGGCGCCTCGCTCCTCGCATTCCCATGGTCACTTCCTGCCACGGCACCTGCCTGCGCCAGCATGTGCTGTGTCCGGAAATCAGCAAAAGGGTCACGGCGGACCTCAAACAGATCGACCATGTCATCGCCCTGAGCCAAACCCAGAAACAGGAAATCATCAAAACGATCGGGACAGACCCGACCCGCACTCATGTGGTGAGCGGCGGATACAATGATGCCTGCTTTTTCCATACCCCCAAGACCTTTGACGGGGTGGTGGAACTGGTCTATGCCGGCAAGCTCAGTGCGGCCAAAGGCGTGCCCTGGCTGCTCAGCAGCCTGGCGAAAATCCGGCACCTGCCCTTCCGGCTGCACCTGGCCGGCAACAGCAGTGACCGGGAAAAGGCCCGTTGTCTGGAATCGGCCGGCGCTTTAAAAGAAAAAGTGGTCTACCACGGACCGTTGAGCCATGACGACTTAGGCAAACTTTTGCGAACCGCCCATGTGTTTGTGCTGCCCTCGTTTTATGAGGGCCTGCCCCTGGTGCTGATGGAGGCCCTGGCCTGCGGATGCCGCCTGGTTGCCACGGCCCTGCCCGGGGTAAAAGAGCTGCTGGGACACGATGACAATCCCATGATCCGGCTTTTGGACCTGCCACCCCTTGAAACCATCGATACCCCTTATAAATCGGATATGCCGCAACTGGCAAACCGATTGGCCTCCGTTCTGGCACAAACCATCCAGGATGTTCAAGCCCATCCCGATCCGGACTGGGACTATGCCTGCACCAAAATATTTCCCTATACCTGGGAGAAAATATTTTCAAAAATCGACCGGGTGTACCAGCAGGCAGCAAATCGAACAGGCTATATCCGACCGGATGGCGATGATGTATCCGGGTAAAAGCCCTGGGCCGGTGGTTTGGGGTTTCTCCTGTGGTGTTTATCTAGTCTGCTCTTTTGTCGGGATCTATCACACCTCGTCTTCCAGAATTTCACATAGGGCTGTCAAAGATTTTGCATTGACAATCCAGTCATCCTTCAATAATTTATGATCAAAATCAAAATAAGGATTACCCGATGAAATTCACCCTAAACTACTGGATTGACGACGGCTGGTATATCGGCAAGCTGAAAGAAGTCCCCGGTGTTTTCAGCCAAGCAGAAACGCTTGAGGAGCTTAAAGAGAATATCGAAGATGCTTACAACTTAATGATGGAAGATGATTCAATCATACCCGCATCCGATATTCAAACAGCAGCTTGGAGTTGATTGATTTTTTGAGCAACCAACCGGTTGTTATCCCGGAAGGCTTCTGAAATGGGCACCCGCCACAGCGATGCCACCTTCTCCCACGGGATCTGTCCGGACTGCATGAAAAAGCTGTATCCCGATCACACAAAATCCGGCAGCAAGGACCCAGGTGACAAGGAAAGGAAATAAACCGCCTGGGCATCCCCAGGACCGGATTGCAAAGAGATGGGACCTGGCCCGGACATCGTTTCAATCCCATTTGCCGAAAATGGCAGCGTTGCCAAATTCGGCAAATGCCGATGCATCCCGGGCGTTACCAGCAGGTATGTGATCGCACTGGAATAGAACAGTTGACATGCCTGCATTTCATTGATAAGGCTTCCATGATAACGAAACTCTGGTTGAGATTTTAGGGAGTTAAGATTATCCAATACCAGAAATTTTCCATGTCCTTTTTATATATGGTAACGGCCGAAAGGGAAAATCATCATGTATTTACTTGTGAATGTATTGGAGCAGACAGAACACCTCCCCGCCATTCTCGAAGAATTTGCCGGATTGAATATTAAGGGATCGACTGTGATCAACAGTACGGGTATGGGGCGGGTCCTTATGCAAATCGGTGCCGCCACACCGGGCATCGAAGGGATTAAAAAAACATTGAGACACATGGAACCATCAAACAAAATGATTTTCACGGTGGTTCGGGACAAAGAGACCCTTGATAAAGCGATAGGTACCGTGAAATCTCTCTGCGGAGATCTTACTGAACCGGGAAAAGGGATATTGTTTGCACTTCCCTTGAGCTTTGTTGAAGGATTATCTGATTAAAAGATCGAACGGCGGATCTGATCCACCATGTCCCGGTCTCCCGGAATGGTCATGATTTCCTGCATGGCTTCATATTGATCCATGGACATCCGCACGGCCCTGGGAACCTTGTTCCGGGTAATGGCAACGGGGCTGCCGTCAGTTTCTGATCCGCTGCTTCAACGCCCGGATGATGCCGGAACAGGCCTGGTTGGCATCTGCCACCAGGGCCACATCCGCCAGTTTCATCATGGTGGCGTTGGGATTTTTGTTCACGGCCACGATGAACTTTGCATCAGCCAGGGCCGCCGTGTGCTGGATAGCGCCGCTCACACCGAAGGAAAACAGCAGCTTTGGACGGATATGCTTGCCGGCCTGTCCTACCATGGCGTCCGAAGAAATCCAGTCCGCATACACCACGGGCCGGGTGGCGCCGACTTCCGCGTTCAGCAGGGCTGCCAGATCAAACAGTTTTTTGAACTTGCCTTTGGATCCCATGCCCCGGCCGCCCGTGATGACAATGTCCGCGGTTTCGATTTTCCGGGCCCGGACCGGGTGCAGTTCTGATTTCAGGCACCGGACTCTGGGTGCAGGCATATGGTCCGGCAAAGGAATGGGAATTTTTTCGCCTTTGGCATCATCGTCATGGGGCAGTTCCTGAAACGTACCGGGCCGGATGGTGGCCATCTGGGGCCGGGCATTCGGCGTGATGATTTTGGCGATCAGGTTCCCGCCGAATGACGGGGCGATCTGCACCAATCGGCCTTTGTCATCGATATCCAGGTCGATGCAGTCGGCGGTCAGGCCGGTATTCAGCTGTTTGGCCACCCTGGGGGCGATCTCCTGACCGAACCGGGTGGCACCGACAAGCAGGGTTTCGGGCTGGAACCGTCTGACCAGGGCAGACAGCAAAAACGCATAGGATTCCACATTATATGTATTTAAAAACGGATCATCTGTGACATACACTTTTTGTGCGCCATGGGCGATATATTCCGCCACATATTCATCCACCCGGTCTCCGAACACCACGGCACACACCACGGCATCGGTTTTTTTTGCCAGGTCCGTGGCCCGGGCCAGAATCTGAAGGGTCACCCGGCTCTGGAAATAATTTCTGTAATCCGCCCATACCCAGATCTGTTTTTCCATGCTCATTTATCCTCTTCATGATCATGGGTTTTCAAGTCTTTGCCCATGGCACTGGAAATAATTTTACCATAATCGTCAAACAGGGTATCCACCATTTTTTTCACGGCCCCGGTCAACACCCGGCCCTTTTTTTCAGTGACCGGGGAATACACATCCATAATTTTTGTGGGCGAGTGCTTCAGGGCGTTGAATGCGTGGTCCAGGCCCAGGGCCTGGCGGTTCATCACCTGAATATTACCGGTGTTGAATGCGGCTTCCACACCGCCCAAAGCCACATACCGGGGGGTGTACCGATCTGATTCTCCGGCATGGTCAATGGTCACCAGCCCGGGCAGGTCCATCTCCATGAGTTCCAGAAAATCGTCCACATGCCGCTCCACGCGGATGCAGCCATCCACCAGTTCCAGGCGCCGGGCATATCCGATGGCGGGAATGTCCAGATCTTCGGCCAGTTGCGGTCCTACCTGGGCGGTCTCACTGTCGCTGGACATGGACCCGCACAGGATCAGGCCGGCATCCGGGCAGTGAATTTTGATGAATTTTCCCAGAATCACGGCGGTCATGCAGGTGTCGGCCCCGGCCATGCAAGGATCCGTGAGCAGCACGCCCTGGTCCGCGCCCAAGGCCCTGGCTTCATACAACACTTCTTCTGCCATGGGTGGGCCCATGGAAACAGCCGTGATTCTGACCGGTCCGGATGTGCGGTCCGCCTTTATCTGCAATGCCGCCTCCAACGCCCTCCGGGCTGCGGGATCCATCATGCCCTGGGCTGTTTCCCGCTTCAGGGTACCGGTTCTGGGATCCCAGGGCAGTTCAGAAACCATGGGAACCTGTTTGATGCACACAATAATATGTAACATGAAAATGCCTTTTGTCTGTGGGTTGCGCGAATCAGACCGGCCGGGTCAGCAGATCTCTGGCAATGACCATGCGCTGAATTTCACTGGTGCCCTCATAAATCTCTGTGACCTTGGCGTCCCTGAAATACCGCTCCACATCATATTCTTTGCTGTATCCGTATCCGCCGTGGATCTGCACGGCCAGATTCGTCACCGTACGGGCAGTGGTGCTGCAGTGGAGTTTGGCCATGGCAGCCTGGGCGGAAAAAGGCTGGCCTTTGTCTTTAAGGGCTGCGGCCCGGTGAACCAGGAGCCGGGACGCATCGATCTGAACCGCCATATCCGCCAGGTAATTCTGGATGGTCTGGAACCGGGAGATGGGCTGATTAAACTGCTGTCGGGCTTTGGCATAGGTCACGGATTCTTCGAACGCGGCCTGGGCGATCCCCAGCGCCTGGGCCGCAACCCCGATGCGGCCCGTATCCAGGGCCGTCAACCCGATTTTCAAACCCTGTCCCGGTTTTCCCAGACAATGATCTGCTGCAATCCGGCAGTCTTCGAAAAACAGGGAAGCCACGGGGTTGGCCCGCATGCCGCACAGATCTTCAATTTCTCCGACACTGAATCCGGGGGTATGATTTTCAACGATAAAGACACTGGATCGGGCCGGGTCCATGTCTGATACGGCAAACACCAGAATCGTGCCGCAGATACCCCCATTGGTCACAAAAATTTTGGTACCGTTGAGCACAAAGCCCTGTTCTGTTTCCTGGGCCACGGTCTCCACCCCGCCGGCATCGGAACCGGCATTGGCTTCGGTCAGACAAAACGCGCCGATACGCTCACCTGCGGCCATGGGCGGCACAAACTGCTGCTGCTGTTCCCTTGTGCCGAACCGGAGGATCGGATAGATACCCACGCTGTTATGCACGGTGATACACAATCCCAGGGCGGCAGACACCCGGGAAATTTCCTCGATCACAATGGCATAGCTGATACTGTCCAGGTCGGCACCGCCCAGGTGCATGGGTACCTGAAGCCCGAAATAATGCAGCGGTTTCATCTTTTCCATCAAATCGTCCGGAAATCCCGGGCCTTTGTCCATTTCCGCCGCCAAGGGCCGTATCTCGTTTTCAGCAAATTCCCGCACCGTCTTGCGAATCAGCTGATGTTTCATGCAGGGATTAAAATCCATACCCATTCCTTTGCTGTATGTTCCCGGAAAGGTTACGCCCCAAGGGCGGCTTCAAGGATATTTCGGTAGTCGGCCTGCCCTAAGTCCCTGGGATTGGATGCATTGGAGTTGTTCTTAAAAGACATGTCGGCAATCAGAGGAAACTGGTCAGATCCGATATTCAGGTCCGGGAACGTTGGAATTTGAAGGGCCTTGGACAGGTCTTTGATTTTCTGGATGAACATTTTTGCCGCCTGGTCATCGGATACCGCATCAATGCCCGTGGTCCGGGCCAGGGCTGCCATTTTCCGGGTGCAGGCCGGCAGGTTGTAATCCAGAACATGGGGCAGGAACATGGCATTGGCTACCCCATGGGGGATATCATACAAAGCACCGATGGACTCGGAGATGCAATGCACCGCCGTGACATCGGCATTGCCGAATGCCAGGCCGGCCATCATGGAACCGTACATGAGATCTTCTCTGTGCCGGGCATTGTTCCGGATATCGGCAAACGCCTTTTCAATGGATCCCAGGATCAACCCCACGGCCTTTACTGCATGGGTATCGGTGATCAGGGTGGCCGGCTTTGCCAGATAAGCTTCCACGGCATGGGTCAACGCATCCAGGCCGGTAGCTGCAATCATGGGTGCAGGCAAAGTGGCGATCAGATCCGGATCCACGATGGAGACCGTTGGATACAGTTTCGGCCCCTTGATGCTCATCTTGAATCTGCGGTCCACATCCGTGATCACCGCTACCCAGGTGACCTCTGATCCGGTCCCGCAGGTGGTGGGAATGGCCACAAATGGCAGAGGATCCACGGCATATTTTTCTTTGCCTTCATAATCCTGAATATTTCCCGGATTGGTGGCCAGCAGGGCCAGGGCTTTTCCCGCATCCAGGGGACTGCCGCCCCCTAAGCCGATCACAAGATCCGGCTTTTGCTGCCGCAGTTCTGCGGCGATTTTGTTGATGGTATCGGATTTGGGGTTGGCTTCGATGCTGTCATATACCGGGATCTTTCCCAGCTGGTCCAGTACCGGCGCAGCAAGCCCGGCTTTTACCACGCCCTTGTCCGTTACCAGGACCGGATTTTTCGCCGTAATCAGCGTTGAAAGTTCCTGGATCTGTCCGGGTCCGAAATACAAACGTGACGGCATATGATACTGCATGGATACCTCCCTGGATACAAATACAGGCAAAACAAAGACGGGTTTTTCCGTCTTTGTTTTGCCTGTGCTTTCCCTGTATATTGTTTATCGTTTATATGGTCTGTTTTTGTCTGTCTAGCTGGCTGTCTGGCTGTCCCGGCTTTCTAAGCGAGATGTTCCGCCACCAGTTCAGCAATATCCCGGGTCTTGATATCTTCGTCCTTGTTGAGTTCCTTCATGCCGTCCTCGATCATGGTCAGGCAGAAGGGACAGCCCACGGCCACGGTTTCCGCATTTTCAGCCACGATCTCTTTAGACCGTTCCACATTGATGCGGGATCCAATGGTCTCTTCCATCCACATGCGGCCCCCGCCGGCCCCGCAGCAGAAACTTTCCGTGCCGTGGCGCGGCAGTTCATTCAGGCCCTGGCTGGACAGGGTGTTCAACACATTTCTGGGGGCATCGTAAATCTCATTGTACCGGCCCAGATAGCAGGGATCATGGTAGGTAAGCATGCCTGCCAAAGATTTTTTCACCCGGATTTTGCCATCCGCAATGAGCTGATTGATGAACGCACTGTGATGAACCACCTCATAGTGCCCCCCCATCTGGGGATAGTCATGTTTGAGGGTATTCAGGCAGTGGGGGCAGGCCGCAATGATCTTTTTCACATTGTATCCGTTGAGCACCTCGATGTTTTCCGTGGCCATCATCTGATACATCATCTCGTTACCGGTCCTGCGGGCAAAATCACCCGTGCATTTTTCTTCCGTGCCCAAGATGGCAAAATCAACTTTAGCGGCTTTCAGAATCTTCACCAGGGCTTTGGTCACCTTCTGGGTCCGGTCATCAAATGATCCGGCACATCCCACCCACAAGAGATACTCGGCATCCGGATGATCAGCCATGAGCTTGACATCCAGACCTTCGGCCCAGTCAGCCCGCTTGTCATACCCGATACCCCAGGGATTGCCGTTGCGCTCAAGACCTTTGAAGGCGGTGTTGAGTTCCTGGGGATATTCCCCCTGCATCAGGGTCTGTCCCTGGCGCATGGCAATGATCCGGGGCACATGCTCGATGGTCACCGGACACACCTGCTCACAGGCCCGGCAGGTGGTGCAGGCCCACAAGGTATCCAGGGCGATCACTTCTCCTACCAGGGCTTTTTCCGGTTTGAACACGGCCATCTTTTCCTTGGTCTTGGCATCTTTTTCCGCATCCCCGGTCAAGGTTCTGGCCAGTTTTGCCCGAAGGATCAAATTGTCGGCATTGGCATAAAGTTCCGCTTTGAGGGTGTCATTGAAATCATGCAGATTCAACGGCTTGTCCGTGACATAGGTGGGACACACTTCCTTGCACCGGCCGCACTCCGTACAGGTGTACAGGTCCAGTCCCTGTTTCCAGTTGAGCTGATGCAGGTGATTGACGCCTAAGGTTTCTTCTTCCCACACGGATTCATCTTCCAGATCCAGCAGTTTGATCTTGTCATGGGGATAATCCAGGCTTTTAAGGAATACGTTGGGTAAAGAGGTAATCACATGAAAATGTTTGCCTAAAGGCAGAAAATTCAGAAACGTGAGCTGGGTGATGATATGAATCCAGAACATCAACCCCATGACCCGTTCCATGCCCACGGCGGAAAAACCGGAGATCACGTTGCCGGCCAGGATGGTCACCGGGGTCCAGAGAAACTCCTGGCCGAATGTCGGGTTGTTGAAATAATGCAGGTCCCCGGGATTGCCGTATGAGGCGATCAGGTTGAACCGGGCCCCGTCATACAGCAGGTCCGAGATCATCAGCACCCCGATCATGCCCAGGACCAGATAGGCTTCCCAGGTGTTGTGAAGCCGGGGCGGCTTGACCACCAGGCGCCGGTAGAACGCCCAGATCACCATGATCAGAACCACCCCTTCCATGATATCCTTCAAAGCGATGTACAGGTATCCCAGAACAGAGGATTCCCCCAGCAAAGGCAGCTGGAACCCGTGGACATATCCTTCGCCGTACAGGGTGATGGAACGGATGAGCAGGACACAGAATCCCCAGAAAATCAGGGCGTGCATGATACCGGCGGCCCGTTCTTTTTTCCGGCCCACCAGGCGTTTCTGGCCCAGGGCGATGATCACCATGTTTTTGAGCCGGTCTTTGATCCGGTTGAACCGGTCCGCCGGCTCCAGGGCCATGAGCAAAAGGATTCTCTGATACATGGTCCTGGCAAAAATGCCCAGGCCCACCACTAGCAAAAGGGTCATGAACAACGGACTCATATCTACCTCATGTACAAATTTCTAAGGTTCAGGGTTGCGGGCTGTTACGCCCGTATTTTTTTGATTTCTTCTTTGAGCAATGGTACCACATCAAAGAGGTCCCCGACAATCCCAAAATCCGCCACATTGAAAATCGGCGCTTCCGGGTCCTTGTTCACGGCCAGGATCACCTTGGACCCGTTCATGCCCGCCAGATGCTGAATTGCCCCGGAAATACCCACGGCAATGTACAGAGACGGGGCCACGATTTTTCCGGTCTGGCCCACCTGCTTGTTGTGGGCCATCAACCCGGCATCCACCATGGCCCGGGAAGAGCCGAATCCGGCAGCCAGATCATCCGCCAGGGCCTTGACCATATCCACGCCGGTCTGATCCTTGGCACCGCGTCCCACGGACACCACGATATCCGCATCCGTCAGATCGATTTCACCGGATGCATCGGAAATCAGTTCCTTGATTTTGGCACCAGTATCGGTTTCCGGGGGATCCAGGGCGACCACGTTTTCTTTGCCTGCAATTTCCGGGTCCGCTTCAAACGCACCGGCCCGGACCACAGCCACCAGTTTCGGGGTGTTGACCTTCACCTTTTGCAGCACCTTGTTGGCAATGGCGGGACGAATGATCTGAACCGCATCCCCGTCAATGGTCACGTCTATAATTTCCGTGGCACAGGCGGCTTCCAGCTGCACGGCCACCCGGGGTGCCGCTGCCTTGCCGGTTTCGGAAAATCCAAACCACACCATATCGGCGTTGAATTCATTGGCCGCCTTGACAACGGCTGCGGCAAACGGGTTGGCGGAAAAAATCTCCAGGGAGGCATCCTCCACGATAAACTGGGTATCGGATCCGGCGGCGGCCAGCTGATCCGCCAGATCCTTCACCTGGCCGCCCACGGCCACAACAGCGGTATCCGCCCCCAAAGCCCGGGCCTTGGACAGCAATTCGGCAGTGCTCCCTTTGAGCTCCCCCTGTTTAATATCTGCAACTACAAGTATATTTGTCATGGTCTGTATCCTTCACGATTGATATGGGGTTATAACACCTTGGCTTCATTCACCAGCAGATCCACTACCTTGGCAGTGACTTCAGCGGGCTCACCTTCGAATTTCTGTCCACCTTTGCGTTTTTCCGTGGGCATGAATTCCACGATCTCGGATGTCGGGGCGGTCCCCCCCACGTCTTCAAAAGATGTCCCCAGCCCGGCCAGGTCCATGACATTGATCTTTTTCTTCTTGGCCATCATGATGCCCCGCATGGCCGGCAGACGGGGTTCATTGATCCCATCGCTCACCGTGATCACGGCCGGCAGGGTCACATCGAGAATTTCCGTGCCTGCATCCCCCAGTCGGGATACCTGGATATGGGAGTCATCCGTGACCTCGATCTTGATCACATTGCTGACGCAGGGAATGTTCAAAAATTGAGCCAGCATGATACCGGCCTGGCCCGCGTCCGTGTCCTGGGCCTGCTTGCCCGTGATCACCAGATCATAGTCCCCTGCTTCATAGACTTTCTGAAGCACTCTGGCAAAGGTGGGAGAATCCGCTTTTGCCAGGGCCGGATCATCGATGTGGATGGCATTGTCGATGCCCATGGCATAGCATTTTCGAATGATATCGGTATTGTCCCCACTGCCCAGAGATACCAGCGTGGTGTCCGCCTTGTGGGATTCCTTGAGCTGAACCGCGGCTTCCACGGCATTCTCATCCCAGGCATTGATCACATACTGCAACCCTTTGTCCAGAATAGCGCCGTTCTCCACATGGATATTCAACTCCACGTCAACGACTTTTTTCACAGTTGTCAAGATTTTCAATGGTTCCTCCTCAGTATTTAAATCAGATTCGGGGGTAAGTCCTCCCAGGCTTCAGGAGATTCCCCGCATGTAATTGCTGTTGTGAATAAAACGGTGCTCACCGCATACCACCATGATCTGGTCTTCTCCGACAGGAAACGCCAGAGTCATGTTCAATGATTTTCCCATGGTCGCTGCCAGGGCCGTGGGCCGGGAATTGGAAATAATCACCGGAATCCGGGCCCGGGCCGCTTTCTGAACCAGTTCATAGCTGATCCGGGATGACAAAACCAGAATCCGGGCCCGAGCCAGGGTATGATCCAGAAACGCTTTGCCCACGGCCTTGTCCAGACCGTTGTGTCGGCCGACATCTTCGGCAAATGCCAGGGTCTCTCCATCAGGGCCGAACAGCAGGGCGGCATGGGACCCCCGGGTCCGCTGGTAGAATTTCTGATTTTTGGACAGAGCGGCGATACAGGTCATGGCCCGGTCCAGGGACAGCTTGAATCCGTCCGGGGCCGGCTGCACCGAAGACTGAATGTCTTTGAGCATCTCTTTGCCGCAGATACCGCAGCTGGTCTGGCTGACAAAGCTTTTTCGCTTGAGCAGATGACCGATCTTATTTTTGCGCTCTTTTGTCAGCCAGATATCGATGACATTGGGATCCAGGTTGACATCATATCCGATGGTCCGGATATCTTCCGGCCGGTTCACCAGGCCCTCCCCCAGACAGAACCCGGCCGCATGCCAGATTTCATTGCCCGGGGTCCGCATCACCACGGAATAGGGGTGGTCCTCGATGCGGATCAAAAAAGGCTCTTCCCCGATCAGGTCCATGGAAATGGGATCGCAGGTGTCAGTACTGCATTCAAACACCCTGAACTGCTGGGTATGTCTTTTTTTGATATCCACCCTTTTTCCGATCCTTTTGTCCTGGATTATCGTCATAAAATAATTTTTCATTTTACCTGGTTTCCATCAAAAAGTCCATGCTTATGCACCAGGAAACACACGGTCCATTCATTCCTGCCGGCCACCCATCTATTTCAGGCCTTCATCGCTATTGAATTTTCTTACCACGAAGACCACGAAGAACACGAAGAAATAGTCTTTTCATATACTTCGTGTTCTTCGTGGTTTTAAACAATCAAATCAAAGTAATTTCATCCTGATATTCTGCACAACTTGCCGCATTTTTGAATCAACTGGTTATCAATTATGCCCTGCACCCGGAAACGTCATGGCCTGGGCATAGACAAATGCGGCCTGGAGATAGGAGGTGGGGCACAAGGGAAAGCACGCCTTGCAGTCATTGCAGTATTGGGCCGCAATTTCCGGTACAAAGCTGATCTCTTTGTTGATGCCCCGGTCCACGAATCCGATGGCGTTTTTCTGGGCCACTTCCGCACAATACCGCACGCACAGGCCGCAATGGATGCAAAAAGAAGGATCGCTTTCATACCGGTTGGGGTCTGCCCCGTAAACTTTTGCCAGTTCCACCAACTGAGGCGCATCCGGTGCATGGGCCATGAGCAGCTCAAGAATGGTTTTACGCAGCCGGTCCACTTTTTCAGACCGGGTTCTCACGATGATACCGCCGGCTGCCGGGAATACGCAGGACACCACATACTTGGTCCAGCCCCGGTCCTCCACTTCCACGATACACAGCCGGCAGCCGCCGAACGGCTCCAGTTTTTCATGATGGCACAGGGTGGGGATATAGATCCCGTGTTTCTGGGCCACTTCCAGAACAGTCATGCCCGGAACCGCTGTCACGGTCTGTCCATCGATTTCAAATTGTATATCACCCATGATGGCCTATCCTTTCTCTTTCGTTTTTTTCCGGATGGTGCGCTCTTCTTCGGGCACGGGGTCCGGCACGGGTTCACCTGAGAGTTTGACCACGGAAGAAAATTTCGGCGGACACACCTCAAAACAGGTGCCGCACCGGGTGCATTTATCCTGATCAATGATGTGGATCAGGTTCTTGTCTCCGTTTATGGCATCAGCCGGGCACTGCTTGCGGCAGGTGCCGCAGCCTGTGCATCTGTCCGGATCAATGTAAAAATTGATCAATTCCTTGCAGGCCAGGGCCGGACACCGTTTGTCGTTGATATGTGCCTCATATTCTTCTCTGAAATATTTCAACGTACTTAAAAACGGATTGGGCGCACTTTTTCCCAGGGCGCACAAGGACGCTTCCACGGCGGTTTCCGCCAGTTCCTCCAGCAGTTCGATATCGCCTTGTTTGCCTTTGCCCTGGGTGATATTGGTCAAAATCCGGTGCATCTGGCGCAGCCCTTCTCTGCAGGGCACGCACTTGCCGCAGGATTCATCCGTGAGAAACGCGATAAAATATCTGGCCACGTCCACCATGCAGGTGTCCTCGTCCATGACGATCATGCCGCCGGATCCCATCATGGACCCGGCCTTGGTGAGTTCGTCAAACCCCACCTGCAGGTCCAGCAGGTGTTCCGGGATACAGCCCCCGGAGGGTCCGCCCGTCTGAACGGCCTTGAATTTCTTGTTGTTGGGAATCCCGCCGCCGATATCATAGATGATTTCTCGTAATGTCATGCCCATGGGCACTTCCACCAGACCGGTGTTGGTGATTTTTCCCACCAGGGAAAAGATCTTGGTGCCTTTGGAGCTGTCCGTGCCCACGGAGGTGAACCAGTCCGCTCCTTTGTCGATGATCAAGGGGATGTTGGCCCAGGTTTCCACGTTGTTCAAAACCGACGGCCGTTCCCACAATCCTTTGACATTGGACCGGACATACTTGGGCCGGGGTTCTCCGGCCTTGCCTTCCAGAGACGTCATCAGGGCCGTGGATTCTCCGCACACAAACGCCCCGGCCCCCTGGTGCACGATCACCTTGAAGTCAAAGCCGGACCCCAGAATGTTCTCTCCCAAAAGCCCGTAATGTTCCGCCTGCTGGATGGCCAGATGAATGTTTTTCACGGCCAGCGGATATTCCTGTCGCACATAAAAATACCCTTCATGGGCGCCGACGGCATATCCGCCTAAAATCAGTCCTTCCAGGATGGAATGGGGATTGCCCTCCAGAAGGGCCCGGTCCATGAACGCGCCGGGATCACCTTCATCCGCATTCACGATCACATATTTGATGGGCTCTTTTGCATTTCTGGAACCTTCCCATTTTCGGCCGGCCGGAAACCCGGCCCCGCCCCGGCCCCGGATATTGGATTTTTTCACCTCTTCCAGTACTTCCAGATCGGTCATCTGACCCAGGGCCTTGGCCAGGGCCGCATATCCGCCCAAAGCCAGGTAATCTTCAATGCGCTTGGAATCGATTTTGATGTTGTTGCATAACACCGTGCGCTGCTGGGACCGGTAAAACGGAATATCCGATTCCTTGACGGCCCGTTCCCCTGTGGCCGGGTCTTTGTAGCACAACCGTTCCACCACCTGTTTGTTTTCAATGGTCTGTGCCACGATCTCGGGCACATCTTTGGCCTGCACCTGAAGATAACAGATCTCTTCGGGATAGATCACCACCACGGGGCCCTGTTCACAGAATCCCGGGCATCCCGTTCCTTTGGTGGACACTGTGGCGGACAACCCTTTTGCCTCGATCTCCTTTTCAAATACGGCAATGACTTCATCCGCACCCGATGCCACACACCCGGCACCCGCACAAATGGACACACAGGGGCTGTCAGGATCTCTTCGGGACAATATCTCCTGCCGAAAACTTTCCAACGCTTCCGGCGTTTCTAACCGTGCCATAATTTTCCCCTATTCATATGTTTTCAAGGCTTTGGACGCCTTGACCGGTGACATTTTTCCATGAACCTTGCCGTCCACTTCCATCACAGGCCCCAGGGCGCAGCACCCCAGACAGTTGACCGTCTCCAGGCTGAATTTCAGATCCAGATCCGTCTCTCCGGGCTTGATGCCCGTGGCTTCCTCCACTGTATCCAGAATCCGGGTGGCGCCTCTGACATGACAGGCCGTGCCCACACAGATATGCACTTTGTGCCGTCCTTTGGGCACCAGACTGAATGCCTTGTAAAACGTGGCAATATGCTGAATCCGGGTCATGGGAACGGACAGTTTTTCACTGACCCGCGCCAGCGCCTGTTTGGAAAGCCAGTTGTTCTCGCTTTGAATGTCCAGCATGATCTGGAGCAGATTGCTGGCCTCGCCATGGTGCTTCTCGATTATCTGATCTATTTTTTCAATTTCCATCGGATGCTTCCCACAAAATTAAGTTAGGTTATGCCCTGGCCAGTGCGTAACAATTACTGGCCGTATCATATTTGACCATACCGTGACGGGAAGAGGTGATCATATGACGGGACACCTCGGACGGGTTCAACCCCAGCTGCCCGGAGATATCACCGGTGGACAGCGGTTTCTCCTTTAACAGCAGCAGAATCTGGCTCACGGCCAGTTTGTCCGTGAGCATCCGGTCAAACAGGTCATCCGTGTCCGGGCGGCTGAAAAATGCCTGATAGGCTTTTTTGGATTTCAGCGGCACCCGCAGTTTTTCTCTTTCCGCCAGGCGGATGAACGGCACCAGATTTCTGGCGGCCGCCAGCTTGAACTTCACCGTGTCCGGGTCCAGGCCTTCGCTGGATCCCAAAGGGCCTATTTCCGTGATCTGCCGGCTGAAGTCATCCGTATACTGGGCCAGCAGATGGCCGTCAGCCCCGGACATGAAGTCGGTTCTCAGCCGGTCCGGGTTCAGACCGATATGGGTCAATATTCGTTTGGCGATATAGGTGTTGGCATAGGCATCGTAATTGCCGTGGGTGACATAGTTGCATTCATCGAGTTTGCATCCGCCGATGAACACCCCGTCGTGACCGTTGGAAAACGCCCGGAAGATAAACTCCAGGTCCACCCGGCCCGAACACATCACCCGGATCAGCCGCATCTCATTTGCATATTGTAGTCTGGAAACTCCAGCCAGGTCCGCTGCCCCGTATGCTCACCAGTGGCAGACAAATCCCAGCAGTTTCGGCTTAAATTCTTGACCTGCACTCATGGGTTAGGATCTCCTTTTTTTGAAAGGCTTTTCATATTCATGCCTCTTCCAGTGCGGCATCCATCTGTGCGGCAATCTGATCCGCTGTGACCGCCGCATCGATCTGTCCGAACAACGCCTCATTGGTAAAATGCTTGAGCACGATGGCATTGGTGGGACATTTGGCATTGCACAGCCCGTCGCCCTTGCACAGGACCGGATTGACAATGGCTTTCTTGCCTTTGGGCGTATCGTGAAACTGAATGGCCCCGTAGGTGCACGCCGTGATACAGGCCCCGCAGGATACGCATTCGTCTTCATTCACCTTGGCCACGGAACCCGATGCCACCACCGTGTCTTTGGACAACAGCGTGATCACCCTTCCGGCGGCCCCATAGGCCTGGTTGATGGTTTCCGGGATATGCTTGGGATAATGGGCCGTCCCACACAGAAACACCCCGTCCGCGGCAAATTCCACGGGTTTGAGTTTCACATGGGCTTCCTTGAAAAACTCGTCCGGGCTCAGGGTTACCTTGAACTTGGCCGCGATGTCATGAATGGATGCCGGCGGTCGGACCGCGGCGGCCAAAGACAGGATGTCGGCATCCAGTTCCAGGCGGTTCCCTAAAATCGGATCCGTCACGGTCACCCGGATCATGTCTTTGCCGCCCTCAGAGATGGCTTCCACCTCCGGCGGGTCTTCCGGGGTATACCGGATGAACTGCACCCCCAGTTCCGATGCTTTGCGATAGGCATCTTCTTTGAATCCATAGGTGCGCATATCCCGGAACAGAATATAGATGCGCATGTCCGGGTTCTTTTCCTTGAGTTTCAGGGCGTTTTTCACGGCATGGCCACAGCATACCCGGGAACAATAGTTGTGGGTCTCATTTCTGGAGCCCACACACTGAATCATCACCAGGCTTTCCGCTCCTGTGACCGTGTCATTGCCTTTGGCGATCTCTTCTCCGATCTCCAGATGAGTGAACACGGCATCGTTTTCCCCGTACAGATATTCCGTGGGGTTGTACACATCCGCACCGATGGCCAGCACCGACGCCCCGTGTTTGATGATTTTGGTGCGGCCTTCGGTTTGTACCGTGGTGGTGAAATTGCCCAGGTATCCGGCCACCTCTTTGATCTCGGCCTCATGGGACACATGAATATGGGGATTTTTATAAACTTTGGCAATCAGATCATCCAGATAGGCCTGCACTTCCAGGCCTTCCAGGGTGCCGTGAATCCGCCGTCCCATACCGCCCAGATCCTTGCTTTTTTCCACCAGTTCCACAGTATGTCCCTGGGCGGCAATGGACAATGCACAGGTCATGCCGGCAATGCCGCCGCCTACCACCAGGGCTGTTTTGTTCACGGGCAGATCAAATTCTTTCAAAGGTTCCAGATGCGCGGCCCGGGCCACGGACATGCGCATGATGTCTTTGGCTTTTTGGGTGGCTTCCTCTTTTTGTCTGGAATGGACCCAGGAGCAGTGCTCCCGGATATTGGCCATATCCAGGTAATACTGGTTGAGTCCGGCTTCTTGCAACGTATCTCTGAACAGCGGTTCCAGGGTTCGAGGCGAGCAGGCCGCGATCACCACCCGGTTCAGTCCTTTTTCAACGGCCAGATCCGTGATCTCTCTGGCCGAGTTGGTGGCACACGAAAAGATCTGTTCCTGGGCATAGACCACATGGGGCAGGGTTTTGGCGTATTCCACGGTGGACGGGACATTGACCACGCTGGAAATATTGGCCCCGCAATGGCACACAAACACACCGATCCTGGGTTCTTCATTGGACACATCCCGCTCTTCGGGATAAATCCTTTCCCTGGCCAGTTTGCCCCGGCGGAAATTCAGCATCTCCCCCACCCGGGATCCGGCCCCACTGGCGGTAAACACGGATTCCGGAATATCCGTGGGTCCCTGGAACGCGCCGGACACAAAAATACCGGGCCGGCTGGTCTGGACCGGGTTGGAAGAATCAATGTCACAGAACCCGTGGGCATTGATATCGATCTTGAATTTTTCCGCAATTTCCTTGTAGGCTTTGGGCGGGTTCAATCCCACGGACAGCACCACCATGTCAAATTCTTCTTCCTTGACCCCTTGATCGGCCGTGGCATATCGAATTTTGATATTTTTGGTTTCCGGGTTTTCTCCGGCCACGGATGCATAGCTTCGGATGAACCGGGTATCGGGCAGGTCATCGGCCCGCTGGAAATACCGCTCAAAATCTTTGCCGAATGACCGGATATCATTATGAAACACTGTGCATTTGGCATCCGGGTCATGGTCCTTGGTCAGAATCATCTGCTTCTGAGTATAGGTGCAGCACACCCCGGAACAATAGGAGTTGTCTCCCGGTGTCACCCTTCTCGATCCCACACACTGAATCCAGGCGATATTTTTGGGGTGTTGCTTGTCGCTGCCCCGCCGCACCTCACCGCCGTAAGGACCCGTGGAGGATAAAAGCCGTTCGTAATCCATGCTGGTGACCACATTGGTATACTGGGAATACCCGTATTCCTCCCGGGCGGACGGATCAAACGGGGTAATTCCGGACGACAGAATCACCGCCCCCACATTGATCCTTGTCCGGGTGGGTTTCTGGCGGAAATCAATGGCCCCGGTCTGGCACACCCCCCGGCAGATGTCGCACTTTTTCTCTGACAGGTACAGGCAGGAGTCGTCTATATAGGCCACCAGAGGAATGGCTTGTGAAAAATAGACATGCACGGCCTTGTTGTTGGAAATTCCCTGGTTGAACGCATCCGGATATTCCACGGGGCAGTATTCCATGCAGGTGGTGCACCCGGTGCATTTTTCTTCGATAATATATCTGGGGCGGGTTTTTAAAGTGACCTGAAAGTCCCCTTTCTCGCCCTCGATGGTTTCTACTTCCGTAAATGTGAGTACTTCGATGTTGGGATGCCGGCCGACCTCGACCAGTTTGGGTGAAAGTATTCACATGGAGCAGTCGTTGGTGGGAAAGGTCTTGTCCAGCTGGGACATGTGTCCGCCGATACTGGGATTTTTTTCCACCAGATAAACCCGGAATCCGGCAGTGGCCAGGTCTAAAGAGGCCTGAATGCCGCTGACGCCGCCGCCCACCACCATCACATCTCCGAAATCTCTGCCGGCAACGCTGTCGGAAAACAGCTGCATTTTATCTATTGGGAGTATGTCATTTACCACTTTTTATCTCCTCATCATATCGTTATCACATGCTTGTGAAAATACCCGGTTTCAACCCGGTCCTTTTACAGCATGTCATTGATGATTTCCGTAATATCTCTGATCTCCAGGATATCTTCATATGCCAAATTCAGGCGGCTTTCTTCAAAATTGGTGATACAATAGGGGCATGAGGTCACCAGCACTTTGGCCCCCACATCCGTGGCCTGTTTCAGCCGGATGTCGGAAAACCGCTCGGACTGGGGCGTGTCCATCCAGATCCGGCCCCCGCCGCCGCCGCAGCACAGGCTGTTTTTCCCGTGATCCACCATTTCCAGCAGGGTCAGCCCCTTCACCTTTTCCAAAAGCAGCCGGGGGGCATCGTAAATATTGTTGTGCCGACCCAGGTAACAGGGATCATGGTAGGTCACGATCTCATCCATCTCCTTGGTCAGTGTCAGGCGCCCGGCATTGATCAAATCCAGCAGATACTCGGACATGTGAATCACCTCAAAGTTCACCATGAACTCCGGGTATTCGTTTTTAAAGGTGTGGTAGCAGTGCGGGGAAGACACCAGGATCTTTTTAACGCCTGCATCGATAAAGGTCTTGATGTTGGTTTTGGCCAGATCGATGAACACGTTTTCACTGCCGATCTTGCGGATACTTTCTCCGCAGCAGTTCTCCTTGTCCGCCAGAATACCGAAATCAACGCCGGCCTTATTCAGAATATTGGCCGTGGCCCGGGCCACTTTTTTCATGCGCGGGTCATAGGAAAAATAACAGCCCACAAAATACAGGATCTCCATGTCCGATTCAAAAGGCTTGACATCCAGATCCTTGGCCCAGTCTCCCCGGGACGCCCGCTCTCCCTGGAGGGGATTGCCCTCGGAAATCACACTGGCCCGGGCACTTCGGGCGGATTTGACGGACGCGGGAAACACCTCGTATTCTGTGGCCACCCGGCGCAGGGCCTGGCTCACCTCGATCTGACCCAGGCCTCTCGGGCACTGGGACGGACACCGGCCGCAGGTGGTGCACCGCCAGATATCCTCGCCTTCGATTTCCGTCAATCCGAAAGCGGCTTCTCTCACCAGCCTTCGCATGCTGAAATCCCGGACCCGGTTCCACGGGCACACCGTGTCGCACAGCCCGCACTGGAAGCACAGCTGGAACGGGTCCCCTCCGGCTTCCTTTATCTCGTCGATTACTTCTAAAAAAGGCGCTAAGGTCTCCATGGGTGTGTCCTTTTATTTGCTTTTGTCATCTTTGGACATGCGGGCCAGGGTGTCCATCATCGTCTGTATGCCGAATTTGTCCGCCAGAGATTCCAGACCCAGTTCCAGGTCTTCCATCTCCTCCTGCTCTTCCACCTCTTCTTCCCGCTCTTCCAGGGTCAACGCATCCACCAGGCACCACTTGACACACAACGGCTCATCTTCGCCTTCACACATATCACATTTCAGCGGCAGACCGGAATCCGGCTCCTTGAACTCTTCTCTGGACGGACAGGATGCCCGGCAAAAGGAGCATTCGTCATATTCCTTGCCGTCGATGGTGTATTTGTCCCGGCCCGCACATTCCGCCATGGTATATTCCCCGGCATACACGGGCACATAAATATCCCGCAGCGGTTCTCGGATGATCCGGATCCGGGATCTGGCCGGGTTATTCGAACTGTACTTAGGCGATGCATGAAACGCGGAGCAGATCACTTCACAGGCCCGGCACCCATTGCACTTGTCCACGTCGATCTTTATGGTTTTTACGATTTTCTTTTCTTTTGTTTTACCAGCCACTGTCTGAGCCCTCCACGCTATTGGGTCTGTGTTTCTGTCTGCACATCTGCGGTTTCATCTTCAGTAAGGATGCCCCGCTGGATAAAATCATCCGCCACATAGCCTAACCCCATTTTCTCCAGGGCCTCTTTGGTGGGAATCCCTTCCTTGTTCCAGCCTTTCAACTGGTAATAGCCATCCAGCAGTTTTTCCTCCAGTTCAGGGAACCTTTTTTTCCAGTGATTCTCAGGCGGTCTGTCATCTTCTCGTCTCATGCCCCGCCGGATATTCACGGCCCGTACCAGGGTCCGGTACCGCTTGGCTGCATCGGAGAGCGTTTCTTCGTCCATGTCGATACCGGCCCCGGCAGAGATGAATTTGGGATAATTATGAATATGGTAAGGGGGTTTGAGCGGAAAAGAGGACAACCCGGCACACTGGCCCAGCGCGTCATCGATGTAATGCATCATCTCCTGCCATTCCACAATGTCACAGGTCATCTCCACGGTGGGATAATAGGGGATGGAATTTTCTCCCCGCAGTTCCCAGTCAATAAAATACTGTTTGAATTTTTCGTGGGGAACCTGAATCCAGTCTTCACAGAATTTTTCTCTGTGTTCACGCTTGGGAAAAGGTGCCTGGGGAAACTGACCCTCGATCTGGGTGATATTGATCTTTTCTCCCACAGCATACATCAGAAAATAGATGGGGTTGAGCATGGACAGTTTCAAGGGCAGCTGTTCATGCTTTTTGATGGTGTTGTGGGCATATTCTTCGGCCCCGTTGCCGATCTCTTTGGCAGCCCAGTAGGTGCCCTTGGCCAGGACATCGCCGATGCCTTCCCGGTTCACGATCATGTCCAGCAGATAGAAAAACCGGTCCTCGTTTGATTCCGGCAGGCCCGGGAAATCATCGGGTTTTAAAATCCCGGCTTCCAGCAGTTCCAGGGCAAAAGCCATGACCTGGGGGGTGGAAAACCCGTCCAGCCCGTATTCCGTGGCTTTCTGGGCGATCCTGAGACCAAAGTCCAGATCGGAATACGCCGCCATGGTATAGGTCAGTTTGGTAAAGCATTTCATCATATAGGTGGGCACACCGGGCATGGAGATGGTGGCCCCGCATTTCATGGGACAGTTGAAACAGGAGATGAGCCGGGTCCGGGCCCCTTCCAGGGTGTCGGTCCATGCTTCTTCGATCTCCTCGTTCCAGAACCCTTTGCGCCGGGTCCGGGAGTTGCCCCACATGAAATTCTCCGTGTGCCATTTTTCGTCATGCACTTTCATCTCCTGGGGAGATCCCAAACCCTGGAGAATCGTCATCACACCTTTAATGGGATTGTCCTCCCGGTGTTTGATATAGGCCAGGACATCGTTGCACAACGTGATAAATTCTTCGGGCTTTGCCAGGTTGATGTCTTTGGTACCCCGCACGGCAATGGCTTTGACCCGCTTGTCCCCCATGACCGCACCGATGCCGCCGCGGCTGGCCGAGGACCGGCCCTGTTCCACGGAAGCATAATATACCCTGTTTTCACCGGCCAGGCCGATGGCCGCCACCTGGGCTTTGGGCTGTTTGAGTTCCTGGCGGATCATTTCAGCCGTTTCCACAGACCCTTTGCCGGCCAGGTGCGATGCATCCCGGATTTCCACGGTATCATTGTGAATCCACAGATACACCAGTTTTTCAGACTTACCCCGCAAAACCACTTTGTCATATCCGGCATATTTAAGTTCCGGGGCCCAGAATCCGCCCATCATGGAAAACGCCATCAATTCCGTCTGGGGGGAAATAGTGGACAAAATCGTCCGGTTGCAGCCCGTGGCAGGTGTGCCGCAGAGCAGGCCTGCACTGAAGATCAACAGGTTTTCCGGAGAAAAGGGGGTCACTTCCGGACCCACCCGGTCCCATAAAATCTTGGCATTTGTTCCCAGCCCCCCCAGATAGAGTGCTGTATCCCTGGGGTCGGTCGCCACCTTTTCGATGTTCCCCCGGGTAAGATCAACCTCTAAATTGAATCCTGTTTCTGCGTACCTCATGTTATTCCCCTTGTTAACTTTTACCTGAAATACCTTGTCACCTTAAATCCCTGACATCCTTTTTTATCCGAGTGCCACACTCGATTCCAGCGTTTTTATATACATCACATACAATGTGATCATGATTACGCTACATTGTAACTACCTGTCAAGAAAAAATCGACATCCGGCTGATTAAGCCGGATCCGGGAAAATCGGTCCGGATCTCCTTTTTTCCCGGTACTTCACAACCTCAGCTATTTATTAGATACATTATAGATACAAAACAGCTATGTCAAGTTTTTTTTCGATTTCCGGATCAAGTCAGAAAAAGCCCGGGACAAACTCAGCGCTGCCAATGGAGATAGCCCATGAATTCAAATTGGTTGACATATCAACCAATTATTCCGGGTTTTTCTATTTTAAACCATATTTTTTTCTTGACAGGGTTTCACATCTTTAAATATAGTGTCAATATTCAGCTTAATTATAGTTACATTGTAACACTAATTTTTCAAAATGAAAGGAGGTGGACGCTTCCCCCGTATATCGCTTATTATTTTTCCTTTTTCAGAACCCATTTTTCAGGAGGTCAACACGATGAAAAGGTTTACGATCCCGGCATTGCTTGTTTTTTGCTTTTGTACGTTTTTTACATTGAATGCAACGGCCAAGACCCAACTCACTTATTCCAATTTCTTTCCCCCCACCCATATCCAGAGCCAGCTGGCTGAAGCATGGATTAAAGAAGTGGAATCCCGCACCAACAGTGAGATCACCATCAATTATTTTCCGGCCGGCACCTTGACCAAGGCCCCTCAGACCTACGACGGGGTCGTCCAGGGAATTGCCGATATCGGCATGACGGTTCTGGCCTATTCCAGAGGACGTTTTCCCATTGCCGCAGCCATTGACCTGCCCATGGGATACACATCCGGTGTTCAGGCCACCAGTATTGCCAACGGCGTATTGGAAAAATTTGATCCCGAAGAGTTCAAAGATACAGAACTGATGTTCCTCCACGCCCACGGCCCCGGACTGCTCCATACCCGTGACAAGGAAGTGAGAACGCTGGATGACTTCAAGGGATTGAAAATCAGAGGTACGGGCACCAGTGGAAAAGTAGTGGCAGCCTTAGGCGGCTCTCCGGTGGGAAAAGCCATGGGTGAAACCTATCAGATGCTCCAGAAAGGGGTTGTGGATGGATCACTCCACCCCTTGGAAACCAACAAGGGCTGGAAAGTCGGTGAAGTGGTCTCCTATATGACCCAGAACTTCTCCACGGCCTATACCACCACCTTTGCCGTATTCATGAACAAGGACAAATGGAACAGCCTGACCCCGGAACAGCAGAAAATCATCCGGGAGGTCAACGCGGAATTCGCACTGAAGCACGGACAGGCGTGGGACGAATCTGACGAAGAAGGTATGGCATTTTTCCTGGAAAAAGGCGGCAAAGTCATTCCCCAGTCGGACGAACAGTCAAAGATCTGGGCTGACCAGGCTGCCAGCGTGATTGATGAATATGTTCAGAGCGCGTCTGAAAAAAATATTGATGGTCAGGCTATTGTGGATTATATCAAAGCCAATTTATAAACATGCCGGTTTCAACCCATCTGGCATATGACAGGCAACCCGGAAGGATGGTTTACCGCCGGGTTGCCTGTTGCCTGTTGCCTGATAAAAAACAGATTACCTCAAAAACAGGATGGATTATGCGTGTTATTTCCCAGGCGTTGAACAAATTTTCCGATTTGCTGAAACTGATCGGTGCCGTCGCCCTCACCGCCATGATGATGTTGACGGTGGTGGATGTCATCGGCCGATTTTTCAAATCTCCGATTTTCGGCTCCGTGGAACTGGTGGGATTTCTGGCAACCATTATTGTGGCTGCGGCCCTGCCCTATACTTACAAAATGGACGGCCATGTGGGGGTGGAAATCCTGGTTCGGCTGCTGCCTGAAAAGACCCAGGTCGGGATCGATATTCTCACCCGGACCCTGACATTTGTCCTGTTTCTTCTGATCACCTGGCAGATGTTCCTGTATGCCGAAGATATCCAGCATACGGGTGAAGTATCCATGAACCTGGAATTCCCCATTTATTACATTGTTTACCTGCTGTCGTTCGGCCTGCTGATTTTTACAGTGATGATAGTAGAAATGATTTTTCAAGACATCCAAAAATTACGAAAGTTGAGTGAGAAATGAGCCCGACACTTATTGGCATTATCGGTATCCTGATCATGCTCCTCATGTTTCTGACACGGATGCCCGTGGCCTTTGTCATGGCCACCGTGGGCTTTGTGGGATTTTCCATTGTGATCAGCACGGATGCCGGTCTGGTCCTGTTGTCCAGAAACATTTATGAAACCTTTGATTCCTATGATCTGACCACCATCCCGCTGTTCATTCTCATGGGGCAGCTGGGGTTCAACTCCGGTATCAGCAAGCGGCTCTATAATGCGGGTTACAAATTCCTAGGCAATATCCGGGGAGGACTTGCCATGGCAACCGTGACTGCATGTACGGCATTTGGTGCGGTTTGCGGCTCCAGTCCAGCCACTGCCGCCACCATGGCCACCGTGGGGCTGCCGGAGATGAAACGGTATAACTATAACGACGAACTGGCCACGGGATGCGTGGCATCCGGCGGTGGTATCGGCATGATCATGCCCCCGTCCGTGGTGCTGATTATTTACGGCATTCTCACGGAACAATCCATCGGGGCTTTGTTTGTGGCCGGGATCTTTCCCGCCCTGCTGGTGACACTCTTGTTCATCCTCTGCATCTACATCCGCTGTCGTATCTCACCGGAACAGGGCCCTAAAGGCGAACGCTTTTCCTGGCCCCAAAAACTGAGATCCCTGCTGGGATTGATCGAAACCCTGATTGTATTCGTCCTGGTCATCGGCGGTATTTTCATCGGGCTGTTCACGCCCACGGAAGCGGCGGCCATTGGTGCCTTCGGTGTGCTGCTCATCGCGTTGGTCCGGCGCCAGATCACCTGGGAAGGGTTTGTCAAATCTTTGATGGAAACCCTGCGGACCTCCTGCATGGTGCTCATGCTCATTGCCGGTGCCGTAATTTTCGGCAAATTTCTGGCCGTCACACGCATCCCCTTTGAGATCGCCGGCTGGGTGTCCGGCCTGGAAATATCACCGGTACTGGTTCTGGGCGTGATCCTTATGATCTATTTTTTCGGCGGCTGCTTCATGGATGCTCTGGCTTTTGTCACTTTGACCGTTCCCATTTTCTTTCCCGTGGTGATGGAGCTGGGATATGATCCTATCTGGTTCGGTATCATCATTGTGATGGTCACGGAAATGGGGGTGATCACCCCGCCGGTAGGCATCAATGTGTATGTGGTCTACGGGGTGGCAAAAAATGTCCTGGATGAAGGGGTTCCTCTGGAAAAAATCTTCAAAGGCATTTTCCCTTTTCTCATCGCCGTTATCGTGGGTGTGCTGATCCTGATTATTTTCCCGCAGATCATCATGTTTTTGCCAAATCTCATGTACTGACACAGTTTGAAGAAGGCCGCACCGTCGAATTCTGCCGACGGTGCGGCCTTTCTGTTTCTAGAACGTGTACCCGATGGAAAAATGCAGACGACCCGAATCTTCACCCGTTTCAGGATTCAACCGGTACCCGTAAAGCAGCCCCACCGGACCCACGGGTGTCATATACCGAAGCCCGGATCCGATCGTATACTTAACTCCTTCATTACGACCGGCTCTCGGGGTGTCCTGCAACGTGCCGGCATCCACAAAAATCGGCAGTTCCAGGTTCCCCCCCAGATCGATCCGGGCCTCGATGGAACCGGCTATCTGGGTTTTTCCCCCCACAGGATCCCCGAATGCATCCACGACGAGTTCATTTTCACCCACCCCCCGGACATCTGAAATCCCCCCCAGAAAAAACAACTGATCATCGGGCAGAAGTGCGTCCGAAGAAAAATTCTGCAACGTGCCGTACATGGCCTGAAATGCCAGAACCAGCCGGGAAAAAGGCTGATAATAATATTTGGCGTTTGCCTGGTATTTCATGAAATTGTCCAGGTCCTCAAACATATCCCGGGTGTACCCGGCAGAGGCGTTGAAATAAAATCCCCGGGTGGGCCGGGCATAAGAATCCACGGAAGACCAGGTCACAAAAGGGGTGGCGGAAAGAATCCCCCGGGCCGCATAGATTTCAGGATCCGTGCCCGTGTTGTTTCCTGTGGGATACTGTTCTCTGGACTCCAGACCGAAACGGGTTCCCAGAGTCAGGTGTTGGGTCACGGGTTTTTCAAACATCAGGGAAGATCCATATTTTCGGGTACCGAAATTCTGATTTTTGAGTTCTTCTTCAGACATATAGATATTGGCATCCGAGTACACCCGCCGGGCAAGAAAATCATAATCCGTGACACCCAGAACAGCATCATATCCAATGCCGGACACTTCAGCATTCAGATAGAGCCTCCGGTTGGTTCCCAGCCAGTTGCGGTCACCGGCGGACACGGCAAGATACGCATCTTTGGAGGTATCATACCCGATGCTGGTTTCCAGAAAATACGGATTTTTTTCTTCCACTTCCGCTGTGAAAAAAACCTGATCCAGTTTTTCCTGAACCCCGATGGCTTTGAAATTTACCCGATCCAGGCACTGGAGATCCCTGACATCGTTTTGAAGGGTCAAAAATCCATCCAAAGAGACAGGATCCCCTTGTTCCAGGGTATTGTGCCGGAGGATAACGTCCTCTTTGGTATCAAAATTACCGAACACCCAGACCCCGCCCACGGTGGCCATCTGATCCGGTGTCACCTGGAAAACCACTTTGCAGTCTTTGCCGTCCGAAACAACCCGGGGGGTGACTTCCGAATAAATATACCCGTGCTCCCCTAAAAGAGTAAGGATCTCAATCCGGTCTTCATCCACCCGGGAGGGCAGAAAAAATTCGTTTTCCCGGGTTTTGATGGTCTGATGAAACACGGCCGGGTCGATGCCTTTTGGAATCCCTTCAAAAACAACCTTTGTGACCTGTTTGCGATATCCTTCCGTCACATCAAACACCACATCCGCGACGTTTTGGTTTTTATCCTCTTGTTCTTTCCAGGTCACATCCGCAGTGACCCGGGTATTTTCAAACCCCTGGCTTTTATAAATATTTTCAAGGGTCTGACGATCCGACTCCGGCATGTTTTCAACCAGCGGCCCGTCATAGAACAGGCTTTTTCCCCGGGTATTGAGATGGGAGGACAGGGACTTTTCATCCAACGCATTCACCCCTTTGATCAAGGTGGTGTCCACCAGATACCGGGTGTTTTCATGTAGCAAGATCTCTATATCCCGCACCGGTTTCTGGCCTTGCGTCCCGCTTTTCGCCGTGAAATCCACTTCACAATCCCTGTAACCGGCTTTTTCATACCGCTCCCGGATTGCTTTGATGCTGCGTTTAAGCCCGAAATCATTTCGGTTTCCCTTTGACCAGAGGGTCAGATCCTTTTTCAGGGTCCGGTCGCTGAACTCCCTGTTTCCAGAAAAAGACACCCGGTATTTCGGCCCTTCTTCGATGTGAATCGTCAATCGGCTGATTTTTTGTTCCAAATCCGTGTGCAGGTCAGAGGTCACCGTGGCATCCACAAATCCTTTTTTCCGGTAAAACGACAGCAATTCTTTGACATCCGCCGCCACTTCGGACGAGACGGTTTTGCTGCCTTTGCTCCAGAAAAACAACGGCAGTTGATAGGATTTCATGCGCATTTTCAACCGGGTATCGGAAAATGTCCGGTTCCCGTGGATCTCAATGTCAACGGTCCTGAGGGGCACATTTTTTTCCACGTCAATGAATACGTTTTTTTCCAGATTTCCCGCTGTTTCCGTGCGAATATGAACCTGGGCATCCACATACCCTTTTTCCTTCATCACGGATTCCATGGCCCGGATATTTTTCTTTACCTGATCCTCAAAAAACGGCCCTCCGATCCTGTAATCCGTGGCCCGGACAATGGACTGACTGAAAACAGGGAACGCCCCGGTCACCTTGATGCGTTTCACCTGCACCACGGGAGTCAACTGAAAAATCAGGGAAATGGATTTTGCATCCAGGTCCGGATCCGGTACGTGAATGGCGCTGAACTGTCCGGATTGTTTCAAGAGTGAAAGCGTGGTGTTCAAGGCTCCGGCATCCAACCGGTCTCCGGGTTGCAACTGAATCATCCCGACGGCCATAGAGAGCAATTTCGCCTGCCGTTCCCGTGTCCCGCCCTGTATGTCTACATCAATTTTTTCAATGACGGGGCGGGTTGTTTCAGCATGGACTGAAACGATCCATCCGGTCATTGCCGGGATCAACCATAAACACAGCATCACCCGGCTGACGGTCATTATACATTGTCTTATCTTATCCATGGTCTTTGGTGATTTCATCGGATCTATCTGAACTCCAGTTTCAGGGTGATTTCGGTTCCAAAATCCCCTTGTGAATCGTTAAAGGCCCTGAGTATGACGTTTTCCAGCATTTTATATTCCGCTGAATTGGTATGAACGGTTTCCTGTTCTTCGGTTTCCATGGAATAAATCACCTCCAGCCGTTCCGACAATTTCTTGCCCATGGTGACACTGACATTGCCCCCCTGCCCGTCCGACTCATCGTACCCGAGCTTGAATGTATCCAGGGGCGTGGATGATGACACTTCCTTGCCGATCATTTCCGATGCCTTGTCCGCCAGAATACCGGTATAGGATCCGCCGCCTTTGCCCAGTTCCCGGGTGGTCTTGCCGATGATCAGCAAAGACAGGATATCTTCATGGGTTTCTGCAGGACTGGCATATAATTTAAATCTGAGATTGTCCATTTTCCCGCTGACATCCATATAAATGACCCATTTGCGAATGGCCGTGCTGGCCTGAAGGGTGATTTTCGGATCGATCCTGAATGGATCCACAAAATCGATGATTCCTTTGTCAATTTCGAACTGACGCTTATGATAGACCACGGTCCCTTCCGCAATATCGGCCCTTCCCGTGAGCACGGGCTGACGGACGGTACCGCTAATTTTAAGATCCGGCGCCACCATGATAAAGGCCAGATTGTTATCCAGTAAAAAAGGATCTTTATAATTCACATCAATGTCCAGGGTCGTTTTTTCAAAAAAAGAAGGCCCGCCGGATTTCGAGGGCATGTCAACCGGCCCGGCACGGCCCATTTTCCGGCTTTCCAGGGCCTCGGCCAGATCAAAATCAAAATCTTTGTAAAATTCGCCGTGAATCAATTGCACGGAACCGGTCACCCGGGATTTCTCCCGGGAGCCGGAAAACGTCAGATCCGTGTTGAATGCCGCATCCAGAGTATCTTCAATGGATACCCCCACATGGTGAGCCAGGACCCTGGCCTGGCCGGTTACGGGCAAAAAATTTTCCAGCCCCAGGTCCCCGGAGATATCCAGGGTTCCCTGGCCGAGTTCCGCTGACAGAGCCTCAATTTTTAATTGATCATTGGACAACGTCACCATTCCGTTGAGGTTTGACACCGTCAGGCCGGCTTCCGGAACCGGATAATACAGCTTGTCCAAAACGATTCCGGCATTGATCTGTGGATCATGAAACGATCCGGCCACATCGGCATCCAGTTTCAGGGAACCGGCGGCCGGTTTCAGTTGTTCTGTAATCTGCGGCGGCAGGTCCATATTTATCCGCCCCCTGGATTCGATCTGTCCGTCAACATGTCCTGTGATACCGAAAATTCCCGCCGCATTGACAAACGGGTCCAACGGTGTGGCAGAAAATGTCGCTGTGACATCAAAGGCCGAAGTCTCCGGATTGAATGATGCATCCAGAAGAATGCTCTGGTCCAGGGTCAACTGCAAATCCAGGCCTTTTTCATCCAACCGGTTCAATCCCAGATCCGCCTGAACGGATTTGACCGGAATCATCCCCCCGGCTTCTGCGGTTGACACATCATTGGAATCTGCTGCATGGGTATGCAAAAGATCCAGGTGCACATCCTTGAAAGACAACCGTCCGTTCAGGTCTGAAATTTCCGGCAACGGAGATTCCGGATGCCAGGACAGGTCTGTCAGGCTTATGAGCGCATTGACATCCGGCTGATCAGCCATACCCGATATATCCGCTTTAATGGTGATCCCCCCTTTGGCAGCTGCCAAAGGGGTTTCAAGGGGTGCGGTCACATCCCGGGGCAGGGTGCCCCCGGACCGGACCCAGCCTTCCACGCCGCCGCTGATATTAGTGATGCCCACAGCTCTCAGCAACGGACTGAAATCGCCGGCATTGAAATCAATATCCAAGGTATATGCCGATTTTTTCATATCCAGCACACCGGAAATGTCAGCCAGATTTTCCAGAAACAGGGAAAACCGATGATTATTCAGATCGATCATCGCTTCCAGGTCCTGCCGCGGAATCGTGATATCTTTGACCTCAGCAATGGCGACCGCGGTTCCCATGTCATAGTCCACATGGCTTTTCAGATCAAATTCCACATGGGTATCCAGAAACTGCGGATCCACATCCAGGTCTGACCGGGCCAGCACGGTTTTCGGCAGAATATTTCCCATGGTTTTCAAGAAGACCCGGATTCTTTTTTTAAGTACAAATCCGGTATCAAAAAGATCTGCATCCCCTGACACAGCCAGATCCAGGCCCGGACCCCGAACCGTGAAATCCGTGAGAGTTGCCCGGCCTTTTGGATCCAGGTTCCCTTTGAAATCAACCAAATCCACAAGGATACCGGCCGCTGCCAACTCCCGGCCGGCCAGGGTAACGCTGATATCCGGCCCGCTTATGGGGCCGGTCGCCTGAACCGCCGCATTCACCCGGCCTTTGGCCGGAGACAGCCCAAACGTCTGGGTGACCGCATACAGATCATCTGAAGACACGGTAAGGGACATGTCCAATATCTGGTCTGCCAGATGATATTTTCCGGATGCCTGCACCTGGGCCGGCCGGGTATCCACAGACAATTGATCCAGGGTCAGCAACTGGCTGTCCATATCTCCGGACACCTGAATATCCAGATCCAGAGGATCGATTTCCGACTGATCCTGTTTCAATCCTTTGAAAACGGCAGTCAGCTCGTACCCGGCAGCCAGGGTATCCACAGAAATACCCTGGCCCTGGATCCGGCCCCGGGAAGAAAATTTTCCAGAAAACCCGGGAACCCATGGGGCCAGGTGCTGGAAATCCCCTTCTGTCTGGTTGAATGACAAGGCATAATTGAGCTGCTCGAAATCATGGGCCGGACCCAGAAATCCATCCGGGAACACCCGGGACAGATCCGTTGATCCGGAAAAGGCGGCCTGGATTCCCAGCAGGTCGACCCGCCCCTGTTCAAGGTGCAGCACCCGGTTGGCCAGATTCATGGCAATATCCAGGCTGCCATCCTGCATATCCGGCGCCATGGCGAGCTGCTGCCCTTTGATCCGAACCTGAACGGCCGGGTCGTTGACAGGTCCCTGTCCGGCCACTGTCAAATGGATATTTCCGCCCAGATCGGGCATTTCTTGTGATATGTGAGACACCGCAGCCAGATCGGCGGTGATATCCAGTGTCAGATCCATGTGCGGATTGTGAAACAGATCATCCACGGATCCGGCTGCCGCAAGACCCCCCATTTCTGAATCCAGGTCCATGCGGAATGTGACCCATTTTTTCTCCTGCACGGAAGCAAAAACGTCAATCGTTCTGATGTCCAGGTTTTTTCCGGCACCGGAAAAAACCGCATCTCCCACATTGACGGTGATTTCCCCGGACATCTGTTGTAAATCCACCTCTTTTACCGTCACATGCAACGATCCAGCAGAAACCGTGTTTACAGGATCTGAGAATGACACGGCACTGCGGGTGATCTGTGCATTTTTGATTTTCACGTTCAACGGCAGGCCCGCCCCGGACGTCTTTGTTTCCGGAACCGCATCCGGGGTGTCTTCTCCGGCCACAAGGGCATCCAGAATATTCAACCCGCCGGCCTCATCTGCAACCAGATCCAGGTGAAGCCCATCAATCTGAAAATGGCTGACCTCCAACACCTTGTCAAACAATGCGCGCCAGCGGATCGAAAGGCCCAGTGAATCAAATACCAGACACAGATTTCCCTGGGAATCTCTCAGCCGGATATCTTCCAGCCGTATCAATGCGCCGCCGGCCAATACCTTTATCTGTCCGGCGGATATCGTGCCGGGAATCCGGGCATTGATCTGATCCACCACCAGATTCCGGGCATGATCCGTGCGGCTGTATCCGTAAATGCCGGCCATCAGAACTGCTATGCACACCAGAACGCCGGCCCCGGCAATTGCTATTTTTTTTTTAATACTCAAGTCGTTCCCCGTTTCTGTCTATCATCACTCTGGCAGTCACTTCGTACATAACTTGAAAATATATCATATCCTTGAAAAATATCCCACCAACAAATCAGACACAGACTTGACTTAAGCGACGATTCACATAGGCCGGTCACTTAAAAACAGTACCGCCCCAAAACGATTGTTTAATATATAAACCAGGGAGAGGGTAAATAACATCGCTTGACGTAAGAAATCTTCATAAGTGTTATCATGGTAGAATATAAAACAGGCATAACATAAATGCATACCCAGAAGATTGCCATTACCATGCCCACAGACCTGGTTGCCGTTATTGACGGAATCAGCCGGCTGAAGGGTATGTCCAGAAGTGGATTCATTTCTGCCGTTTTGAAAGAAAAAATCGCGTTAGAGAAAGAAAAACAGGTAAAAAACGAATACGACCGGGGCTTTGTCCTGCAGAATGATCTGCTCAATGACAGCAAATTGAATCCCGTTATCGTTGCCGCCATCACGTCGACAATGAAATTTGGCGAACTGCCGGGATCTATTTTCTGAAATCATCCCCTTTATCATCAATAAGTTCCAGCAGGACCCCGTTCATTTTTTTAGGATGGATAAAAGCAAACTCGCCGTCACGAAACGGCCTGGCCCCACCAATGAATGGATAGTCTTTTTCTTCCAGCTCGGCCATGGCCTCCCGGGTGTTGGCCACATTCAAACTGACCACCATCACGCCTTCGCCGTTTTTTTCGATGAATTTTGCCACATCCCCGTCCGGGGTCAAAGATTCCATGAGTTCAAACCCCACCTCACCAATCCAGTACCGCACCACCTTGATTTTTTCCGGTTCATCAATGTAGGCATCATCGGGCCCGCTTTTTCCCAGGACCGGTTCCCATATCCTGCGGGCCTGATCCAGATCCTTGACAGCAATGCAGATGTGATCGACCTTGTTGATTTTCAATTCATACCTCCCGGGCAAAAGATGTCATCCCACTGCTCCAGGAAGCATCCTTTTTTCTGTTTTCTTCAGGTAAAAATATTACCGGGTTATCGGCTGTTTGGCAAGCGTTGTCTAATATATGGCACACTCGGCCGTATTCGCTACAGACTGACGACTGACTGAATCAAGCATATGGAGTCGATCACTGTATCTGGGTGACAGTTGTCATGGGAGAGCCTGGCGGTCCACTTGGCCCTTTGAATTGTAAAAAAACCCCTTCCGGCACGGAGAACCAGTAATCGCTCTTCCAGAAGTGTGACAAAAGCCCTGTCAACGACAGCTTGATTCTCACTGCCTTTTTCATGACCCCATTCACATCGATCGTTTCCAATCCTTGTTTGACTGCTTTGATTTTGTGGACAGTCAGTGTGTCGGATCGGATGGTCCAGAACACTTTTTCCCGGTCCGTCGATGCAGCAAAACCGCGTAAAGACAATGAAGATGCCTGATACCAGTCAGTACCGTCAATTGGTATCGTCTTGTTCACAGGATCTCCCCGAAACCGCCCGGAAATGGAGATGGACGCTCCTGTTCGCACAGCAGTGAAATCAGACAGCCCGTTTTTTTCCGTCACATGCCAGCGATGTGTATCGTAATCCAGGCCGGTGGTTGTGACATGCCGCTCAAACGGCGACAAATAGGTCAGAATGAATGTATCCGCTTTTTCCAGGGTCCATGTGACCTCTTTGACCGCTTCCCCGGTCTGCTCGATGTAGGTGTGAGTTTCATGGGGATGGGATGATGATGCCGGAGCGGCCCGGACAATCAATAAGCCGCAACAGGCTGATACCACGCACAGGATCCAGAAAGGCAAGCAAAATAGTTGTTTCATATCCGGTAAGAATATCATTCAACTATTTGCACGCAGTTACATTTCCATTCGCTTTGTATTTTTCAACCGCGCTCCCGGACAAACCATCACCCGATGTGCGGATTCAGGGTCCACTTGATGTACCAGCCATTCTCATCCCGGTCCAGGCACACAATGCCGGAATTCTGGAACCGGATCACCTGCAGGTCCGGGTTCCCGGTCGTCAGAAAGGAGACCAGCCGCTCCATATAAGGCAGGTGCCCCACGATCATGATATTGGATTCCGGATCGATCCGGTTCCCCAGATCCGCGACATCGTCGATGGGACCGATACCGTCCACCTGTTCCAGGGGTGCATCCTTCTTGAAAATATCCCTGAAAATTCCTGCGGTCTGTTCAGCCCGGGTTTTGCCGCTGTGCACGATTTTGGATACCGGCACCTGATACATCTTTGCCACGTCGGCAATTTTCATGGATTCCTGCCGGCCCGTGTCAGACAATCCTTTGGCCGGGTCCTTTTCCTTTGGCAGACTTTTTCCGTGCTGTACCAGATACACCGCCATGAAATCCTCCTTTTTCCGATTTTTGTTTCTTTATCGATCTTACCGGGTTGCCGGTAGTTTGACAAGTATTGCCTGTCATGCAGAATTCGGAAATGTTGAATCAATCCAGTTTATGATACCAGGCTATCTTCGTCTTGCAAGACACATTAATCATGCTACAATGTCAATCACATATGATCAAAGGAGAAGCTGTAATGAAACTGCTGATCAAAAAAGAGTTTCCCCGGTCCAGCCGGTACGACACGGACTGGATCCTGGACAACCAGATGGGACCCAACGCCGTATGGCTGGCGGAATGGCTGTGCAAGACCCTGCCACTGGAACCGGGCATGCGGGTTCTGGATCTGGGGTGCGGCCGGGCCATGACCAGTATTTTTCTGGCAAAGGAGTTTGACGTCCAGGTGTGGGCCACGGACCTGTGGATTACCCCGGACCACAACTGGCAGCGGGCTGTCCGGGCCGGGGTTGCCGACAAGGTGTTTCCCCTGCGGTCAGAGGCCCATGCACTGCCATTTCCGGCAGAATTTTTCGATGCCGTGGTGTCCATTGATGCGTACCAGTATTTTGGCACGGATGTGCTGTACCTGGGATACCTGAGCCGGTTTCTTGCACCCGGCGGGATGCTGGGGGTGGTGATGCCGGCACTGATGCAGGAGATGGGAAATGTCATACCCGAGCATCTGACACGGCCCCAGACCAACGGCAAGGTGTTCTGGGAAGATGGGTGCCGCAGCTTCAAAACACCTGGCTGGTGGCAGGAACTGTGGGAAGGTGACAGCAGCGTCACGGATGTCAGAATGGAGATTCTGCCGGATGGCTGGCGGCATTGGCGGGATTTTGAAACCGCCCTGGAGATGACCGGCAAAAGCATTTTCCCGTCTGATGCCCAGGCCCTGGATCTGGATCAGGGGCGGTATATCGGGTTTGTCCGGGGAACGGCCCGGCGGACCCGGACCGAATCCATGAACCTGTATGACCCCGGTATCGCGGCCCGGGTGGGAGTGGACCAGTAGCCGGACCGGAATCCGGGTATCAAAGGAGGCAAAAAAAATGAAACAGATCATTGAAAATATCTGGCATGTGGGCGACAGCGGCTGTTCAGTCTATGCGGTGGACACCGAAAGTGATGAGGGACTGGTGCTGATCGATGCCGGCATGGACCTGGACCTGATCAAAGGGATCGAGATCAGCGGCCTAAAGTTTGAAGATATCCGGCACTGTATCCTGACCCATTGCCACATCGATCATACGGCTGCCTGTGCCGGGCTGGCAAAGAGTTTGCCCGGAATCCGGTTCTATGCCCATGCGCTGGATGCAGCCCCCATTGAAGAACCCGGCCATGACGGGCGCACTGCGGCCGGCTGGTATGGGATCACCTATGAACCCGTGTCTTTGTATCAATCATTTGATGCGGATACGGTGCTGACTTTCGGAAGCATGGACTTTCACTGCCTGCACATCCCCGGGCATACCCCGGGGTCCATTGCCGTGGTGGTGAAAACGGCCGGCCAAAAAGTGTTGTTCGGCCAGGACCTGCACGGGCCTTTCAGTGACGATTTTCTGTCAAACCTGGCAGATTACCGCAGATCCATGGACCGGCTGTTGACACTGGAGGCGGATATCCTGTGTGAGGGACATTACGGCATTTTTCAGCCAAAGGAGCGGGTGCGGCAGTTTATCGAGGAACACCGGGAGAGGCACCTGCGTTGAATTACCCCCTGAAAAACACCCGGGTTCGAATCTGCTGTTCCATTTTTCAGCGATTTGCCGGCATTCAAGTGCCTTGAACCGGTCAAAATCATCCGCATTTACCACCGCCTGTGATCAGAACAGAAATTCAGGCCAGACGCGCTTCTGCGCCACCTGAAAGACCGTAAAACCGTTCAAAAAATCGGTGTTTACGCGTTTTGCTATTTGTGGCAAAACGCGTAAACACCGCTGGCATGTGACCGGATTCCTGCATGCAAAATATGATTATTTCCAATTGACTTTTTATGCATGATTTATTATTTTTTATGCATCAGGAGGTGTCGCATGAGAACCACTTTGGATTTACCTGAAGACTTGTTGAACCAAGCAATGCAGGTCACAAACATCAGGACAAAAACAAAAGTCATTACCGTGGCCCTGGAGGAACTGGTGAGGAGATCAAAAATTTCCGCATTGAAAAAATTCAAGGGCAAGGTGGATTTGGATATTGATCTGGATGTCTTGAGAGATCGCAAATGAGGGTTTTGATCGATTCTTCGGTCTGGATCGATTATTTCAGGTCAGGAAACCTGACCGATGAACTGGATCATCTGATTGACAGCAACCTGGTGGTTGTCAACGACCTGATCCTGACCGAGTTGATCCCTTTTCTCAGGCTTCAGAACCAGAAAACCCTGATTGACATCATTCATGACGTGGGAAAGCTGCCGATGTCGATCGACTGGGGCCAGATTCAGGAATTTCAATTCACCTGCCTGAAAAACGGCATCAACGGGATCGGGATTCCGGATCTGATCATTGTCCAGAACGCCATTCAAACAGGCAGCATGATTTTCTCACTGGACAAGCACTTCAAACAGATGCAGACATATCTGAATGTCACACTTTACTGAGCTACAAAAACCCATCGGTTTGGGCAGAGCAGGTGGCGTTACAAGTAACGCCACCCTTGCAACCGTGTTTCATCCATCACATCAAGGGCATTCAGCTTTGACATAGCCCGGGTCGGAGGCGCATCAGAGCGCCTTTTTCAACGCGGCTATCAATTCGGCGATATCAGTATCATCCGGATGATTCACTGCATCGTCCGCCTCATGGAGCCAGGGCGGGGGCGAGTCTTTCTGTTTAATTTTTTCCAGGACCTTGGGATTGACCTCGCCCTGGCAGGAGTAAGTGCCGATGACATTGGCGCCGTTCATCAGGCTGACGGCGTATTCCATGGCCCCCCTGGCATGATCAGAGCCTTTGGCCGCCCCATGGGTCGCAAAAAGGAACACCTTTGCATTCATTTTGCACGCTTTAAGAAAGACGTCGGTCTTGGGATCCGGCTTTCCTGCCTGGAGCCAGAACCCCACGGCCACCAGATCATAATCCAGGTTTCCGGACGGGGCCTGATCAATGTCACACAGCTCTTTTTCCCCTTCCAGGCTGTCATACAAGGCTTTGGCCAGTGTCTGGGTGTTTCCGGACTGGCTGGAATATAAAACCAGTGATTTCATCTGTTTCCTCCTGTTGATAGGGTTTACAATATTTATGGGTCCGCCAGTACGGCACTTAAAACAGCAAATATCATACCACATCAAACTGGAGAAAATTCTATCCGCGTCGTCAAGATGTATCGGCCCGAAGCCGGTCTGTCTGCCCCGGCAGAATATCGGGGATGGTCATGCCGGCATCAAACAAACACCCCACCATCCGGCCGATGGTCTGATAAAAGCTGGACCGGCCATGTGCCTGAAATGCCTCAGAGAGCCGGGTCGCAAAAAATATCAGGTGGTGGGTCAATACCTTTTGTTGAAGGTCCCGGGCATACGCTGCTTTTGATGTATCTCCAGAAGACAGGGCCTGTGATTCCTGAAGACCTAAGTAAGACATGAATTCCAGTTCCAGGGAGATGTGGTCCGGCAACAGATCAAAATCATCGCTGATACACAGCCCGGCGTCATAATACAGCCGGGCAATGTCAAAGGTGCAGTCCTGCATCAGCTTGCCGGTCCGGTAAACCGATTCAAACAGATGCACCCGCCGCGGTTTGGAAGCAAAGCACAAATGGGTGTATTCTTTTTGCAGTGATAGAAGCAAGTGGCCTGAATTCACCTCAGTCAATGAAGCACAAAAAGATACGGCATCATCACCGATGCCCGCTTTTTGCAGGGCGACTTCAAAATTTTCAATATAAGCGGCATCCCGGATCTGATCCATCAGATCCGCATCCGGATAATCGAGCAACCGGGACAGGGCATCAAATACAAACGCCCGGACCTCCGGCTCGATCTCAAGTATCTGCTGACTGTTCATTGAAATTACCTCTTTGTTGAGATGTTGCGGGAAGGCGGGGTATCCCATGCCGTCCCGCTAAATTTTTAATTCCACATCAACTGTTTTTTTCCTGCGCTTCGATTCTGGCCCGGCGGTCGCTGAACAGTTTCATTCCGCCTGCCACCGCCCCGACACCCCACAGGGGCAACGCGCTCAAGGTGCGATCCGCTGGAACGGTTTTTTCTCCCACCGACGGATATCCGATTTCCATCGGATCGTTTTTCGTCAACACGATAAAACAGGTCCCTGCGTTCTGTGTGATCCCATAGGTATACAGATTGTCCCGGGCCGTTCTTTTTTCGGCTGTCGCCAGGACACTATGGAATTCATCAAACACCAAAGCTCCGGTGGGACAGGCTTCCACACAGGCCGGGGGCCGGCCCTCGCTGATGCGGTGGGCACACATGCTGCACCGGACAATCTTTTCAGTAACCGGGTCAAACAGGGGCGCGGAAAACGGGCAGGCATCGACACAGGTCTGGCACCCGGTGCACAGGTCGGCATTGTAAAGAACCGGCCCATAATCGGTTTTGGTCAACGCGCCCTCCGGGCAGACTTCGACACAATCCGGAGAAAGGCAGTGCATGCACCGGTGATGATAAATACCCGGATCCCGGATAAAAGCAATGGTTCGGAACAATCCCCGGTATGCAGCATCTTGTCCCATGTTTTCCTGGATGCACTTGTAAAGGCAGGTGTTGCAGCCCGTGCAAAGCGTGGTGTCAAGCAATATGGCATATGATTTCATGATGGCCTCCTGTTATGATGCTTTGGTGATTTTAACATACACATCCTCAACCCAGCCCATGCCTGTGGCATCATGTTTTTTGACCAGTTCAGGATCTTTCTGGGGGATCAAGTCTCCATCCCGGTAACTGAAATCAGCGGCATGGGTCAGGTTTTTGGCCCGGTGCCCCAACCCGTGAAAGGTGAGAATACATTGGGACATCACCCGTGCGCTGATATGGGCCTTGCCAGTGACCGGTCTGGGGATCCGGGTCATGAACCGGGGATTGTTTTCCAGCCGGATCATTTCACCTTCTTCAATCCCCAGTTCCCGGGCGTCCTCGGGGTTGATCCAGATACAATCCATGAAATTCTGTTTCGTCAGAATCTTGAGTGCGGGATTGTTGATAAAATTGGGATCCGCATGCATCAGCCAGGGGGCCCGGGTGATGAGCAGAGAAAATCGGTATGCTTCCTCGGATGCATGCCATTGGGGAGACCATTTGGGAACACCGTCATACCCCGCCCGGACCAGTTCGTCGATATAGAACCGGACCCGGCCCTCCGGGGCCCCAAAAGCCAGTTCCCGAATCTGACGATAATTTTCATAAGGCCGCTTGTCGATCCAGAAAGCCCCTTTTTCGATGAATTCCTTGTAACTGCCGGCGGCATCCACGGATCGAACCGCCTCATCCGAGCAGGTATCCACAATGGCTTTGTCAGGATCACGGCTGCCGTCCGTGGTCCAGTATTCCGGTGCCACTGCCAGACCGATTTTCCTGGCCAGGGTTCCCCATCCGATCTGATCCCCCGGCGGCTTCTGGACGGGTGCGCCCCCCACCAGGCAGGGATGTTTGGGATAATACAGCCGAAGATCCAGTTTTCCCCCTTCGAACTGGTGCCCGGCGGCAAACACATAGTCGCACCAGTACCCGATGTCATCCAGATACAGGTTCCAGTCCGCCACCAGTTCCATTTTTTCCAGGGCCGCTTCCAGCATCTGGGGCTGAATCATGGCAAACAGTCCCCGGTGCGGGTTGCGGAAAAAAACCACCTTGGTCGGTCCGGCGTTGAACAGACCATGACCCAGGGTCCCGTAATGACCGGGGGCTGAAAAATCCTTGTTTTTATAGATATCCCAGGTCACAGGAAAATGATGCCGGCCGTCCACGGGTTGATTTGGCTGGGGTGGATAGGGTTTATGGATGGGCGCCACATCATCCAGCCAGGGGATTTTGACCCCGTGAAGCAGCAGGACCCCGCCGTCATGGTCCATGGCACCGCTCAAAAAATTGATCATATTGATGCAGTGCCGCAATTTCCAGCTGTTGGCATAATTGGGACCGGCCGCATCCCGTTTCAGTGCCGGGATAAAGGCTTTTGGCGCGGCCGCCATGAATTCCCGGGTGATCCGTTCAATCACATTTGCATGAACACGGCTGATTTTTTCAGCCCAGGCCGGGGTATAATCAGCCACAGACTCTCTGAGTATCTGCATGACAGGCTTGGCAGAGACTGGCTTACCGTCCATGGCAAACAGGAAAGGACCGCCGTCCAGTGTCGGATCAAGACATTCACTGATATCTGCGGGTCCGGAACCCGATGGGGACCACACCAGCCATTTTCCATCCGGACCGGTCAGATGAATTCCGGTTTCCAGGTCAATCAGAGCCGGGGCATCCGTATAGGCTTTCAAAAAAGAGGGCTGATAGAGTTTTTCGTTCAAGATGATCCGGATCATGGCCAGGGCCACGGCCAGATCGGTTCCCGGCAAAATGGTGTAATATTCATCGGCAAAGGCATCCGCCACCGTTGTTCGCAATGGATTGAACATGATCCTGCGGGTGCCTTTTTGTTTTCCCTCCACCATATGGTTCAATATTCCGGCCTTGCCGGCCTTGGAAAAAGAATCAAACCCAAACCAGATTTCGTATCTCGACTGGCTGAAATCATACCCGGCGATATGATGGCTGGGGGTGTAAGTACTGGAATAAACCGGGTTCGGGGGGTTGGTCACGGTCAGGCAATTGATGTAATAATGGGTCCCGAAACATTCGGTCCGCTGATCTGACCGGGTGCAGCCGATACTCCGGCACAGGCGGTTGGTGTAAGGATCCCCCGGGGAACACATCACGATCTCCCCGGGTTTGTACTGCTTGAACCGGTCAATGAATTCATCCACTGCATCGCTGGTTTTCATGACCACCCAGCCGGGATCTTCATCGATTCCCCGTTTGGGATTGGTTCGCTTCAGCGTGACCATGAGGCGATCCGGGTTGTAAAGGGAATCCACAAACCCGAGTCCCTTGATACAGTATTTTCCCCTGGATACCGGGTCTTCGGGCCGGCCTTCAAGGGTGACGGCTTTTTCCAGGCCCGTGGCGGGATCCTGTCCCACCACCACATAATAGGCACAGTCGGCTTCGCAGGCACGGGCACAGACCTGGGGAACTCTGCGCATCACCCGGAAAGGCTGTTTTTCCTGGGGATGTTCGCCAAAAGCGTGTGCGACCTGAAGATGTCTGAACGGGAACGCTGTTGTCAGAGCGGCACCCGTGGCTCCAAGACCCAATTTTATGAAGCATCTTCTGTTCATGTTCATTTTTTTTCTCCTGTGGCATCAGGTTAATCAGACGTGCAAAGAGAGATCATGTTCCTCATCTCTTCACATTGCTGTCACCCATGAGATTCAGCAAACGGCATGCCATGCACATGAAACAAAAATTAATATTTTTAACTATTTGAAATTATTTGATTATAATGAATAGGCTCTGGGGATAAACCTCTACACAATGTAAACAAATCAGCTACACTGTCACCTGAAGATTTACAGACGGTTTGCCGGACTGATTTCAAACTCCGGGATATCGGGGCTCACTTTGCTGTGTAACCGAAAATTTCAGGATTCCGCATACATGATCTGCATGGGCAATCCATGGAAATTGATCAGGCCTTCATGTGAACGTCTCTCTGGGGGAAGGGGATCTCTACGCCATTTTCCCTGAAAAGCCGATCGATCTCAAACCGCAGACGGGTTTCCGCTGTGAGAAAATCATTGATGGTGGACCAGAACCGGAGCCGGAAATCCAGTGAGCTCTCCCCGAAATCGATGAACTGAACCACTGCTTTTCTGGGATACTGCACCACCTCTTTTACATGGTCCGCTGCCTGTAAAAGAAGGGTTTCCACCAGGGCCGTATCTGATCCATACGCCACCCCCAGTTTCAAGTCCCGCCGGATATAAGGATCCTTGTGGCTCCAGTTGGTGACCCGGGAACTGATGAACTCGGAATTGGGGATGATCAGCGTGGAGTTGTCATAGGTCTGGACCAGGGTGGACCGGACGTTGATCTTGAGCACCTCTCCCCAGGTACCGCCGACCTCCACCACATCCCCCACCTGGATGGGCCGTTCAAACAGCAGAATCAACCCGCTGATAAAATTATTAAAAATATTCTGGAGCCCGAACCCGAGCCCGATACTCAAAGCACCGAACACCACGGCCAGAGATGTGGTGTTCAGCCCGAAGGCCGTGAGACTGAGCAGAATACCCAAAGCCCAGACAACATACCCGCTCAAAGTGAGGATCGATTCTCTGGCACCCGTGGAAAGCCCGCTTTTCTTCAGAATTTTTTCAGACATCATCTGCTTCCAGATCCGGACAACGGCATAGGTCAGCAAAATGACCACAAACGCAAACACCAGGCTGGAAAGGCTTAGCTGTAATTTCCCCAGGGTATAGTCATGGGTGAATATCTTTGCCAGAAAAGGAAAAATGCTGTCTCCGGCCCCCCAGGAAAAAACCAGGGCAAAAAACACCAGCATCCCGATAATCAGGTAGATCCCGTTGGACAGAATCCAGTAAAATGGATAGGATACCCCATGGGTATTGCCGGTCTCCGGTTCCACGGCCTGTTTGAATTTCTGATCCACATCCTGAATGGAATAGATCAGCAGCATGGTGACACAGGCCACGGCAATGGTGATCCCCCAGGAAATGTACCAGTAAGCCGCCAGAAAGCTGTATCCGGCCATATCCGCAATCAGCCCGGCCACGGCCGCCGTCTTGAAAAACAATCCGATGCCCCGCACATATCCGGGGGGATTTTCCATCCGGTTGATGTCCCGGAAAAAAAGAAACACCCCGGCAATCAAGAGCAGTTCAAATAATAAAAACAGCGGGGACAGCAATGCACTCTTAAAAGATATGAACCGGTGAATGAACAGGAGCAGAAAAGCGAAAATGCGTACCCCCCAGATGAAAAAAGGCTGCCATTTGAGCACCACAGACAGAATTTGCGCAGGTTGCCCCTCAACGGCCAGACGAACCGCCACCCGGACAACCCGGGTCAACAGCACCACCACCAGAAATGATTGTAAAAACTGAATCAAGTCCGGAAAAACGGCATTGATACCGGTCTGTGACACAATAAAAACCATCCCCATCCCGATCAACAATGGCAGACAGGCCTGGATCAGAAGCAATGGGTATCCGATTCGCTGCCGGGTCCATGACAAAAACAGCGGCTGACCCGTGATAACGGCCATGGCCCTGAAACCGGCAAAGGCAGCCAGAAACAGTCCCGCAAAAACCATGATGTCAAAAACCGCTGTCTGGCTTTTCATCAGGGACCATTTTTCTTTTACTGCGGATGGGTTCAGCCAGCCGGACATCTTTTTGACCCCATGGGTCAATTCCTGCTTGAAAACATCGATCTGCCAGATGCTGTACTGTTTGTCCGTGCGCTGTAACAGGCGGCCGCCCTTTTTTTCCGTGATCTCCTGAATCAGTTTGCTGCGAATATCTTCAAACCCGTCAAACGCTTTTTTATTGACGGCTTCCTGTTCTGACAGAACCCCGAGAATGGCCCTGAGAATCGCCTGTTTTTTTTCCAACAACGATTGAAATTCCCGGTACTCCTTTATAACGGTTGGATCCTGAGCAGACTGGGACTTGGTTTCTTTGCGCAGCTGATCCAGCATGGCGGCCCGTTCCGTTGTGGAAAGCAGGGTCTGACGCAATTTCTCAGACCGTTGATCAATGGTCTGAAGACGGGTCTGAATCAGGGACCTGGATAAATCAATTTCTTCCACCCCCTTTTCCAGCTCAGAAATCCCCACTTCCGACATGATGACCAGATTTTTCAGAAATGTCATCCTGGACTGATACATCTTCAGCTGACTCTCATCCTCATCCAGATTCCGGGTTTCAACTGCCAGTTCCGACTCAAGAGCCTCGATGTCTTTTTGGGTCTGTTCCAGGGCCTGGGAAAACTGAGCTTCCAGTTGCTGCCCCTCGGGCGACGGGGTGGTTTCAGCTGCGGCAGCTGTTAGCACCATACTCCACCCCGGCATCAAAAAAAGAAACACGCCTGCCAGGACCGATATAATTGACAGATATCTCATCAACCTCATAAACAAAAACTCTCTTTCAAGATAAGAATTCATTGGTCCCCATGCCGATCCTCCAGCAGCCGGGTTTCCAGGTGTGCCTCGATGGCCGGCCGGTCCCGGTTTTTTTAAATTTCAGGCTGCGGCTCAATGATGGGTCAGGATTTTCCTTGGTTCATCCAATCATCCGGGCATTTTCCCATATTTCAGGTTGATTTGAAAGCCTGTTTTTGTCTGTTGAGTTCCCTGGGAAAAAGTGCTATTAGACTCCGTTTTCCTGATCAGGAAAAATTCAACCATACAACCGGTAACAGAAGAGGATTTCGGAATGCGCGTGGTTCTCGTTTTTCCGCCCCGGGCCAGTGCCACCTATATGCCTTTGGGCATCGCCTCTCTGGCATCTTATATTGAATCAAATGTGCCCGGGTCTCTGGTCCGGCTGATGGATCTGAACCTGGCCGCCTGGATCCAGGCGGCAGATCAGGATGTTCAGGGCAGGGACCTGATCCATTTTGTCCGGGGACACCAGGGAATGTTTACCGATCCAGGCCAGACCCTGTATCATAAATCCATCTGGGACCGGCTCAGACAAAAGATCACCGCCCTTGGCCGCCAGGCCGAAATCTTTCTGGCTTCAGGAGAGCTTTCTTTGGCTCTGAAAACGATGCTGGACAGCCAGGTCCGTTCGATTCTGGCCCATGATCCCGAACTGGTGGGAATATCTGTGCTGTTTCCGGAGCAGGTGCCGTTTGCCAGTGCCCTGGCACGGGTTCTGAAGCAGGCAATTGAAGAAACCGCCGTCCCCGGGTGCCCGATTGTGATGGGCGGGGCCATGATGTCGGCCCTGTCCGTGCCGGACCTGATGACGGCCGTGCCTGAAATCGATGGCGTGGTCTGCGGCGAGGGGGAAGAAGCGGCAGCCGATCTGTGTGCCCGTACTGCCTGGCCCGATATTCCCGGACTGATTTTCAGGCAGGGGGACACCGTTCAAACCAATCCCGGATCCCGGACCATATCACTGAAACAGGTGCCGGCCCCGGATTTTTCAAAACTGCCCATACCCGATTATTTCAACCCCGTGCCCGTGCTGCCCGTGCTGTTTTCCCGGGGATGCGCCTGGCGCAAATGCCGGTTCTGCGCCCATAATTTTTCATTCGGCGGCTACCGCAGAAAACCGGTGGCCGCGTTTGTATCGGAGCTGGAGCGCTACCACCGAACCCTGGGGGTGACACATTTTTATTCGGCGGATGAATATATCCTGCCCAAAGATATGGATGCCATCTGTGAAGAGATTCTGGCCAGAAGGCTTTCCATTTTTTTTCATATCCTGGGCAAACCCACGGCCGACTGCACCCCGGGACGCCTGGCCCTGTGGTCTGCGGCCGGATGCAAGTGGATCGGATGGGGCATTGAATCCGGGTCCCAGCGCCTGCTGGATCTGATCAACAAAGGCACCTGTGTCACAGACATCCAGCGCGTGATCAAGGACTCGGCCGCCGCCGGCATCTCCAACCTGGGACTGATGATTTTCGGACTTCCCACCTCCACAGATGCGGACATGGACCAGACCCTGGCATTTTTAAGCGACGTGTACGAGGATCTGGCCGGTTTGACCGCCAGCGCCTTTGTGCTGTTCGACAAAACCCATTTTGCCAGAAACGCCGGCAGATACGGCCTGAAAATTGACGGTCCGGTTGATTTGTTTCACAGCAGTCACACGGCGGTAAAATCCGGGCGCCTGAAGTTCCGGGAGCAGGCTGAAGACGGGTCCTACCGAGCCCCCAAAGGCGCGGTGGAGGTTGCCCGGTGGCAGCAATACCGCCGATGGCTCGGCGAAGTGCCCCTGAAGGAGCAGCTGCCCCCGGAGCATGTATTGATTCATGTCACGTCTGCTTTGACTTCTCCATCAATGTCCGATATAACACCCGTCAGGCAGGAACATCCCGGCCCGGATCACCGGGATATGACGCATCTTTTTTGAGCCGACAAAAAAAGGAGATCTCCGGGCATGAAGGAAATAAAGCCTTTTCATGAGGCCGCAAACCCGCTTTCAGACACGGCGGCCCGCATCCGGCAGACCGGCCGGAAAATCATCGGCTATCCGTGCTCTTATGCCCCGGAAGAACTCATCCATGCGGCAGGCTGCCATCCCATGCGCCTGTTTTCTTCCGGACACGGGATTGTTCAGGCGGAAAACCACCTGCAGTCCTACTGCTGCTCCGTGGTCCGGGGTATTTTAGAAGACAGCCTGGCCGGCCGGCTGGATTTTCTGGACGGCACCGTGTTTCCCCACACCTGTGATTCCATGCAGCGGCTCAGCGATATCTGGCGCATGAACGGTGCGTATGCGTTCTTTGCCGACCTGGTGCTGCCCGTCACACTCAACACCCCCAGCAGCGCCGCATATCTGGAATCCGTGCTGGCCCGGTTCAAAGCCGATCTGGAAACCGCCCTGGAAATATCCATCACAGATGCGGATCTGGCCGCATCCATTGCCCTGTTCAACCGGATCCGCACCCATCTGTCCTTTATCCATGATTTTTATTCCCGGCATCCCGGACTGATCCGGGGTTCTGACATGAACGCCCTGATCAAAGGGGCCATGATCATGGACAGAGATGAAGCGGTCACCCTTCTGGCGGATGTGGCTGCGTCGCTCCGGCACATGCCCGTGCCGGACACGCCCGTCAAGCGGGTGGTCCTTGCCGGGTCGGTCTGTGACACCCCGGATCTGTTTGATACCGTGGAAGCGGCCGGCGGAGCCGTGGTGGGGGATGATCTGTGCACGGGACAGCGATGGTTTGACAGGCTTGTTCCCGAGGACCAGCCGCCCCTGACGGCCCTGGCTAACCGGTACCGGGAGCGGGTGATCTGCCCTTCCAAACACACGGGCCTCACCACCCGGGCCGACCATCTGATTTCCCTTGTCAACCACACCCGGGCACACGGGGTGCTTTTTGTGATGCTCAAATTCTGCGATCCCCATGCCTTTGATTACCCATATCTCAAGGAATGCCTGGATGCAAAAGGCATCAAAAGCATGGCCCTGGAAATGGATGACGGGCATTGGAATCAGGGCCAGTTCTCCACCCGGATTGAAACCTTTATTCACATGCTCTAGCCCAAGGATTTTCTCATGGCCGACACCCCTTCTACCCCCCCCAAAATCAAAGCCGCCAAAAAGATGCGGGATCTGATGACCACCTATTATCTGGAGGCTTTAAGCGCGGCCCAGAACCACCGGCAGGTGGCCTGGATCACGTCCGGCGGCCCGGTGGAACCCCTGGTGGCCATGGATATCATTCCCGTGTATCCGGAAAACCACGGGGCCATGATCGGGTCCGCCAAAATGGGGGAAGACCTGTGCGCCAAAGCCGAAGACATGGGATACAGTGGTGATCTGTGCGCCTATGCCCGGGCCGATATCGCCTGTGCCGTGGTCAGGGGCGGCCCCATCGGCGGATTGCCGAAACCGGACATGCTCATCTGCTGCAACAATATCTGCGGCACGGTCCTGAAATGGTATGAAATCCAGGCCAGGTACTTTCAAGTGCCGTTGTTCATCCTGGACACCCCGGTCTGCCACACCGGGTACACCCCTGAGATCGAAGCATACGTCAAAGCCCAGGTCCATGCGTATATCGCGTTTCTGGAACAGGTGACCGGGAAAAAAATGGACCCGGCCAAAATGAATGCCGTGGGCAGACTCTCATATGAAGGTCAGCGCCTGTGGCAGCAGGTCCTGAACACCACGGCCCACAAGCCCTCCCCCATGTCCGCGTTTGACGCGTTTTTCTTTCTGGCGCTCATCGTGACCCTGCGGGGAACCCAGATTGCCGTGGATTTTTACAAAGAACTGATCGCTGAACTGGAACAGCGTATCCATGACGGCATCGGCGTGGTTCCGGGTGAAACCTACCGGCTTTTGTGGGACAACCTGCCGGTGTGGCACCGGCTCAAATGGCTGTCTGACCGGTTTTCCGCCCACCAGGCCTGTCTGGTGGCAGACACCTATACCTCGGCCTGGTGCGGGGCGTTAAAGTATATGGATGAAAATAATTTTCTGGATTCCATGGCCCAGGCCTACACCCGGATCTACCTGAACATCGGGGTGGATGAAATGGCTGAAGAAGTGTTGAAAATGATCCGGTTTTACGATGTCAACGGTCTGGTCATGCACTCCAACCGATCCTGCAAGCCCTATTCCTTCGGCCAGATGGACATCATGAGAATCGTCCGGGAAAAAACCGGGATCCCCGTGCTCATGATCGAAGCGGACATGGTGGACCCCAGAAGCTTTTCCCAGTCCCAGGCGGAAACCCGGATCGATGCGTTCATGGAAATCATCAAACAAAAAAGGGCAAGGCCATGATCTTTGCCGGCATCGATATCGGTTCCAACACGGCCAAGGCGGCCCTGATCAAAGACCGGGCCATTATAGGCACCCGGGTGATTCCCACGGGATACCATCACCTGAAGGCCGGCACCCGGGTGTTCGAGGATCTGCTGGATCAAACCGGTCTGTCCCGGTCCGATATCCGGGCCATTGTGTCCACGGGGTACGGCCGGGCCAGCATTGACTTTGCCGACAAAGCCATGACCGAGATCCTCTGCCACGGGGCCGGGGCTCATTTTCTGGATCCGGATATCCGAGGCATCATCGATGTGGGGGGGCAGGACAGCAAGGCCATTGCCCTGGATGACCAGGGGCGGGTGGACAATTTTGCCATGAACGACAAGTGCGCCGCCGGCACGGGCCGGTTTCTGGAAGTGATGGCCAATGCCCTGGAGGTTTCTCTGAATGAAATGGGGGATGTGGGCCTGACAGCGGACCGCCCGTCTAAAATCAGCAGCATCTGCACGGTGTTTGCCGAATCCGAAGTGATCTCCATGATCGCCCGGCAGGAAAAAAGAAAGAACATCATCGCGGGCATCCACGAAGCCGCCGCAGCCCGGGTGGCGATTCTGGCCGCAAAGATCCGCATCCAGAGTCCCATCATGATGACCGGGGGGGTGGCCAAAAATCCCGGCATGACCGCAGCCCTGGAAAAACGGCTGAACCAGGCTTTGATCATCTCCCCATACTGCCAGGAAACCGGGGCGATCGGCGCGGCTGTGCTGGCATCCCGGCTGTAGACACGACACCGGTTGACCTGAAAGCCCAACTTTTAAACTTTGCCGGTTACAAACGGGGTAAATCAGTCCCCCCTGAAAAATGAGTGAAAAATTAAAGGATGTGCCGTGGTTCATTCCATCACTTTCCGGCTGGCACCGGAACACGCCAAAAACCGGGCGGCCCAGGTCCGGGCCGCAGCCGGAATACTGAACTGTTCCGTTGATAAAATCACCGGTATCCGAATTTTAAGGCGTTCCCTGGATGCCCGGGGCAACTCCCCGAAGATAGTGCTGACAGCGGAGATCTATTGCGGCAACCCCGCCCCTGCATTGTATGAACCAGTGGTGTTCCGGCCAGTGACCGGCAAAAAAACCGCTGTGATCGTGGGATCCGGTCCGGCCGGACTGTTTGCAGCCCTGGAACTGATCCGCCACAACATCCGGCCCATTGTGCTGGAGCGGGGCAAAGATGTCACCTCCCGGCGGTTTGACCTGAAAACCATCAACCGGGACGGCATCTGCCACCCGGACTCCAACTACTGTTTCGGTGAAGGCGGGGCCGGCACTTACAGTGACGGCAAACTCTACACCCGGGCCACCAAGCGGGGCAATGTCCGGGAGATCCTGGCCCTGCTGGTGCAGCACGGAGCCGCCCCGGACATCCTGGTGGACGCCCACCCCCATATCGGTTCCAACCGGCTGCCCAAAATCATCGCCGCCATCCGGCAGACCATCTTATCGTGCGGCGGCGAAATCCATTTCAACACCCGGGTGACCGGGTTGATTCTATCAAAGGGAAAGATTCAAGGGGTCTCCACTCTGACCCGGGAATTTTTGTCACCGGCCGTGATCCTGGCCACAGGTCACTCAGCCCGGGATATCTATTATTTGCTGGACGACCTGGGAATCCGGCTGGCAGCCAAACCCTATGCCATGGGCGTCCGTGTGGAACACCCCCAGGCACTGATCAACGAAATACAGTACGGCCGTCATGCCGGCAACCCGCACCTGCCGGCCGCCAGCTATGCATTGTCAGGCCAGTTCGACGGGACCGGCGTGTATTCCTTCTGCATGTGCCCGGGCGGTATGCTGGTGCCCGCAGCCACCGCACCGGGCGAACTGGTGCTCAACGGCATGTCCAATTCCGCAAGAAACCTGGCGAAGGCCAATGCCGGTATGGTGGTCACCGTGGAGGAGAGACTGTGGCAGCACCATCAAGAACGGTGTCATTTTGCCGGTCTGGCTTTTCAGCAGGAGATCGAGCACAGGGCTTTTGCCGCCGGCGGCAGCACCCTGGCCGCCCCGGCCCAGCGGCTCACCGATTTTCTGGCGGACCGGGTCTCTTCCACCCTGCCGCATACCTCTTACATCCCCGGTGTCGTCAGTTATCCGGTCAAAAATATTCTGGGAACGGTGATCACCCGGGCATTGAAACAGGGCTTTTCCGCATTCGGCAAAAAGATGAAGGGATATGTCACAGACCAGGCCCTGGTGCTGGCCGTGGAAAGCCGGACCAGTTCTCCGGTGCGCATTCCCCGGGATCCCGGTACCCGGATGCATCCGGACATCCATGGCCTGTTTCCGGCCGGAGAAGGGTCCGGATACAGCGGCGGCATCATCTCGTCCGCCCTGGACGGGCAGGTCAGTGCCAAAGCGGCAGCCGGCACACCCGGCTTGTTTTGATGCCGAACCTTGCAAATAAAAACAACTCAGAAGCTACTAGGAAATTACTTGCTTCTGAGTAGCTTCCGGATGGTGACCCCGGTTTTCCGAAGACGGAATCCGGGACTCCAAAGTTAGCCGAACCGGCCGGTGATATAATCCTGGGTCAGCTGGTGCAGGGGATTGAGAAAAATCTGTTCCGTGGGGCCGATTTCAATGAGATCTCCCAGGTGAAAATAGGCGGTGCGCTGGGAAATCCGGGAGGCCTGCTGCATGGAATGGGTGACAATGGCAATGGAATATTCCTGTCTGAGTTCCTCGATAAGTTCTTCAATAATGGCCGTGGCAATGGGATCCAGGGCTGAGCAGGGTTCATCCATGAGGATCACTTCCGGGTTCACCGCAATGGTTCTGGCAATGCACAGCCGCTGCTGCTGTCCGCCGGAAAGCCCCGTGCCGGGCTGATTCAGGCGGTCCTTGACCTCGTTCCACAGGCCGGCCCGGACCAGGGATTTTTCCACCAGTTCTTCGGTCTCGCTTTTATTGGTCACCAGCCCGTGAATCCGGGGGGCGTACGCCACATTGTCAAAAATGGATTTGGGAAACGGATTGGGTTTCTGAAACACCATGCCTACCCGGGCTCGCAAAGGCACCACATCCACATCTTTGTCATAGATATTTTTGCCGTCCAGATAGATGCGGCCGTCCACCTTACAGCCTTCGATGGTGTCGTTCATGCGGTTGAGGCACCGGATGAACGTGGATTTTCCGCATCCGGACGGACCGATCATGGCAATGACCTCGTTGTCTCCGATGTCCAGGGACACGGAATTGATGGCTTTGGTAGCGCCGTTGTCATAAAAGACACTGACCTGTTCACACCGCATTTTAAAATTGTCCACCTGGTTTTCTCCCACCGTGTTCCGGTTGTCCTTGGGAACCAGCCGGTGGGAGCGCTTGGGAGCGGCGTTTTTTTCCATATGTTTTAAATCCATCACAGGGTTTTTTATGTTAATCTTTATCTTGAAACGACCGGCCGATCTTTACCGGCTGATTGTAATTGCCTCCTGCTCAACAGTGACGATCGTGACTATAAATGATCTGCGTTAGATTGTTTTTAATTTTCTGTTAGGAACAGGTTAGGACCTGCAACCAATTGTTTTTTCTGATATACTGATAATCCACAGAATGATGAATAAAAAGGACCCGATATATGAAACTGGCCATTCTGTCTGACATTCACGGAAACCTGGAAGCGTTCCAGGCCGTGCTCGATGCCATCGCCCCCCTTTCGATCGATACGGTCATCTCTTTAGGGGACAATATCGGTTACGGCCCGGATTCCGAAGCCGTGGCAGCGCTGATCAGAGAACGGAAAATCGCTTCAGTACTGGGAAACCATGAAATGGCTGTCAAAAACAACCAGAACCTGGCCTGGTTCAACCCTGTGGCAAAACGCGCACTGGCCATCGCTCAATCCCAGCTCACAGATGCATCTGTGGCCTGGATAAAGCAGCTGCCCCGATATCTGGTCACCGCCGGACTTCGTTTCGTCCATGGGGTCCCGCCGGATTCTGCCTTTCTGTATCTGTTCCAGCTGCCTGAAAACAAGCTGATCCAAAAACTGGCCCGCGCAGACGAATCTGTCTGTTTTGTGGGACATACCCATGAACTGGGGATCATTTCTTTGGACGGCATCCGCCTTGAAAAAGAAAGTCCCGCCCCCGGAACATATCTGCTGGATCCTGCCAAAAAATATATCATCAATGCCGGCAGTGTGGGGCAGCCCAGAGACGGCACGCCCGGGGCCAAATTTGTCCTGTTTGACACCCAAACCCTTGAATTGACGGTCAAGTCTGTGTCATACCCCTTTGAAAACACCCAAAAGAAAATCATTGCCGCCGGTATTCCTAACATGTATGCCGACCGGCTGGCCCCGGGAGGTCATCCATCAGGAAGCGTTGATCCATTAAAAAACGTGGATTCATCAGGAGACAAAGGAAACGGACAATGAAAAAAATCGGCCGATACACCATCACCGGGCTTCTGGGCAAAGGCGGGATGGGCAAGGTCTTTAAAGTCACCTATCCCGTGACCGGCAAGGTGGCGGCCTTGAAACTGCTGGATCCCTCCCCGCTGCTGGCAAAACTGACGGCCCCGAAGGATCTGAAAGAACAGTTCACCCGGGAAGCCGTGATCATGGCATCCATCCGCCATCCCCATGTGGTGGATATCCTGGATTTCTGCCAGACCGACGGCCAGCTCTACTATCTCATGGATTTTTTCTGCACCCGCCTGGGCACCCTGATGGGAGAGTGGGGCGAAGCGGAACAGACCCGGGTCATTCCCATTGACAAAGCGATCCATTATGCGGCCCAGACCCTTAAAGGGCTGCAATGTCTTCACTTTTTTCATATCATTCACAAAGACATCAAGCCGGCCAATATTTTGATCACAGATGAGGATACCGTTAAAATCTGTGATTTCGGATTGTCCTCACGCCGGGGCGAACGGCAGGACCGGCATGCCGGCATCCGTGTGGGTTCTCCGTTTTATGCGGCACCGGAGCAGGAAAAAAATCCGGATCAGGTGGATGTCACCGCAGATATCTATTCCACGGGCGTGATGCTGTATAAAATGCTGACCGGGCAGCTGCCGGGGAAAAAGGGGCCTGCCGTGTCTCGCCTGAACCCGGATCTGGGTGATAACTGGGATCGGTTTCTGGCCTGCGCCATGCATGCAGATCCCGCCAAACGGTTTCAGAGCGCAAACGCCATGGCCCGGCACCTGGAAAACCTGGCCCGGGCCTGGGAAGAAAAAAAAGAAGCCATCTGCGCCATGCCGGCATTTTTTGAAACCAATCCGGACGGCGGCGGTACAAATTGGGGGAAACCCGGTCCGGTCCGGTCCACACCAGCAAAGGTTCCCTTGAAACAGGCCCAAGACTGTTTCAAACTGAACCGGTTCATGCAGCCGGTTCACTATCCCCCAGACGTATTGAAGCGAATTGGAAACCATCTGGTACAGGATTCCAGCACCGGCCTGACCTGGCAGCAGTCCGGCGCGGCATTTCCCGTTACCTGGCACCAGGCAAAAGATTTTGTGGACCGGTTGAACGCTCAGGCATTCTGCGGATACTCAGACTGGCGTCTGCCCACGATCCATGAGCTGCTCACCCTGGCCAGGCCTGCGAAAAAAGATCGGGATCACTGTATTTCGTCCCTGTTTGACGTCGAACAAAAACGATTGTGGAGTGTGGATAAAAGTACGTTTGTGTCTGCCTGGTATATGGATCTGGAGATGGGATTTGTGGAAAGAAGCGATCTGACCGGTTTTTATCACGCCAAAGCGGTCCGGTCAGGCATTTGAAGCCGGCTTGAGTTTTTTCTTGATCCTGGACCAGGCCACCCGCAAACAAATATAAATCAGGATGAACGGGGCCGTGAAACTCAGTTCTATCCCCCCGGCCCAGGCCGGCATGGTAAAACCGATATTCCCGAACCGCTGGTCCAGCCAGGCCACGGCAAAAAACGCCGGCCACAAGGCTGCCATGCCCATGGCCATCAGCAGGAAAAAAGATTTGCCATAGGCTTCATTGGCCAGTTTATTGATGCCTTTGTAGGCTTTTTCATCCCCGGCCTGTTTGGCTTTCATGGACTGTTCATGGTAATACATGGTGTCATCCAGGTTGGTGGACACGGCAGACCGGTTGATCTTACCTGCAATGGCCAGGGTGATCTCCCCGATGAGCACGGCCCAGGCCGCCAGGCAGAACGTCCCCACCCACCACCCGGCCATGGGATTGTCAAACAGCCGGTAAGGGAAAATCAACACCGGATCGATAAACGTCAGTATGCCCTGTATGGAATCCATATCCCTCACAAAAAATAACCCCCTGCCGGAGGCTGAATATTTTTCAATAATACCTGTCCTGTGGCCTGAGAGACCACAACAAATAATGAAACTATACGCTTAACACTTAGCACTTAACACTTTCATAAAAATAACAACGGGTGATCAGAGACCGGAGAACTGCCGTTCCCTGAACACCCGTTGAAACAATCCCCGTGTATCTTCTAAATGTCAGACATACACAGATCCCTGACCGTTAGAACGGCGGCAGCAGGCTGTAGCCCAGAAACCCTTTGGAGGTATACCGGATACCCACGTAAAAGGCAAGAATGATGAAGATCCATTTCAGCACTTTTTCCGGGATATATTTGGAGGTCCGGGGACCGATCATGGAGCCGATGAAAATACCGATCAGCTCAACCCCGATGAATCCCCAGGCAATGACCACGCCTTTACCCACCATGTACGAAAAGATGGACACGATCATGCCCACCAGCACGCACAGAGCCGAGGTCCCGGCCACCAGAAACATGGGCAGGCCGGCCACAGACGTCAAAAACGGCACATACAGAAATCCGCCGCCGACACCCAGAAACGATGCCAGGGCCGCGATCACGATACCACCGATCATGGGCACATAGGCTTTGAAAGAAAATTCCTGTCCGTAAAAGGTGAATCGGATATTGCCGATCATAAAGGTCATGGCCCAGCCGGCCAGACACAGAATATAGGGAACGAATTTAAGGACCGGGATCAGGTTGATCCACAAGGCGGACAGCACCACCAGTCCCACGGCCGCCCACATGAAAGTCCAGGAACCTTCGATGATCTTGACGCCCTGGTCTGATGTATCGGATTTTTCCTTGGCTGCTTTTTCAAAGGCCTGGGCCGCTGCCTTGGCCTGTTTTTTTCCGGCAGATCCCTTGGGGGTCATTTCATAAATCAGAAAAAACCCAAGCACAAACACAATCAGTCCGAAAAATCCAATGTAATCCTTCAGAGAAATTTTACCGGCTGTCAGTTCCGGTATCAGCCAGGAACCGCCCACACCACCGATGGCCAGACAGATACCCAAAGGCGCCACCAGACGTCCCATGCGGTAGTAGTTGAACGAAGAAATCACCCCGCTCAAACCCACCAGCCACTGGTTGGATACCCGGATGGAGTCGGTGAGCAGGTTGTTCACGGGGTTGCCCTTGCCAAAGGATTTGGCATAGTCGGCCAGACCGAAAATCGTGATATGTCCCACCCCGGCCATGATACCGCCGAAAGCACCGACCGTGGAAAAAATCCAGCCCACCCAGATGGCCCACAACAGGCCCAGGATCAGGCTGGGGTCCGGGGCACCCGGAATGCCCAGAAATCCCGGCGCTTCTTCCGGATTGATCACTTCCATGGTTTTAGCAGCCATCTCCGGATCCTGGAGACTGGCTTCAATGGCTGATTTCATTTTTCCCGGCATGTCCGGTGTGGTCAGGCCGGCACCTGTCTGGGCCATGGCCACGGCCACAAACGAGAACAAAATCATCAGCGCGGTTGCCAGATAAAACCTGGTTCGGTTTACCATCATTTTCCCTCCTTTAAATTAATACAGATAAAAAAATTATTGTTTTTTTTTAAACACGGAGACAGGGTCTGTTTTCCGGTTTAATCAATTTACATTGTCGTATCATGTCAGCAATATTGGTGCCAGTTGATTAAAACACAATTTTTTGATTCATAACTCTATGAAATTATGATTATTTTATACTGTATCCATCTGATTGTCCGCCCCCGGTTTCAGGGTGTCACCCCCGGGGGTGGGCGCAATAAAAAATATGCAGCGCCAGAATAATACTGCACATGCCACGGCTACCGGAAATCATCCGGATCGATATCAAACCGTTTCATGACCTGCTGAAGGGCCTGCCGATCCAGCCCGCACCGCCGGGCCGCCTGGGTGATGTTTCCGTTGGCTGACGACAGCCGGGCCCCCACATATTCGTGATTGAACCGGGTAAGCACGGTTTCCTTGGCTTGTTTATAGGGCATCTCCATGAGATGGGCATCCAGGCTGTTATCCGGACACAGGTTCATTCCCGCATCGGATATGGGGATATCCGTTTCCTGGATTTCTTCGTTCCGGCAGTAAAGAATCCCTTGAACCAGCGCATTTTCCAGTTCCCTGACATTGCCCTGCCAGGGGTGCTTGAGCAGCAGCTCCATCACCTGGCTGGAAATTGTTTTCAGGGGTTGGTTCAGTTTTTTACAATTTTTGGCCACCAGGTGTTCCGCCAGCAGCGGGATATCCTCAATACGATCCCGCAGGGGCGGCAATTCGATGGTAATCACGGACAACCGGTAAAACAGGTCTTCCCTGAATTCTTTTTGCGCAATTTTTGCCCGAAGATCCTGGTTGGTGGAAGCAATGATTCGTACATCCACTTTCCGGACCCGGTTGTCTCCTAAGGGTTTGATCTCTTTTTCCTGGATCACCCGCAGCAGCTTGGTCTGGATGGACAACCCGATATCTCCGATTTCATCCAGAAAAATCGTGCCTTTGTCCGCTTCCTGAAACAAACCGGTTTTGTCCTGAAATGCACTGGTGAACGCCCCTTTTTTATGACCGAACAGCTCACTTTCCAGAATATGTTCCGGAATGGTGGGACAATTGATCGGAATAAAGGCGGCGTTGCTTCGCTGGCTGTGACGATGAATGGAACGGGCCGTCAGGTCCTTGCCCGTACCGGATTCACCGGTGATCAGCACGGTGACATCCGATGACGCCACCAGGCTGATTTTTTCAAACACTTTTTCCATGGCCGGGCTTTGGCCCACCAGGGGTGAAAAATCCTTGTCCCGGGCTTTGAGCAGCTGTTTATTTTCCAGAAGCAGCCGGCTTCGTTCCAGGGCCTTGCCGATCTTGAAAATCAGTTCGTCCTGTTCAAACGGTTTGGCAATAAAATCATAGGCCCCGCTTTTAATGGCCGTGACAACGGAATCGATATTGCCGAATGCCGTAATCATGACCACGGTCAGGTCAGGCAGGCGTTTCCGGATCTGATCCAGCAGTTCAAACCCGTCCATGCCCGGCATGCGGATATCACAGATCACCAGATCCCAGACATCGTTTTCAAGGATATTCAATGCCATTTCCCCGGAAAACGCCATGGAAACCGTACAGTCGATTTCCGATTCCAGGGTCCGTTTCAATAAACGGGTCATGTCTTTTTCATCGTCCACAGCCAGGATTCGGGCAGTCATTGGCGCATCTCCTCACGGTTGGGGTCGGCGTTTTGGGAAGAAGCCAGCAAAGGCAGGGTAATGGTGAACGCAGCCCCTTTGTCCTTTCGGTTCCGGACCCGGATATCCCCCCCGTGCCGACGGATGATTCCATACCCCACGGAAAGTCCGAGGCCCGTGCCTTCGCCCACGGGCTTGGTGGTAAAAAACGGATCAAAAATCCGGGAAAAGTCTTTTTTGGGAATACCCGTCCCGTTGTCTTTCACCGCGATATGGATCCATTTGTCATCGTGGCAGGCGACTTCCACCTGGATACAGCCTTTTTTTGCCACGGCATGGCAGGCATTGATCATCAGATTGATGATCACCTGGGATATTTCCTGTTCATTGCCATGGACCATCAAGGCCCTGGAACAGGGCGCCGGGGCTGCCATTTTCACATCCCTGAAATCCGAATGGTTTTCCAGAAAACTGATCACGTCATCCACCACTTTGCACACATCGATGGCATGCATTTTCTTGGTGCCTTTTCTGGCAAAAGTCAGCAAATCCGATACCACGGTCCGGCAATTTTTCACGTGTTTTTCAATGGTTTTCAGGTCTTGTTCATGCTCCCCGGGATTTTTGAGCATCAGCTGGGTATATCCTAAGATGATGCCCAGCGGATTATTGATCTCATGGGCCACACCGGCGGACAGTTCGCCTAAAGCCGCCAGTTTGTCCGCCTGGGCGATCTGCTGCTCCATCTGTTTTTTATCATTGATATTCTTGATGATGAAATGAAAGGTTTTGCCGCAGCCAAAAGCGCCGTAATCCACGCCGCCGGTAATCAGAACCCGGACAAAAGTCTGGTCGGCCCTGAGAAAATCCGCTTCTTCGTTCAGGATATATTCATGGGTTTCCAGCAGATTCAGAATTTTTTCCCGCTCAGACCGGACCGACAGAAAATCCTTGAGTCCCATTTTGTTGTCCAGAATATCGGGTTTCCTGTAACCGGTCAGTTCCACGCCGGCCTGGTTGATTTCGGCAAAGACAAAAAACGGATCCGTGACCACAATGGTATCCAGGGAGTGTTCAAAAATCCGCCGGGCTTTATGCTCCGAGCTGGTGAGCATTTCCGTTCTTTCCACGACCTTGTGCTCCAGGGTCTGGTTCAGTTCCAGGAGTTTGGCGCTGGTCTCTTCATGCTTCTGCTTGGCGGACAGCACTTTTTCATTGATGCGCCAGCTCTGGTTGAAAAACAGGGTGACCGTGCCCACCAGCATGAAAGAGATGGTGTTGACCGCCCCCGTGAAAGGACCGATACTGTTCCAGATATCCCCGCTGCCCGTGAGTACCAGAAACTGGCGCAGGATATGGCTGAAGGACCGGGACACCGCAAAAATGGTGAACCCGGCACAGATCCAGATCAGATAAAGAAACACCACATTATCCGGATCCAGGTCCCGCAGGGACTTGGCCTTGAACAGAGACAGCACCCCCAGCACCACCATGAACACGGACCCCAGCACATCCACCAGCAAAATGGGCAGGTTGGCGGTCATTGTCCGGCTCCTTTTTCTTCCGACCGCTGACGCTGGGCCGCAAGCAGGCTGTCCAGTCCCAGGAACAGAAAAAACATGGCCGGCACACACCACAGGTGATCCATTTTCAGAAAATAATAGATCACTGCCAAAAGCTGGGAGTCGGCCTGGGTGACCACGGCCAGCCGGGTGATGCTCAAGGTTTCGATGCGCACCACTTCGATCTGATTGTCCAGAAAATGGGCCACCAGCGTATCCAGGTTCCAGAAAATGAAAAACAGGGCCGCCAGTTGGATCTGGCGCCACCCCTTCTGCCGGATCAATCCCTGGCTGTTGATGGTGAACATCAGTGCCACCATGGCCAGCAAAAAAAACAGATGCCCGATCTGATGGGCGACAATACCGGCATTGCCGCCGTGCATCTGAATGGCAAGGGCCGGTGCCGGACGTAACAATACCCAGGTCAGGGCCAGACAGATGAGGCAGCCCGTCCGGTTCATTTTTTCAAATGGGCCTTTTCCGTCCTGGCCCGGGTGGACATCAGCTTGATACATGCCGGGCACAGGTTGTGATGTTCCTTGGTATCCGGATGTTCCGGATTGATGTGGGACACCCGGTTCAGAAAATCAGCCGTGGCAAACATCCGTCCGCAGGCTTCACACCGTGCCAGGGGCAGCTGCCCGATGGTTTCCCCCTGAATGGACACGGTCCTCACATTGTCCTTGTCCGTCACTTTGATCACATCCGTGGGGCAGATATTGGCACAGGTGCCGCAGCCGATACACTGGCCGTCTCCCTTGACCACCCGGCCGCCGGCAGCAGTTTTCTCCATTTTCAGGGCCCCGGCTTTCACGATTTCATGACAGACCCTAATGCACAGCCGGCACCGGATACATTCGTCCGGCTCCGGCGGCAATTCCACATGATATCTTTGGGCCAGTTCCCGAATCCGGCGGGCATGGGGTGCCAGCTGAATCAAGCGTTCAAACGCGGCCTGACGGTGGGCGTTGACCATGGGCGAATCCGTCAGCACCTTCAGGCCCGGCTTGACTTTGAGCAGGCAGGACAGCATCACGGTCTGACGGCCGCTGGGAGAGGTCGCTTCCACCCCGCAGACCCGGCAGGCCCCGGACGGTTTCAATGCCGGGTGGTAACACAGGTGCGGGATATCGATATTGTTGCTTCGGGCCGCTTCCAGCACGGTCTGTTTTTCTTTACAGGCGATGGGTTTCCCGTTGATGAAGATCTCTATCATGACGGCTCACCCTGTTTGTCGTCTAAAACCCTGAGACAGTCCTGGGGCAGGCGATGGGTGCCTTTTCCCCGAAGGCTCACCTCGATGAGATCATCCGGATCATTGATGGAGGTATCCGGGTCGGTCACCACCCCGTGGGTACCGATGAAATCATTCATATACGGTTCCCAGGCTTCATCGGATGATGCCTGAAACACTTCCACACGGCTGCCGCGTTTGAATACCATAACATTTCTCCTTTATTGGTTTTTAACCGGTCGGCTTGGCACATGCATCTTGGCGGACAGCTTGCGCTGACAGTTGTTGCACAAGAGCCGCTGATCCGATTTTTTCGTGACATCCGCTGTTTTATCGGAAATAAATGCCATATACTGGGCTGACGGCAGTTTGGCGCCACAGGCCTCGCAATGCTGGATATCCTGTTCATTCAAAATAGTGCCGCACAGCTTGAGCATGCGTTTGCCGTCCCGTTCTTCGATCACCATGGCATTGTTTTCACAATTGGCGGCACAGGCCCCGCAGGTGATGCATTTTTCAGAAGTCAGCCGGAAATCGGTTTTCACGGGATGATCAAAATCCAGGTACCCCAGGTGCAACGCGTCAATGCCCATTTTGTCCCGGCACACTTCCACGCATTTGCCGCACCGCCGGCACACATCGCACCGCAGGCATCTCCTGGCTTCCTTTCGGACCGCTTCTTCATCATACCCCAGCTCCACCTGCTGGAACGTGGTCCGCCGCCGGTCCACATTGAGCATGGACATGGACGGCCTTGTCAACCGCATTTTTTCCGCTGCCGTCATCTCGATCATGGGACGTTTGTGCCGCCGCACCGGTATCTTGGGCATTCGGGGCTGGGGAATATGGTTGAGATACCGGTGGATGGCATCTGCCGCCCGTTTTCCCCCGCCAATGGCCTCGATGACCGTGGCAGGCCCGGACACGGCATCTCCGGCCGCAAACACGCCCGGCATGCTGGTTTCCATGGAGGCATGGTTCACCTCGATAGTGCCCCTGCGGGTCCACCGGATCTTGTCAAAGGCGGTCATGCCGGAATCATCCACATACTGCCCGATGGCGGAGATCACGGCATCGGCGGGAATCACGAAATCCTTGCCCAGGATGGGCACGGGTGCCAGCCGGTCCGTGCCTTTTTTGGCGATCAGTTCCGCTTTGTTGCAGGCCAGACCCGTGATGACATCTCCATCCCCCCGGATCTCCGTGGGAATGGTGAGGAATGCGAATTCAATGCCTTCCTCTTCAGCCTGTTCCACTTCTTCGATATCTGCGGGCATCTGTTCCCTGGACCGGCGGTAGGCAATGGTCACTTTTTCCGCCCCCAGGCGCAGACTGGTCCGGGCCGCATCAATGGCCACATTCCCGCCGCCGATGATCACCACCCGTTTCCCGGGTGCATGACGATCCCCCAGCGCCACATTCTTCAAAAAAGCGATGGCCTCGATCACTTTGGGAAAGTCGGTTTCCCCCTTGATCCCCATATCCCAGGCCTTGTGGGCCCCGATGGCTATAAAGAACGCATCGGTTCCCTGCTCAATCATCTGCTCATAGGTTACATCCATGCCAAACCGGGTATTAAATGAAATTTTTACCCCGAGATCTTCGATCATGGCCACTTCCCGATCGATCACCTCTCTGGGAAGCCGGTATCTGGGAATTCCCACCATGAGCATCCCGCCGGCAAAGGGCAGTGATTCGATCACGTTGACGGCATACCCCATCAGCGCCAGGTAATAGGCACAGGACAACCCGCCGGGGCCGGCCCCCACCACGCATACTTTTTTACCGTTGGGCGGGGCCGGTTCCGGATTTTTATACTGGCGGTCGGACAACGCCCGTTCCGCAGCAAATGCCTTGAGAAACTTGATAGAGATGGGGGTATCGATACGGCCCCGGACACACATCATTTCGCAGGGCCTTGTACACACCAGGCCGCACACCCAGGGCAATGGATTGTCTTCCCGGATCACGGCAATGGCCTCGGCATCCTTGCCCTCGGCAATCAAAGCCAGATAGGTGGGCACATCGATCCCTGCCGGACATGCCATCTGGCAGGGAGACGGTGCAATAACTCCGCAATCGTGGGTCGGGCAGTTTCGGGATTCAATGTGGCTGACAAACATTTCCCGATGTTCCGTGAATGCCTGGTTCAACGCCTGCCGGGTTTTAACGGCTGTTTCATTGGGATTTATGGTTTCAAATTCAGCCATCAGCTCGTCAATGGCCGGCATATGGCCATCTCCGGCTTCACCCAGGGATATCTCTTCCACCAGCATCCGGATGGATTCACATATCCGCCGCACCCTGGGGTCTGTCAGCACACCGGAATCAATCCGCTCAGACAGGTATTGCAGGGTGGACTGGACCGGACAGGTGTTTTGAGCCATGGATCACGCTCCTTTCAAAAACTGCTGTTCTCAAGAGACGCCACGGCTTGTGCATGGCGCTGCCGACGGATCTGGGTCATGTCCTCGACTTTTCCGAATTTCAGGCAACCCGTGGTACAGGTGGTGACACAGGCCGGTTCCAGGCCCTGGTCCAGCCGATCCATGCAGTAATCACATTTCACCACTTTTCCGGTGCTCGGATTCCACTGGGGCGCGCCCCACGGGCAGGCGGAGATACAGGTTTTGCATCCCACACACAGGTCCTGCTGCACAAATACAATGCCGTCCGAGGACCGCTGCTGCATGGCCCCGGTGGGGCAGGCAGACACGCACCAGGGATCTTCACAGTGAAAGCAGGGCATGAAGATAAACGACATCTTTGGCAGGTTATTGATAAACTTGGGTCCCACCTGGATAATCTGGCAGGGTTTGGGACCTTCGGGAAGATCTTTATTGGCTTTGCACTGAATCTCACACGCGTGACACCCAATACATTTTCTACTGTCCTGGAACAGGTAATACTGACTCATTCATTGCCTCCTTAAGAGATGATAATTACACCGGTGTCACGGTGACAAACGTGTCATGATATGCCGGGCTGCCGCCCACTTTGTCGTAGACATTTTCCTGGAGCACGGCATCGGACAGCCCCCGATTGTAGGACCGGGCCGCCTTTTTGGCTTCATGGCCGAATCCATGGGCCATGAACACGGCCTCAGGATGAATCAAGTCGGTGACAAACGCCTTGATCCGTCCTTTACCGCAGGCGGAAGCCACTTCCACGGTGGCACCCTCTTGAATGCCCAGACTTGACGCTTTTTCACGGTTGATCCACAGCACGTTTTCACTCATCAGTTCATTGAGATACGGCACATTCTGGGTGGAGATATGGGTATGAAGGGCGGTCCGTCCCACCACCAGTCGGAACTGCTTGTCCGGATCCGCCGGTTTTGACGGGGATTCATACAAAGGAAATGACGAAAATCCGGCATCTTCCAGCAACGATGATTTGAATTCTATTTTTCCGGACGGCGTTTTAAAGGGAATATCGTTTCTGTCCCAGAAAATCTGAGATTTGCCGTAACTGACAAATCCTTTTTCCTTGAAATCCGCCCGGGTGAACCCGGTGCCTTCCAGCTGCCAGTCCACCAGTTCGTCCATGGTTTCATAGGGGAAATAGTTCCCGATTCCCAGCCGCTCTCCAAGACGCTTGAGAATGATGGGCCCTTCCAGGGTATCATACCGGGGTTCCACTGCTTTTTCCCGCAGAAACATCATGGGTTTGAGCCCGTTGAGCTGCTGGACGGAGTCGGTCCGTTCCAGATAGGTGGATTCCGGCAGAATCACATCTGAATACCAGGCAATATCCGAATAATTGATATCGATGGTCACGATGAGATCCAGCTTGTCCAGGGCTTTTTTGGTGTTATTGGTATCTGCGATGGACATGAGGGTTTCCAGGCGATAATTGATCAACGCCTTGATGGGGTACGGGTCTTCATTGAGAATGGCATACGGCAGGATCTGCGGCGCGCCATGGGCCGGATCCGGCAGCGGAAAATCCGGGGTCCCGACCTTGTCGAACCGGGGCACCGTGATTTCAGGAAACGTCTGTTCCGTCAGCTTTCTGGCGGGTTTGCCGCCTTCTGCGCCCGGCCCTTTTTTAAAAAAGATACCGCCTTTGGCTTCCACGGATCCCATGAGCGCGTTGAGCATGAGGATGGACCGGCGCATATAGATTTCATTCTGATGACTGGCACACCGATATCCATAATGGAAAATCACTCCGGGTTTGACTTTACTGATTTCCCTGGCCAGGGATTTGATTTCATTGGCTGGAATTCCGGTTTCCTGTTCCGCCCATTCCGGGGTGTAGTCTTTGATAAAATCCTGGAACTCGACAAACCCATGGATCCATTTATCCACATATGATTTATCATAGAGCCGTTCTTTGATAATCACGTTCATCAGCGCATAGTTCAGGGCCAGGTCGGTTCCCGGCCGGATCATCCAGTACCGGTGCGCCTTGCCGGCGGTCACATTGACCCGGGGATCGATATAGGTGAGTCTGGCCCCTTTTTCCAGGGCATCCATCAGGGTGTTCACCTCTTTGACATTGATGGACTCGAAAATATTTCTGCCATACAGGACAATATGTTTGGTATTCCCATAATTGATACCCATCTGGCCGTCCGTGTATCCGAACATGGACCGGCAGGCCGTGTTCATGGATCCCTTGCACAAAGCATCATGGGTGAAATGGTTGGGAGATCCCAATGCTTTCAAAAAAGCCTTGCTCACGTGCGTACTCAACTGGGCCCGTTCCCCCAGGGCAATGGCGTGTCCCCCATGGGTTTCTTTGATTTCCTTGAGCCGGGTTCCCACATAATCCAGGGCTTCGTCCCAGGACGCTTTGCGCCAGTTGCCGGAGCCTCTGTCCCCCACCCGGATCAAGGGTGTTTGCGGCCGCTGATCATCCATCAACATGGATTTACCGGCCGAGCCCCTGGGGCATAAACTGCCGTCAATACCCGGCACATGCGGGTTGCCCTGAATCCAGTCCACATGTCCGTCTTTCACACCGACTTTGATGGGGCATCTGACCGAGCACATGAAACATAAACTGAACACATCTTTATCCATAATTCACTGTCTCCTTATAACTGACAATTTAAACTTGAGGCGATTTACTTGCCATAACCGTGCCAAAGAATCTTTTTTTTTAAAAAACACGGGAAGAGATACATCATATCCTGGAATCGCCCCGGATCAAGCGATTGTTTTTTGTCAAACATGTCAAGTAAATCATTAAAACGTGATGACGTCAAGCAAATAGCCATGTCTGTAACGGTTCCGAAATCCGTTTGCCGCCGGAACCCCGGGCCGGGATGTGCAATAAAAAAATTGCGGCGCAAGACTTATATGGCACTTCCTTTTTTCCGAGACATTTTATGAACACCCCAACCCTGTTGTTGACAATTTTTTCTTTTTATGCCTTTCTTATGGAGACCCTGGGTCATTTTATCTGAATCAACCCATAAAAAAAGAAAAAAACCAACCGCCCATGACCAAACGCTACCAGGCACCCATTGTTAAAAAAGCCTTTGATATTCTCACCGCCATTTCCAGATCCGGGAAAGGCCTGCGCATCAGTGACATTTCCGCTTGTCTGGACATCAGCAAAAGCACGGTTCACGGCATTACCGCAGCACTGGAAGAACAGGGCGCCATCCGCCGGGATCCCGTATCCAAACGCTACACCATCGGGCTGACCCTGATGGAACTGGGCAAAGCCGCTTATGAGCGGGTGGATATCATTCAAACGGCCCGGCCCGTCATGGAGCATCTGATGGAACAATGCAATGAATCCGTGTTCCTGGGAATCCGGAATCAGGACCGTGTCACAGTCATTGATATTGTCGAATCCCGAAAGGATTTCAAGATCAGTTCTCCCATTGGTACGCCCCTTCCGCTGCTGGCCGGGGCCGTGGGAAAAGCGTTTTTAGCCTGCATGCCCCCGGCAGATGCAGCCGATTATCTGAAAGCCCATCCGATCCGTCGATTCACGGCCCGGACCATTATAGACCCGGACGTCTATCTTGAAGAACTTCACACGGTCAAATCCAGAGGATATGCCTTAGATGATGAGGAATATTTAGTGGGTGTAAGGGCCGTGGCTGTGTGTCTGTCACCCTTCTCCGACCAGCTGCCCGCCCTGTGGGTGGTGGGATTCAAGGCCGGGATGTCCGATGACCAGATGCCGCACATCATTGATCAGACCCTGGATGCGGCCCGGCGGATCAACCGGGCACTGGCCTGAAAAATCCGGCTACTCCGGCTCAGTAGCGGCAGGGTATTTTTCCATAAACAGTTTTTCCGCACTGGCCGTCCCGATCAGCACCAGTTCATCTTTCTTTTCCAGCACAATGGCCGGATCCGGGTTGATGATCAAATCCTCCCCTTTTTTCACTGCCACGACGCTGCATCCGGTTTTTCCGCGGATCTTTACATCCCGCAACACCTGGTTTTCCAGCCGGGGGCTTAATTCCATGCGGAACACATTCAAGCCTTCCGACAGCATAAGCACTTTCTGGGGGTGGATCAGATTCATAATGGTCGTGGTCAGCAGGGAACTGAACGACATCACCAGGTTGGCACCGGCCCGGTGCAGGGTATTGATATTCCGGTCCAGGCTGGCCCGGCTGATGATCTGGACATCGGGCCTCAGACGGCGGCAGTAAATGGTGAGATAGATGTTGAGGCTGTCATCATGGGTGGTGATGATAATGGACGGCGCATGGTCAATCCCGGCCTGAATCAGAATACTCCGGTCCCCGGCACTGCCATGGATGAAATGATCGAATTTCTCGGAAATTCCGGGTTTTTTCTCCACCACCCGGTAATCAATGCCGCGAAGATCCAGTGCATTGGCCACGGCCTGACCCACCCGGCCGCCGCCCAGTACCACCACGGGACCGTCCGACACGGCCCCGGATTTATCTGTTTCCCGAATAATGGAGCGATCAAACTGTTCCAGTTGCGCCCGGGTACCGGCCAGCACCAGGACGGTGGTTTCCCGGATCCGGGTGTCTGCCGTGGGTATCCGGAACATGCCCTGCTCCCAGATCCCCACAGCCGTCACCCCGCATTTTTCCCTTAGCCGGCTTTCAGCCATGGTTTTGCCCTGGAGCCAGGTGCGCATGGCCGGCACCTCTGCAATGAGCAGGTCATCGAACCGTCCGACAATATTGGCCTGCATATTGACCCCCAGCACCCGTCTTGACAATGCCTGGCCCAACATTCTTGTAAACTGGAACACATGGGTACTGCCGGCCAGTTGAAGAATATCCAGGGAGTCATCCAGGTCCGCATTGGTGACAGTGATGACCTGATCACTGGTTTCCCGGATGGTGAATATGATATTGGTGCTGGCGATATCATCATTCAACACCGCCACCATGACGGCTTGCTCGACATTCAACCGCCGGTAGGTTTCCGGATCATCCAGCTCTCCCACCACCACATGGTAGCCCTGGTCATGCAGGTCCAGGGCATGCTGGAGTTCCGGGGTCACAACGACATAAGCGATGCCGTATTGTTCAAGTTTCTCAATGAGCGTGACTGCCACGGCATCAAAATGGGTCAGAATGACGTGACCGGCCATGGTTTTTGGCACAGCCCTGGGTGCCCGGGATTTGTTCTGCTCTTCCAGCCACGGGGCGTAAAAAAACTGGATAAATGTGAACGGCAGCATCACCAGCAGAAAAACAATCCCGCTGAACAGCACCAGAACGGAAAACAGCCGGCCGATATCGCTGTGAAAAGTGATATCGCCGAACCCCAGCGTGGACATGGTGGTCAAAGTCCAGTAAAACCCGGTGATCCAGGAATACTGACGACCTTCATACAACATCAGCACATGGAACAACACAGAGAACAATGCAAAAAGAAATATCAGCATCAATACGAATTTCAGCAGAATCCAGCCGTTACTTCGGCTGCTGCCGGTTTTGAGCAGCAATGTCAGCTGGGTTGCCATGGTTTTCATCATTGCATGTTCCTGTTTGCCAAAATCAAACAAGGGGTCAGGAATATCTCCCTGACCCCCTGGTCTTTTTTGTGGTAGGCACGAGCGGACTTGAACCGCTGACTTCTACCGTGTCGAGGTAGCACTCTACCAACTGAGTTACGCGCCTTTAAATGATCAGGTTCTTTTATCAGACCCTGGGGGTCATGTCAAGAAAAACTGCCGGGTCATTGCCGTGTTTTTTCATTGTCTGATTGTGGAATGGTTGACTCACCGACTTCCCCGGTATTTGTCCCATCAATGAAACGGATCCTCACGTCAGTCTCTGTCAATTCAGCGATTTCAATGCCAAATCCATCAAAGGTCTTGCGCATGATATGCCGGGCAAACTGTTCGGTGCTTCCCTCATAGACCATTTCAAGAACGGCCTGATCCGATCCGATCTCCCGGGGCACCACATTCTGTATTTCTGTCATTTCAGCAAACCGTTTTTCCAATGCAATGAATCGGGGAAGGAACTGATTCCCTTCAATCCAGATCGTGAACCGGGTTTGTTCCCTTTGTTTCCGTGCCCAGGACTGATCCAGCTGCGCTGACAGATCCGCATACGCCAGGTCCACGGCCCGGACAATGGCCCGGACATCCCCGGGCTGATCGGCATCTGCTTTGGCGGCCGCCTGATGCTCACAGTCTGCAACGGATTTTCCCGTGGTGACATCCAGCACGTTCAGGCGGACAACGGCATCAAAACCTTTTTCATCTTCCATGGGGTTGCCGGATTCAGTGGCACCAGCCCGGCCCAGCACGACCAGGTCGGCATCCAGTTCCTGTGCCAGATCCACGGCAGCCCCCGTGTCATAAATGGACCTGAACTGAATCCCATAGTCTTTGGGATCCGGGCGATTTTCCCCCAACGCCACCACATTGAACCGGTTTTGCGTCATCTGGTCCGCTATCTGAATTTCCGCATGGGAATGATAGGGTTCCGGGTTATTTCCCCACCAGTATTTAGGCAGCAGATCTGACGCCGTTTGTTCGGCAATGAGCAGCAAAATCCGGGGTTGGTCCGCATCTGCATCGAAAATGCCCGCTTTTGCAAGCACCTGGGCCAGCAGTCCTGACTGCACACGGGATTCCACCCCCACCAGATAACTGTCTTCATAAGTCGCCTCCCCTAAAACCCGGAAGGTGCTGATATAATCCTCGGCGGACGGCAGAATCCGGGAGTAAAGGAATTCCAGATTGTCGGCAAATGTCCGGGGCGGCACCACCTGGGCAAAAGCTTGGGTGACCGCCTGCTTGAGCGCTTCCGACACGGCTGCCTGTCGGGCTTCAGGGATCTTTTCGCCGGCAATCGATTGAACCCCCGTGGTCAAAATCTGAATCTCATCGGTGGTTGCAGCGGCGCCACCCGGACCCAGAAACAATATTGCAAAAATTGCGGCCCAGACAACGGCCTGTTTTCTGATACCCATGATTACACCTTTCTGTGAACCGCATAGTTCGCAATTAAGGTTAAAATGGTTTTTGAGGCGGATGCATTAAAAATGGTCAGGGCTTGTTCCGCCTTTGCCACATCCTCTTTTGCCTTATTTTGAGTATAGGAAATTCCGTCAAGCGACTCAAGTTTTTCCTTCAGGACCTGAAACTGCACAGGATCAAACGCGGTTTCAGACAGCATCTGCTCCATCCATTTCCGGTCTCTGGCGCCGGCATGGGCCAGGCTGTAAATCATGGGCAGCGTCAATTTGCCTTCCCTGAGATCCGCACCCGGATTTTTTCCCAGCTGGGTGGCCGTGGCCGTATAATCCAGAAGATCATCCGCCATCTGAAAGGCCATGCCCACATGAAACCCGAAATCCGCCAGCGCATTTTCCTTTGCGTCAGACGCGTGGGCCAGTATCGCTCCGCACCGGCAGGCCCCCTGGATCAGCACGGCGGTTTTACGTTCGATAATTTTCATATACTGGGCTTCGGTCAGATCGATCCGGCCTTTTTTATCCAGCTGGTCGATTTCTCCTTCAGACATCTCCCGGGTGATTTCTGCAATCACGGCAATCACCCGGGAATTGTTTGTCCGGGCCGCAATGTCCAGGGCCCTTGCCAGAAGAAAATCTCCGGTAAGCACCACCTGGGCCGCCGGCCAAAGGGTGTGTGCCGCATCCCGTCCCCGGCGCAGGGCTGATCCGTCCACCACATCATCGTGCAGCAGGGTGGCGGCATGCAGGTATTCAAACATGGTGGAAAACATCACCTCATGGCCGCCCCGGTATCCGCACATGCGGGCCGCATGGATGAACAGCAGGGGCCGCAGACGTTTGCCGCCGCTGAACAAAAGGTGCGCGGCAATCTGCTTCACCAAGTCCAGGCGGGGGGCCAGATTCTCTTCCAGGGCCTGCTCCACCTGATTTAAATCCGGTGTGACCTGCGCCAGGATCTGTGTTTTCAAGTCTGTTTTCATGCCTTCTCCCCGGCGATGTCATATTCATACCCATCCGTTATCTTTACCTGAACCCGGGAGCCGATCGCAAGCCCGTCCGAATAAATAAACGTGACCCCGTCCACTTCCGGGGCCTGGAACATGGTCCGGCCGGTAAACAGGCCCGGTTCCGGGTTCTCTTCCACCAGCACAGGATAGGTTTTTCCCACATGCTTCTGGTTGATCTGCCCGGAGATTTCCGCCTGGGCCGCCATCAGGGTGTCGTGACGGACCTGGGCCACATCTTCGGACACATGATCCGTCAACGCATGGGAAGGCAGATCTTCGGCATCGGAATACGTGAATACCCCCAAATGATCAAAACAAATCTCTTGAATAAAATGCAGCAGCGAGTCAAACATCTCCTGAGTTTCCCCGGGAAACCCCGTGATCACAGTGGTGCGCAACGCCGCATCCGGGTCTGTCTGCCGGATCATGGCAAACAAATCTTTGAGCTGGGTGCGGGAATAAGGCCGGCCCATGCGCCGGAGCATCGTGGTGTCTGCATGCTGGATGGGTACGTCATAATAGGCGCAGATATTGTCATGGGCTTTGACGGTGTCGACGATCTGCCGGGTCAAAGACTCCGGGTGGGTATACAGCATCCGGATCCAGACGTCCGGATCCACGGCCGCTGTCTGCCGGGACAAGGTTTCCAGTACATCCGCAAACCCGGTGCCGTCTTTCAGGTCCCGGCCATAGTCCGTGGTGTTTTCCGCCGTGAGAATGATCTCTTTTACCCCTTGTGTTACCAGCGACAGGGCATCGGTACAGATATCATCCAGGGGGCGGGACCGCTGCCGGCCCCGCAGGGTGGGAATGATACAGTAAGTGCAGTGCCGGTTGCACCCTTCCGACACCTTGACAAACGCATACGGGTCTCCGGACAGGGCCCGGTCCACGGACAGATCGGCAAAGGATCGGGCATTGGGGTCCGGGAACAGGGTCAGACAAGACACGGCCCGGTCATCCACCACATCCACAATCTGCTCACAGGCCCCGGTTCCCAGGAATGCATCCACCTCGGGCAGGCTGTCGGTCAATCCCGGGTCATCCTTGTACCGCTGGGCCAGACATCCCGTGACGATCAGGCGGCGGCACGCGCCCTGTTTCTTGTATTGCGCCATCTCCAGGATGGTATCCACGGCTTCGTCCGCCGCAGAAGCGATAAAGCCGCAGGTGTTGACCACAATGACCCGGGCTTTTGCCGGGTCATGGGTTCGGGTGTGCCCGGCCGCCAGGAGCTTTCCCAGCATGACTTCGCTGTCCACCTGGTTCCGGGAACACCCTAAGGTTTCAAAATAAATGATCATATGGCTTTGGCCATCAGATCCCCCATGAGTTTGGAGAACCGCGACGGGTTGTCCAGCTTGCCCCCCTCACTGATCACGGCAATGTCAAACAGCAGATCCGCGTAATCCGTAAGCACGGGATTGGTGGTATCGGTTTCGAATATCTGTTTGATCTTTTCCATGACCGGATGGTTGACATTGACCTCCATCACCCGTTTCTGTTCCGGGGTTTTCTGGCCCGATGCCTTGAGAATTTTTTCCATGTAGGCGCTCATGCCCCAGTCATCCCCGGACAGGCAGGACACGGAATCTTTCAGGCGGTTGGACACCACCACATCCTTGACATGGCTCTCCAGCTTGCCCTTGAGAAAAGACAGCAGGGCCGAGTATTCGTTTTTCTTGTCATCATCCACCTTTTCCACATCCAGATCGCCTTTTTCCGCGCTCTTGAGCTTCTTGTCCTTGTATTCCGTCAACGACTGGGTCACCCACTCGTCAATGGGATCCACCATGAGCAGCACCTCATAGTCTTTGGCTTTCAAAGACTCCAGCAGCGGGGAGTTCATCAAAGAGTTCAGATTTTCACCCGTGATATAATAAATATCTTTCTGATCCTCTTTCATGTTCCCGATATACTGATCCAGGGTCACGTATTTGCCCTCGGATTTGGTGGTCTTGTACCGCAGCAGGGCCGCAATCCGCTCCTTGTTGGTGAAGTCCGTGGGAATACCGGCCTTCAAAGCCTGGCCGAATTCATTGTAGAATTCCTCGTATTTTTCCGGGTCCATCTCCTCTAAGGTGCTGAACACCCGTTTCACCAGGTTCTTGCGGATATTTCTCACCAGCCGGTCTTCCTGGAGGATCTCCCGGCTCACGTTCAGATTCAGGTCCGGGGCATCCACCACCCCCTGGACAAACCCCAGATAATCGGGCAGCAGTTCCTTGCAGTCATCCATGATAAACACCCGTTTGCAGTACAGCTGCATGCCGTGCTTGCGCTCGGGCCTAAACAGGTCGAACGGGGCCTTGGACGGAATATACATGAGCACATCATATTCAGTGACCCCTTCGAACTTGTTGTGGATCACGGCCAAAGGCTTGTCCCAGTTGTGGCTGATATGTTTGTAGAACTCTTCATGCTCCTGTTCAGTGACTTCTTCTTTGGGCTGGGCCCAGATGGCTTTCATGGAGTTGAGGGTTTCGTCTTTGCGCACCTTTTTAAAGGTGTCTCCGATGGGCTTGCCGTCCTTGTCCTTGATGATTTCATTTTCAGGGAGGGGCTCGCTTTTTTCCAGATTCATGATCACGGGATAGGTCACAAAATCGGAATGTTTTTTCACAATGTGCTGAATGGTATATTCATCCGTGAAATCCTGGTCATCTTCTTCCGGTTCTTTCAAATACAGGGTGATGGTGGTGCCCCGCTCTTTTTTGTCGATCTCTTCAATGCTGTAGGTGCCCTGGCCGTCCGATTCCCACCGCACCCCTTTGTCTGCCCCTGCGGCCCGGGTTTCCAGGCAGATTTTATCGGCCACGATAAAGGCGGAATAAAATCCCACACCGAACTGACCGATGAGTTCCGGGGTCAGGGTGGTTTCTTTTTTGGATTTTTCCAGCACTTCCATGAACGCGGCCGTGCCGGACTTGGCAATGGTACCGATGTTTTCGTTGACTTCGTCCAGAGTCATGCCGATACCGTTGTCCGTGATGGTGAAGGTCTTTTTTTCCGGGTCCACGGCCAGGCGGATCTGAAAATCGGTGTCATCGCTGAACAGGTCCGGTTCGGTCTGTTCCTTGAACCGGGCCTTGTCAATGGCGTCCGAGGCATTGGATATCAGTTCTCTGACAAAAATCTCCTTGTTGGAATACAAAGAGTTGATGATCAGGCGCAGCAGCTGCTGAACTTCGGTTTTAAACTGGTGTGTCTGTTTCTCTCCCATGGTTACTCCTGTGTCGATTTTAAAAAGGTTAATCGTTGCGTTAAAATAAATTTTTTCTAATTATTGTGGCAAAAACCGGATTGTCAAGGCCAGGGGTGTGCCTGGCCCCCAATCCTGCTGAAAAACCGCCTTGCCATTCTTTTTCAAAGATATTACATTGCCTGCTGACTCTTTCTTCATATTAAATCATCAAGGAGTTCGCTGATGGAACAAAAAGCGTTTCAAGACTATTATTCGGAAGAATTCAGCCATTGCTACGGTTGCGGCCGGCTCAACAAACACGGGCACCAGATCAAAAGTTATTGGGACGGAGAGGAAAGCGTGGCTGTTTTCACTCCCGAACCCTATCACATCGCTATTCCCGGATTTGTCTACGGCGGGTTGATCGCCTCTTTAGTGGACTGTCACGGCACGGGCACGGCTGCAGCCGCCACATATAAAGCCCAGGGCCGGGCCATGGATACCCAGCCGGCGTTGCGGTTTGTCACGGGCTCCATTCATGTGGATTATCTGGCCCCCACCCCGCTGGGCGTGCCTCTGGAACTGCGGGGCACGGTATCGGAAATGGGCCCTAAAAAAGTGGTGGTGGACATCCGGGTTTCCGCAGAAGGCAAACTGTGCGCCAAAGGCCGGGTCATTGCCGTGAAAATGCCGGACACCATGATGGCAAAAAAATAAAAAAAAGGAGAAACCCGTGTCTGAAAAAAACAGTGACCCCAAACAGAAAACAGTCCTGTTCGCCTTCAGAGGCGATCCTCTGTGCTTTGTCCATGTGCTGCTCAACGGCCTGGATCTGCACGCAAACGGACAGCAAGGAAAAATCGTGCTGGAAGGAGAATCCGTCACCCTGGTTGAAAAAATGAGCCAGCCCGGCCATTTTCTGTCAGACCTTTATCAGAAAGCCAAAGACGCCGGCATCATTCATGGGGCCTGCAAGGCGTGCAGTGCCAAGCTCAAGGCCACAAAAGCCGTGGAAAACGCAGGCATCCCCCTGATCGGGGACATGAGCGGCCACCCGGCCATGTCGCAGTTCCTGGCACAAGGGTATCAGGTCATCACGTTTTAACCGGGACAAGGCCCTGCCGGCTGATCCCTTTCCTGAATCCCCCCCATGCCCTGCCGGGCACAACAAATCATGAAAGCCGTCTGCCGTCACTGGCTTAACACTTAAACACTTAAAACTGTCATACAAAACGGAGACCACCCCCGATATTGATCATGCCCGGTGTCAGCAGACAAATAGCGTTCATCCGCCTGTTCATCTGTGTCATTCTGTGCTTTTTGTTCAGTCAGGCCGGTCTGTGTGCTGCGGCTCAGGACGCAGATTCCCTAACCATCACTCTGACGGAACAGGAAAAAGCCTTTATTGAAAAACATCCCGTGATCCGGGTGAGCAACGAGATGGACTGGCCCCCGTTTGATTTTGCCATTGGAAACCAGCCTTTTGGTCTTAGTATCGATGTGATGACCCTGCTGGGGGCCCGGCTGGGCATTCAGTTCGAATATGTCAACGGGCACCGGTGGAACGAGCTGGTCAACATGTTCCGGAAAAATCAGCTGGATCTGCTTCAATCCGCCTACAAATCTCCGGCACGTGAACAGATCGGCCGGTTCACTTCTCCTTATTACAAGGACAAAACCGTGTTTGTGGTGCCTTCCCACTCGCCGGGTATATCCGACATCACGGACATGAGCGGCAAAATCGTTGCCATTCCCAAGGGATGGGCCTATGAAACCTATCTGACCGACCATTATCCCGATATCCAGGTGTTGACCGTCAAGAACACGGAAGACGCGTTTCATGCAGTCATGAACCAGAAAGCGGATGCGGCCATCGAGCTGTCTGCCGTGGCCAGATACCTGATCAAAAAAAATTATCTCACGGGCCTGAAAATCTCGGGATGGTTCAACCAGTATGACAGCAATGACCAGAAAGCCCTGCACATTATGGTTCGGCCTGACTGGCCCGTTCTGCATCAGATGCTTGAAAAAGCGCTTTTGACCATTACGCCCGGGGATATTGCGGCCCTGGAATATAAATGGCTGGGAGAAATCCGGCCCGGCATCGACAGAGCACTGAACCTGACCCCGGAAGAAAAAGCGTTTCTGGCCACCCACCCAAAGATCCGGGTGGCCAATGAGCTGGACTGGCCCCCGTTCGATTTTTTACTAAACGGCGAACCCGCCGGTTTTGCCATCGATTATGTCCGGCTGCTGGCAGAGATTGTTGGACTTGATCTGGAGTTTATCAACGGCTACACCTGGTCCCAGCTGCTGGAAAAGGGCCGCACAAAAGAGATCGACCTGTTTCCGGGTTTGTGGAAAAGCCCGGACAGGGAAGAGTTTCTGGCTTTTTCCCGCCCCTATATTCAATTGATCAAGGTGCTGGTTACCCAAAAGGACGCGCCCCCGGTCCATTCCCTGGCAGACATGAAGCATCGAAAAATCGCCCTGCCCACTGGATACACGCTCACGGAGATGGTCATGGACCAGTATCCGGACCTGGATTATGTCATGGTCAAAAATCCGGCCGAAGGCATCAAACGGGTGTCTCTCGGCCGGGCCGACGGCTTTGTCGGTGTCTTAGGCATTGTCAATTATATCATCAAACAACAGTTCATCAACAATGTGCATGTGGCTGGGGAAATCGAACTGAATCAGGACCTGCCCCTTCACATGGGCGTCAGGAAAGACTGGCAAATCCTTGCCACGATCCTTGACAAGGCCATGAAACAGGTGGATCCGCTGCAATATGATGCCATTGTCCAAAAATGGATCGGCTCCATGGACCCGGCCGGGGAACTGGCCACCCTCACCCGGGAGGAAAAAGCCTATCTGAAAACCAAAAAACAGATCTCCCTGTGTGTAAGAACCGATGCCCCGCCGTTTGAATTTCTTGACAGTAACGGAGAATACAGCGGCATTGTGGCGGATTTTTATCAGCTGCTGAGCCGGAAAATCGGGGTGCCTATTCAGGTCGCCGGCAACGGTTCTAAAATCGGCACATGTGACATGATCGCAGTGGTGACCCCCAATGATCCGGACTCGGCGGACATTCAGCCCGGCTCTGCTTACGCCACTTATCCCCTGGTCATTGCCACGGACCGAAACGCCCTGTATATAAACACCCTGGAGGCTGTTGGTGAAAAACCCATTGCCGTGAGCACCCGGGCATCATTTTACCCGGACATCCAGACCCGGTACCCTCAAGTGAATTTCATCCCCATGGATTCCGTGGAACAAGGGCTGATCCAGGTCCAAAAAGGGCAAATGTTCGGTCTGGTGGACACGGCCCCGGAAATCGGGCATTACATCCAGGAAAACAACCTGTTTGATTTGAAAATTTCCGGTGAACTGCCTTATCAGGTCCGGTTTCAGGCCGGTGTTCCGACAGATGATCCAGTGTTGTTCCAGATCGTTGAAAAAGCCATTCATTCCCTGACCCCGGAGGAAAAAAAGCAGGTTTTCCAGAACTGGATGACCCTTAATTATGAGCAAAAATTTGATTACACACTTTTATGGGGAATTCTTCTGACTTTGGGCATTATCGGCTCTTTTGCCGTTTACCGCCACATCTCCATTACCCGCTACAACCGCAAACTGGGCCGGCTGAACCAGGAACTGGTCCAGGCCAACAAAAAACTGGAAGCCATCTCTTACCTGGACGGACTCACGGGCATCCCCAACCGGCGGAAATTCGATGAAGTCCTTGAAACCGAGTGGAAACGATGCGAACGAAATCAACTGACCCTGACGCTGATGATGATTGACATTGACTATTTCAAGCCTTTCAACGACCGGTACGGCCACCTGGAAGGCGATGACTGCCTGAAAAAAGTGGCCCAGACCCTTGAATCCTTATTGCGGCGGCCCGGCGATTTCGTGGCCCGGTACGGCGGAGAAGAGTTCAGCATCATTCTGCCGGGCATCGATCCGGCCGGCACGGAAAACCTGGCCCGAAAAATTCTGGACCAGGTGCAGGCCCTTGAAATCCCCAACCAGGACTCGGATGTCTCCCCTTACCTCACCGTGAGTCTCGGCGGCATCAGTTCGGTTCCCAACAAAGCATTACCCGCCCACTGGTTCATCAACCAGGCCGATCAACTGCTCTACCGGGCCAAGGAAAACGGCCGGAACCGGTACCGGCTGGAGGCATTGTAACTCATCTGGCGCAAACATATGACCTGACAATCAAAGGCTGAAAAAAAGGGTGATCCATGCAGGAAAAAATAAATGACATTGAAGTCCGCTGGGCAAAACAGCTGCAAAGAGAACATGACGATATCTGTTATCACCGGCGCGTTTCCCTGGCGACGCCCGTGGTGGCCATCGTTGGCGGTAAAAACCGGCTGGGATACTGGACCTCAGCCAACCAGACCATTTCCATTTCCAGGCACTTGATCGAAAACAATTCCTGGGAAATCGTACTGGAAATTTTCAAACATGAAATGGCCCATCAATATGTCAGCGAATACCTGGATAATGCCGACGTTCATGGACAAGGATTTAAAACCGCCTGTGACATCCTGGGGGTCCACCCGGCGTTTGCGGGATTCGGCAGTCCCCGAAAGGAACATCTGGCAGCCTTCAAGGGAACCCTGCCGGGAAAGGCACAAACCCTGCTGCGGCGGGTGGAAAAACTGCTGGCACTGGGGCAGTCCAGCAATGAATCAGAAGCCCGGGCCGCATCCAGAAAAGCCAGTTATCTGCTGAACAAATACAATCTGGACCGGATTGACCAAGAGGACACCAATGCGTCAGACATCCGATATTTATATCTTCACAGCGGCAAAAAACGCATGGAAACCATAGAAAAACTGATTCTGAAATTTCTGGAGGAATTCTATTTTGTCAGTTGTGTGACCGCCACCATCTATGATGCCCAAACCGATGAAGAATACAGGGCCGGAGTCCTGATCGGCAAAAAAGAAGCCTTGGTGGTGGCTGAATATGTGTACCGGTTTCTTTTGGATACCTCCGGAAAATTATGGCAGGATTTCCGGAAAAAACACGCCGGCCAGCGCACCGGGAAAGTGGCGTTTGATTCAGGCTTCATAAAAGGCATCCAATCCAACCATGAAATGATGTTCAAGGCCCGGGAGGGTGGCGCCCTCCCTGGCGACACCTCCCTGCCCATCGCGGCCGTCAGGGCGTTGCGGGTCCAGTCCCGGGTTGAAAACAACCGTGAAAAAACGCGCTTGTTTCCCCGGTTGACCAAAAACCGGTCATCGTTCCGGATGGATGAAAACGCGTTCCGCCAGGGCATGGAACAGGGCAGAAAAACCCATATCCACCGGCCGGTTGAACATAAAAAAGACGGAATCACCGCATTGCTGAACCGGTGAAAAAGACCAGCCGTATTGGAGCAGTCCAATAGGGTTAAGTCTGGGAGCTGGTAAAACCGATCAATTCCAGGAACACTTCCTAAATGGTGCCGAGTATGGTCAGCAGGATGGTTTTGTTTTCCGGCATCATTTAAAACAAATCTCAAACCGGTCAGAATCAAGAATCTTTTGATCCACTGTCATAAATGTCAGGTCGTAAACCAATGCAGTGGCAACAAGAAATCGATCCGCAGGGTCTTGATGCGGTAATTTCACCTGTCTGCTTTGAATTGCCACTTCATGATTCAAAGACGCCTCTCTGAAAGGGATACTGCCCAGCACCATTTCGATCCATTTAACCGGATCGGCATGATCAATCCGGATCCTGTTTTTTTCATGAAGCATCAAAATTTCCCACGTGGTAATAGGGGACAGCCAAAGGGTATTGGTTTGATCTTCCAGAGCATTTTTCATTTCATCCGGCAATTTATCGGAACCAGTGAGACTCCATAACAGGATGTGTGTGTCCAGCAGCAGATTCATTTCAACACATCCCATTCTTTTTCATCAACAACCGGTTCCAGAATATCGTCAGTAATTTTTATCTGATCTCTGTAGCTCCCGATCCAGGATCCATTGTTTTTCGGAGTCGGCGGCCGGGTCACCAATGCATAGGGTTTCCCTCTTTTGGTGACGATAACGGATATCCCCGTGTTTTTTACCTGATCTATGATTTTAAGACAGGTTGCCTTGAATTCCGAGATCGAAATCGTTTGAGTCATGCCATCACCTCCTGTTTTTATACAATTTAACATGGTCAAATTTTGTGGTCAAGTTTTACGATTCCTGTTCAAGGAGTACTATATACTCTTGCTATATACATACCGATGCTATATACTTCATATATACAGCAAATTAAATATAGGAGATTGCGCTATGGATATGGGAACCGTCTTTGTAAATAATAGAACCCAGGCAGTAAGATTGCCTGTTGGCAGCAGGTTTCCCGAAAATGTGAAAAAAGTTGTCGTACGTGTTATCGGTAAAGACCGTGTACTTTCACCCGTAGAAAATAGATGGGACAGCTTTTTTCTTTCTGAAGATGGTGTGTCTGATGACTTTATGACGGAACGTGCTTCTCAAGACCAGGCTGAAAGGGAACCTTTTTGATGTTAAAGTATATGCTGGACACCAATATTGTTATTTATGTGATCAAGCGACGACCCGTTGAATTATTAGACATTTTTAACGCCCATGCCGGACTCATGTGTATCAGCTCAATCACGTTGGCAGAATTATTCCATGGTGCTGAAAAAAGCGCTATGATTTCCCACAACCTGCGCAAAGTTGAGGACTTTGTATCCCGTTTGGAGGTTTTGCCTTATGACGACAACGCCGCTGCCCACTATGGAAATATCAGAGCGGATTTAGAAAAGAAAGGCACGCCAATAGGGGTCAATGATTTGCACATTGCAGGGCATGCCCGAAGTGAATCTTTGATCCTGATCACCAACAACATGAGAGAGTTTGCAAGAGTCGAGGGCTTGCGGTTAAAAAATTGGATTGACGCAGAATAGAGAGGATTGAGGCTGACAAGCCGGTTTCTCGATCATGATAAGATGTCCAATATATGTTACTGTTCAGAAAATCCGAGTTTTCTGAGTATCTTTTCCAACGGACAGAAGTCCGTAAATCCGGACTGAGTCAGATTCAACCCGACAAAAAGCGTCAGAGCAAACCACCACGGTGAGTGAAGCAGCCCAAGCAATGCACTGATGGTAACCATAAGCCCCGGTATGATTCTCATTAATTTTTTAACAGTCATATCTTCCTCCTGTGTATCGCTGTCTGTCATTCGTGAAGGCATGGCTTTCAGCAAGTTCAACCATAAAGCCATCTTAATTCACCACACGAAACCGCTACTCACGAAATATCTCGAAGGTTTTATCGGCTTTGCGCAACAAATCGTCGATAAAATTCCGGGGACCTCGGGCCTAAACTTTTCCCCGCGCCATACCCTCCCCCGGGACCGGAAAAGGTACTCTTTGCCTTTTGATTTTTTCCAATGCATCCCGCCACGGTAAGCCACCGCATTGCGGTATGCCTCCCGAAATGCATCATACAGTTGAGAAGCATCGATGAATATTCTGGCCTGGTCGGTTCCCATTTCCGTATAGTGCATATTGGCATCCGCTTGTTTTCTATAAAAAATTGAAAAATGAAAAAGCAAATAAAACCATTTGAATTTAAACCGTTTATCGATTAAAAAATCAAGCCTTTTTTGCATCTTTATTTTTTCAAAAAATGCCAATGCCTGATGAATGTTGAAGGTGTTCCTTTGAGCAACGGCAGTTCACGTCTGAAAAAACCGCATTACTTTCCCGGCAATGGAACAACAATAGCTTGAAACAGCTGTTTTTCGCCAGCAGGGATTCCGTATGGGGGATCATTGAAAAAAAGGCCTGGCTGCCGACGATGATCAGCTTTTTTCTGGCCCGGGTCATGGCGACATTGAGCCGGTTGGGACTGTTCAGAAATTCACTGGTCAAATGATCCGGATCCGATGCGGTCAACCCGAAGAGGATGAGATCCCGCTCTGCCCCCTGGATCCGCTCCACCGTGTCCACCAGGGGGAGCTGAAAGCCCTTCGGAGTCAGACCCGTGTCTGAGATCATCTTTGAAAGCCGTTTGCGGATTTCGTTGTTCTGGGCCCTGTGGGGGGTGATGATGGCCATCCGGTCCGGGGGAAAGCCGTGGCCGCATATCAGGCGGCAGGCCAGTGCGGCCATGAGATCTGCCTCTTCATCCGATTTCTGGGAACATCCCTGGTGGTCGGTCAATACCAGTGTGACCGGTTTCTCCGGATCCAGGATCCGGCTGAACCACGGGCCGTCACCCAAGGGGTCCTTATATTCTTCCTTGACAGGCCCCGGGCACAGCCGTGCCCGGTCCACGCCCGGGGCCGAAGAAAGCACACCGCTGTACCAGATTTTGGAAGGAAACGCGCAGATTTCCCGGTTCATCCGATAGGTGGTATTCAGGGTGACCTGGTGGCACCCAGGATATTGGTTGCAGATATTGGACAGGATGGAACCGCTGAACCGAACCCCGTCCTTTCCGTTTTCTCTGTCCTTTCCTTCCTCCCTGTTCTCTTCATCGTCGTAGGTTCCCATGACAATGGGGGGAAGCTGATTTTCATCCCCCAGGAACAAAAAGTTTCCTCTGCCGTAAATCAGGCTGAGCAGGGCCTGGGGGACCGGCACCTGGGAGGCTTCGTCAAAGATGATCCAGTCAAGGGCCAAAGGAAATCCCTTGTCTTTGCTGTTGAAAAGCGAATAAAACCCGTATCCGGTGGCGCCCAGGATCAGCCAGGGCCGGGCCGGAAGGTCACTGGCATCCTTGAGATATTCCACAGCCGGGGCAGGCAGGTTCCCGGAATTTCCGTTTTCTCCACCAGGGGCGGACGGGTTGGTTTCAGGGGATCTGTTTTCCCCCCATTTGACACACTGGCCCGGGAACATACCTGGCAAATATTGGTCGGCCAGAAGCACCACCTTTTTCAACACCGTGTCAATGGCCTGGTGGGTCAGGGCACTGACCCCGATGCGAAGCGGTCTTTTTGCATCATGGGCCTCAAGTATCAGGGCGATGATGATCCACCCCAAAAGATGGGTTTTCCCGGTGCCGGGCGGTCCCTGGATCAGGCTGGTCTGGTATTGAAACGGCAGCATCAGGGCCTGCTGCTGGGCAGGGTTCAACCCGTGGTCATCCCGGGACAGCCATTGTTTCACCCAGTCAAGGGATGATGCCGGCTGCCTTTGAAGGGCATCGCCTGCCAGCAGCTGCCGGACATGGCAATATCTTTCATCTGAAAACAGGGCAGTGGCGGCATGGACCATCTTTTCCCGGTTCCAGTCGTCCATATCCTCTTCAAGGGAATAGAACAGTTCTTTGTGGCACTGCAGCCTGCCGGACCGGGAAAGGAGCCCCACCTCTCCGGCTTCCATGTCATATTCAGCCAGGATGACGGGAAATCCGCCCTGGATATCGGCCATGCCGTGGGGCACCAGTTTGAGGAAATCCCCCTGGCGGAACTTGGCCGGAAGGGTTCGGGGCGACAGTTTAAAGATATGGAGAAACCGCCCGTCGTGATCCAGGCGGGCATGGTGAAATTTCAGAAATCCCAGGGACCGGAACCGCTGCATCCGTTCTGCCAGGGGCTGTTCCTGGAGCATCTGGATATCCGCGTCTTTTAACCGGCTTTCTTCCTGGATAAAAGTAATATAGGGTGCCACCTGTTTATCTGTCCGGTCTTTGGCCGGCCATTCCCGGATCCAGCAGCTTTCCAGGCGCAACACCGCTTTTTCAAAGATATCTGCCATGACGGCAAGACCCTGTTTCACCTCCAGGGCCGCCGGGTCTCCGGCTGTGTTGCCGCTCTGGTGGAACAGGGTCAAAGGCGGTGTCAGAGAGTGTTTGCATCCAAACACATGGCCAAGGGAATAAAAAGAGAGTGCACCCGGTACCGGCAGGGTAAAATGGCGGGTCAATACCTGTTTGAGATCTGTCCACGGCGATGGCTGGGTCTGACAGAGAAAAAGACATGAATTTTCCGGTGCCTGCCCGGCCCACTGGACCAGTGCTCTGCGAGATTGGGAACCCAGATGGAAAATATGGGGTCCCGAACCTGAATGGATGCTTTCCTCCCAATGCTGTGCCAATTTTCCGGCAAAGATTTTCCACACCTTACAACGCGCATCATGGCTCTCCATGGTCCATACCCGGGATTCAACCACCTGCCGGGTATCCGGCTCCCACACCTGCCACCCCAGGACCCGGGGCTGCCCGCTCAGCTGCTCTGTTTCCACATGGATGAAAAAAATCCTGGAAAGGTTGGCCGGAAACAGGTGGGTCTTTTTTTCGTGAAGCCGGATGCGGTTGGTTAAAAAGGCATGGCACCATCCTGCCAGTTTCTTTTGCCGTCCCGGGGAAATGCGGGGTTTCATGGCCAAAGGGCCTTCCTCACCGCCATCTGTCATGTTTTCCAATACCCGGACGGTCTTTTCCAGGGTGGTGCAGCCCAGCTGCCTCAGTGCCATCAGTTCTCCCCGGGTCAATGCGGGCAGAAACTGGATTTCCTCACGGACAAGGGCCCCGGCATAGCAGCCGGAAAACCCGGAACAGGCCGTGCAGCGGGTTTGAAGCCGGTGGTCTGCATGGGCCGGCAGGTCTGCCAGGATCCGGCCCAGGGTGTGACACAGGCCGGGAAAGGCGGCCAGGAAAGGGATTAAATCGAACCTGTGGATCTTCCCGGCTGTCAGGGATCGGTCCCTGGTTTGTGGTGAAACGATGAATCCCCAGTGCGAGACCCGGGCCGGAATCCTCCGCTCTGTTATCATTTTTTCCAGAACCTGCGCATAAAACGCCACCTGCCATTTCTGATGATACCGGGGATCAAGGCTGCGCTTGATGTCGCCAACTTCGATCACCACCGGGTGCCCGCCCCTGTCTGTGCCGGATCCGTCATCCACCGGTTCCAATGACAGCTTCAGAAGGTCCGGGATCCCCACAGCATCCATGTCAGGAAATTGCGGCACCAGCAGGCCTGTTTTAAGACCGCATTGGGAGATCCACACCCGCCGGGCGGACGGCCCGTTTCCGGCAATGAGCTGTGTTACTGTTTCTTCCAGCAGTCTCAGGCCCGATTCCCAAAGGGATCCACCCGGCCCTTCCGGTGCCGGGGCGACCAGGATTTCCCCCTGTTCCTCAAGGGATGCCAGCATGGTCTGTTCGTGGCGGATACCCTGGTCCCGGGCAAGGTCCATGAGGCCGTCCTGATCCTGAACCGGGTGGTCCAGGCCCAGGTATTTCAGGCAGAACCTGCGGCCGCACTGGCCGAAATAAAAATAATCGCTGACCATGGTGGCGGTCAGGGGGCGGCCGGGCTCGAAACAGGAACGTTGCCACCGGGGAGATGAAAAAGGAAACGCCTCTGATGCCGGCACTTTTTGTTTTTCTCTGTCCAGCAGTGATGCACCGGCATCGATTTCCCAGGTTGCGGATTCATCCGCCTTTTCCACAGCAGGGTGAGGCCCTGCAAAATCTGCCATATCACCGGAAACAATATCCGAGCTGGATGCAAGATACCGGGCAAAAGCCTCTGCCACACGCCGGTCAAAGAAAAAATCAGCGATCTCTTCCACCATCAGGGCCATGGGCAGTGTTTTCCAGAAAATGCTCAGGGGAACCAGGCCCCGGACCGACTTGAAGTGGGATGCGATCCAGGCATGAAAGGCGTTTTTTTCAACGGGCAGGGTCAGTGTTTCAAACCGGATCCATTGGGAACATTCCACCCCGGTTTCACTGGAGGCGATCTCCAGGTCCTCATCCTGGAAATGGTCCCGGATGGCCCATTCCAGCACCAGGTTGCCGGCAGCACCCAGAAAGGTGCAAAAACAAAACCGTGCCTTCCTGCCCGGGACCACGGCGATGCCGTTGGCCAGTACCACCGGTTTTGCATGAAACGCCTGTTCATGGCGGAGCAATTGTCTGGTCCGGGTCATCAGGCCGCTGTCATCGGGCATGGCACCGGAAGTGAGGATCTGCTTCATGGCCCGGGCCACTTCATAGGACACACGCGGCCCCAGACCCGACCAGACCAGGTCTTTTTCTCCCTTTCCGGCCCATGGGCATGCCACCACTTTCCCGGGATCCCCTTCTGCCTGGATTTTCAGAATCTCAAGGCGCCGGCCCGAAAGATGGACCCGGTCTCCCGCATCCATCTGGGAGACAATGGACTGGGGGATGTCTGCCACCGTTTCCCCGGAGACCTCCAGGAGGTACTCTTTTTCCGTCTCGGGAAAATTTCCCCATATCTTATAGGCCAGAAAATGGTCCCGGTACTGCCAGCCCCCCCGGACCAGGCCGGGGCGGGGACAGGGACGAAGCCATCTTTTTTTTTCAAGAGATGTGAAAATGGTGGACAGCAGACTTTTTTTGTCCGGGAAAAGGGATTGCATTGCACCAAGGGAGATCTCTTTTTTTTCATACAGACAGGAGATCACCTGCTGGCTGAGGACACTTGGCAGTTCCTTGGGAACCGGTGCCTCGATTTTGCCTTTTCGTCCCAGTTCCAGCAGCGCCAGGAAGCGGACCACCTGGGTGCCGGCGGATTCTCCGGAACAGATCCCCCAGAAATTGATAGCACCTTCCCGGCGGTTGGCCCGTCCGATGCGCTGCAGAAAGGAAGATACAGACCCTGGGGGTTCAAACAACAGGACCGCGTCCACATCCCCCACATCGATCCCCAGTTCCAGGGTACTGGTGGCAATGCACAGGGCATGCGGGTTTTTCCGGAACCGGTCCTCTGCCTTTTTGCGTTCCCGGGGCTTGAGGTTGGAGTAATGGAGTTCGGTGACATTCCGGAACACTCCGGAGCGGCCCAGGATACCCGAGAGCCGGTCGCATGCGGACCGGCTGTTGCAGAAGATGAGAATTTTTTTGTAGTTCCAGGCATGGTACAGGTCGTTGAGCAGGGCAATCATCTCGGTATCGCCGTTTTTGAAATGAACCAGGCGGGCGGAAATTCTGCGATCTATGTTGACGGCAATGGATGTTGCTTCGGGTCTGAAATCGAAAAAATCCATCACCTCCCTGACCCGGGCAATGGTGGCGGACATGGCGATCTTCTGGACCGGTGCCCGGGTTCTTCTGGACAGGCGGGTGAACAGAAAAGCCAGGTGCCGCCCCCTGTACTGGTGGACCAGGGGGTGGACTTCGTCGATGATCACCGTGCCCACCCGGGACAAAAATCTTTTCAGGCCTTTATTGGCGCTTCCCAGCATCACATCCAGGGATTCCGGGGTGGTGAACATGATATCCGGCCGTTTTTTCCCGGCCCGTTTCAGATCTCCGGTGCGGATGGCAAGGGTGAGCCCCAGACGCTCGGTAATCATGGATTCGAACCGCCGCATCAGGTCCTTTGCCAGGGCACGGGTGGGAATGATGTACAAAACCCCGTGGACCCTGCCTGAAGCGATCACCCGTTCCAGGCAGGGGGCCAGCACGGCTTCGCTTTTCCCGGAACCAGTGGCGGCCTGGAGAATCAGGTCTTTTCCCGCCAGGATGGGCTGGATGACCTGCACCTGGACAGGGTGCAGATGGGTGAATGATCCGTAAAAGGGCCGGAAGGTGTTGGGCAGCAGTAACAGTGGATCGGGGGCCTGGACCATGGGAATCAGCAGGGTTGTTTCTGCTGTTCCAGGTCCAGGTGGTTGACCAGAAGCCGCAGTTTCATGCGGGATTCGGCCCGGCCGTGCCTGGACAGGACCCGGGCAGCTTCCTGTTTCAGGGTCTCTTTGTCCGGTTCCCATGCATAGGCGTTGCCGTGGAGAACCACGAGCCTGCGGATCAGGTCCTGCCAGTCCCGGGCCGACAGATCCTGGAGCAGGTAGATGTTGAGATCCTGCTTCCAGGCCCTGTGGTAATTGCGCGCAAAGCAGGGGACCGGTTCCGGCGCTGCGGGGCTGTTTTCCCGTCCCGATGCTGCGGAGCTGCTTTTCCATCCCCTGGGCGCCCGGGTCCGGTCATAGGGTTCCTCCGCCACCAGGGTGAAAAAATCATGGGTAAAGGCAAACACCGGGAAAAGACCCCGGCTTCCGGTGTCGGGACAGATGAATTTATGGAGAAGTTCATAGCTTTTGCTGCGGCTGGTGATGCGGGTCTGTCCGATGGATTCCCCCTCATCAAACAACACCATCCAGCCCCTGTATCCCATCTTCTTCAACAACCGGGCCAGCCCCTTGACGGCAACCAAATATTGAGCCGGATCGTTGCAGACCAGGGAGTGGTCTTTGTAAAACGGCACCTGGCGGTAATGGAAGACCGCCTGAAGACGATGGGCCGGAATCTCCTTTCCCATGAGGGCATTTTTCAGGATCCATGGAAATTCCCGGGGCCTGAACCGGCCGTGCTTTTTGAGTTTCCGTTTGGCCGGGGGAATATCCATGTTGGGAGATGCCATGGCGGCCAGAATAGCCCTGAACCGGTGGGGCAGGTCTTCGGGGATGAGATCTTCGAGGGTTTTGTCCCGGTTGCCGGGTTGATTCAGCCAGTGATCCGCTGCCTTTTTCCAGACATCTGTGACGCTGTTCTGCCCGTCCGGAAAGGTCATGGCCCCCATCAACGCCCGGTACACGGCTTTGAAATCATGGAACGGGGTCTGCCGCGGATCGAGATTGATACTGCTGACCACGAAATTTTCAGCCAGGGCCCGCTGTTTGAGATAGGCGAGGCTGTGGGATTTGCCTTGTCCATAAGCCCCACAGATGCACACATGGCAGGGCTGGCCCGTTTCAAGCCGGGCCACGCCCTGGTCGAACACCTGGTCCAGCTTTTGTTTGCCCGAGGTGAGCCATTGAACCCCTAACGGGTCGAACAGCCCATCCCTGATCCGCTCCACGGCCCGCCGGAGAGAAAAATTGTCTGTGCCGTTGACAAGGGTCCTGAACGACGGGGCATCCATATGGTCCATCATGGCTTAAGAATCCCAGGTCGGCTGCATCTGTTTCATTTTTTCCGCTTCCATCTGCTGCCGGGTTTCCACCATCTGGCGCGCCATGTCCATGTCCCTGGGAGACGTGCCCTGTTCCGCCAGGTCCAGGATGCTGATCAGCTGCTTGATGAACAGGCGGACCTCGCTGATCACCCCCATCCGTTTCTGGCTGTCGCAGATCTGCTCCATCACGCTGTCTGTGACCATCTCTTCGGGATGCCAGCGAAAGGAGGTGCCGTGCAGGGTCCGCAAGGCCCGGCCCAGATCCAGCAGTTCTTCGGTCTGAAGCGGGGTCTGGTGAAGGTCCACCAGCACGCCCCGATAGTTGAGGCGCTTTGCATCGCCGATGGACCGGACCCGGCTCCACAGGGCATCATAGGATTTAAACCCCTTTTCCGACAGCAGCACATCCGGGATGATGGAAAAAAACAGGTGCAGATACTGGGCCGTCTCGCTGTTGTCGATGAACAGCCGGACATTTTCATAGGCGGCGTTACGGATGGTTGTGCTCATGGTCACCACCGTCTCCATCTCGTCCATGAGAAGGATCAGCCCCTGGTGGCCTGTATGGCGCAGAAACAGGATCAAAGAATTCATGAACTGCCGGGCATTGCCCTTGTTCAGAAACTCATAGATCTGAAAGGGTTTGAGTTCCTTTTTGGTGACCTTGCCCCCTTCAAACCAGTGCATGAGAATTTCGCTGTCCGCATCCCTGAGGGCTTTGTCCTCCCCTTCCGCCAAGGGGTCAAACCGGTTGTGAACCAGGGCGGCCAGGGCATTGGCGAAACTGATGTCCATTCCCGGGATCTCTTTAAACTGCCCGGCCAAGGCCTGGTAAGATTGCCCGGCATCCGGCCCCTGTCCTTTGCCCGGGGCCTGTTCCAGCTGGTCCAGCCATGCGGTCAGCAGGGCCCGGATCCCGGTGCCGGTGAAATTTCCCCTGAGCTGCCGAACAACAGCCTGATAAACGGTTTCAAATTTATGGATGGGCACATCCCGTGTCAGGACCACAAAGGAGACGGCAAATCCCTTTTCCAGGGCCAGGTGCCGGACCACGGACATGAAATGGGTTTTTCCATCCCCGTAATCCCCGCTGATGAACCGCACCTTGGCTCCGCCCTTTGCGATATAATTGTCCAGATCATCCTCAATATAGGACAGCCACTTCTGCCGGCCCACGGTGAATACCGGGACATATTCCACAGGCACGCTTCCCTTGCGCAGCTCCTCGATGATGGATCGGGCCTGGAACGGCTCTAACGCTTCGAGGGCTTCCAGAGAGATCATGACACGGATGCCTGTTTATTGTGAAAGGAGATGGCCGTGATCTGGCGCAGTTCCCCTTCCGGGTCCAGAAGCCACAGGGCTTTATTCCGACCCGGGGTGAGCTGAAGGTCATAACCGTCCGAGGTCCCCCCGGTGCCGGACTGAAAATAGCGCCACAGGTCCACGGAGAACTGGTCCTGGCTGTACCCTCTGAATTTCCCCTTGTCCATGTTCTGGAAAAATGTTTTGGGCTGAAGAGAAATCACATAGGCCAGGTAAAAAGTCTGCATGGGCACGGGCCGTCCGGCTTGCAGGTCCTCTTTTTCCAGAATTTCCAGGTAGACCCGGCACAGGGAATCGATGAACTGCACCGGATCATAGGGGGAATCGTACAGCTGTTTTTTCAGCCGGAGCACTGCGGTGAGGATCCGCCGGGGGTCGATGGATTTGAGCACCTTTTTATTGATCTTGGTGGTGCGGCTGCTGAAATCGATCTCCCCGTCAATGCCTTTCAACACGGTAAACCGGGGAAAATCCATCTCTACGGACAGCCCGGCTTCTTCGCACTGCCGGGTCAAATCATCGATCAGATCCATGCGGTAACGTTCCACCTGTTCGTGGGCATAGGTCCCCAGGGCCTCGAACACAGGGCCGCAGGATGCCAGGACCTCATCCCGGCAGATCTCCTCCGCCGGTTTACTTCGGAGCAGTTCATCCAGGCGAAGAAAATCATCTCTTCCTGCACACCGGATGCACAGCTGGATAAAATCCGCTTTTTTCTGTTTCTGGTTCAGATCCCTTTGAAAGGGCTGGACGATCTGTTTCAGGTCTTCTTGAATTCCTTCAAGAAATTCATTGGATTCCGGCATCTGATTTTCCTTTGCAGTTTCAATATTTTATTCAGCCCTATTTTACACAACTGCCGGAAAAAATTCAATACCATCACACCCCTTTTCCGGATCCGTTGCACCAAAGGCCGGTGGTGACAACTTTTTTATTTGGAAAAACAGATGTACAAAACGTTCACGTCGAGGGAACGGCGAGGGGCATGCCGCCCCTGGAATGCAGTGTTCGCCATCACAAATCCGGGTTGCGAAGCTGCGTGTTGTCGGCTATACTTAAATAAAATCAAAAGAACGGCGAGGTGGACTATATGACAGCTATAATCGAGAGAGTGCTCAATGATGCGCTGGCCCTGCCGCCCATTGAGAGGGCTGAGTTGATTCGACGTCTTTTTCAGAGTTTCGATGTCTCAGAGGACAATCATATCGATACTGCCTGGACAGAAGAGGTTGAATCCAGGATCGAAGCATACGAAAAAGGGTTGCTCACAGCCTCCCCGGCAGAGGACGTTCTGGCCAGGATCAACCGGCGATGAGAATACTCGTCCTCTCATGTGCGGAATCGGCAGACCGAACGGACGTTCATCATTCAAGGGATGAAACCGCAATCCCGAAAATGGAAATCATGACCTGTTTCTCCTTATCCGCTTATTCCGGCTGCATGGGGATATCCCATTTTTTCATGTATTTCCAGATGGATGCCCGGCTCAATCCGGTCTGCCGGGCTGCTTCCGCCTTGTTCCACCCGGCCGCATGCAGGATGGCCACCAGGCGTTCCCGGGTCAATCGGTGTCCGGGTCTGGGCACGGACACCCCCGGAGGGGCTGACGGCGGCGGGGGTGTCCCATCTTTGGGGCCGGCATTCCCGTGTCTGATTTCCAGGGGCAGGTCTTCGATAACGATTTCCCGGCCCGTGCACAGCACAAACGCATGTTCGACGGCATTGGCCAGTTCACGGATGTTGCCCGGCCAGTGATAATCCATGACCGCCTGCATGGCCTGTTTTGTCATGCCGGTGACGGCTTTACCGGACGTCTTGTCGTTCAGATCGATAAAATGACGGATCAGCAGCGGAATGTCTTCTTTGCGTTCCCGCAGCGGCGGCAGAAAAATGGGAAATACCTTGAGCCGGTAATAAAGGTCTTCCCGGAAGGTTCCTGCATCCACCAGGGATTTCAGGTCTTTGTTGGTGGCGGTGATCACCCGGATATCCACTTTGCGTTTCCGGGAGTCGCCCACCCGTTCGATCTCTTTTTCCTGGAGCACCCGGAGCAGTTTCACCTGGATGTACGGGGAGATCTCCCCGATTTCATCCAGAAATATGGTGCCGCCATCCGCCTGCTCAAACCGGCCGATCCGGTCCTGGCCGGCCCCGGTAAATGCCCCTTTGACATGGCCGAACAGTTCGCTTTCCAGAAGGGATTCAGACAGGGCACTGCAGTTGACCGTGACCATGGGCTGGTCCCGCCTTTCCCCGATGGAGTGGATGGCGCCGGCCACCAGTTCTTTGCCTGTACCGCTTTCCCCCTGGATCAGAATGGAGGTGTCGCTGGCGGCCGAGGCTTTGATAAAGGAAAATACGTTCTGCATGACCCGGCTTTTGGCAATGATCCCTCCCAGCCGGTTGAGTTCGCCTAAGCGGCGGGTGGCTTCCTCCATCTTCAGCCGGGTTTTTTTCAGCTCGGTCAGATCCGTGACCGTTTCAACAATCCCGATGATTTCCCCCCGGGTGTCTTTAATGACCCGGGCGTTTTTGGTGATGGAAAGGGTATGTCCGAGCTTGTGGGTGATCAGGCATTCTGCGGGCACCACCCTGCCGGTTTTCAGAATCCCGCAGTCTGTGATGCCCGAGGGACGGTCCCGGCCAAAGCATTGGTTGAATTTCAGAATGCGGCAATGCTTTCCTTTGATCTCTTGGAATGCATACCCGGTGATGGCTTCCATGGCCGGGTTCCAGGCCACGATCCGGCCATGGGGGTCCAGCACGAAAACGCCGTCTCCGATGGCTTCCAGCAGCAGTTTGACCAGTTCGTTTTTCTGAATTTCCTGGTGGATATGTTTCATGGGCTGATCATCCGGTTTCTGATTAAGGGGGTCAAGTGGCGCCGCGGTGGCGCCACTTGACGGTTAACCCATTATAAGTAACGGTTGTTCAGATGTCAATTTTAAACAATTACCATGGGCAGATGTGACGATATAAAATAAATTACAATTTAATATCAAATAGTTATGATACATTTATCAGTATTTCCTTTTTTTGTGGCATGCTTGTTGTACTTAGTATTGTCAACGTCAATGAACGACACCCGACAAAAACCCAAAACACAGGAGAGCAGCCATGAGTAAATTAAACAAATACATGATGGTTCACAACAATCCCGGCATCAACTGCGAGGAAGTTCAGGCAAACTGGCGGAAACTGGCGGCCGTGGAAAGCGCCACCTGGGTCCGAACCTATTACAATGACGAAAAAGGGGTTCGCTACTGCCTCTGGCTGGCCCCTTCCGAAGAGGACCTGAAAGACATCTTCACGGAAATCGGCATCAGCTGGGAGTCCATTGTGCCGGTGGAAGAAACCGTCCCGGATCTCTGGGGCGAAAAATGGAATGAACACCTGGAAAAAGACGTTGCCGCCGATACACTGGGCAACTGAAAACCGCCACTTGGGGTGCCGGCAGGATGATCCGGCACCCCAGCGTGTTTCTGCCGGCGTTTCCACCCGCCTTTTTACCGGCTTTTTCACAGGCGTTCGGCAAAATCCCACGGATATGCCGCCGAATTCACCGCCCGGTCAAAGGCCGGCCCAGACTGTAAATCTCCCCACAGGTGTCAAACTCCCGGACCTGATCGATGGTGCAGATTTCGTGGAACCGGTCCCGGATCTCTTCCGCTGCAATGTCCCGCCGGGTATCCCCGATGCACACCCCTTTACCCGATACCATGGCGGACCGGGCAAACCAGCCCGCACTCATGGTGAACACCCTGCCGGACACCGGATTGTGCCGGGAACACAGATACACCACCAGAGGCACGTTGAAACCGGGCTTGATCCGGCAGGCCACATCCTCGGGAAACACCCCTTCTGTCATGCCCGTATCTGCGTTTGGGGCCACCGTGTTCACCAGGATGCCATACCGGGTCACCTCCAGCTTCAGGGTATTCATCAGCCCGATGATCCCCATTTTAGCGGCCCCGTAGTTGGACTGGCCGAAATTGCCGTACATGCCGGATGTGGAGGCAGTGAACACCACCCGGCCATACTGCTGCGGCTTCATCTGCTGCAACGCCGGCTGGGTCACGCAGAACGCGCCTTTCAGATGCACGCTGATCACCTCGTCCCACTCTGGTTCCGTCATCTTCATAAAGGTCCGGTCCCGAAGGATCCCGGCATTGTTCACCAGGATATCCAGCCCACCGAACCGGTCCACGGCTGTCTGAACCATCTGCCGCCCGCCCGAAAGCGTGACCACGGAATCATGACTGGCCACAGCCTCCCCCCCGGCGGCCCGGATCTCATCTTTCACAACATCGGCACAAAACTGCCCGTCCCGGGTCCGGCCGATATCATTGACCACCACGTTCGCCCCCCGCCGGGCCAGCTCCAGGGCATAGGCCCGGCCGATGCCGGCACCCGCACCGGTCACCAGGGCGGTCTGTCCTTGAAAATCGATCATCCTTTTACTCCTGTTTAAAAATATTTCATGGCAATTTTTTCATGTTGTATTACATTTTTATTAAACGGGCAATCACGGTACCCATGCCGCCGTCCCGGAAACCCTATCCTCACAGGAGGCCTGACATGGCTCAGATTCATATCAATCCGGAAAACCAGACCCCGGAAACCATCCATATGACTATCACTGAAGATACCTTCAATTTCTCATCCGCCAAGCAGATGGCCAAAGACATGGCTTTTGAAAAATGCGATGCCCCCATGATCCTGTCATGGAAAAACAGCAAAACCGGCGAATCCTATCCGGACTATGAATGCGGGGTATCGGATCGCCCCTTCTGGATCCGTTACGCCGAAGGCCGAGGCGCCAACCTGACCATTGATTTCAATGACGGGGAGTATGTGTTCATGATTTTAAAAATGTAATAGCAACCGGTATCCTCCAACATGTCAGTCCTTTTTTGAAGACATCTGACAAGTCAATTGACATTACCTATCACCAGCAGTACCCTGTCTGATAGATTGAGCTGGCAACTTCATATTGCTTGTCAATTTAGGGAAGCATAGCCGGGAAAAACGTCATGACAGAAAAACACCACCTAAAAACAGTATATTGTATCTTGTGGATTGCAGCCGCTCTTATTGGGGTTGGTTTCATTTCCCCATATTCTAATCCTGTTTTTGCCGGCGAAGCCGATACCGCCGCCAGGCAAACGATCCGGTCAGGAGCGGAAGTCGACTATCCCCCTTTCAGTTTTGTTGACGAACATGGAAAAGCAAATGGTTTCTCCGTTGAATTGATGCGTGCGGCACTGGCCGTCATGGGCCGGGATGTCACCTTTCGCACAGGACCGTGGACAGACGTCCGCACCTGGCTGGAACACGCTGAAATCGATGCACTTCCCCTGGTCGGCCGCACGCCTGAGCGGGAAGCATTGTTTGATTTCACAGTGCCGTACATGTCTTTGCACGGGGCTATCGTGGTACGTGACAATGAGACCGGCATCAGGGATCTTTCTGATTTGCGCGGACGCAGGGTCGCTGTGATGAAAGGAGATAACGCCGAAGAATTCTTAAAACGAAAGGATCGGGGGCTTGAAATTCATACCACCCCCACGTTTGAAATCGCCCTGCAGGAACTGTCCGAAGGCCGGTATGACGCCGTGGTGGCCCAGCGACTGGTGGCGCTGCGCCTGATACAGAAAACCGGGCTCACGGACCTGCACGTCATAGAGCGGCCGATCAAGGGGTTCAAGCAGGACTTTTGTTTTGCCGTTCCTGAAGGGGATCGTGACACCCTTGCGCTGCTCAATGAGGGGCTGGCCATCGTCATGGCGGACGGCACGTATCGTCACCTTCATTCCAAGTGGTTTGCCGCCATGCAGCTGCCTTCGGATCGACCCATCGTTGTGGGAGGGGACCGGAACTTTCCGCCCTATGAATTCCTGGATGAAAACGGTCAGCCCGCGGGATACAACGTGGATCTGACACGGGCCATTGCCAATGAAATGGGCCTGAATATCGATATCCGGCTCGGCCGGTGGACAGAACGGCTCGAGGCCCTGGAAAACGGCAGAATCGATGTGATGCAGGGCATGTTTTATTCGCCGGACCGGGATCTGACATTCGACTTTTCCCAGCCCCACGCCGTCAGTCACTATGTGGCGGTCGTGAGAAACGGCGAGGGTCCGGCACCGGAATCAGTCAGGGATCTTTCCGGAAAAAGCATCGTTGTCGAGCAAGGCGATATTCTGCATGATTTTGTCATCGAAAACGACCTGGACAACCAGGTGGTTGCCGTGTCTGATCAGGAAACAGCGCTGCGCGAATTAAGGGAGGGCAGACACGACTGTGCACTCGTGTCTTTGATTACGGCCCATTACCTGACAAACAAACACGGCTGGTCAGATGTGGTCATTGGCAAAAAAACAATTGTTGCAGCCGAGTACTGCTATGCCTCGGCCAAGGACCAAAAAGCATTGCTGGCCCAGTTCAGCGAGGGGTTGAAGGCGTTGGACAACACGGGTGAATACCGGCGAATCCATGACAAGTGGCTCCGCGTTTACCGGGACACGCCCACCTCATTGGCCGATGCGCTCCGGTACTCGGCAATCGTCATCATTCCGCTTCTGGTTATCATCCTGCTCGCTGTCACATGGTCGTGGCTGTTGCGCCGCCAGGTCGCTGAAAAAACCAAAGCCCTGCAGGAAAGCCTCGCCCGGTTCAAGTATATTTTCGAAGCCTCGAATGTCGGCAAATCGATCACTTTGCCCACGGGGGAAATCAATGCCAACAAAGCCTATGCCGATTTTCTGGGATATTCTCAGGATGAGCTGAAAGGCAAAAAATGGCAGGATCTCACCCCGGCTGAAGATATTGAAAAGACTGACAAGATAATCCGCCCGCTGCTGGCCGGAGAGAAGCGGGCGGATCGTTTCGAAAAACGCTATGTCCACAAAAACGGCACCCTCCTCTGGGCCGATGTCAGTGTCGCTATCTGGCGTGACGACAAAGGAAACCCGCTTTATTTCATCACAACGGTCGTTGATATCACTGAACGGAAAAACATCGAGGCTGAACATGAGAAGCTCCAGTCCCAGCTGCTCCAGGCACAGAAGATGGAATCCGTGGGCCGGCTGGCCGGGGGCGTGGCCCATGATTACAACAATATGCTGAGTGTCATCATCGGGTATGCACAATTAGGAATTGATAAAATAGATCCTGAAGATGAACTGCGCGCTGATCTGCAGGAGATCCTGACAGCGGCGGAACGTTCCACGGATATCACACGGCAGCTTCTGGCATTCGCCCGAAAGCAGACCATCGATCCGAAAGTGCTCGATCTCAATGAAACCGTGGAGAGCATGCTCAAGATGATCCGCCGTCTCATCGGCGAAGATATTGACCTTTCCTGGAAACCGAAACCCGGGGTGTGGCCGGTAAAAATGGATCCTTCACAGCTGAACCAGATCCTTGTCAATCTGTGTGTCAACGCGCGGGATGCCATTTCTGATGTAGGGAAAATCACCATTGAAACCGATAACGTCCGGTTTGATGACGCGTATTGTGCTGACCATGCCGGATTTATTCCGGGTGAATATGTCCTTTTGGCTGTCAGCGATGACGGGCGCGGCATGGACAGGAAAACGCTGGACAATATTTTCGAACCCTTTTACACGACCAAACCCATCGGCAAAGGCACGGGGCTCGGGCTGTCGGTGATCTACGGCATTGTCAAGCAAAACAAAGGGTTTATCAATGTTTACAGCGAACCTGAAAAAGGGACCACCTTCCGGCTTTATTTCTCACGTCATGATGATGTCGTCCGACGGATTGAAGCGGATTCAGCCGAAGAAACTCCGGCCGGATCGGGTGAAACCGTGCTGATTGTTGAAGATGAAACCTCCATTTTGACGCTGACTAAAAGAATCCTCGAACAGTTGGATTACAACATCCTAACCGCGGAAACCCCTGGTGAGGCCGTCGCTTTGACAAACGAACATGACGGTGAAATTCATCTGCTGATCACCGACGTGGTCATGCCGGAGATGAACGGCCGGGACCTGGCTGAAAAACTCCAGGCGGAATACCCGAAACTGAAAGTGCTCTTCATGTCCGGATATACGGCCAATGTCATCGCCCATCACGGCGTTCTGGATGCAGATGTTCATTTCATTCAAAAGCCTTTTTCCAACAAAGATCTCGCAGTGAAGGTGAAAAAGGCGTTGAAGAGGTGAATCGTTTTTCCCCGGGGAAACCGTCCCGTTGAACGGACTGCCCTGTATTATTTTCAACCGATTTTAGATGATGGTCTGATCCAATGATACTCAAAAAATCAGCAACCGCCATATTTGAAGCAGGTGTCCGGGCAGTGGCACTGATGCCTGGATAAAAAAACAGGTGCGCATTTCCAGCGCCAATGTCACGGACATGCAGATTCTGCTGATGAGTTGGTTCCGGATTTGAAAAGAACCGAACCCTTTCTTCCAATTCGTTGTTCATCTCATTTAAACAGTTAAATTCACGACATATGGTTACTAATTTTTAATTATATTTTAATTTCAATTAGATATAAAAAAATTAAACTTTTAACCGACATTTTCATAAAAATATATTGACAAATAAAATTATTCCAGATAAACGCTTTTTAGTATTTATTAACACTCTGTGAAGGGAGACTAAGTATGAAAAAAGTATTAGCAATCGTTTTAATCTGTGTTGTGGGGGTGTTTGCAAATAATGCCTTTGCCAAGGATGTCGTACTGAAACTGGCCCATATCACGGCCCCCGGTGGCATGCTTGACATGAAAGCCCAAAAATTCGCAGAACTGGTAAAGGAAAAAAGCAGTGGCAAAATCACCGTAGATATCTATCCGGCCCAGCAGCTGGGCAACATCAAGGAGCTGCTCCAGGGAATGAGCATGGGTACCATTGATATCGTTCAGGAAGCGGAATCGTTCATGGATACCTTTGACAAGGATTACGCAATTTTTGGTACGCCTTTCATGTTTTCCAGAGAGGAACTCAAATCCAGCGAATATATCAAAGAAGTCAGAGAAAGGGTGCGCAAAAAAACCGGTATCCGCACATTGCCTGGCTTTGCATTCCGGCCGGCCTTTCATTTGTGGACCCAGAAAAGACAAATCATGATCCCTGAAGAACTGAACGGCGTCAAGCTGCGAGTTTGGCAGGCAAAAGCTCTGGTGGATACCTGGAATGGTCTGGGCGCTACCGCAGTTCCCCTGGCCTGGGGGGATGTGTATCTGTCTTTGTCCCAGAAAGTCGTGGACGGCATGGTTCACAATATCGTCCAGGTAAGGGATGAAAAATTCTACGAACAGCTGGATTTCTGCACCAAACTGGATTTCATGCAGCTCTATGACGTCACCTGGATTTCCGATATCAAATGGCAGACGCTGTCGCCCGAAGACCAGGCAGTATTGAGCCAGGCAAGCGAAGAATGCGCTGAATGGTTTGTGGATTATGGACAGAGTCTGGAAGCAGAAGCCCAGCAGCAGATGGAAACGGCCGGGGTCACTTTTGCGGTTGCCGACCGGGACAAATGGACACAGAAAGCCGGCATGGTTCACAAAGAACTTGAAAAAAGCGGTCTGTGGTCTGAAGGCCTGCTCGAAAAACTAAACAAATAACCCGGGAGGTATCATGGGTTTACAGGGGTTGAACCGGAAACTGGCAGGGCTGCTGGATTGGGCCATCGGGTTGATCATGGGCGCCGTTGTTGCCATTCTGTTTGTGGGAGTGATCATGCGGTATGTCTTCAATGCCCCGCTGTTCTGGTCTGAAGAGGTGGCGGTGATGGGACTGATCTGGATGACCTTTCTGGGCGGGGCTATCCTGATGCGTCAGGACAAAAACGTGTGCATCACCCTGTTCAGCGATATCTGCCCTGCCCCCGTGGGCCGGTTCATGAAAATCCTGTCCGGCGTACTGGTTATCCTCATGCTGTGTATCATGATCTACCAGAGCTGGCAGCTTACCGGCCGGCTGGCCCATGCCACCACCCCGGCACTGCGGATAAAGGAATCCTGGTTCGGTTGGGCCATGATCTGCGGGTTTGTTATCATGCTGTATTACCAAATACTGCACCTGATTGCCCTGTTGAAAAACAAGACCGCCTTTCCTGAAACAGCGGACCAGGACCGGGGCTGTGTCTTATGAATGCCATCATTTTGATCTCGGTTTTAATGATTCTGATGGCCCTGCGGGTGCCGGTGGTGTTTTCTCTGCTTTTATCCTGCCTTTTCTATGTGACATTCCTCAAAGAGATCCCCATGATCATACTGGCCCATCGGATGCTGGGCAGTCTGCAGATTTTTCCACTGCTGTCACTGCCCCTGTATATCCTGGCGGCGGATATCATGAACTCCGGCCGGATCACTGAAGAGATGTTTAATCTGTCTCGTTCGCTGGTGGGCCATATCCGAGGGTCTATGGGCCATGTCAATGTGGTGGCGTCCATGATTTTTGCAGGCATGAGTGGTTCCATCACCGCGGATACCGCCGGTCTGGGCAAGATTGAAATCCCCATGATGACCAAGGCAGGGTATGACAAATCCTTTGCCGTGGCCGTGACCGGTGCCAGCTCTATTATCGGTCCCATCATGCCCCCTAGCATCCAGATGATCCTGTATGCAATGATCGCCGAGCAATCAGTGGGCCGGTTGTTTGTGGGCGGGGCCATCCCCGGAATGGTCATGGGACTCGCCATCATGGTCACCATCTATTTTTATGCAGTCCGCCGCAAATATCCTTACGATGCAAACCGGGCTCCCTGGGCGGAAATCTGGAAAAGTTTCAGGCGGTCCGTCTGGGCCTTAATGACCCCGGTGATCATTCTGGGAGGAATTGTCACCGGCATCTTCACTCCTACGGAAGCCGCAGTTGTGGCGGTGGTGTATGCCTTTGTCATCTCTTTTTTCGTCTACCGCACCCTGCAATTGAAAGACATGTTGAAAATGATGGTGGGTTCGGCTGTGACCTCCGCTCTGATACTGGTCATCATGGGAGCGGCCTCGGTGTTCGGGTGGATTGTCACCATGGAAAATATCCCGGCCCTTATCCGGGATTTTATTATGGCCACCACGGACCAGCAATGGGTGGTGCTGATCATCCTGAACCTGGTGTTTCTGGTTGCCGGATGTTTTTTTGATATCTGCGCCATCATTCTGGTGTTCACCCCCATGATACTGCCTGTGCTGACCGCTTTTCAGATCGATCTGGTGCATTGGGGCGTGGTGGAAGTACTCAATGTGTGCATCGGGTTTCTGACCCCGCCGTTCGGGGTGGGCCTGTATGTGCTCAGTGATTTATCCGGCCTGAGTGTGAGCCAGGTTATGAAAGCAGTGACCCCGTTTCTGATTCCACTGTTGATCTCGCTGACATTGATCACATTTTTTCCGCAGCTGGTCCTGTGGCTGCCGGAAATTGTATTTGGATAGGCACAGGGCATCCTATTTTTCCAAGGAGTAAAAATGAACAGTAAAGAACGATTCACCGCCGCCATAAACCATGAAGAACCGGACCGTGTCCCGCTGGACCTGGGGGGGTGGGTGACCACCATCAGTGTCAAAACCTACGACCGGCTGCTCAAAAAACTGGGCATCCAGCGGACAGCCGTCGCATTTGACTGGCTGCGGCAGAATGTGAAACCGGATGAAGACGTGCTGGAGCGGCTCGGAGTGGACACCCGGTATGTTCACCTTGGCGATTCCGAATTCTGGCGGTTTGAACCACAAAGGACGGAAAAAGGCCTGTATGTCACGGATGAATGGGGATGCGGGTTTCTCATGCCCGAGGATTCGCTTTATTACAATCTGGTTGACAGCCCCCTGAGAAATGCCACAGTGGATGATCTGGCATCTCATACCTGGCCGGACCCGGATGATCCCGGATATCTTAACGGGGTAGAAGAACAGGCCAGACAACTCGCTGAAGCAGGAGAATACGGTGTGGTGGGATGTTTTGCCTGGGAGACCTGGTTTGAACGAGCCTGGAAACTGCGGGCCATGGACCGATTTTACATGGATATGGTGGCAAACAAAGAATTTGTTCACGCGCTGCTGGACAAGACCCTGTCTTTACACATGCGATTGTTGGATAATGTACTCAGGGTGTGCGGCCAATACCTGGATGTGATCATTCAGGGCGGTGATCTGGCCGGCCAGAAAACCACGCTGATGTCACCGGCCACATACCGGGAATTTATCAAGCCCCGCCAGGAAAAAATCATCCGGTTCATCAAGCAGAGAACCGATGCAAAAGTTTTCTGGCATTCCTGCGGCGCAGTGTCCAGTCTTCTGGATGACTTCATCGATGTGGGGGTTGATATCCTCAATCCGGTCCAGGTCCGGGCCCATGGCATGGATGCGGCATCCCTTAAAAAACGGTATGGCAAACGGCTCGTGTTCTGGGGTGGGATTGATTCCCAGCAGGTGCTGCCGTCCGGCACGGTCAAAGATGTGGAAAACGAAGTGGCCCATCTGATTAAAAATGCTGGATCAGGCGGCGGACTGGTGATATGCTCGGTGCACAACATCCAGGCGGATGTTCCGGAAGACAATGTCCTGGCTTTGTATGACACTGCCAGAAAACTGGGCCGATACCCGCTGATATGACCACTGGAACACTCAGGCGGCAAACCCTATGGAGACAGTTCAGGTGATAGAGGGAAAACGAATCAAGCAATACAGGGAGAAAAAAGGCTGGTCTCTGAGAAAACTGGCGGGCAAGGCAGGAATTTCTCCCAGCATGCTCAGCCAGATTGAATCCGCCAAAGTGGATCCATCCCTGTCAACATTGAGAAAAATCGCCATTTGTTTAGAGGTACCTTTGTTTTTCCTGGTTCTTGATTATTCTGCCCCGGCCCATAAAAAAGTAAAAGTGAACGAGTCCCGGCTGGCGGTTTTTCCCAATGACGGCCTGATTTATCAGATCATTCATTCTGACCAGGAAAAAAAAATGGGCATCCATATCGGTGTTTTGGAAAAAGGGGGCGCCACCAGCGCTGACCTGCTGCCCCATGACGGTGAAGAATGCCTGATTGTCCTGGAAGGCAGCATGCAGGTGGTGTACGAAAATGAAACCATCGATCTGGCAGCCGGAGAAAGCCTTTATTTTGACAGTTCTGTGCCCCACAAACTGCAAAACATCCAGGATGAACCGTGCCGGTTCTATCTGATTATTTCACCCCCTAAATTCTGATCTCCAACGCTTGAAATTATTCAATTACCGGAAATTTCCGATGACGAAGCCAAAACGATAATATGTTGAAAATCCAATGAGAAAAATTTCAAAAGCCATATTTGACGCCGGAATTCGAGCGGTGATGCCCGAAGTCTGTGTGGCAAGGCATTTAAATCTTTCCGACGGCCGGCTGTGGATCGGGGGAATTGACCTGGACCTGGATCAGATCCGGCATATTTATGTGGCCGGGGCCGGCAAGGCATCGGGAGCCATGGCCCGTGAGGTGGAACAAATTCTGGGATCGCGTATCCACGACGGGATAGTGGTCACCAAATACGGACACGGCCTGCCCCTGAAACACTGCCGGAGAATGGAGGCCGGGCATCCGGTGCCGGATTCAGCCGGTGTGGCCGGCGCATCAGCCCTGCTGGACATGGTATCGGAAGCAGGAAAGGACGACCTGATTGTCTGCCTGATATCAGGCGGGGCATCAGCCTTGACCCCGGCACCGGCGGACGGCATCTCTTTAGCGGACAAGCAGGATACCACCCGGCAGCTTTTGGGGTGCGGGGCCACGATCCACGAAATCAACACCATCCGCAAGCATCTGTCAACAATCAAGGGCGGGCAGTTGTGCGCGGCTGCCAACGGGGCCCGGGTGGTGTCGCTGATCCTGTCCGATGTGATCGGCGATGACCTGGATATCATCGGTTCCGGCATGACCGCCCCGGACACCGGACACTTCAGGGAGTGCCGGGCCATTCTTGAGCGCCACGGGATCTGGGATTCCGTGCCTGAACCGGTCCGGAGCCATATCCGGTCCGGCATAGACGGCCTAATTCCTGACACGCCCAAACCCGGTGATCCTATCTTTTCCCGGGTTACGAACCAGGTGGTGGGCAGCCTGTCCGATGCCCTGAGTGCTGCGGCCATAGAAGCGGAAAATCAGGGGTTCACGCCGGTGGTGCTGTCATCCATGATCCAGGGGGAGGCAAAAGAAGCCGCCAAAGTGCTGTGCGCCGTTGCCCGGGAAGTCCGGCGGTTCGGCCGGCCGGTAAAACCCCCGGCCTGTCTGCTGTGTGGCGGTGAAACCACTGTCACCATCAAAGGGAATGGCTCAGGCGGCCGGAACATGGAACTGGCCCTGGCCGGTGCCCTGGCCCTGGCCGGGGAAGAAAAAATTCTGCTGTTGTCCGCGGGCACAGACGGCACGGACGGCCCCACAGATGCGGCCGGGGCCTTTGCCGATGAAAACACGGTGTCCCGAGCAAAGGCCCTGGGGCTGTCCGCAGAAAAGCATCTGAATGAAAACAACGCCTACCCCTTTTTCAAGGCACTGGATGATCTGCTGATCACCGGCCCTACCCGCACCAATGTCATGGATATGCAGATCCTGCTAGTTTCCGGATAAACCGCTCAATTTTTTCAATTGACAGGCTTTGCATGCATTGATTACAATGAACGCATGATTATCTTTTATTCCAATAAAAAACCGGGAGCATTTTTAAAATGGCCAGTCTGACGTTAAGAAATATCGATGAATCCATTAAGGTAAAATTACGCATTGTGGCTGCCGCAAATAACCGATCAATGGAAGAAGAAGCCAGGCAAATTCTCAGGAAATATTTATTGGAAGAGCGATGCGCAAAAGGAATTGGCACGCGTATCGCCAAGCGGTTTTCAGAATTGGGTGGTATTGAATTGCATCTGCCTCAAAGATCTTATCCGCGTGATACAACATTATCTGAATTGGAAACTCCCTTGTGATCCTTTTGGATACCAACATCGTATCTGAATTGATGCGGCCCATGCCCAACTCTAAAGTGGTTTTCTGGCTTGATGATCAGCCCGAAACCGACATTTGGATCAGTGCCGTCACTTTGAGTGAAATTTTATTAGGACTTGCGCTTCTACCGGATGGAAAAAAGAAATGGGCATTGGTGGGGGCGGCATCCCAGATGTTTGAGAATGATTTTGCCATGCGCTGCCTGCCTTTTGATTGCGAAGCCGCTGAGGTTTATGCACTGATTGTTTCACAAAGGACTCGAAAAGGGCGCCCGATAAGTGTAGAAGATGCACAAATTGCAGCCATCGCCCTGACTGCCGATCTGACCTTGGCCACACGGAATGTCAAAGATTTTACCGGAATTGAAAAACTGAAATTCATCAATCCATGGGAACTATAAAAAACGATCTCTGGCCGGCATCTATGTGACATATCAGGTCATCCGCCACATGAGCAGAGCCTCCCGCTGGGCCACAGGCCCCAGGCAGAACCGCCGGCAGTCCGGCTGATCCAGCCATGACAGTCTGATTTTCAGATTGGGAGACCGACCGTCCCCTGATTCCAGGATGCTGACATGTCCTTTCATTCCTCTGATGGCGGTGCGGAAATAGGAGTCAAACCCGTACACCCAGTCATCCGCAATCTTTGTGATCATGATATAATGCTCTTCCTTCCGGGTGAGCCTAATATTGCACAGCACCACCCCGCCCTGATCCAGGCAGTCCTGAATCGGCCCGTCTGAGTCCAGGCGGACCGCCTCTTTTTCCAGAAACACGGTGCGCACGGCAAAATCTTTGAACCGATAGGATTCCAGCCAGTTGCCCACCAGGCGGACGGCGTATTTGCTGGTGCCCCCGATGCCGAACCGGGCATTGCGGCCCACGGTATCCAGGCAGTACAGATAGATGTGCCGGATCACCATGGGCGGCACCTGCTTTCGTTTGAACAGATAGCTCACCGCATTGATCAGGGCCGTGGGCACACAGTCATATTCAGACACCTGGTAATGAAGGGGGGTATGCATGAATTCTCCCGGCACTCGGTTTGCTGCAAAAAAATTCTATATAACTTTGTCCGCCATTTTGCAAGAAATACAGATCATGACGGACCGGCGGTCAGCAATGGAATGACAAGAAAAGCCGTGTATCCCAGATAAACGGCCAGTAGCCCGGTCCCTTCCAGCCGGTTGATACGCCCCGGCCGGCCCCTGAATCCGTATCCGATGATGAAAAGGGACAGGGTCAGCCCCCCCATCACGGCCATGTCCCGATACAGAACCGATGGATCCACCCCGAAAGGATGAATGACCCCGGCAATCCCCACCACGGCCAGGGTATTGAACAGATTGGATCCCAGGACATTGCCCAGGGCGATATCATGTTCGTTCCGGCGGGCCGCAATAATGGAGGATGCCAGTTCCGGCAGGGATGTGCCCACCGCGACAATGGTCAGTCCGATGATCATGTCGCTGACATGAAACATCCGGGCCAGTGCCACAGCCCCCCATACCAGTATCCGGGAACTTAAGATCAAGAGAACCAGGCCCAGAATCAGCCGAAAAACCGCCTGCCGAATGGACAGGCCCGAATCCATGGCCCGGACTTCCATCTGCTCGGCCAAAGGATCGGTCTTCCGGCGGATTCCCTGCACAATGGTCCAGCCCATCAAAACAGCGAACACCCCCAGCAGTATCATTGCATCTGACAGGGAAATCATCAGGTCCGCCACCAGCCATACCGATCCTGCGGTAATCAGTGTCAAAATCGGGAGTTCTTTTTTCAATACCGCGGAATGGACCATGACCGGACTGATCAATGCCGTGATGCCCAGAATCAAAGCGATATTGGCGATATTGGATCCATAGGCGTTTCCCAGGGCAATTCCGGGACTGCCCTGCACGGCGGCCAGCGCCGATACCACCATTTCCGGCGCTGAAGTGCCGAATCCCACGACCACCATGCCGATGAGCAGCGGGGGCATGCCGAAATAAGTGGCCGTGGCCGCCGCACCCGACACAAACCGGTCCGCACTCCACACCAGAAGAATCAATCCTGCAATCACCGCAACAACCGCCATCCCCATCTGTCGGCTCCTTTTATTTCACTGTTTTACGGCAACCTGTCATACAACCGGGATAAAATCAAGTTTTCAAAAATATTTGATACGGCCTGTCTTGCATTTAGCGTTCAATCACGGTATCTGATGAATAAAACAGGTTTTCGGACTGACCCAATGATATCACAGGATCTGATCATGGAAAACAACCGCCTTGTTGTCCGGGCCGACCAGCTGTATGACGGCCGGTCTGTGCACACAGACATGACCGTGGTGGTGGAAGGCCGCCATATCGTGGATGTGACGGACAGACCCTGTCCCGGCGACATCCGGGGCATCGTCACCCCGGCGTTCATCGACCCCCATTCCCACATCGGCATGGAGCGCCAGGGGGAACCGGTCTTAGAAACCGAAACAGACGAGCATAGCACGCCTTTTGCGCCGCTGCACAATCCCCTGGACAGCATCTATTTCGATGACCGGGCCTTTGCCGATGCCGTGGACTTCGGGGTGCTGTATTCCTGCGTGGTGCCGGGATCCGGCAACATTATCGGGGGCAAGGCCGTGATCATCAAAAATTTTGCCGAAAACCGATCTGATGCCGTTGTCAGCGACTATGGATTCAAGGCGGCCTTAGGGTTCAATCCCCGGAATGCCGTCCGCTGGAAAGGAACCCGGCCCAGCACCCGCATGGGGGCTGCGGCCCTGCTCAGGGAATACCTGTCCGATATCTTTCGAAAAGAGGAACAGGCCCGCATCCAAAAGGAAAAAGCCCTGTATGAACTGTCTAAGCCGGACAGTCCGAAAAAGGGCACGGTCTGGGCCCAGCGGGAATATGACCTGGCCCTGTCGGACGCCGAATGGGAAGTGTTCCGGCTGTTCAATGGAGACAAAATCCTGAAAGTGCACCTGCACAAGGCGGATGACGCATTGTTTCTCCTGGATCTGAAAAAACAGTTCAATATCAGGGTCACGGCGGAACATGCCCTGGATATTTATGACTCAAGTATTTTCAATGCGTTGGCCGACCACGGCATCCCGGTGGTGTACGGCCCTTTAGGGGCTTCAGATGCCAAGGTGGAACTGAAAAACGCGTCCTGGCGGCACACGGCAAAGCTCATGGCCTCCCAGGCAACATTCGGCCTGATGAGCGACCATCCCGTGATCCTGGCCCACCATCTGAGAGACACCCTCAAATACTTCCTGATCCAGGGCATGACCCCGGCGGATGCCATCGGCCTGATCACCCGGAAAAACGCAGAAATCTTAGGAATAGGCCACTGCCTGGGCACGGTGGCCCCGGGCCGGCTGGCCAGCCTCATCGTCTGGGACAAAGACCCGTTCCACCTGAGCGCCCATCCCCTGGCCGTCCTGGCTGAAGGCCGGATCATCCGGGACCGGCGGGGGCTGCCTTTTGAAATGAACATCCCCAATGAAGAAACCGCCGCCGCCATGAACGAAATCAGACAAGGAAAAACAGAAAAAGTGTCTTTGGAGCAGCTCCGGAAAGAAGCAAAAAACGGCTCCGGCAAAGAACAATAAACGGCAAAGGCCGTCTGCAAAAAACAGACGGTCTTTGCCGTTTTTATTTACGGCCAGAAGACCTAAACCACGGTTTCGGCAAAGGTCACTTTATCGGTAATCCGGTCTTCCGGGGCCAGGCGGGTGAGCTTGACCATCTCAAATCCCGTGACTTTGATGAACACCTTACCCGACATATCCGTCAGAAAAAGGTCATAGGTGTTGGTTTCTTCACCGGATGCCTTTTTCCGGGTAATGCACAGGTAGTCCGTGTGTTTTTCCACGGGAGCAAAAAAGGTCATGGCCGCAATGCGGAAGGGCAAAACCGTTCTGGAGGTGGTTAAAAATTCCAGCAGTCCGCCGGTCTGGAACATGGCATCCACCAGCACCGGGGCGGCCTGGAAATTCGGATCAGCCACCCCTTTGAAAAACGGGGCCTCCGACCGGTCCGCCACCGTGGTGATCAGGGTTTTTCCATCAAAGGAATTGATATTCGTGATGGTGCTAAACAGCCCGAACATGAACAACCGGCTGGGATGATACACCAGATCGGCCAGGTCCCCTTCCCAGGACACGGGAGAAAATTCCGGCAGATCCATGGTTTCAGGTGCCGGCCGTTGTTTTGCCAGGAAAAAATTCCCCTGGTAATGCTGTTTGGGGTTCCCCATCACTTTGCCGTTGGGGGTTTTGAACACTGACGTGATGCCACAGGCAAACTCACCGGGTGCCTGCAGGGTTCCGGAGATGATGATCTCTTTGGGCCGCCCCTTGAGCAGCTTGATGCCATAGGGAATGGAAAAATCAGACATTTTCGTGACCACAGACCCGTCCCCGGCCAAGGCAGCGGCTGCCTCGGCCATGGTTTCAATGCCCGTGGATCCTAAAAACAGCGGCACATCCCCCATGGTATGGTCATGCAGAAACACGTCATGTTCCAGGTCCAGGACCCGGGTCCAGACCGCAGTATCATCCGCCTTGTGGGTCAAATCGCCTAAAAACGGAAACGCCTGATCTAACGGCGTTCCCAAAAGACCGTCAATGTCAAAGTCATAATCCAGACCGGAAAACACCATCTCCGATTCCGTGGCATCCAGCAGGTCAGCCATGAAGAACTTCACGCCCTGTTCCATGGGCAGAAACTGGATGCCCCGGTCTTCCAGCACCTTTTTCACCGTGGGGTTGGTGGCCATACCCACCCCGCCCCAGGCGGTCCAGGCATACACTTTGTAAGTGCGGTCCGGATTCATCTGTTTTTCTCTGAACAAGGCTTTGCCCAAAAAATCATTGGCAGCCGTGTAGTCCACCTGGCCCTGGTTGCCGAACCGGGCCGTGACCGATGAAAAAGTGAACATGTACCGGTATTCCCGGTCTCTGGCAGCTGCCAGCAGGTTCCGCATGCCTTTGACCTTGACATCCACCACCAGTTCAAACGCCTTTCGCTCCTTTTTGGGGATGAACTGACTCATCTCCATGCCTGCAGCATGGAAGATCCCGTCAATGCGGTCACATTGATCCACCGCCGCCTTTACGGCCTCATAATCGGTGACATCCGTGCAGTGATAGGTCACGGAAATCCCTTGAGATTTCAAATACTCGATGTTGGCAATGGATTGTCTGACCCGCACAAGCCGGTCCAGGGCCTGCTTCACAGCCACGGGTTTCTCCCCGGGCATCTGGCTGCGTAAAAGCCCCATCAGATCCGCTTGCGTGGCATCGGGCTTCAGCAGCGCCGGATCCGTGGCATAGATATCGTTGATATCCAGGATCACCAGGTTGACCTGATAATCCGCCACCACCTGTTTGAGGATCTCATAGGTGATCCCCCCGGCCCCGCCGGTCACCAGCAATGTGTCACCGTCCGACACAATGGGCTGATCCTTTCGGGCGGGTTCCGGGTGCATGGACAGCACATACCGTTTCTTGTTTTTATACCCCACCTCACACCGGGGATCGTCGGACAGCAGTTCCGCCAGAAACAGGTCCGCAATCCGGGCCAGACTCTTTTTGGGCTGCTTGTAGGAAAAATCCACCACCTTGACCCGGGTGTTTTCCAGCTCCTTGTTGGCGGTCTTGAGCAGACCGCTCAACCCGGCAAACAGCGGATGAATCTCCCCGCCGTCTTCCATATAAGGAAACACCACGGAATCAAAGGTGAGGGTGCCGACAAACGTGTCCGGGCGGTCCAGCTGGTCATACAGGGTTTTGAGCAGCACAAACATGGATTTCATTGTGGTATTCAGATCTCTGTCTGAAGCAAATTCCCGGTTTTTCCGGTCAAACCAGGCATCCAGGGAAGCCAGGTGAAGATATCCTGTGATGTCGGGATCCGTCTGTGCAAAGGCGTTTATGGCGGCCTGGAATCCGTCCAGGTCGGACAGATCCGCTGTCACATCTGCATTTTCAATGCCCAGGGTGATGACTTCACCGCCCATGGATTGAATCCGCTCAATAACGGCTTCGGCAAACCCGTGGGAATCCAGGGACACCAGGAGCCGTTGCCCGGCAAAATCCGAACGCCCGGGTTTCGGCATGGCTGCCTCATCCACCCGCACCACCAGACGTTTGATGGGAGAGGCCGGGTCCGGGAACCGGTCGTCTGGGGCATCTGATACCGGTGCGTTTGCCCCATGCAGGGACGGGCTGTCCGGCCCATGCCCGGCAGGACCGTCTGTATCACCGGTTGGAACCTGATCCGCCGATCCCGTGGCCGGGACGGGGTCTTCCGCCGGGGCCGATGCTGCCGGGATCTTTGTCTGAATATAGGCGGCCAGCTTTTCAATGGTGTTCAGATCTCTGAGCCGCAGATCGCCCGGCACGGCAAACCCGAACCGGGATGCCACCTTGCCGAAAATCTCCACCTGTTTGACTGTATCGATCCCCAGATCCGCTTCCAGGTCCAGGTCGTCGGCCAGCATGTCCGGGGTATACCCGGTCTGGGCGGCAATCACCTCTTTGACCACGGTCGTGGTATCATCCCCACCGGCCGGGGTCACCACCCGTTCGCCGGAATCCATGGTATGGGCCGCTGTCGGCATTGGGGAATCTGTGTCATGGGAGGACAAGGCCGTACCGCCGGCTTGATCCGAAGCCGGTGTCCGGGAGCTGTCTGAACCCGATGCTGCGCCAGATCCGGCCGTACGATCGGCCACATGCGCGGTCAGTCTGGCAATGGTGTTCAGATCCCTGAGCCGCAGATCATCGGGCACGGCAAACCCGAAATGGGACGCCACCTTACCGAAGATCTCCACCTGCTTCACCGTATCAATCCCCAGGTCCGCTTCCAGATCCAGGTCATCTTCCAGCATATCCGGGGTGTAACCGGTCTGGGCCGCGATCACCTCCTTGACTTTGGCGGAAACCTGATCCGGCGACACCGTGCCGGTTACCACGCGTTCCCCCGAATCCATGGTATGGGCCGGGGCCGGAGACGCGACGGCTGTATCCTGTCCCGGTGATTTGCCCGGGGCCGCAGAATCCGGAGAAAGGCCGGATGCTGCCGCACCAGAAGCACCGGCACCGGACCGGGCCGCCACATAGTCCGCCAGTTTTGCAATGGTGTTCAGATCCCGCAACCGCAAATCATCGGGCACGGCAAATCCGAAATCCGTGGCAATCTTGCCGAAGATCTCCACCTGTTTGACTGTATCGATGCCCAGATCCGCTTCCAGATCCAGGTCATCTTCCAGCATGTCCGGGGTGTAACCGGTCTGGGCGGCTATGATCTGCTGGATCTTTTCTGTTGCCTGGCCTTTGTCCGGCCCGGAAGCCGCGTTTACAGCCGGTCTATCCGATGTGGCTGCTGCACCTGAAGCGCCGGCTGCAGGAACCCGGGAAACGGCTCCCGGGGCTGCGGCCCGCGCGGCCGGCTGTTTTGTCGTCACTTTCTGAGGCCGGGTCTCCGGTGCCACTGCCGGGGCCGCCGGATCACCGGCCACCACGCACAAGGTATTATCAATGAGTTTCAATTCCGGTTTCTGGACCCCGGAAATGCTGCGCAGCCACCGGTGATAGGCCAGGTTGCCTTCCACCTTGTTTTCCTGGATGCGTTTGACAAACATGAACGCAAAATGGGATCCGAATCCCGCAGACAGATGCAGGCCGTATTCACTGTTGATCTGTGCCTGGCCGGAAAAATTGAGTTTTTTGAAGTGGGCCGGTATTTTGCTCAAATTGGCAATGGGCGGGGCCTTGCGCTGCTGCAACGCCTTGACCAGGACCACGTCCTCAATGGCGGCGCCCAGGGTATGCCCGGTAAATCCCTTGGTGTTGGAGATGCAGATCTCACTGAGATGACTGGAAAAGGCGGATTCCAGGGCTGTGACCTCGGCATCGGCACTGCCGCCTCTTGCCGGGGTATAGGTTTCATGGGACATGAACAACAGTTTGCCGGCATAGTCCTTTTTTCTCAGTCCGGTGCGTTTTTCCACCTTGTTGATAAATTTGGTCATCTCTTTTGACATGTGGGGCACATCGATATTGTACGTATGGTACGCGGAGTTGGCGATGTGCGTGCCCAGGATCTCGCACTGGCCGTTCATGCCCCGTTTTGACACTTCTGTTTCATCTTCGATCACCAGGCCCACGGCCCCGGCCCCCAGGATGGTGCCGTTGCGGTCCTCATCAAAGGGTTTGGCTGCTTCAGACACCCGTTTTTTAATGGTGGCGGCGCCTAAAGCCAGAAATCCCGATCCTACCCACTGGTTCTGCAGCGCAGACGTGGCGTTTTCACCGCCCACCACCAGCACCCGCTTGCACCGGCCCGTGCGGATCCAGTCCTCGGCAATACCGATGGCCAGGGTGGTGGAAGCACACGCGGACGACACCAGGGTGTTGGGGCCTTTGGCCTTGATGATCTTGGCCAGGTGAGCCGATCCCAGGGGGCAGGCATTGGCCAGAAAATTTCTGTCAAAGGTATAGGCGGAAAAATCTTTGCGTTTTCTGGCCTTGGACTTGAAGAACCATTCCGTGAGCGATTCTTTGATGTCGATCTCCTTGATGCGCTCCATCAGAAAATAGTAGATCTTTTCAAATTCTTCATGGGGCCGCAGAAAAAACCGCTCATAAAAGTATTTTTCCAGTTCCGCCATCAGGGTTTCGCCGCTGGGCCACAACGAGGTGATGATCACCCCGGTGTCTTCCTGCATCTCTAACGGCAGGGCAAACCCTTCCGGCACCATGCTTCGGCCGCCCTTCATTTTCTTGTACTGCATCACCAGAGGAATATGCGCGTCTTTGAGGGCTTCAATGCCTGCGGCAATGCCCAGAGACATGGCCACATCATACTGTTCCTTGATGCCGTATTCATCGGTGAGATCAAAATACCCCAGCTGGCCGGCCAGATGGATCACATCCTCGGTGCGGGTGATCTGAACGAACCGGGCATTGCCGTCCGGCTGTTTGTACAGTTTGGTGATGTTCTTGTCCGTGATCCGCTCCTGGGCTTCCAGGGTCAGGGGTTCAATAAAATTTTCCCCGTTGAGAATGGCATTGAAATTGTCCGTGGCAAACACCCGCCGGCCCTTGCCGGGCAGGCCCACGGACACGCCGGAGATCAGAATGCGGCCGGTGTTGAAATCAAACCGGTCTATGGCATGAATGGCCGCCTCGCGCTTCTGGCGCTCAAACTCCTGATACAGGATCTGGTCCAGCTGTTCCTTGTTTTCTTCCTTGAATTGTTCAAAATCATGGGACAGGTTCATCCGGGGCAGGGCCTCCTCCAAAACGGGTTCACTTGTCTGTTCATCCGGTGTTGCCGGCAGTGCGGGCAGGTCTTCCGGCGGATGTTCAAACAGGCTGTTGCAGCCGATCAGGTATTGCCGGCAGGCTTCAAACGCTGCCACTTCCCCCTGCCGGGTATCCACAGACACGGCCGTGCCGTAGTCTCCGATGTTGATGTGTTTGAGCAGGTTTACCAGGAGCCGGGAAGGCCCGATCTCGATAAAATGGGTCCGGCCGGACACATACACGTTTTCCACGGACCGGATGAACTCCACCGGGGACACGATCTGCCGGGCCAGAAGATCCTTGACCTCTTTTTCACTTTCCGGATAGGGTTGGGCCAGGGTGTTGGAGATGATCCGGTTGAACCGGGTCTTGTTAAAGGTCAGGGTATCCAGGAACGCTCTCAGTTCGTCCGCAGCCGGCTGGAGCAGCGGGGTGTGAAACGCCCCCGTGAGATTGAGCTTCTTGTACGACACTTCCTGCTGGGACAAAAAGGTACAGAAATTGTCTATGGCTTCGGCTTTGCCGGACACAGCCGTCTGTTTTTCACTGTTTTTGTTGGTGATATAAATATCGGAGATAAAGGATTGGCGCAGCAATGCTTGTGTGTCTTTTTCATTTTTAAACACCACCATGATTTTTCCCGGCTGCTTCAGGGTGCTCTCGTACATGAGATCCGAGCGCTTGATGATCAGGCGCAAGGCATCTTCAAACCCCAGCATGCCCGAACAGAACAATGCCGTGTATTCCCCCACGGAATGGCCGATGAAATAGTCCGGGGTAAACCCTTCTTTCGCCAGGCGGGAACAGATGGCGGCTGAAGACAGAAACACGGCCGGCTGGGTGTTCTGGGTGGAATTCAGGGCCGGGTCGTCCCCGAACATCATGTCCAGGATGGAATATCCCCGCACGTCAAAAAAGACGGCATCCCCTTTGTCCAGCACTTTTCGAACATGGGCGTCCGCTTCATACAGCTGTTTCATCATGCCCGGCCGCTGGGCTCCCTGGCCGGACAGCAGCGCCACCATGCGCAGTTTTTTGCCGCCGGGACCCGCAGAATAGGCCGTGTCCGTCACCACCAGGTCATCGCCGGACACCTGGCGGTATTCCGCTTCGATCACGGGCTGTTCCGGGGCCGCATCTTTCAGGTCCAGAACCCGGGGCAGGGTACCCATGATCAGATGGGCGTGATTGCCGCCGATGCCGTTGACATTGGCGGCAAACCGCAGGGGCTGTCCCGGTTTTCTGTCAACCGGCTTTGTGGCGGGGGTCAATACCTTGCTGTGGTTCAGCGTGGAATGATCCGCATCATAATTGAAATCCGGCAGAATCTGGCCTTTCTGGTTCATGAGCATGAGCTTGGCCATGGCCACGGCCGGATTGGCCGCCTTGAAATACCCGAACTGGGGTTTGATATTGCCGCAGTGCATTTTATGGGAAAAGCTGGCCTGGATCACCTGCTGCTCGACCATGTCCCCGAACACATTGGAAAACGCGAACAGATCCAGGTGGTTGATGTCTGACTTGCGGATGCCGGACCGCTGGTAGGCCTCGTTGATCACGGATTTAAAGGTCTGCTCCGACGGGGCCAGCAGATGATCGGGCACGGACGAGCGCACGGTGCAGTCATGAATCTCGCCTAAAATCGTCATGCCCGCTTCCCGGGCTTTTTTCAGGGTGGTCAGCACATGGATGGCGGCCCCTTCTCCCATCACATACCCCTGGGCCCGGCTGTCAAAAAAGTATCCGTTTGTTCCGGACAAAAGCCCTAAGCGTTTGAACGCCATGAGCACGGCCGGGTAAAGGTTGCAGTCCACCCCGCCGGCCAGGACAAAATCCAGATCCCTGTGCTTGAGCATCCGGGCCGCGTTCCGGATGGCAATGGTGGCTGAGGCGCAGGAGGCGTCGACCACGTAGTTGGCCCCGTTGAGCCCGAAATGGTTGGCAATACGTCCGGAAATAATGTTGGACAGCAGCCCCGGCGTGGTGTCTTCATTGTTTTCCGGAATGGTGTTCCGGATCACGGCCAGCAGATCGTCGGCCACGGCCTTTGCCCGGGATTTGTCCACGCCTTCGGCGTTTGTCACGGCATTGGCGATGACCTGTTTTCTCACCCGGATGATGTTCTTGCTCTGGCGCTCCCCGGCAATGGTGCCTAGGATGACCCCGGTTCTGGCCGGCCCGCCGTCCACGGATGACAGACCGGACGAGGCCAGGGCCTCATCTGCGGCCTCCAGCCCGAAAATCTGGGCCCGCTCAATGGATTTTACCATGGTGGGGGGCATCCGGTACTTAAGATTGTTGAATTTAAAGTCTTTGACCACCCCGGCCTTGACTTCAGGCAGGTGATAAATGGAATTTTCAGGAAACGCGGCATAGGCTTTTGTGTCAAAATGATCCTCCCCCAGCGGGGTGACCTGTTTTTCGCCGCTGCTCAGTTTTTCCCAGAACATCTGCGTGTTTGTTGCACCGGGCAGAAACACGCCCAGTCCGGCCACCACGATGCGGTCATCATTGAAATCATGGGCCGGATTTGAAAACATATCCCGGGAAAGGGGCAGATATGAGTCAACCATCTCCTGCACCACCACATGGTAGTTGATGCCGCCGAACCCATAGGAAGATACGGCTGCTCTCCGGGGCGCGTTTTCCGGGCGCTGCCATTCTTCCGGATCTTTGACGATAAAAAGCGAAGAATTTGACAGATCATGGTTTTTAGACAGGGTTTCAAACTGCCCGTTGGGGGGCAGCATGCCCTTGTTCACCGCCAAAAGCGCCTTGATCAGCCCGGCGGATCCCGCCGCCCCCAGCAGATGCCCGATCTGGGACTTGATGGAGGAGATGCCGGCATGGCTGTCTTTGTACCAGGAATTCAGGGTTTCCAGCTCCGCGGCATCCCCGATGGTGGTGGAGGTGCCGTGGGCTTCGATGAATCCGATCTGTTCCGGGGTGATCTCCGGCCGGGTGTGTTCAAAGCAGCGCTGAACGCTCAATACCTGGCCCCGGGGGTTGGGGGCGGCAATGGACTTGCCCCGGCCGTCGGAAGAGGCCCCGATCCCGTTGACCACTCCTATGATCCGGTCGTTGTCCCGGATGGCGTCTTTCATGCGCTTGAGCACAAACACCACAGACCCTTCTCCCAGCACAAACCCGTCGGCCCGCTGATCAAAAGGATAGGATCCCCTGGCTGACAAGGTCCCCATTTTGGCGAACCCGATAAAGGATTCCGGGGCCAGGTGGGTGTTGACCCCGCCCACGATCACCTGATCATGCTCGCCGGAGAGCAGCTCGCCGATGCCCGCTTCCAGGGCCGTGATGGACGAGGCACAGGCCGCATCCACAATATAGTTGGCCCCCCGGACCCCTAAGTGCCGGGCGATGCGGGACGCCTCGATGTTTAAAAGAATCCCGTGCACCGGGTCATACCCTTGGTGTTCCCCTTCCAGTTGTGATTGAAGGTTTTCTCGAATACTGGTTTTTTCATCTTCGGACAGCGCAGCCCAGGCCTCGGTTTTTTCCATCATGGACAGAATCTGGGGAAACCAGTATTTGAGCTGCAATGTGTTGCCCAGCTCATTGGACAGGCAGGTGGCGATGATCACGGCGGTTCTCTGGGGATCTTCACAGATCAACTGATCCTTGTCATCCACAAGGCCGGCATTTTCCACGGCTTTGTATGCGGTCTGCAGCACCATCTGCTGGCTCCGGGACAACCGTTTGGCCTTGTCCGGGGCATACCCGAACCGTTCATGATCAAATTGAAAATCATCCACCACTCCGGCCAGAATGGTGTAGGTTCTGTCTTCGGCAGTCCGGTCCGGGCTGTAATACAGATCCTTGTCAAACCGGTGGTCCGGCATGGGTTTGATGGCGTATTTTTTTCCCAGGATATTGTCCCACAGGGCATCCGGGGTGTCGGCACCCGGCAGGGTACATCCCATGCCCACCACGGCAATCTCGTCGTTGATCCGGTTTTTCGGGCTGAAAAGGACCTCCAGCTGGTTCAGGTGATGAAACAATCGGGATTTGGCCGTAAAATAGGTATCATGGATCTGTTGAATGGTGACATCCTTTTTAAAGAACGCCAGGCTGTCTCCCACCAGAAAATTGCCTTTTTCCCGGTGTTCCTCATCCTTGAACCAGGTGTAGTACTGCTCTCCGGGCCGTTTAAAATCCGGCATAAACCCTTTGGCGCCGATCAGCAAAGACCCGATGTTTTTCTTTTCAAAGGCCCGCTTGCGTTCATCCAGGCCGACCTTGTCCAGGATCATGGTGTCTTCCAGTTCTTTCATTCTTTTTGCAAACGGCGTAGGCGCCGTGCGGGAAGCCAGGCCCAGACTTTTGCCGATCACCACGGTCTCATCTTTTTCAATGATGATATCCTGGTATTGTTTGGTGACACTCCGGGTTTTTACGATCTCCTGGGAAAACAGATAGGCCGTGCCCACCTGCAAGCCGATGGCAGCGCCTTTTTGGGCCAGAAACGAGGTCATGCCGGAGATGAAAAACGAGGCAAAACAGGTGGAGATGCCGCCGGCAAACACCAGCGAGATTTTTGACAAATCCTGATTCCGGCTCACCAGCGTTTCAATAGCCCCTTCCCACAGCACCAGAGAAGACAGAAACCCCACATGTCCCCCGGCTTCCCCGCCTTCGAAAATGAACCGGACGCATCCGCTTTTCAATGCATTTTCCATCATGGGCACGGACGGGGTGTGCAGATAGGTTTGGGTGCCGGCCGCCTCCAGGTCCCGCACCTGGGAGGGAATGCCCCCGGCAAACAGGGCAAAGGGAATCTTGTATTTTTTGACCATGTCCAGATGCTTGTGCACATTGGGATTGAACGCTTCAATCCCCACCAGGCCGGCCCCGCAGTTAGACACTTTTTTCTTTCCTTTAGACAGCATCTCATCGGCCAGAGACGCGGGCAAAGATCCCACGGCAAAAAACGGCAGGGCCCCGGCATCCAGCACCTGTGCCGCAAATTCCGGGTTGTCGGATATATTGGCCATGGGCCCCTGGATCAACGGCAGGCGCGTGTTCTGGTTCCGGGCGAACGGTGAGTTTTCTTTCACCGGGTCAAACGCATCCACACAGTCGAGCACCTGGCCCAGCGTGACAAAAAAATCATGGATCATCTCAGACAGTTTATGGGATTTTTTTGCCATATGCCGGGCAAACAGCCCGTCCTGGCCCATGAAGAACAGCGACTGGACAAACGGGGCTTGGGTGTCGTTCAATGCGATGACCTGAGAGGCTATTTTTGCATACAGCTGCTGTTCTCCATCTGCCTGTTCTCCCAGCACCACGGCTTCCTGTTTCAGGTCCCTGACCACTTTAGTGCCCAGTTTGGCAAATACCCGGAACACCTGTTTGTCCTGGATGCTGATCTCCGTGGAATCGCCCTCCTCCACCATGGCCAGCAGATTTTTAAAGGCCGGGGACACCGGCGCTTCGTCTGCCAGCAGCACCTGGGTATCCATGACAAAACCGGACACCCCGGCGGCCAGCATGCCCGCACCTGTGTACTGTCCCACCCCGCCGTGAACAAACACGGGCCGGTTCTGGTGTTTCAGGTACCACTGCATGAGAATGAAAGAAGAGTATTTGGATACCTGTCCGGCGGCTTCGTTGCCCTTGAGGATCAGGCCATGGGGATCGGCTTGGTCAATCCGGGCGGTCAGGCCGATATCCTTGATCTCCAGCAACACCCGGGTGTCGCCCAAGTGCGGCTTTTCAAGGGTGTCACCTGTTTTAGATACGGGCATCACCACCAGGTCCAGGTTGGATACCGGCTGGTTTTCCAACGCTTCCAGCACCGGCAAATCCAATGATGCCAGCCGGATACCGAAAACAATATTTTCTTTGGACAACTGAAGGATCTTTTGCAGGATCTCTTTGCTGTCCAGAAATTCAGTGTCAAACACGGGCAAAGCCCCCGCCGCATAAACAGCGTGAAAATAAGCAAGGTCAAACACCTTGACCGGGGTATAGATCATCAGCGGCAGCCGGGAGTGCAAAATGCGTGTTATCATGGGAACTCTCCATTGGAAATTTTAGCGTTTGGCCCCTGTCTTCTAGCAACAGGAGCAAAAAACGGGATTGGGTTCAAATAATTTCATAAGTATCCCCCACCTATTATCAAAATCCATGCCACCCGGGTCAAAACAGATAACATTCTGAATTCAAAGATTTTTTACCTGATATGTCTTTTCAAGCTATTTGGCTGAAATGTTTTATTCTTGCATTTTATGAACATTGGTTATACAAAAATGCCCATGATCATACACAGGGACCGCCTATGAAAAAAGCCGTACTGACCCAGACCGAGCGCCATTTTTTCAAAACCGTCCACAACGCGGCCTTTGCCAACCCGTTCAGTGAACTGCGGGAACGCCTGGATCAGAAAATCGCCGGACTGTTCCCGTCTGCGGCCCGCCGGAAAAGCAAGGACATGTGCGTGCTGGAAGTGGACCGGCAGCTCAAAAAACTGGCCCGCCAGAACCGGGGCAACATCAACCAGTACACGGGAGAGGACCGGGAAGTGCTGCGGGTGGTGTATCTGTTCGATGTGTTCCATAAATTCCGGGACCGGTTTGATCAGCTGATCCAGGATCAGATCACGGCCCAGGATGAGCCCGTGCCCGTGGATTTTGTGGATGAAGCCCGGGAAATGATGAAGGAAAAAGGGTTTTCCACGGCCCGGTTTTACCATTATTTTGCCCTGTCTTTTCAACTGCGCCGGGCATTTTATTTTATCTCAAACACCCTGGTGGGTGCCAGCCCCTGTATGAAAACCTTTAAAAAACACCTCTGGTACAACGTGTTTACCTACAATATCGGGCTGTATGACCAGCATCTGTGGAACCGGATGGAAGATTTCTCCACACTGCTTTTAGGAGAGACGGGCACGGGAAAAGGCACAGCCGCCAGAGCCATCGGCATGAGCGGATTCATTCCCTTTGACATAAAACAAAGGTGTTTTGTTCAAAGTTTCACCCGGGCGTTTTCCTCATTAAACCTGTCCCAGTATCCGGAAACCCTTTTGGAATCCGAACTGTTCGGCCACACCAAAGGGGCATTCACCGGGGCCGTGGAAGATTACCAGGGAGTGCTGGACCGGTGCAGCCCCCATGGTGCCATTCTTTTAGATGAAATCGGAGAGATCCCGGACCATATTCAGGTCAAACTGCTGCGGGTGCTCCAGGAACGCACCTTTACCCCCGTGGGTGCCCATGGGCTGTCCCGGTTCAACGGCCGGGTCATTGCCGCCACCAACCGCCCGAAAAAAGAGATCATGGACGGCCGGGTCTTTAGAGAAGATTTCTATTACCGGCTGTGCTCGGACATCATTGAAGTACCGCCCCTGCACACCCGGATTCAACAGGATCCGGCCGAACTGGACACCCTCCTGGATTTCACGGTCACCCGCATGCTCGGCCTGGCGTCACCGAAAATCACGACCAAAATCAAAAGAATTATTGACCGCCGCTTGGGAAACCATTATAGCTGGCCTGGGAATGTCCGGGAACTGGAGCAATGTGTGAGAAGCGTGCTGCTCCGAAGAGATTACTTAGGCAAACAGGCGCCCGAAGATGTGTCTCTTTCCAGTTTTCTGTGTCAGGGCATTCAGGCCCAGGATCTGCCGGTTTCCGACCTGTTGTCCGGATACTGCACCCTGTTGTATGAAACTTTGGGCACCTATGAAAAAGTGGCCCAAAAAACCGGGCTGGACAGACGAACGGTCAAAAAATATATCATGACCCACAAACAGACATAAGGACCTTTCATGTTTTCTTTTCTGCCATCACCGCTGAAAGGTGCGGTATCTTTTTTGATTTACCTGATCAACACCATTTTGCTCACTGTGCCGTTGATACTGATTTCCCTGCTCAAATTCATTCTGCCGTTTCAACCGGTGGTGGTGATCCTGGACCGGATACTCATGGGCATTGCCGGACTGTGGATTTACATCAATTCCGTCAACACGGACCTGTTTTGCAAAATCGACTGGGATGTCCGGGGGCTGGACAAACTGACACCCAGGCAATGGTATCTGGTGCTGTCCAATCATCAGTCCTGGGTGGATATTCTGGTGCTTCAGAAAACATTGCGCAAAAAAGTCCCCATGCTTAAATTTTTTTTGAAAAAAGAGCTGATCTGGGTCCCGTTTCTGGGGCTGGCCTGGTGGGCCCTGGATTTTCCGTTCATGAAACGCTATTCCAGGGAATTTCTGGCTAAAAACCCCCATATGAAGGGGAAAGATCTGGAAAGTACCCGAAAAGCCTGTCAAAAATTCAAACACACCCCCGTGTCCATCATGAATTTTGTGGAAGGCACCCGGTACACCCCGGAAAAAGCGAAAACATCCGCGTTTTCACATCTTTTGACCCCTAAAGCCGGCGGCATCGCCTTTGTTCTGGGATCCATGGATCAATGCCTCAATCACATTCTGGATGTCACCATTGTTTATCCGGACCGGGTGCCGAGCTTCTGGTCATTCATATCCGGTAAAACCCGAAAAATCATTGTGGATTGTCAATTGCTGGAAATCGGATGGCAGATCAAAGGGGATTATTTCAATGATCCGGTTTTCAAGGCACAGTTCTGTGAATGGCTCAACCAGTTGTGGCAGGAAAAAGACCGGAAAATCGAACACCTGCTTTCTTCTTAGAGAATGGCGGCCATCACCCCGGTCAGAAGAAATGAGGATTCGATCATAAATTCCATCTGAGTGCCTGAGATCCGGGAGTCTTTTCCAAAAAAATGAACCAGCACCAGCATGAGACCGGGCACCAGGGCCAGCAGCAATGCCAGAGAAAAAGACAACCCGGCCGGCCAGGCCCCTGCCAGCAGCACCAGGGTTGCAATCAGCACATACCGGATCAGAACAAAGCTTTTTTTTTCTCCCAAAAGTATGGGCAGGGTTTCCCTGCCGGCAATCCGGTCACCCTGGATGGCCTTGATATCGAAAAATGCCGTCCGGCTGAACACCAGCCCGGCGGCATATAAAAATGCCACGGCCATCCAGGCGGGGACACTGCGGGTATCCACGGCCGGCAGAATACTGGTGACAACCCCCCAGGCCATGGTGATCAGGATGGTTTTGGACCCGGGAATGTCCTTGATACGCCGGATCTGCTGTTTTCTGCCCAATCCCCGGGGAATGAGCTTCAGGTTATAGGACAGCCCCAGAAGGCTCATGACCAGAAGAATGAAAAACGACATCACCCCCGTGGTATATGCCAGGTACAACCCGGCCCCGCCGGAACTCACCGCCAGCAGCGCCAGAACAGGGCGATACCGCCGGTAGAAACCGGCCCGGTCCGGATGGTTGTATGTGTCTGATTTCACGGCAAACATATTGTTCAACACCTGCATGGAAAACACATAAAGCATGGCAATGGCGGCATGAATCCATGTGCGGGGCAGTTGCTGGACCACGGAACAGGCATAGGTCAGGCTGCCGGCCCCCAGCGCCAGCAGCAGGTTGGTCTTTAAAAGAAACCCCTGGATCCGGGAGATGACTCCGGCCACAGGGCGCTGATGCTCAAGGTGCCGGGCCACCCGGGAACAGGTGTCGGTGATGATCCAGTTAGGGGTGGAGGCACCCGCGGTAATGGCAATGGACCGGAATCCTGCCAGGGCTGTGAAATCGATTTCCGACACGGTTTCAATATGCGTGGTAAAGGCCCGGGTTTCAGCGGCCACCTGGGCCAGGCGCCGGGTATTTCCGCTCTGCCTTCCCCCCACCACGATCACGGCATCATGGGTGGCGGCCAGGTGTCTGACCTCCTGCTGCCGGCGCTCCGTGGACCCGCAGATGGTATCAAACACCTGGTAATGGGGCCGGTGTTCCGCGCAAAAGGCTTTGATCTCATCATATAATGCCGTATTCTGGGTAGTCTGGGCCACCACCACGGCGTTTTCAAATACGGGCAACGCCGTGAACTGATCCATGGTCGTCACCGTGTGTCCGTTGCCCTGGGCATATCCCAGCAGTCCTTTGACCTCGGGATGATTTTCTTCACCGATAATAATGGTGGCATATCCTTTCTGGGCAAACTTTCGGATAATCACCTGAACCCGGACCACCCGGGGACAGGTGGCATTGATCACGGTGAATCCCGCTTGTTTCAGGGCGGTTTCATCTTCAGGCGGCACACCATGAGCCCGGATCAGCACCAGTCCCGTGCCTTTTTCAGGGATGGTATCCAGCCGGAAAATCCCTTTGGTCTCCAGCATTTCCAGCACCTGGGGGTTGTGGATCAGCGGGCCATAGGTATATATCGGGGTATCGGATGTATTGGCGGCATCCAGCACCATGTCCACGGCCCGGCGAACCCCCATGCAGAAGCCGGCGGTTTTTGCAATGGTAATTTTCATGAAATATTGATCAGCAGGTTCACCAGCCGGGAAAATTCCGATTGAGACGTGAAATTGATTTCAATACGGCCTTTTTCCCCGGTTTTTCGAATTTTCACCGGCGACTGGATCTGACTGGAAATCTGGGAACAGGTGTTTTCAAGAAAGGCTTGTTCTGTTGCGGACAGGTTCCGGACAGGTTCGGGTTTTTCCTGTTTGGACTGATTCACCAGAAGCTCGGTTTTTCTGACCGACAGTTTCTGGGCAATCACCTGTTCGAACAGGGCCAGCTGGGTTTCCAGAGATTCCGCACCCAGCAGGGCCCGGGCATGGCCCGTGGAAATTTCTTCATCCAGAAGACTTTGTTTGATTTTTTCAGGCAATCCCCGCAGCCGGAGCAGATTGGCAATGGTGGAACGGTTTTTACCGATTTTTTTGGCCACTTTTTCCTGAGTATAGCCGAATTCATCCATGAGCCTGAAATAGGCTTCCGCTTCTTCCAGCACATTCAGGTTGGCCCGCTGAATATTCTCAATAATGGACACTTCCAGCACCTGCTCATCGGTCAGGTTCTTGACCACCACGGGCACATGGCTCAAATTGGCTGACTTGGCGGCCCTCAGCCGCCGTTCCCCGGCGATCAGTTCATAGGTGCCGTCCAGATGGCGGACCAGCAGCGGTTGCAATATCCCCTGCTCGGCAATGGAATCCTTTAGACGGTCCAGTTCCTCTTCATTGAAATCAGTCCGGGGTTGATACCGGTTGGGAGCGATATTTCCCACCGGACACATAAAAAATTCCCCCCGATCCTTCTGGGCATCCATATCAAAATCCGGAATCAATGCACCGATGCCCCGGCCCAGGCCTGTTTTTTTCTTTTTTTTATCCATCATCGTTTCAGCAGCTCCCTGGCAAACGCCATATATCCTTTCGCTCCTTGTGACTGCTTGTCGTATAACATGACCGGCAGGCCGTAACTGGGGGCTTCCCCCAGTTTCACGTTCCGCGGTATCTTGGTTTTAAACACCAGATCCTTGAAATATTTCCGGGCATCCTCCACCACGTTCTGGGCCAGATTGGTCCGCCGGTCAAACATGGTCAGCACAATGCCTTTGATTTTCAATCCCGGATTAAACGATGATTTGACCCGCTTGACCGTGTTCAAAAGCTGGCCTAAGCCTTCCAGGGCAAAAAATTCGCTCTGAAGGGGGATCAACACGGAATGGGACGCCACAAATGCATTCAGGGTCAACAGACTCAATGCCGGCGGGCAATCAATCAGCACATAATCATACTGGTCAGCCACGGGCAGCAGAAGCTGCTTCAGTCGGGCCTCCCGTTGCGAAACAGACACCATTTCAATTTCAAACCCGATCAAATCCACATTGGCCGGCAACAGGGTCAGGCCCGGCAGCATGGTGGGCAGCAGCAGGTCCTGAATATCTGCCTCACCGATCAGTCCATGGTAAAGGGAGGCTTCCAGACCGGGTTTTTCCACGCCTAAGCCCGTGGTGGCATTGGCCTGGGAATCACAGTCCACCAGCAGGACTTTTTTCTTGAGCATGGCCAGTGCTGCAGACAGATTGACAGCCGTGGTGGTCTTTCCCACCCCGCCTTTTTGATTGGCTATACTGATGATCTGCGTCATAATTTAAATTCCATATCACAGTTCATGATTCGAGGTAAACAAGAAAAACCAGCGGCAGACGTTCATTTTTTTGGATCTGACATACAACATTCAGGCAGCCCTTTTTCCCCTATTCCTGGAATCATGTCAAGAAAAATTGCCGCTCCGGTTTATGAATTTGACATTTTTTATCTCTGTGATAAAATTACTGGTTCATGATGCAAAAAAAACCTTCCCATTTTCCCAAAAAACCTCGACCCGCCCGGAAACCATTGGTTCGATCCCCTGAAAACAGACCGGCCCAACTGAATTTTCCACAAGATCTTCCCATCACGGCCAGAAAAGATGCCATCATCAAAGCCATCCAGACCAGCCGGGTGGTGATCATTTCCGGAGAAACCGGTTCGGGCAAAACCACCCAGATCCCCAAATGCTGTCTGGCTGCCGGCTGCGGCACCCGGGGCATGATCGGCTGCACCCAGCCCCGGCGCATCGCCGCAATCAATGTGGCCAAACGCATGGCATTTGAATTCAAGGAATCTTTAGGGCAATCCGTGGGCTACAAGATCCGGTTTGACGATAAAACCCCTGCGGGTGCCTGCATCAAGGTGATGACCGACGGCATTCTTCTGGCGGAAACCCAGCAGGATCCGCTGCTCAAGCGCTATGACACCATTATTGTGGACGAGGCCCATGAAAGAAGCCTGAACATCGATTTTACCCTGGGAATTCTCAGACGTCTGATAAAAAAACGCAAACACCTGAAATTGATCATCACATCCGCCACTATTGATACCCGGAAATTTTCCGAAGCCTTTGACAACGCCCCCATCATCGAGGTTTCCGGCCGGATGTTTCCCGTGGAAATGATATACCGGCCCATTCTGGAGGACACCGGAGAAAAACAGAATCCGGAAGATCAAGGATATGTGGAAGCGGCGGCTGATGCAGCCCATTCTCTTTTGACCCGGACCCGGTCCGGGGACATGCTGATCTTCATGCCCACGGAACAGGACATCGGGGAAACCATGGAACTGCTCCGGGGCCGGCAGCATCCCGGTGTCACCATTCTGCCGCTGTTCGCCCGGCTGTCCGCCGGTGAACAGGCCAAAGTGTTTTCAAGGGCCCCGGGACGGAAAATCATTGTCTCCACCAATGTGGCGGAAACCTCTTTGACCATTCCGGGCATCCGATATGTGATCGACACGGGCCTGGCCCGGATTCCCAGTTATTCTCCGAGAACCCGGACCACCTCGCTGCCCGTGCGGCCCATTTCCCAGAGTTCCGCCAACCAGCGCATGGGACGGTGCGGCCGGGTGGAAAACGGGATATGTATCCGGCTGTACGATGAAGATGATTTCAACGGCCGCCCGTTTTTCACGGCCCCGGAAATCTTGCGGAGCAACCTGGCGGAAGTCATCTTGCGCATGATTTCCCTGAAACTGGGGGATGTACAGGGATTTCCCTTTATCGATCCGCCCGCCCCCAAAAGCATCCGGGACGGATTTGACACCCTGGTGGAGCTGGGGGCCGTCAAGGTGTCGGACAAGCCCAAAAAATCCTTTGAGCTCACGGACGTGGGACAGATCATGTCACGAATCCCCGTGGATCCCAAACTGTCCCGCATTCTCATTGCGGCCAAAGACAACCACTGCCTGGCCGAAGCCCTGGTCATTGCCACGGCGTTGTCCATTTCCGATGTCCGGCAGCGCCCGGCTGACAAAGCAGCGGCAGCCGACCAGAAGCATGCCCGGTTCAAAGACCCGTCCTCTGATTTCATCACCCTGCTCAACATCTGGGATGCTTATCAGGCAGAAGAAAAAAAATCCCGGTCAAGGACCAAACTCCGGCAGTTCTGCATGGATCATTTTCTGTCTTTCAAACGCATCCGGGAATGGCTGGATATCCACAGCCAGATCCGGCGCCAGCTGAAAGAACACGGGTTTTCTAATTTCTCGCCCTTTACTTTTCTGCCCGGCACGGATCATTTGAAATCAAAGGCCAAAGACATCGGCGGCCCTTTGTATATTGCCCTGCACAAATCCCTTTTGGCCGGATATCTGTCCCACATTGCCCATAAAAAGGAAAAAAATATCTATGCAGCGGCCAAAGGCCAGCAGGCCATGATTTTTCCGGGATCCGGGTTGTTTGACAAAGCCGGTCCCTGGATTGTGGCGGCCGAGTATGTCAAAACCAGCCAGCTGTTTGCCAGAGGGGTGGCCAATATCGATCCGGCCTGGCTGGAGGAGATCGGCAAAGATCTGTGCACCCGCACCTATTCGGATCCCCGGTGGGAAAAAAAACAGGGCCGGGTCATGGCCACGGAACAGGTCTCGTTGTTCGGTCTCATCATTGTGGCGGGCCGGGCCGTGCCTTATGGAAAAATCAATCCCCAGGAGGCCGGGGATATTTTTATCCGCAGAGCCTTGGTGGACGGTGAAATTCACCAGCCCTTCGCTTTCATGGTCCACAACCGGAACCTGATCCAAGAACTGGAAGAGGCGGAACACAAGACAAGGCAGCGGGATATTCTGGTAAGCACGGAGGACATGGTCCAGTTTTACCATGCCCGGCTGCCCCGGCCGTTTTATCACATCAAAACCTTTGCCAGATTTCTCAAAGACCAGAAAGAGGATGCGTTTCTGCGCATGACCCGGCAAGACCTGGAAAAAAACAAAGCGGACCAGGATCATCTGGCATTGTTCCCGGATGTGCTGAACACGGCACAGGGAAACTTTGCCCTGTCTTACCGGTTTGACCCCGGAAACGACACGGATGGGGTCACAGTCAAGGTGCCGGCGGACATGGCGGCCCAGGTCCCTAAGACTGCTGTGGAAAAACTGGTGCCCGGACTGTTTGAAGAAAAAATCGCCGGACTGATCAAGGGACTGCCCAAATCATACCGGGTCCGGCTGATGCCCGTCCAGGCCACAGCAGCCCGGATCGCAAATAATCTGCCTAAAGACGACACGCCGTTGTTCTCCCAGTTGTCCGCCTTTATCCGGAAACACTATGGATTGACCATTCCTGCCACAGCCTGGTCGGAAGACCATCTGGCGGATCACTTGAAAATGCGGATTTCCATCCGGGACCACAAAGACCGGGAAATCACCTCTTTAAGGGATCCATCCATTTTAAACCGGTTCCCGCATGCAGCGCCCCAGCCCGGCACATCCGCCCTGGACCGGGCCAGGCAGACATTTGAAAAAACAGGGATCACAGACTGGACGTTTCCCGATTTGGCGGAAGTGCATTGCATTGACGAGCCGGACGGGTTCACCCGAAAGGTGTACCCGGGGCTGAAAATCGAGGAGGACACGTTAAGTCTGCGGCTGTTTCTCTCCCGGCAGGATGCAAAAGCCGCCCATGTCCAGGGAATCCGAAGGCTGTATGAGCACGGGTTTACCGATCTGTTCAAGGCCGTTAAAAAAGATATCCGCGCCACAGGGGATCTCAAGCGGATCGCCAGGTATTTTGACGGGCCGGCCGCATTTCAACATGCGGTTTATACCTGTATCACCCGGCATCTGTTTGAAAAAAACCTGCGGACCCGGGAGGCGTTTGAATCCTATATCCAAAAACTGCGCCCCACCCTTTTTCAGCAGACACAGGATCTGATCCAGGATATTCAGGCTGTCGGCCTGGCGTATGCCGAATGTTTTTCTTTGATCCAGGCCCTGTCTTTAAAACATCAGGCCCGGCCCCAGGCCAGCCGGATGCTTGCAGACCTGTTTGAAGGGCTTAAAAACCTGGTGCCGCCCCATTTTCTTTCTTTATATTCCATCCAGAGAATCCAGCATTTGCCCCGGTATGTGGACTGTCTTAGAATCCGGGCCCAGCGTGGGGCGGACAACCCGGCCAAAGAATCTGAAAAAGCCAAAAAAATCAGCCGGTTTGAACATCACCTGGCCACCCAGGTGGCCGGACTGTCTGAAAAAACATCCCCGGAAAAAGCCGAAAAAGTCGAAGATTTTTTCTGGCTTCTGGAAGAATACAAAATCTCCGTATTTGCCCAGGAATTGAAAACCGCAGTCAAGGTGTCTGCCAAACGCCTGGAAAAAGAACTGCACACCCTGTCCACCCTGATCTGATATCCGGATGGCCTGAAAAACCCCACCCAATGATGAAACTATCCACAGTCAGGTATTCTGCTTAACACTTAACACTTAAAACTTCCCCTGCCTGACGGGGTTTTCAGCCGCTTGCGCACCTGTTTTTCCAGATACTGAACAATCCGGGTCAATGCCCGTGTTTCCCGGATGGGACCGGAATCATTCCACCCGGCGGCCAGGGCCTGGTGTGTTTTTTGACGAAACTGATCCACGGAATCCACCAAAGTCATCCATGCCAGCAGTTTCTGGACCACATGGCGCTCTTCCGGGCTCAGATCCGCCGTATCAATGGGTTGGCCTGTGTCTGTTCGGATAATCATCTGTTTTGTTTTCCTTACGGGTTTAACCCGTGATCCGGATTTTCCCTGAAACTTCTTGAAACCTGCTGCATAATGCATTAATTTGCTCTAGGTTATCAACCATAAACCCAAGTTTCAATAAAGGATTGTTTGCGTGTTCACTGAAACCGTTACATTTCCGGCGGCATTTATCGCCGGCCTGCTCTCATTTTTATCCCCGTGTATTCTGCCGCTGATCCCTGCGTATTTTTCATTCATCACGGGGCTGTCTTTGGATGAACTCACCCAGGGCAGACAGGAAACCCGGAAAAAAGTGATCCTGTCCACCCTGGCCTATGTGGCCGGATTTTCCCTGGTGTTCATCCTGATGGGGGCATCGGCTTCGTTTCTGGGATCTGCGTTCACCCGATACGCCCACATCGTTCAGTACGTGGGCGGGGCCATCATCCTGATTTTCGGGCTGCACCTGCTGGGGGTCATCAACATCAAGGCCCTGGCGTTTGAAAAGCGGATCCACATGAAGCAGAAACCGGTCCACCTGGCCGGCACCTTTGTCATCGGCATGGCGTTCGGAGCCGGATGGAGTCCGTGCATCGGGCCGCTTTTGGGAAGCATCCTGATCGTGGCAGGCAACCAGGACACCGTGGCCAAGGGAATCTGGCTTCTGGCCGTGTATTCCGCGGGTCTGGCCCTGCCGTTTATTCTCATGTCCTTTTTCATCACCTCCCTGGTGGAAACCATGAAAAAAGCCACCCGGTTCATTCCCATCATCAACAAAGTCGCGGGCGGACTGCTGGTTGTCATGGGGCTGCTGCTGATTTTTGATAAATTTCATTTACTGACCCTGGTCTGATCCGGCAGCACGCATGACACAACCCCGTTTCCGCTTTTACACGCTGATCCTTGTCACCACTTTGGCCAAACTGCTGATGAACACGGCCCGAAGAATGGTATACCCCTTTGCCCCGGCCTTTGCCAGGGGGCTGGACGTGGATCTGGCCGCCATCACCTCGGTCATTGCCCTGAATCAGGCCACGGCCGTGCTGGGACCGGTGGGGGCCTCTTTTGCCGACCATTACGGCAACCGCCGCATTATTTTGTTTTCTCTGGTCATGCTCTGTATCGGGTGTGTGGCCGCCGGCCTGATCCCTATTTACGGCACCCTGGTGCTGGCCCTGTTTCTCGCAGGACTGGCCAAAAGCATTTTTGATCCCAGTTTCCAGGCATTCATCGGCACCCATGTGCCGTTTGAACAGCGGGGGAAATTCATCGGCATGACGGAGCTGGCCTGGGCCGGCGCCACTTTAGTGGGAATTCCTTTAGCCGGCATGACCATCCAGGCGTTTTCCTTTCAGACCCCGTTTCTGGTCATCGGCATCATGGCCGCCGCCTGTTTTGCCTTGATTTTCCGGCTCATGCCCGAAGACCGGCCCCCTGCCGGAAATACCGGCAAAAAAACCGGGCACCTGCTGGTGAACTGGCGGCAGATCATGAAAACCCGGCAGGTTTTAGGCATGCTGAGCTTTGCCTTTTTCATGGCATTGGGATCAGATATTTTGTTTGTGGTCTACGGCGCATGGCTGGAACAATCCTATGGCCTGTCTCTGGCCGCCATCGGCATGGGAACGATCCTCATCGGCATGGCCGAGGTGGCCGGAGAAGCGATCACCGCATTTTTTTCCGACCGGATCGGGCTGCTGAGAACCGTGTTCATCGGCATGATCCTGACGGCCGGGGCCTATTTTCTACTGCCCGTCCTGGACCGGGGGGTCCCCTATGTGCTGGGCGGATTGTTTCTGGTATTTTTATGCTTTGAATTCACCATTGTCACGGCCATGAGCCTGGCCACGGAACTGATACCGGAACTGCGGGCATCCACCTTGTCGGCATTTTATGCTGTGGGCGGCATGGGCCGGGTGGTCGGGGCGTTTTGCGGTGGCCTGATCTGGTCTAAAACCGGTATTTTCCACATCAGCGTGATTGCCGGTGTGTGCACACTGGCCGCCCTGGCCTGTATGACGGCCGGGTTTATCCGTTTTTCCCGGTCTTAGGCTTAGACCAGTGCCGCTTCAAACCGGCGAAACAAGGATTCCGTGATACCGGCCACTCCCAAAGGACGTTCCAAGGCATCGTGGCAGTCTGAACCCCCCGTGATCAGCAGATCATGACGCGTTGCCCACTCCAGCAATATCTCTTGAAACGCTTTTGTGTGTCCCGGGTAAAACACCTCGATGCCCTGAAGTCCGGCACCCAGAAATTCCGGTAACAGGGTTTCCACAATCTCAATGGGCGGCAGCACTTCCTTGTAATGGCCGTTGCCCGGATAGGAACCGGCAGCCGGATGGGCCAGGACCGACAGTAAAGGATGCTGTTTCATGAACCGGGCCACATCCTCCAGCTCAATGCCCGACGGCAGATAGGCCGGGCTGGCATTGCCGATGATCTGGTTGATGGTTTCTTTTTCAGTCATGCCCAGTTTTTCGGACAGGGCCAGGGCAAAATGACGGCGGCTGGCATTGGCGCTGTAATCGGCAATGTCCTGAAAAACCAGTTTCCTGGCCAGTAACGGTGTCTTTCCCATGGGTCCGAATTCTTCATTAATCCGAACGATCCGTGCCCGGACCAGCCCTTGGCCCCGGCCTTTAGACATCAGGGTTTCAAAATCAGTCACAAACTTTATGTCTGACAGTCGCTTTTGAGAAAAATAACACAGCAGATGAAGTGTACCAGTAAAAAAAGGCCGACGAAACCGAACGGAAACCTCCACCCCGGGAATCACCTGAATTCCGGCCTGTTCTCCTGCTGCCAGCCCCGGCTCAATTCCCTTGAGGGTATCATGATCCGTGATGGCAATTGCTTTGAGTCCCAGCGCTTTGGCCCGGGCCACCAGCTGTCCGGAGGTAAAATCACCATCCGAGGCCTGGGTGTGGTTATGCAGGTCGGCAAATATCAAGTGCGTCATGTGTTTTTCTCCTGATGCTTGAATAACTGTTTTCAGGATGATCCCCGGGGCCGGTCAAGGATTGTCACTGGTTTAAACGCTTGCAGCAGAGCATTTTTTTAAAAAAATTTCAAGATATCGTTTGATTTTTAACAGGTAAATGATAGAAGAAAAAATCAAAATTGGAAAAATTTCCAGTAAAAAAGGATGTATAATCAAAACAACCCTTCTCATATACGGATAAAAAACATGGACATTCTGAATGAACTGGGCAAAATCGGATCAGCAAAACAGGCTTTGGCAGTTTTTGAAAAGCAAATGGATACGGCGCAGTTGGGTCGCATTTCAAGCATCTCCCATCCGGAAATTCTGAAACGGATTGCCAATGCCGTGGTGATCTGCAACCCGGACAAAATTTTCATCAACACGGGGTCTGAAGCGGACCGCCAGTTCATCCGGGACCTGGCCCTGGAAACCGGAGAAGAACGGTCCCTGGCCATGGAAAACCATACCATTCGTTTTGACCTGCCCGGAGAACAGGGCCGGATTGTGGACCGCACCTTTTATATCGCCAATCCGGAAGATCTGATCTCGTCCCTTGCCAACCGCATGAACCGGGAAACCGCCCTGGAAGATATCCGTGCCAACATGACCGATATCATGAAAGGGAAAACCATGGTGGTGGGATTTTACATGCGGGGGCCCGTGGGGGCACGGGTTTCCAACCCGGCCCTGGAAATCACCAGTTCCGCGTATGTCAGTCACAGTGCCGATATTCTGTACCGGAATGCATTTGCGGATTTTGACAAAGAAGTGGCGGCCCGGGGCCATTTTTTCACCAACGTCCATTCCGAGGGGCTGAACCGGACAAAAGACCTGCCCGATGCCCGGGTGTTCATGGATTTGCAGTACCAGACCACCTACAGTTTCAAATGCACCTATGCCGGCAACACATTGCTGCTCAAAAAAGGGAACCACCGGTTTGCCGTGGACAAGGCCGTCCATAAAAACCGGGGGGAAGAGCTGTCCGAACACATGTTCATCACCGGGATCCGGGGGCCGAAAAACCGGGTGACCTGGTTTGCCGGGGCCGCGCCGTCGGGATGCGGCAAAACCACCACGGCCATGGCCGGGGACCTGTTTGTGGGAGACGACCTGGCCCAGATGTGGATCGCAGACGACGGCAGCATCCGATGCGTCAACCCGGAGGCCGGTATCTTCGGGATTGTGGAGGATGTCAACCAGGAAGGGGACCCCTTGCTCATGAAAGTGCTCAGGCAGCCCGGGTACGAGGTAATCTGGTCCAATGTGCTCATCGATGAAAACAATATCCCCCACTGGGTGGGCAACCTTGAACCCCCGCCGGAAAAAGGGATCAATTTCCAGGGGGAATGGCATTTTGGCAAAACCGATGACACCGGCAAACCCATTCCCATGTCCCATCCCAATTCCCGGTGCACCCTGCGGTCCACCAACCTGGAAAACTATTGTCCGGACGCGGAAAACCCGGACGGGGTACTGACCCGGATATTCACATACAGCGGCCGGGATGCGGACACCATGCCCCCGGTCTGGGTGGCACGGGATTCCGATCAGGGCGTGGTCATCGGGGCCTGCATCGTATCGGCGGCCACGGCCACTGAAGTGGGAGCGTCCGGGGTCAAGCGGGCCCCCTGGGCCAATGCCCCGTTCATTCCCGGGGCTTTAGGGGATTACATGGATGCCCAGTTCCGGTTTTTCGGGAACACCAGAATTCAGGAACAATTTCAGCCCGTCATGGCCGGCCTGAATTATTTTCTCACGGACAAAGCCCGGGGCGGCAGTACCAGCAAACTGCTGGGAGAAAAAAAAGATGTCAAGGTCTGGCTGGCATGGCTGGAACGATACGCACACAAGGAAGCCGGACATATTCAGACCCCCATCGGCAACCTGCCCCTGTACCGGGATCTGGCGCCGCTGTTTGATAAGATCATTGACAAAGCTTATCCGAAAGATCTGTATGACCGGCAGTTTTCCCTGTATGTGGATCATATCATTGCACGCATCGAACTGCAGGAAGCTGCCTATGCCAAAGAAAAAAACATCCCCGGCCGGCTGTTTGAGATTCTGGCGCATCAGAAAGAAGCGCTGCAGGCATTGAAGCAGACAAAAGGCCCCGTGATTTTACCCGGGGATATGGAAAGCTGAAATTGGGTTATTTACCCATTTTATTGGATTTTATTGCTTGATTTTATGAACTTTTTTGGATAAAAATGTTGATTTCACAATTGAATATCAAACATTATCAACGACTGTTGCAGCCGGATGCTGCTGACAATATGTTTTTTTGACAACAGGAGGAACCAATGGCAAAAATTGTCCATCGTGAGGAAATGGCCCAGGGCACCATCATTTTAAATGAGATCGAGGCCCTGCGCATATCCCGCAAAGCGAAACCCGGCCAGTTCGTAATTCTTCAGGCCGATGAGACCGGGGAACGTATTCCGCTGACCATGGCGGATACCAACCCGGACAAAGGAACCATCACCATTATCTACATGGTGGTGGGCAAGTCCACGGCCCGGTTCAAACAACTGCAGGTCGGAGACGAATATTTCGCCCTGATCGGTCCGTTAGGGGCACCCACTCATATTGAAAATTTCGGCAAAGTGGTGTGTGTGGGCGGGGGCACAGGAATTGCCGTGCTTCACCCCATTACCCGGGCATTGAAACAGGCCGGCAATGAAGTCACCACCATTTTAGGCGCCAGAACCTATGACCTGCTGATCATGGAAGAAAAAATGCGGGCCGTGTCCGATCATTTTCACATCTGCACGGATGACGGATCCCACGGGCACCACGGATTTGTCACGGATGTACTCAAAGATGTTCTGGAAAAAGATGACATCAACCTGGCCGTGGCCATCGGACCCATTCCCATGATGAAGTTCTGCAGCCTGATCACCAAGGAAAAAAATGTCAAAACCTTTGTGAGTCTGAACCCCATCATGGTGGACGGCACGGGCATGTGCGGGTGCTGCCGCGTTTCCGTGGGCGGAGCCACCAAGTTCGCCTGTGTGGACGGACCGGAATTTGACGGACATAAAGTGGATTTTGATGAGCTGGCCAAACGTTTGGCATCCTATCTGGACGAAGAAAAAGCCAGCATGAAAACCTTTGAAAACAGCAACGCATGAACAAACAACCGCCCTGGTTGTACGGAGGAATAAATGGCAGAAAAAAAAGTGAAAATTGACCGGGCCAAAATGCCGGAACAGGACCCGGATGTCAGACGGAGAAATTTTGAGGAAGTCCCCATGGGACTGTCCGAAGAGATGGCCATGACCGAGGCCAAACGGTGCCTGCAATGTAAAAAACCGGCCTGTATGGAAGGGTGTCCGGTTTCCGTGCTCATCCCGGATTTTATCAAGTGCATCGCCGAAGGTGATTTTTCCGGTGCCGCCAACAAGCTGTGGGAAAGAAACGCATTACCGGCCGTGTGCGGCCGGGTCTGCCCCCAGGAAGAACAGTGCGAAGGCAAATGTATTGTGGGCAAAAAAGACAAGCCCGTGGCCATCGGATATCTGGAACGGTTTGCCGCGGACTATGAACGGAAAAACGGTTCCGGCGGGATTCCGGCCGTGGCCGAAAAAACCGGAAAAAAAGTGGCGGTCATCGGATCGGGCCCGTCCGGGCTCACCGTGGCAGGTGATCTGCTGCTCAAAGGGCATGATGTCACCATTTTTGAGGCATTTCACAAACCCGGCGGGGTCCTGGTATACGGCATTCCTGAATTCCGTCTGCCCAAGGAAATCGTGGCATCGGAAGTGGCCACCCTGGAAAAAATGGGTGCCAACATCGAGTGTAATTCCGTGGTGGGCGCATCCGTGACCATTGACGAACTGTTCGAAGAAGGATATGACGCGGCCTATATCGGTGTGGGGGCCGGCCTGCCCCGGTTCATGAACCTGCCCGGTGAAAACCTCATCGGCATCTATTCCGCCAATGAATACCTGACCCGCACCAACCTGATGAAAGGGTATCTGTTCCCCAAATACGACACCCCCATTGCCAAGGGCAAAAACGTGGTGGTGCTGGGTGCGGGCAACGTGGCCATGGACTCGGCCCGAACGGCCATGCGCCTGGGCGCGGATTCCGTGAAGGTGGTGTACCGGCGGTCCAGAGAAGAGATGCCGGCCAGGGAAGAAGAACTCCACCATGCCCAGCAGGAACAGATCGAGTTTGTGCTGCTCACCAACCCAACGCAATTCTTTGGAGATGAGAACGGCCGGCTCACGGGTATGGAATGCCTGAAAATGGAACTGGGGGAACCGGATGCCTCGGGCAGAAGGCGGCCCGTGCCCATCGAAGGGTCTGAGTTCAGAATTGACTGCGACCTGGTGGTGGTGTCTGTGGGTTCCAACGCCAACCCGCTGTTGACCAATGCCACCCCGGACATGGCGTTAAACCGCTGGGGCAATATTGTGGCGGATCCGGTCACGGGCAAGACCACCAAAAAAGGGGTCTGGGCCGGCGGCGACATCGTCACAGGCGCCGCCACGGTCATCCTGGCCATGGGGGCCGGCAGGGCCGCGGCCAACTCCATGCATGACTATCTGACCATCGGCTGGTAAACACCCCATCCAGCAAAAGGGGGAACAGCTGTCCGCCTGTACCATAAAAAAAAGCCGCTGAAAACCGGGGCATTACCGGTTCCAGCGGCTTTTTTTAATCCATCGAAACAAATGGTTTCATTGCCGCACACAGGTTGTGCCGCCGGTCTCACTCCGGTTGAATAAACACCTTGTGATCCACCAGAGACAGGGAATGAATCCGTCCTTTGATGAATTTCTGGTCCCCGAAAATGGACACCAGCCGGATCCCGTTTTCATCGGGCTCCACCTTGTCCACGGCTTCCATGATCAATGTTTCCTTATCTGCTTGTTTCAGATATGCACTTGCTTCACACATGTCTGGTTCTCCTTATTGGGTTTCAATGAAAGACAGATGGGATGCCATGAGCTCATCCACCAGCATGGGCAGCGGCAGTCCGGCCACCCCCACAATGTCGATATTTTCCTGGCTCAAGGGCAGCAGCACCTTTCGGGCGTCTGACAGGCTGATGGCTTCAGCCATGGGGCCGGTCACCTCCCCCATCATGGCATGGGGTATGATGATGCCCACGGGCCCGATGATCACATCCGCCTTTTTCACGGTCTGGATGATGGCATTGGTACCGGATGCCCCTTTATTGGCCCGGGATTTGAGCATCTGGGCCGTGGCAATGGCATTGGTGCCCAAAGCAATGATCTCCACATCCTCGCCGAACCGGTCTTTGAGTTTTTTGATCACCACGGCACCGATGCCCCCGCCCTGACCGTCCACCACACAGATGGTCTGTTTTTTTCTGGTTTCCATGAATTGTTTGTCTTTATTTTCGGTTGTCAATGCATCCACACAGTTACTCTTTGGTAAACATATGGCTGATCTGGTGCCAGATGGCTTGTTCCACCGCGTCTTCAGAAGCGTTCCCGTCCACCACCTTCACGGTTTCCTGGTCTTTGAGCCGTTCAAATGCGGCAAAATAATTATCCCGCACCCGGGTCAGAATGTCAATTTTTTCAAACAGATCCAGATGGGTCCGGCCGGCCCGGATCCGCTCCAGGCAGGTATTGGGTGCCACATCGATGAACAGCGTCAGATCCGGTTTCAGAATCTGTGCATTCACGGCGTTTAACGTCATCACCCATTCCAGATCCATGTCCATGGCATGATACGCATACGAGGAAAAATAATACCGGTCGCACAGCACGGTCCGGCCTTTTTCCATCAACGCCTTCACCCCGGTGTCCGGGGCCACCAGGTGATCGGTCCGGTCCGCGGCGAACAAAGCGGCCAAAGTCCGGGGATCCATGCTGACCCGGCCCTCCAGAATCTGACGGATCAGGGTCCCCACCGGACCGTCCGTGGGTTCACACGTGGTATCCGCACCAATCCCCATATGGGTGAGCCGCTGCTGCACCCGCGCCATCTGGGTGGTCTTGCCGGACCCGTCCAGCCCTTCGAACACCACAAATCTGCCGGTTGTCATGTGCCTTTCAGTCCTTGTGATTTGCAAAATTATGGCCAAAGGCAATTATATATCAGTATCCGGATGCAGTGGCAAGGCCGGAAGGGACCCCGTCCACCTGAAAATCACTTGGCAACCTTGTTGATATTTCAAACCAGCTGGATTTTTCTTGTCTGGAATCCGTGGCTCTGATAAAAATACAAGTTATTGTAAGCGTATCAAGGAGGATTTCCTTTACAATGGAAAAAATATTTCACCGTATCCGCCGGCATATCAGCTCTTCTGAAACAGCGGCCGCAACAAAACCGGCTACTGGTCCGGCCCATCTACCCACCCTCTGGCTGCTGGGCAAAACCGGGGCGGGGAAATCCTCGTTGATTCAAGCGGTAACAGGGCGTTCAGATATTGAAATCGGCAATGGCTTCAGCCCCTGCACCCAAAACTCCCGGCGCTATGATTTTCCATCAGAAAAGCCGCTGCTGCGTTTTCTTGATACGCGGGGTCTTGCCGAGGCCGACTACAATCCCGACCCAGACATTGCCGCCTGTGCGCAAACGACCCATGCCGCCATCGTCGTGATGAAGGCAGAAGAACCCGAGCAAAGCGCAGTGATCCGGGCCCTTGAACAGATTCGCAGATCCGGTGCCGTCAAACATCTGTTGCTGGTCCACACGGGCATCCTGCTGCTTGATGATGAACTTGAACGCCGCCAGGCCATCAATCACAATCAAAACCAGGTGGAATCCGTCTGGAAACAACCGGTTGAATCCGTGGCCGTGGATTTCGAAGGAGCGGGCAACGGCATCGTCGGGGTGGAAGACCTGCGCGCGGCCCTTGCTGATTTTTTACCCATCATTGCCCTGCTGGGCACCCAAAAAGAACATGCCGGTGCCGAAGAGCGCCGCTTTGTTCCTCTTCGTAACGATATCCTCTGGTACGCGGCGGCTTCCGGCGGCACAAGAACAGGACAGCAGGAATATGGCACCGCCCTTAGCGCCATTGCGGATCTGCTTTGTCGGGCAGACGGGTTCAGGCAAATCATCCATTATCAATGCCCTTGTGGATGCCATGGTCGCTGAAGTGAACCCGCTTCCCTCCACCAGCGCCACCACCGTACATCAATGCCGGATTGACGGAATGGACATGGTTCATCTGGTTGATCTGCCGGGTCTGGACGGCAAGGAAAAGACCACAAAGCATCTGCTCAAGGAAGCCACCCGCTCTGATATGATCATCTGGGTGCTTAAAGCCAATCAGCCCGCCCGGTCCCTGGACAGCGACTTTAAACAGCATTTTGATGCCTTTTATCTGGCAACAGCCCGCCGTTCCCAAAAACGCCCGGTCATCATCGGTGTGCTGAACCAGGTGGACCGCCTGCCCCCTGTGCAGGAGTGGCATCCGCCTTATGACCTGGAAAATCCAAAAACCCCCAAGGCAAAAACCATTAAAGCGGCCCTGGCGTACAATCGCGACCTGCTCGGCTTGAACGAACTGATGCCTCTGGCTGTCGCTGAAAACCAACCACCCTATCATCTTGATGAACTCAAAAAGCGGATCGACACATCCTGTCAGCAGGGGCTGCAGACCCAACTGAACCGCCGCCGGATCCAAACGAACGGTATGGGTAAGATCCGTGACCAGGCCGGGCGGCTCTATCAATCAGGCAGGTCACTGTTCGCCATCATCGCGGCAGACAATGGGAAACAAGGAAAAATATGAAAAAGTGTGTGCGCTTCATAATGGGAATCCTGTTCCTGGTCCTGGTCCTGCCGGAGGCCTCCCGGGGAGAAAATTTTCACCAGTGGCTGGAGGATTTTTATCCTCAGGTGGCCAGTCAAGGGATCAGCCGGGCCACCTGGGAGAACGCCTTTCACGGCATTGAGCAACCCGATGCCAGGGTGCTGGAAAAGGCCCGCTTTCAGCCAGAATTTACGGTAGAAATATGGGATTACCTCGATTCCCGGATCACCCCGTTGAGTGTCGAACGAGACTTGCAGATGGCGCAGGATTACGCCCGGACCCTTGCGGCCGTAGAGAACCGTTTCGGAGTTGAGGCCAAGATTTTGCTCGCCATCTGGTCGATGGAGTCCGCTTATGGGGCCGTTTTCGATAAACCCGAACGGCTGCATTACGTCCCCCAGGCCCTTGCCACGCTGGCCTATGCCGATCCAAAACGGAAAAATTTTGCTGAAAAACAACTGGTTGCCGTGTTGCAGATTCTCCAGGCCGGCGATATCGGACCCCAGCACCTGACCGGTTCCTGGGCCGGCGCCATGGGCCACACCCAGTTCATTCCCACCAATTACCTGGCTTATGCCGTAGATATGGACGGCAACGGCCGTCGCGATATCTGGAACTCGGTGCCCGATGCTTTGGCCACAGCCGCCAACCTGCTTCACCGGAATGGCTGGCTAAGCGGCAAAACCTGGGGGTACGAGGTGGTCCTCCCGGCCGGTGGAGCGCGTTGGCTCAACGAAACCAGAATTCTCGCCGACTGGCAGAAGGCGGGTTTTTCCCGAACCCGTGGAAGAACCTTCCCCCGCCCGGATGATCGGGCCGTGCTTAAACTTCCGGCAGGCAAAAAAGGACCGGCATTTTTGGTGTTGAAAAATTTTTTTGTCCTCAAGCGCTACAACAACGCCGATGCCTATGCCCTGGCCGTAGGACTGCTCGCCGACCGGCTGGCCGGCAGCAAGGGGCTGGTGCAGCCCTGGCCCCGGCCGCCGGGAAGCTTGAACGGGGAGGAAAAGTTCCTCCTTCAGGCCCTGCTCCAAAAAAAAGGGTATTATTCCGGAGAGATTGACGGTCTGCTTGGCGAAGCGACCAGAGCGGCCATCCGAATCTTTCAAAAAGAGATGGGTATGCCGGCGGACGGCAAGCCTTCGCTGGACATACTTGAGGCCCTTCGCCAATAACCCCTGTCTGATTGCCATGGAACCCGGCAGGTTGAGTGTGGGCTACTGGGAATTCTTTCCGTTTTTCCAGAGTTCATATTCACTGATATCAATATTATCATTCCAATAAACAGCGTAGCCCCCTTTTTCAATTTTGACATTTTTAAAAAAAGAAGGGTTTTTCAATGGCGCAAACATTTCCTTATCCCATAGTCTACTGACATCATATATTTTTTTTTCACCATTTGTGAAAATGATGGTGAGCAGTTTATGATCTGACGCGGCAACATGTAATATTTTTGGTATCTGCATTTTTGGGTTACTCCAGAGGCGGCAGTTTTTTAAATTCCTGTGTTTTCCAAATGGTTTGTAATTCAGTCTGGTATTTTATTGGTATCATAATTTTTATTCAGGCTCAGAAAAATCATGCAAAGGATCCTTGAAAGGGGACATTATCGGTACAATCACAAAGCCTGACCAATCGCATGTCCCCAATTGACATCCTTTTCAGTACCATTGCAAAGCAAACTTATCAGAAATACAAAATTTTGCATTTCTGATACTTTCAAGAACAGATTTTAGAATAGACACTCCCAAATCACTGCCAGTCAAGTGATTTCAGGTTTTTCGAAAAGGTTCATGAAACATGATCCCACTGATATTTTTTCATCCACCCAAGGCATGGGTTATTTTGTCAGCCCGTCAAAAAAATGGCCAAGGCTTACTTCTATCGAAAACTCCCTTATATCAACTGTTTCCAGCCTTATCAGATGGTTGATGAAAACAGGATTGTCAGAAATGCAAAAATTTGCATTTCTGACAATCCTCAAATGATACATGGTGGTATCCCGCAAAGATAGAGGGATTCACCGGGAAAAAACAAACCGACCATCCTGACATATTCACCCGCCAATCTTTACCTGAGCCTCCAGCCAATCTCAAAATTTTTCCGAGACATGCACACAGATTGTGTCTTTTCCAGAAGGCGGTACTGATTACCGGCATATGTTCTAAACTTTTTTTCGAGAGGGAATATACCCTGCTGGTAAATTTAGAATACTGTTGGTATCCTTTATAAAAAGGCCATGGAAAATTTCTGGTATTGGATAATAAACCTTAACTTTTTCGGATTTCTTCTTCAATACCCCACGCACTTTTCAGACATATCCACCACGAAAAAAGTTCCTGAAAAAAAGCTGCCCTATCGTCCAGTATCCCCGGCGGCATTCAGAAAAATTCCGGCAGAAAGATGAACATAAAGTATAATACACCAAGCCGAATCATGTATAGCACTATCCTGTAAAAATTGGTGATATTAATTTGAAAATTTGGTAGTATCATGAAAAGTTCATAAATTAATAATTCCAGCTGAGCATAAAAAGGAGCCCATGAAAAAGTTATTTGCAGTCATGATTATTTTCTTTTTAAGCGCAGTTTCTGCTTATTGTCAAGAAAGGGTTGATTGTACCAAAAGTTTTTTAACGACCTTAGACGTAATTGAATGCATGACAAATGATTTGGTTCAAATGGAAAAAACCATGGAAAAATATTTGACTGTAATTGTGTCAAAATATCCAGATGAATCAGAGTCGATCGATAAATCACAAAAAGTTTGGCTTGAATACAGAGAATCACATTGCGATGCAGTTTTTAAATTTTGGATTACTGGATCAATAAGGCATCCAGCACGCATAAGTTGTCTGATTGAACTCACACATCAAAGAACGAAAACACTATGGTCATCATTTTTGGATTTACCCAGTTCAGATTCGCCATTACCGGACCCAGGGGAATATATGCCTAAAACTTATTAATCTAAATTATCTAAAAAATAGCTATTAACTGACATAGGGGTACCCGGAACCCAAATCCAACATAAAATTGATACCCCCCAATAATAGGTATCGGTATTCTCGATAGCAAATACCAATTTCTAACCGGTTGTTTATGAATCTTTAGAGACATTCGTAACTTCTATCCATTGCATAGCAGTATCATGAGCTGATACAATTGCTCCTTTATCCCTCTCAGTTATGCTCAAATTCTCAGCTATAACTGAAATTACCGTGCAATTATACGCAAGTTTGTTAGTTATCTCATAGATATTGCGTTTTATTGACTCTCCCTGTTTGATTTTTATTATGCCTCTTAAAACCATTTCACTGCAAAACCATGCCATACCTCCCCAATGGGTTAGCCCTGTTTTTTTGTAATCTTTGGCTATGTTTTTAAATAAGATTGTATGGGTTAGGAGGCTTTTTTCTTCTTCAGTTAAAACAGTCTCATGGCCGTTGTAAAAATGCAGCCAGAGCATCGGTGTGAAACTGTATAGATATTCTTCCGTGAATTTTCTTCAAAAAAAGACATTTTAAATCCATATTCTTCCATTTTCTTGGCTTCAGCCAAATATTTTTCTTTCCATAAAAGTTGTATTCATCAATAGTTACCTTAACCTGGAGGTGACTGTGGATGAATCGAATTAAAAAGAGAAAGTGCCGTCATTGCAGACGGTTGTTTGTGCCTGATCCCCGGAATCAGAACCGGCAGCACTATTGTTCAAGGCTTTTGTGCAGAAAAGCCAGCAAAACGGCCAGCCAGAAAAGATGGCTGAATAAACCGGAAAACAGGGATTACTATAAAGGCCCTGAAAACGTGGAACGGGTCCGGGCATGGAGAAAGAAAAATCCCGGGTACTGGAAGTGTGCCGTATCCCAAACAGCGTTACAAGATTCCTTAATCACGCAACCAGTTGAAAACAAAGAATATAATGATCAAATTAATGCGGATGCGTTACAAGATCTCTTATTGTCACAACCACCTGTTATCATAGGATTAATCTCCAATTTCATCGGATCACCGTTACAAGATGACATCGCCGACACCCTTCTTGCCATGCAACAATCCGGGCAGGACATTTTATGTCTGAAACCCCGAAAAAAAGGAGGAGCACGTGATTGTCAAATCCCCGATTTTAAAACAGCGTATCCGCAAGGTGCCCAAAAGCTTCAGCTGGGTCGATCACCGGCTGGTCAGGGACCGGCATATTGAAAATCTGAACCACAGCCAGGCGGCTTTATACCTGTTCCTGGTATGTGTGGCCGATGACAAGGGGTTAAGCTATTACGGCGACCCGGCTCTCATGAAAAATCTGAGCATGGATCAGGCCACCCTGGATCAGGCAAGGTCCGGCCTGATCAGAAAAAGCCTGATTGCATGGCAGAAACCGGTTTATCAGGTATTGTCCCTTGAACCGAGATGCCGAGACAACCGTTCAAGGTCAATGATGAGCCTGAAAGACATCCTGGGAGGTGCAAATGATTGATTATGAAACCTATGTCCGGATCAGGACCTTATTTACCCGGGATGGACTCAATTACAGTCAGATTGCCGAGGAACTTGCGCTGGATCACCGGACAGTTGCCCGGTGGGCCAATGAAAAACAGTATCTGCCCAGACGATCGGCCAGAAAAGCCAGCAAACTGGACCCTTTTAAAAACGATATCGTACGGATGCTTGAAAAGCATTCTTATACTGGAAGACAGGTGTTCCAGCGCATACAGGAGAATGGTTTTGACGGCGGCATCACCATTGTGAACGATTATGTGCGTAAAATCCGGCCGCCCCGGGTAACGCCGTATCTAAAACTGGTGTTTGCTCCCGGCGAGTGCGCCCAGGTGGACTGGGGCAGCTTTGGCAATGTGCGGGTGGGGTCCACCAGCAGAAGGTTGAGTTTTTTTGTCATGGTGTTGTGCCACAGCCGCATGATGTATGTGGAATTCACCGTGTCCCAGACCATGGAGCACTTTTTGGGATGCCATCAGAATGCCTTTCATTTTTTTGGCTGTGTGCCTCAGAAGATCATGGTGGACAATCTCAAATCAGCGGTACTGAAAAGAGGCATCGGCAAGGAACCGGTCTTCAATCCCCGGTATATGGACTTTGCCAACCATTACGGGTTTAAAATTGTTCCCTGTAATGTGGGAAAAGGCAATGAAAAAGGCATTGTTGAAAATGCCGTCGGATATGTCAAAAAGAACCTGCTCAATGGTTTGGATATCTCTGATTTTAAAATCATGAAACCGCTTGTTCGGCACTGGCTTGATACGGTGGCCAATGTCCGGAACCACGGAGAAACCGGCCAAAGACCTGTGGATATGTTCACAGAAGAAAAAGTAAGTCTTCAACCGCTGCCGGTGGAACCGTATGATATTGGTACGGTCAGTCAGGCCCGGGCGAACCGTCAGTTCAGGGTGACCATCGATACCAATCGATACAGTGTGCCGGCCCAGCTGGCCGGAGTCAGGCTGACAGTAAAACTGTATCCCGACCGGTTGTGTTTTTACCACGACAACAAGCTGGTGGCCCGGCATGTCAGGAGCTATGACCGCCGCTGCGATTATGAACATCCGGATCATCCCAAGGTGCTTCTGGCTCAACGGAGAAAAGCCAGGGATCAGAAGATATTCATGCGTTTCTTAAGTCTGTCTGACAAATCTCAGGAGTACTACCGGCAGATGGAACAGCGCCGGATGAATCCGTTCCACCATATCCGCCAGATCGTTGCCCTGTCCGAAATTTACTCTTCAGAACAGGTAAAACGGGCTATCGATGATGCCCTTCATTTTAAAGCCTTTTCCTGCGATTATATCGCCAACCTTCTGGAGCAGCGGTCCCGGCAGGTGGAAGAACCGGGTGCGCTTCACCTGACCCGGAACAGCGACCTTCTGGATTTAACCATCCAGCAACCGGATCTGTCCATTTACGATTTAGGGGGTGACAAATGAAAGATATCACTGATTTTCTGTCATATCTGAAACTGCCCTTTATCCGTGAAAACTATGAAGTCATGGGAAAAACGGCAGCCCGCAACCAGTGGGACCATATTGTAAAGTGTTACATTAATATCCCAAAAATCCGGTCAAAAATCCCAATTTGGAGTGCCTAAGTGAAAAAAAGCAAGGTATGGGAAAATGATAAGATTAATTGATGAATTTGAGCAGGTTGAAACCAAACAGCAGGAACCGCTGCATGCCTTTATCCTCCTCCCCCCTTTCGGGGGGGATAAGAGGGGGGGATTCTCAATATACATGGCCTAAAAAAAATGATGAAATTGTAAAGTGGGATTTGGTAAAAAAGCGTGAGAACATTTTTCCTCTACAAATCAGCATGTTACCATCTGTTTTTTAGCGCGCTTCTGCACCTCACAAATCCCACTAAAAAATGTATAAGGTCCATTCTCAAATTTTCTGAAAAAAGGCCTGATTTTGGCAAAAGATTGTGACATTTTGTTGGGATGCGAAAGTGACAATCTACACCATATTCAATACTTATCGGAACTGGTGGAACAGGAGTCCAACCTGCGCCGGGACCGGTCTATCCAGCGTCGGATCAAACAGGCACGGTTCCCGGTCATCAAAACCATGGATCAGTTTGACTGGTCCTGGCCGAAAAAGATCAACCAGGCCCAGGTAAAGAATCTGTTCCGCCTCAAGTGTATCGAGGAAAAAAGCAACATCGTCCTTATCGGTTCCGTGGGCGTGGGAAAAAGCCATATTGCCACCGCTCTTGGTTATCAGGCCTGCCTGAAAAATCATACGGTCCTGTTTGCCTCAGCTATTGATGCGGTGAACAATCTGATCGCCGCCCAGCATACGGGGCGTTTGAAACAGGAGCTGAAAACGTATCTCAAGCCTTCTTTGCTGATCATGGACGAACTGGGGTACTTGCCCATTGATAAAAACGGTGCCGATCTGTTGTTCCAGATCATCAGTGAAAGATATGAACGGGGAGCCATTGTGATCACCACAAACCGGGTGTTCAAGGAGTGGCCGGAAATCTTCAACAATGACAGTACGCTGACCTCCGCTTTACTGGATCGCCTTCTACACCATACAGAAGCGGTTGTAATCGAGGGTGACAGCTATAGAATGAGGAAAACAGCGAAAGAATAAACGGGAAAGGGTCGGCCAGCAATTCTGCCTGGCCGGCCTATTTTTACTATACATTTTCAAACCGGTCATCTGATGACATTTTCACACCGGCGCTGACAAACAGGATTGTCACTCAATTCTTTAATTAGTTTTTGGCATGATTCTATTGCCTGCATCATCTTGGCTTTTCGATAAATTCCAAACATAATTAGTTATAATTCCTCAAGTGGTCAATTTATGATCGTATTTATTTTGTGATAGACTTATTTTGAACATATATATATTTTGTTGTATCTCCTGTTTTCTCATAGTGTTCCAAAGCTGCTGCCTTTTCCCAGTAGTCATTGTAGTTATTAGGATTTTGATAACCCATCATCTGTTCATATTCTTGGGTCATTTGTTCAGCCATTTTCATCAGTTCAGTTATGTTTTTATTAGGATATAATTCTTGAATCTTTTTTAAACAATCCTCATTATGTTTTTTTCTTAATTCAAGGCCTTCTTGTCTTAGTTCTCTTTCCATTTTATTTGGCATATTTTTAAATAATCTATTTAATAGCCCCATGATGACTCCTTCATTGTTTCTTGTAGTAGGATAGCGATTGATTTATTTTTGATTCTGACCCCCCTTTTTGTTTTTGACTTATTTCATTTTCTATGGGCCTACCCAATTTGAAAAACCCTATAACAGCACTTTCTATCGATACGCTCTAATGTTCCGTGTTGTCAAATTTTGTTTCACAGCACAATAGGTTCATGGATAGAGAACAGATTGATTTTGTCTGAACGTTAAAAAAAAACGGTGTCATGAAGCTGCGAAGCGAGGAACGATCGGAGGGAGCAGATTTATGATGTCCGAGTGTATTTTTTTATTAGCTCTGAAACAATTCGCTTTTTCTGTTTATTTCCAGGAATAATTCTTTGAATAAGTTTTTTATTGTAGCCATAAAAAGGTCAACAAACTCTTTTTCAAAAAACATATATCCTGAGTTAGTAACTTCAATATACTTCGTTTCAGACTCGGTACTAATGAATACTTCGATTTTTTTGTATTTATCCGAATCATGATAAACACGACCACCATCATGGATCAAAATATTTCGTGTACGTCTATATTTATCAATTATATCCCATGTTTCACCTAAAAAAGCAGAATTAATTTGACAAGCTGAGTTAATATAAAGCTTTGCGTTATTGACGTAATTTCCGTTACCTTCTTTGTATTTTTGTTCTTCTATTAACGAAAATTCTATTTTTTCACATAGTTTCTTTAATTCATTTTCAAGTAACGAGTATAATGAAATAAGAAGGGATTTCCTAAAGAATGAAGGGAACACAGCACCAACTTGATTTAAGTCATCGAGATAAAATTCAATGATTTCTTGTTCATCATATTCTCTATCAGTATTTATCTCACGATCAATTTTTTTTGATAATTTGGATTGTTTTTGTTCAAACACAGTTTCAAGTAAAAATGAGTACTCGTCAAAATCATCTAAGTCACGATTGATAATGTCCTCCAAAGATTTAAATGACATTTTTCGAGGCTCAATCTTCCTTTTATCTAAGTTAATTGACATGTTTAGAACCTTATATGCGCTAACAAATTCATGTGTGGATCAGCATACCCTTCACGAAAAATTATCTAACTTTATATCATGCTAATATGGAAAAGTGCAGAACTATTTACCACCCTTATATCTGACTCCTTTCAATTTGAGAAATAGTGCAAACAAAGCCAGATCTGCAATTGTTCCAATCGTCAAAACTCAAGTTTATTGCAATTATGTTGCGAGTTGCCCCTGAGCTTTGATAACCGGGCGTTTTCCAATATTGGGCATGCAAATAAATATCCCCATTAAATACAACAAGTTGTCAAGGATACTACAACTTTGTAAAAAAATATGCAACATAACAATTGACTCCTGCCCCTACTTCAGGGTGCCTTCGACCACCCTTGAGTATTCTCAAAGGCTGTCCAGCCATTCAAGGACATTTTGTTTGTTTTCCCATTGGATCAGTTCATCTATTTTGGGATCGGATTTAAGTTGCTGCCGTGTGAAGTGGATAAAATCTTCCTGTATTTGTCTCTTCTGATTCAGGTCCAGTTGCAGATAGACCATTGTAGATTGAACATTGGCATGTCCCAGACGATTTTTGATTTCAGACAGGGGTTTGCCTTCCGATACCATCCGGACGGCGCATGAGTGCCGGAAGCTATGAACAGGATGCATGAGAGACAGCCGTTTGGAAGGTAAAGCCTGTTCAAGGCACCGCTTGCAGATGCGGTTGATACCATGGCGTGTCAGTGCAGATCCTCTTTGGTTGATGAACAAACTCTTTTTAAAAACAGGCGAGGGACGGCTGCGGTATTCTGCAATGTACTGATGAACGAGTTCGGTCGTTTTCGGAAGCAGTTCAATCTGCCGGTATCTGTTCCCCTTGCCGAGGACAGCCAGGATTTTGTTTTCGTAATCAAAATAATCCAGCTGAAGTGTGGCGATTTCTGTTGCCCTGGCTCCGGTATCATACAAGAGATGTAAAAGGGTATAATTCCGGAACCCGTCTTTCTTCTCAAGCTTGACCGCAGTGAAGATTTTGTTGATTTCCTGGGGATACAAAAATCCGATCAACTTTCGCTGGCTGCGTTTCTGGGGTATGGCAAGGATCGCATCCGCCTGCTTCTGTAATTCAGGAGAGATGAAACGGATCATTTTGGCAAAGGACTTCAAGACACCCAGCCGCTGATTTCGTGTCTTGGCAGTGTTGGAACGATCGGATTCCAGCTGGTTGAGAAAACTTAAAATCAAATCCGTTGTCAGATGCTCAAATTCCAGAGACCCTGTTTTTATTCTGTGATACCGGGCGGCAAATGGTAAAAACAAAGAAAAAGTATCCCGGTAGCTTTTTATCGTATTGGGGCTGCATCCTTTGATCTGAGGCAGGTATTGATCGAAAAATTTAATTATACAACTGGTCAGTCGCATGATTTTTTTCTCAGGATATCGGCAAAATTGAGAAGACGTGTCCTGCTTTCCGCATCCACCACTCTCAGATATTCCATCGTGTATTGATATTTCACATGACCCATATAAGCGGCAAGTACCGGCAGCACATTCTGGGAAGTCTGTTTCCGGGCAATGGCAGACTTCAGCGTGTAGATGGCAAAAGAATGCCGGAGACTGTGCGGAGTAGGTTTTCCAAAAGTGGTATCGCCAATGACTTTCCTGGGGCTGTCGATGCCGATTTGCTGCACGGCACTGTGGAAGACAACACGAATACGCTGGTCTCCAAGCCTCTTTTGCAGGCCTCCTATAAACAGGTAGGGATTGATATCATGTTCAATCAGAGCAGCACGGCAAGACAGGTAATTGTCAATTTGTCTTGCAACAGATAGGGGTATCGGGATCAAACGGTCTTTACTGAATTTGGTTTTCTCAATATAAATTGTTTTTTCATCCGGCCGATAATCCGCCAGCTTCAAACGCAGGGGTTCGCTGATCCTCAGTCCGCAGCGAGCCAGAAGCAGTATCACCAGATATTCACTGAAATCTTTTAGAAAAACCCTTTGTGTGTGCCGCCTGATCCGCCCGCAAATCACATCCAGTAACATATCAACCTGTTCCGGTGAAAAGACAAAAGGGACAAACGGCCGCCGTTGAAGGTTGGGAACGTCCTTTAACGGATTGTTGAGAAGAGGGTCCTTCCGCTTCAGATACTCAAAAAAGCATCGAACAGCAGACAGGGTGATGTTTACAGTAGACGGTTCTTCTCCAACTTCTTTTCTGAAGGCCAAATAAAAATCAGGGTTCCAAACACTTGAGGGGTCGGCCTGTTTTTTTACATATTTATCAAAGATCACAAGTCGGGATCTGATTAACTTTTCCTTGTAACCCAGCCCTTTTCGATAGACAATAAAGTTTTCCAGTTCATTGTTCAAAAAACTTTCAAACGGTTTCATCAAACAATATCCTCCGCATCAATGCTACGTGGACACTTAAATAATTGTTCGTTGATTCGATACTTTCATGTCCCATCATTTCTTTGATTTCAAAAATGCCAGCACCTGCTTCCAGCATGTTTTGTGCAAAGGTATGCCGCAGCCAATAAGCTGTGCCTGGAAGCCCTGCATCCCGCAGGGCCTTTGTCAAATAAAATCCGGTTAGATTGGCGCTCATGGGCTTGGGTTCCGGCCAGAAAATTAAAAAAACAGACCTATCGTGGCTTTTGGGACGGCCTCCAACGATATAGGCGGTTATTGCCTTTAGTGTATCCTCGGGAATCGGCAGTTGAAGGGGACGGTTGTTCTTCCTGTTTTTCAATTCCAGTAAGCCTTTTCTAAAAGAGATGTCATCCAGAGTGATCCGACTGATTTCAATGGGGCGTAATCCAAGATAATAAGCCAGGTGAACCTGGGCATACGTACGGAGTTCACAAGCCGTGGTGCGGGGTAAACGATTAAACAGCTGACGAACTTCACCGGGTCTTAAGAATTGCGGTGGCTTGGCTCTGGCATACATTGGCGGACTGATCAAAAGGTCGGCCAGATTTCGCCTGATCAAATTACGTTCGTTATACAGATAGCGTAAAAAACACCTCAAAAAAGATCGGTAAAGGCGCTGGGTGGCTTTTGCATACGATGCATTGAACATCGCCAAAAATTCATCTACATGTTCTATGTTGATGCGGATCAGTTCTATCCCTGATTTTTGCAGATAGGTTCCAAAGGCTTTAATGACCATTGTTATAGAGTCAATCTGTGTCGGGCCGCTTTGGTGAATTTTTAAAAAATAATCCAGATATTCCCGGCATATTTGATCCATATCAAAATCAACAGGCTTTTTGGGTGTCAGCTCAGCCATGGTTCGTCTCCATGAGCAATTTGTTCAGAATTTTTCCAACCGATTCCGTTTGACTGGTTTTGCAGGAAGGTGGCTTTTTTGCACGGACCGGTATGGATTTAGCCGGTAATGAAAGTACTTGATAAATTGTGCCGTCAAAGGCAATCAAATCCTTTTTCAGCAGTCCGTCCCGGGCCTTAATGTATTGGTTCAATGACATTTGAAGCAAGGCACATATTTTATCATAGCTGTAAAAACTCAGCCCGTTTCGGTCACCGGCCATGACCAGAAAAAAGTACAACAAAAGCTCATCAGGGCTCAATGCCTGCCAGAAACCACCTGTAAGAAACCGATGGGGAATAAAACTGAACCCTCCTTTGATACACCGCACCCTTGAATCGTTTAGGATTTGCTTTTTTATCATGCCGCACCCCCCCCGGTTGATCAATTACCCATACCCCCGCCTGGGGAATTTTGTGACAGGTTGACCCAAAACACCGCAAGATCTGCAATATGGTTTGATTTGAAGGCCAAAAAAAAGATGCCGGGTCCACATTATTATTGTCGTACACCAGGCCGGCAGCTGTGTTGAAGGGGTATCATCCATCTTTTTTGAATTGGAGGCAATTTGACGGTATCGGCGACGGTTTTCTGCTTCCCGGTGTTGCTTTTTTCCTTTATCCGTCTGCCGATATCTTCTCTGGGCTTCTCTTCTATTCTTGAGGTTCCCGGCTTTACGGCAAAAATCGCTACAGTATGCGTGGCCTCTCCAGCACGCTCGACAAAAATAAAAGGGAAAATCACACCAACGACATGTAATTACGATTAAATTCAATTCAAGACATCCTCCGGTCTTGCAGACAGACGGAAGATGGTGTAGAAAGAAAATAGTTTGTGTGGGCTTTCCGGCTATCGGCGGAAGTTCGCAATCAAAGCCTGGAGTTGGCGCTCCAGGCTTTTCTATGATGTTGACCTTGAATTATACGAATAAAAAGAAAGATTTGATAATCTTTTTTGAATTAAACGGAATAAAATCTCACAACATAATCAAACCCGCTGCATAATTGCAACAAGTTTTAACTCCATAAAAACTCAACCATTGTTTCGATATCACGAAGTCTGCCAAAGCACAAGCAATTTGCAATTATGTTGCAACAGACCTGTTCCGGTCACGGGGATTCACCAGTGATCAGCAGGGAAAGTGCCTTGAACCGGTCAAAATCATTTGCATTTACCAACGGCTGTAATTAAACGAGAGATTCAGGCCAACCGTGCTTTTTCGCCATTTTCTGGATGGCAAAACCCTTCCATAAATCGCTGTTTACGCCTTTTGCTACTTGTGGCAAAAGGCGTAAACAGGGACCTGATGATCCGATTCATTCCTTATCACCCATAGTGATACCTGAAGTGCCCTAACTGGTATCACGGTCGCGGCTGCTGGCGGTCATGGCATTTTTCAGACCTCGGCGTGACGTTTCTTCTGGTTCAAAAATTTCAAAAAAACGATCGCTCCGCTTGTCATCAGCTGAAACAATGCAAAAACCATGATGGAATAATCCTGCTCAATCACGGAATACAATCCCCACACCAACCCGTCCGACATGGACAGCACCCATGTCCCAAAAGACAGGTCCGTCAGGTCTTCTTCCCTGGCTGCCACGCATATCTGAGGAATGTTGGACACCAGAATACTGATGGGCAAGATAATGCCAAGACCCGCCTGTCCCTTGATCAGAAACGCAACACACAGCGCAACAAACCAGACCGGGGCAATCCGAAATTCTTTGATGGTGCGCCCGAATTTCAAGGCAGATATCGTGATCACAAAAAATACAGCGGCGGATGCGCCCGTGGCCAGGGTCACATAGGGCTGGTTCGTCAAAACCCCGTATGCGGCCCAGCCGAAACTGACGATGGCACTGGTCAAGGCCGTGTCAACGGAAACCCCTAAGGCCTGTCTTGAGCGCAACAGCCTGACAAGCTGCGGCAGGGCCCGGACCAGTCCGATGACTGTGCCGGCCAGTGTAGAGAGGCACAATAATATCCCAAAAATCCAGCCTAAAATCCCACGCATGTATGCCTAAATGAAATTTTTCAGGTGCAATATTTTGAGATTACGACGGAAGCTTTTTCATGGACAGCAGGAACCGCTGTATGCCTTTTATCCTCCTCCCCCCTTTTGGGGGGGATAAGAGGGGGGGGCATGTGTTATACCCTCCTTTGCAAAGTTTAACAATTAAACAGGAGGACACATGCCCCGATCATGGAATCTATTGATAACTGTTTTATCAGAAATTACAAGAAAAAACTGCATTGCACTTGCTTGCTGTCCCCACTGCGGGAACCGTCATACGTATATAAAATGGGGGTTTTACAGGCGATATCTATTTGATGATGAGCTGATAAATATCCAGCGTTTTCGCTGTGACAATGATCAATGCCCATGTAAAACCTTTTCAATTCTTCCCCATGCGCTATTGCCAATACTCAGGATCTCTCTGTGCATGTTGATGTATGTTCTTGATATGTACGAACAAGGAAACAATATCGCAGATATTGTCCGGCACACCGGCGGCAATTGGCCGCGAACACAGCGGTGGATAAAAAAAGCGTTGATAATCCGTGACTGGTTCAAGCAAGGACATGGCAATCGAATGTCCCCATGCTTATCTTCCGGCAGATCCTGGGCATCATTTGTCAGAGATTTTTCCTGGACTTTTTACCCGGAAAGATTCAGATAAAAAAGCACCAACACAAAACGTATATATAATAAAATCAGTCAGTTTGTTAAGCAATTCTCCTGGAGTTCAACTTTTTTAAACAGGAGGTTTAAGTGAGAGAACAAAATGACGAGAAATTAGAACTGGCCATATGGCGTTACGGGATTATCAGCCCTCTTCTGCACAGGGAAGCCAACAGCCTTCCCTCTGGAGAGCTGCTTGACCAGGCGTCCTGGCAGCGGTATGTCCATCCAAACGGTTCCCATATGAGATTGAGTGCAGAAACCCTCAGGAAATGGCTATACCGCTACCTTCAAAGTGGCCTGCCAGGCCTGATGGGCAAAGTCAGATCTGATAAAGGTAACCACCAGATCCCGGATAAGATCACTTCAGCAATGGTTGCTCTGCGGGAGGAACACCCAAGATGGACCCTTGCCAGGATGATCAAGGAACTGATTAAAACCAACAGGTGGAATGGAAGAAAACCCAGCAGGTCTGCCATTTACAGATTTGCAAAAGCCCATAACCTGCAAAGAGACCCCCACATTGATCCAAACGGGAATGTACGGCCTTTTGCCTTTGACCATTTCGGTCAATTATGGATTGCTGATTTTCTCCATGGTCCAAAATTGTTCAAGGACAATAAAAAGCACAAAACCTATCTCCATGTCATCCTGGATGACAGCAGCCGGTTTATTGTTCATGGTGGATTTTACCTGACCGAATCGGTTGAACCTTTACTCTATGATCTCATGGGTGCGGTCAGACGATTTGGAATTCCCCAGCGTTTTTACGTCGACAATGGGTCGGCATATATCAGCCGGCACCTGAAGATCCTTTGCGCCAGGAACGGAATTGATCTGGTCCATACCCCACCATTTGTCCCTCAAGGCAGAGGCAAATTAGAAAGGCTGTTCAGGACCGTCAGGGATCAGTTCCTTTGTGATAAATTTAAAACCATTAAGCAGATCAATGATGCGTTCAAATCCTGGGTTGCCGGATATCATGAAACCCTGCACTCATCTTTGGAATGTTCCCCGTTGCAAAAAAGACTGCAAAGCAAAAATGTATGCCGTGCTTTGTCGCCGTCGATTGACATTGAAGCCTTGTTCAGGATGGAGCGGCGTTGCAGGGTTTACAATGATTGCACCATCCATTTCAAAAAAATCAGGTATGAGGTACCCGGATACCTGCCAGGATCCCGGGTAACCATTTATTATATGCCCTGGGACAAAACCTGTATCTACTACGGCAATGAAATGAAAAAGGCACGTATCGTTGACCTTGGCGCCAATGCAAGACGATTTGAACATCCAAATCAATAGGAAACCATACAAATGACTCATAAACAATCTCCACTGGAATTTTTTAATTGTAAATATCATCCGTTCGCAAATACTTACCGACTGAAAACCCCTTATCTGGGAGAGCAGGACAAGCGATTTCTCAGGACAGCCATATCGTTGATCTCCTCTGGAAAAAGTTTTGCTTTGTCCGGGCCCTCAGGTGCCGGCAAATCAACATTAATCAACTATGTTTTATCCCAGCTCGATGCAAACTGTTATAAACCTTCCCTGGTCCATTACGGTGGATTACAGCGCAACGGAATGCTCAAAGCCTTTGCTGACGTTCTTGGGGTGGAAACAAATGGTAGGACCGTGCCTTTGCTGATCAGCCTGCAAAAACAGATCACAAACATGGCATCGGAACACCGCAGTGTGTTCCCGGTATTTGTTATTGATGATGCCCACCTCATGGAAAAGGAATCATTAATGGATATCTGTTCCCTGATGTTTAATCCTCAAAAGGAAACCGTGGCCGCAAGTTTTATTCTTGTGGGAGATGAAACCTTTGAAAAAAAACTCTCACTGCAAATTCTGGCTTCTGTAAAAACCCGACTCACCGGGCAATTTAATTTGAATCCCTTGAATGACGATGAAAGTCTTGAATTTATCAAATTCAGGTTATCCAATGCAGGTGCAACTGAAACGCTTTTTGATCCGGATGCTTTAAACATTTTATCATCCCATTGCAGAGGGAATCGACGACACATCATGAACATGGGCACGTTGCTTTTAACCGAAGCCTTTTACAGACAGGAAAAAACGATCAGTGCTGAATTGATTTTCAATTGTGACCAGATAGAGATATCTGAGTGAAACAGAGGCATACGAGAGGGGACTCCGATGCCAAGGGATAACTCAGTGCGGTAGACTGCTGTCTGCTCGGGGCCTGGTAGTTTTGTTTTGATTACTATCAGGCCCTACCTATATCCCCAATAGGTAAAATAACCTGACATATTCTTGGGATCAGACAGCGACAATCTACACCAGACCCAGAATGACTGTGATATTCATTGTTTGTTGTGGTCTTTCAGGCGATGTTTGGTGTTTTTTAATCGTGCTGTCGAATCAGTGGTGTTCTGATTTGTAGCGTTTAAATGGATTAATGCATTTTTTCAGATGCGTCCAACGATAAATAATGATATGTATAATCGAAAAATACGATTAAAATATAGGTGGCAATGGATTTATATAAGCTGAAGACATTCAAAACCGTGGCGGCTTTTTTAAATTTCAACCAGGCGGCCAGGTATTTAAATTGTGCGCAATCCACGGTATCAAACCAGATCAAATCCCTGGAAGATGAAATGGGCGCCTTTTTTTTCAAACGCATGGGGAAAAAAGTGCAGTTGACCACGGCCGGCGAAAAAATGGTCGGATATGCCAATAAACTACTTTCCATGGAGCAGGAGGCCATTGATGACATCACAGGGAAAAAAACGCCCCAGAAAACGATTTGCGTGAGAGGGCCGGAAGCAATTATTGACTGTTATTTTCCCGACCTCATTAAAAAAACGCTGGCACAGTATCCAGCCGTTCAGTTTGATATCAGCAACTGTCTGGAAAACAATATCGAAAATGAACTTCAGACGGAAGCGATCGATCTGGCTTTTATTTTTTCCGACTACATCAGTTCCCCCCGGCTGATCACGGAAAAAATCTTTACTGAAACCCTGATTATGGCGGCGCTTCCCACCCATCCCCTGGCGGGAAAGCCCACGGTCGATGCAAAAGACCTTCATGGTGAAACACTGTTGTTTTTAAAAACAGGGTGCGGATACGGCCTTCCGTTCAGGCAGCTGCTGAACACGCACATGGTAAAACCGGCTTGTATCATAGAAATCACCAGTGTTGAAGCCATCAAAAAATGTGTCAAAAAAGGCATCGGCTTGACAATTCTGCCAGAAGATTCCATACAAAAAGAACTTCAAAACCGGGAACTGGTACCGTTGAACTGGACAAAGGATTTGACCACCCCTGTGCTGATGGTCTGGCATAAGAACAAAAAAATCACCGGGGTCCTGGAAAATTTCATGCACCTGGCCATGCAGCTGCGGTCAAACAGACACTGAGTTTTTTTCTTGCACCCATCCCGGCAGATGATTATGGTAGCCCCATGAAATATAACGACTTTTATTCACAAACACTTAGGAATCCACATTCATGAACCCTATTTTCGGCCGGATGGATACTGATATCCTGGGATTGATCCTGTATGTGGGGCTGGCCCTGTTTTTTTCATTTCTGTGTTCCGTGGCGGAAGCCGTTCTTTTGAGTGTCACTCCCTCGTATATCGAAGGGTTGAAAAAAAACCATCCCCGGAAAGCCGCGCTTTTGCAGCGACTTAAACAGGACAATGTGGACCGGTCTCTGGCTGCCATTCTGACATTGAATACCATTGCCCATACCGTCGGGGCCATCGGTGCGGGAGCCAAAGCCACGGCCGTGTTCGGCAGCGCCTGGTTCGGGGTGTTTTCCGCCGCCATGACTCTGATGATCCTGTTTCTGTCGGAAATCCTTCCCAAAACCATCGGTGCGGTCTACTGGTCGCGCCTGACCGGCCCCACCGCAATTTTCATCAACACGCTGATTACCATCCTGTACCCCATTGTCTGGCTGTCTGAAAAACTGACCAAATTCATTTCCCGGGGGAAAACCATGCATATTTTTTCCAGGGATGAATTCATTGCCATGGCATCCGTGGGTGAACGCACGGGTCAGATCCACACCAAAGAATCCAGAATCATTCAGAATCTGCTGCGGTTTGAAAGTCTGAAAGCCACGGATATCATGACACCGCGCACCGTGGTATCTGCGTTGCCCGAAGACATGACCATTGATGCATCTTTGAAATACATCATGAAAACTCCGTTTTCACGCCTGCCCTTGTACAAATCACACTTAGACGATGCCACGGGGTTTGTTCTCAAAGATGATATATTGATTTTCATGGCCCAGAAAAGGGGAAATGAAACACTCAAGGCCCTGAAACGGGAAATCATGGCCGTGCCCAGCTCCATCCCTTTGACCGTGCTGTTTGAACGGTTTCTGACCGAACGTCAGCACATTGCTCTGATTGTCAGTGAACATGGGGGCACAGACGGGCTGGTGACACTGGAAGACCTGATTGAAACCCTCATGGGAATGGAAATCGTGGATGAAAGTGACAATGTGATCGATATGCGGGCTTTGGCCCGGAAACAGTGGATGGCCCGGGCCAAAGCCATGGGCCTGGAGCCGGAAACAACGGAGACACCCGGAAATGACATATGACGTGATTATTGTGGGCGGCGGACCGGCAGGGTTGTTTGCCGCCGGGTATCTGATGGAACATGCCCGGCTCAAGGTGCTGCTCATAGAAAAAGGCAAAGAGCCCCTCAAACGCAAATGCCCCAACCATCATTTACAGAAATGCGTCGGATGCGACCCGTGCAATATTTTGTCAGGCATCGGCGGGGCCGGGCTGTATTCCGACGGCAAGCTCAATTTCATTCCCCGGCTGGGAAAAACCGATCTGACCCAGTTCATGCCCTTGTCAGAGGCCCAGGCCCTGATCGATGAAACCGAAGCCGTGTTCACCCGGTTCAACATGGACGGGCCCGTCTATCCCACGGACATGGACGCAGCCCGGCAGATCCGAAAAGATGCCCGGCGGTTCGGTATCGACCTGATGCTCATTCGGCAGAAACACCTAGGGTCTGACAATCTGCCCGGGTATATCGCTGCCATGGCTGATCATATCCGGGCAAAAGGGCTGGCCGTCAAAGTCAATGAGACCGTCACCGATATTCTGGAACAGGACGGGCAGGTGACCGGCGTGGTCACGGACAAGGCCACCTACAAAGCGCCGCACGTAATTCTGGCCCCGGGACGGGTGGGGGCCAACTGGATGGCAACGGTGGCACAGAAACACGGTATTAACCTGAGCCAGCGGGGCATCGAAGTGGGGGTCCGGGTGGAGGTGCACAATGATATCATGGACGATCTGTGTAACATCATCTATGATCCCACTTTTTTTATCCAGACCCATACTTATGACGATCAGACAAGGACGTTTTGCACCAACCAGGGGGGATTCATCTCTTTGGAAAACTACCGGGATTTTGTGTGTGTCAACGGGCATGCCTATTCAGGGAAAAAATCGGAAAACACCAATTTTGCGTTTCTGTCCAAAGTGATATTGACGGAACCCGTGACCGACAACCAGTCCTATGGCGAGTCCATCGGCCGGCTGGCCACCATCATCGGCGGGGGCAAACCCATTTTACAGCGGTTCGGGGACCTGAAACGGGGGCGCCGCTCCACCTGGCACCGCATCCGCAAAGGCTATATCGAACCCACCATGACAAATGTGGTATGTGGGGATATTGCCATGGCCCTGCCGGAAAGAATCCTGTCAAACATCATCGAGGGCCTGGAAATCCTCAACCAGGTGGTGCCGGGGGTTTCCAACGATGAAACCCTGCTGTACGCCCCGGAAATCAAGTTTTTTGCCACCCAGGTGGAAACCAGCAGCCATTTGGAAACAAAGATCAACGGGTTGTATGTGGCCGGCGACGGGCCCGGTGTGGCCGGTAATATCGTGTCTGCCGCCGCCACGGGCCTGATTCCGGCCAAACACATTATTGCCCGGCAATAATCAAAAAAAAATTAGTCCGGATAGTAGATGGCGCAGGCATCTTCTGATTCCCATGCCATGACCCGGGACACCTGTAATTTTTCCGGCAGATTCTCATCCAGCAGGGCCTGGACCTGCCGGGCAATGTAAACGGCAATCCGCTCCGAGGTGGGCTGCATGCCCTCAAACACAGACAGTTCATTGAGATATTTGTGATCCAGGTCTCCGTCCACCACCTGACGTACCGCTTTTTTGATGTCCCCGAAATCCGCCAGCACCCCGGCATCGTTCAGTTTTGGGCCTTTGACACACACTTCCACCTGCCAGTTATGGCCGTGAAGGTTTTCACATTTCTGGCCCACCATGGTCAATCGATGGGCACCGGCAAACCGGGTTTTAACTTTCAGTTCAAACATGGGACCTGCCTGTTGCTATAAATTTTTAAACAGATTTTTCAATTTATTGGAAATTTTGTTGCCATCCAGTTTGTCAAACTGCTTTAATAATTCCTTTTGCTTGGCAGTGAGTTTGGTGGGGGTTTTGATGAGCACCTTGACAATCTGGTCTCCCCGCCGGCCCGTGCGCAATGAAGCGATCCCCTGTCCGGAAAGCCGGAAGCTGTCTCCGAACTGGGTGCCTTTGGGAATGGTGAGGGTTTCCTCCCCCACCAGGGTGGGCACGGTGATATCGGCCCCAAGCGCTGCCTGGGCAAAGGAGATGTCAATGGCACAGACAATGTCGTTGCCGTCCCGCTGGAAAAATTTGTGGGGTTTCACATTGATGACCACATACAGGTCTCCGGACGGACCGCCCGGGCTGGGAGACGCTTCTCCCTCACCCGTCAGGCGCAGTTTGGACCCCACATCCACGCCGGCCGGAATTTTGACCTGCACCTTGCGCACGGTTTCCACACGGCCGGCCCCCACACATTTGGGACAGGGATCGGAAATGATACTGCCCCGGCCCTTGCAATAAGGACAGGTGGTCTTGACCTTGAAAAATCCCTGGCTCTGGATAAACTGGCCCGTACCGTGGCAATGGGCGCAGGTTTCCACGTCAGTCCCGGGCCGGCTTCCCGTGCCGTCACATTCGTCACACTGGGTCAGTTTGGGTATGGACACGGTTTTTTCAGTACCGAACGCTGCTTCCATGAAATCAATGGTCATGTTATAGCGCAGGTCAGATCCCCGCTGCACCCGGTTGCTCCGGCCCCCCCGGCCACCACCGAATCCGAAAAAGTCTTCAAATATGTCACCGAAGCTGGAAAAAATATCCTCAAATCCACCGGGTCCGGAATGGCCGGCCCCTTCCAGTCCCTGGTGCCCGAACTGGTCATAAATGTGGCGTTTGTTTTCATTGCTCAAAACTTCATAGGCTTCGGACGCTTCCTTGAATTTGTCTTCCGCTTCCCGGTTGTTGGGATTTTTGTCCGGATGGAATTTAATGGCCAGCTTCCGGTATGCTTTCTTCAGGGTCACTTTATCTGCATCCCGAGTCACACCCAGGATTTCATAGTAGTCGCGTTTTTCAGTCATAACTTACCCAATTGTTCCAGTTCGTTTCCGCATGGTTTTGTTTGTAATCTTTGCCCCGTTATGGTACGTTTCCCAGCTGTCTGTGATAAATAATATAAACTAATCCTGAAATTCAGGTTGTCAACGATGAACAAAGAACTTGATTTTGTCAAGGGAATGTTTGACAAAATCGCCCATAGATATGATTTCCTGAACCGCCTGCTCAGTCTCCGCCAGGATGTCATGTGGCGGAACCAGATGGTGCGGGCCGCGGCGCCGGGGCCGGAAAGCCGGATTCTGGATGTGGCCTGCGGCACCTGTGATGTGGCCCTGGCCTTGAGCCGCCATCTTACAGGCCGCACCCGGATCACGGGCCTGGATTTTTCCTATGCCATGCTGGATGCCGGCAAAAAAAAATGCGCTGCCCAATCCAACCAAAGCATCTGTCTGGTGAACGGGGACGCGCTGGCCCTGCCGTTCCTTCCGGAAATGTTTGATGCTGTGTTCATCGCTTTCGGCATCCGGAATATCATGGACCGGCCCCGGGCATTGTCTGAATTTTACAAGGTGCTCAAACCCGGCGGAAAACTGGCGGTTCTGGAACTGACCACCCCCCAAAACCCTTTTTTAAAACCCATTTATTTAAGTTATTTCAAAAAAGTGCTGCCGCTGATCGGGGCTTTTTTTTCAAAAGATAACAATGCCTATTATTATCTGCCTGAATCTGTTTTGAAATTTCCCGCGCCGGATGCCTTTGCCGGGATGATGTCGGAAACCGGATTCAGCCGCGTGCGGTTTAAACCCATGTCCTTTGGCATTGTCACCTTGTTTGTCGGTACCCGTCAATAATCCAGCCTTGAACTGAAAAAAAACCAGCATGAAAAACCAGATTTTTAAGACCACCCAGGGCAAACTGCTGATCATCAGTATCTGTATGGCCATGGTGCTCGTGGGTACCATCGGTTTTTATGTTGTCACGGATGCGGCATTGGCAAAAACCCTGATTCTCACTTTTTTTGCCAATACGTTCGGCGGCCGATCCGTTGGCATCGGCTTGTGCATCCTGCAGGGGCTCACCGCGTTTCCCACCATTTTCTACAACTTTTATCTGGAAGTGATGGTGGTGCTTTTCACCTATGCCGTTTTTGCGTTGACAACGACCAACTACCTGCGGGTGGAATGGGTAATCCGGGCCATGGAACGGGTGGCGGAAACGGCCCTGAAAAAAAAGCACAAAATTGAACGGTTCGGATGGTTCGGTATTTTTTTGTTTGTCATGATTCCTTTGCCTGTCACCGGACCCGTGGTGGGTGCCATCATCGGCAGTATGATCGGGCTGGGCTGGATACGAAATTTTTCCGCCACATTTCTGGGCACCCTGACGGCCCTGGTCCTGTGGTTTGAATTTTTCGAATTCTTAGATGAGCGGTTTCAGATGATTCAGTCTTTTTTTGTCATCATCCTCATCCTGGTACTCATCCCCTATTTCGGAAAAATCCGCCGGCTCGTTGAATCGTTGCGCCGGAAAAAACCGCTGGACCCCTGATGGGATTTCAGAACCGTTTTTTCAGAATCGTGGGAACTAAACACCGGGTGTCGTCTTTTTTGGGGTATCCGATATTGTAATGAAGTCCGCGGCTTTCTTTTCTTGAGAGTGCGGATTTAATCACCAGTTTTGCCACGGTGGCAAGGTTTCTCAACTCCACCAGATCGGACGTCAGTTTAAAATCCCAGTAATATTCGTCAATTTCATCGTGAATGGTTTTGACACGCCGGGCCGCCCGCTGCAACCGCTTGTCCGACCGGACGATCCCCACATAATTCCACATGAGCCGCCGGATCTCATCCCAGTTATGGGACACCACAATAGCCTCATCACTGTCCGTGGTGTTGGTTTCATCCCAGGGTGCCAGGGTGACATCCATATTTTTTTTTCTGATGGCCGACAGATTTTTAACGGAATCCAGATACGCATTGTGGGCATAAACCAGGGCTTCCAGCAGTGAATTGGATGCCAGGCGGTTGGCGCCGTGAAGCCCGGTGCACGCGGTTTCCCCCACGGCATACAGCCCCTGGACATCGGTCTTTCCGTTCAGATCCGTAGCCACCCCCCCGCACATGTAATGGGCCGCCGGCACCACGGGGATGGGCGCTGTGGTGATATCGATGCCGTATTCCAGGCACCGAGCGTGAATATGGGGAAACCGCTGACGGACAAAATCAGGATCTTTATGGGAAATATCCAGAAATACCGATTCAGCCCCGGTTTTTTTGAGTTCACTGTCAATGGCCCTGGCCACCACGTCCCGGCAGGCCAGTTCCTTTTCCGGGGTATAGTCTTCCATGAACCGCCGGCCTTTGGCATCGATCAACACGGCCCCTTCACCCCGCACGGCTTCGGAAATCAGAAAATTCTTGGCTTCCGGATGATACAGGCAGGTGGGATGGAACTGGACAAACTCCAGGTTGGCTACGGACGCCCCGGCCCGGTAGGCCATGGCAATACCGTCTCCCGTGGCGATATCCGGATTGGAGGTATACAGATAAATCTTGCACGCCCCTCCCGTGGCCAGAAGGGTCACGGCCGCATGAAAGGTTTCCACCCGGCCGGTGGCATTGTCCAGTACATAAGCCCCGCAGCAGCTGTTTTCATAGTGGGTCACCAGAACACCGCTTCGAACGGACGAGGAAACCGTGATCAGATTGACGGCCACATGATCTTCCAGAATGGTGATATTGTCATGTTCTCTGGCCTTTGCCACCAAAGCGTCTTCAATTTCCCTGCCGGTCAGGTCATGGGCATGGATGATGCGTTTGACGGAATGCCCGCCTTCCCGGCCCATGGAAAAATCGAATTTACCCGTGCCCGCCATGCTGAACCGGGCACCCAGATCCACCAGCTCCCGGATCCGGTCCGGCCCGTTTTCCACCACCATTTTCACTACTTCCCGGTTACACAGTCCATCCCCGGCTTTGAGGGTATCCGCCACGTGCAGATCAAAAGAATCCTGCTTTCCGAACACGGCTGCCACCCCGCCCTGGGCCAGGGCCGTGTTGCTCTGCTGAATATTTTTCTTGGTAATAATGGTAACACGCCCGTGTTCAGCGGCCTTTAATGCATAACTCAATCCGGCGATGCCACTGCCGATCACCAGAAAATCGGTTTTTCGGATCATAATAATGAATGTCTCTTTTTCTTCCGGGTACTCAGCCCGAGGATCAATCCCACAATAAACACGCCGGCCCCGCTCAGAAACCACAGCATGGCTTCATTGTTCAAATTTTCCTTTAGCATTGAAATCTGCTGTGCCTGCTCTTTTGACAATTGAACCAGGGCCTGGTATTTTTCATTGAGTTCCATAAAATCAGCAGATGCCTGCTTCAAATCCCGGTATTTTTTTTCGATATCCGCCAACGCGTCATTTTTTTCAGCCAGGGTCTGATTCTGTGTGTCAAGTTTTTCAAGTGCGTCTGCCAGGTCTTTATTTTCTTTTTTCAGCGTTTCAACCTGAAACGTCAACGGCTTGTCTTCTGTCAGAAAACGGGTCAATACCCATCCCTGTTTTTGGTTTTCTGTCTGAACCAGAGACCAGTCCGATTGATACTCCATCACTTCCAGCCGGGAACCGGATTCCAGCATGGCCAAAATTTTATGTTCGACTCCCGGCCCGGTGCGCATGGTGATTTTGGTAATCCCGCTCACATACATTTCCTGAGCCCCGACCCCGGACACCCACCCCCATACGCACAGGATAACGAATATTTTCATCCATTTGATCATTTAGATTTTGCATACTCCTTTTATTGTTTTATTGACATGGTTATTTCATTACCATTGCAGTTCCGGTTTATCAACCCGAAATCACGTTATCCATCACAATCCATGTTTTTCTTTTTGCTATACGAAAAAGATTTCAAATTTGAAAAGATATGACTATAATGGCAAAAATTTTTCGTTTCAAAATAAAATATGGCAGCAGGATTTCGCAAACCCGTGTACCCGAACAAAGGAGACCCATGATGGAGAAATGGCAGACCCCTTACTGGCCGGAAGGCGTGGCCCATGATGTGACCAATTACCATTATCCGCTGACCCAGGTCCTGGACCGGACGGCACAAAAGTATCCCGGCAACGTGTATACGATTTTCAACGGCGCATCCAGAACCTATGCCCAGGTTAAGGATACGGCCGACAGAATCGCCAATTTCCTTGCCGCCAACGGCATAAAACAAGGAGACAAGATTGCGATTTTTCTTCCCAACATTCCTCATTTTCCGGAAGTGCTTTTCGGGATTTTGAAAGCCGGTGCCGTGGCCGTCAACTGTAACCCCATCTATACGCCCAAAGAACTCCATTACCAGCTGAACGATTCAGGATCCAAAATGGTGTTCTGTATGGACCATCCCGAATTTTACGCCAACACCCAGGAAGCCATTAAAGACACTCAGGTGCAAACTGTGATCGTGTGCAACGTCAAATCCTACCTGCCCCGGCTCAAGGCGTTTATCGGCGGCCTGCTGGGTAAAATCCCCAAGGCGGACAAAATCGACCCCGGCCATCACATGTTTGACGACATTGTGGCAGCATCGTCTCCAAACCCGCCGGACATCACGGTATCTCCCGAAGAAGACACGGCCATCATGCTGTACACCGGCGGCACCACAGGCGTTCCCAAGGGTGCGGAACTCACCCACACCAATTTCACCTACAACCTGGAAGCCTGCGAAGAATACTTCCGGCTGGTGCATGAACCCGGCAAAAAAGCGGAAAAAATGCGCCACGGCGGATACCACACTTACTTAGGGGTGCTGCCCTGGTACCACAGTTTCGGCATCACCAGTGCACTGTTGTTTTCCGCTTTGTCCGGCAGCCGGCTCATCTGCATTCCGGATCCCCGGGCCGGGAATCCGCCCTTCACCGGGGTGATGGAAGCCGTACAGAAATACAAACCCACTTTTATCACGGCCGTGCCCACCATTTTTGTGGCGTTCACCAACTATCCGCATCTGGAAAAATATGATATCTCCTCCATCATGGGGTGCCTGTCCGGCGGGGCCCCGCTGCCGCCGGAAGTATGCCGGCAGTTTGAAGAAAAAACCGGGTCCATTATTTTTGAAGCATACGGCCTGACGGAAACCGCCCCTGCCGCCTGTATCAACCCCTCTTTCAAGGAAACCCGGAAAATCGGTTCCATCGGGTTTCCCCTGCCGGGCACGGATGTCAAAATCCTGGACCTGGAAGACGGCACCCAAGAAGTGCCGACGGGAGAAAACGGGGAACTGGCCATCTGCGGCCCTCAGGTGATGAAAGGATACTGGAACAGACCCGATGCCAATGAAGAGGTGTTTGTGACCATTGACGGGAACCGCTATTTTCTCACCGGCGATATCGGATTCATCGACAAAAACGGATATATCATTATCACAGACCGCAAAAAAGACATGATCATTGTGGGCGGTTTCAATGTGTATCCCCGGGAAGTGGAAGATGTTCTCTACACCCATCCCAAGGTGGAACTGGCCGCCGTGGTGGGGGTGCCGGACGAAAAAAGTGGCGAAAAAGTCAAGGCGTTCATCAAATTCAAACAGGGGGAGACCGCCACAAAAGAAGAAATCGATGCCTTTTGCAAGGAAAACATGGCCGGATACAAGCGGCCAAGATTTATCGAGTTCAAAGAGGACATCCCGCTGTCCAATGTGGGCAAGGTGCTGCGCCGGGTATTGCGGGACGAGGAGATCAACCGGTAATGATCTGAACGGCTTCCGCCGCCAGGGTCAGACCGAATATGCCCGGGATCCAGGGAATCGTGCCCATGGGCGGCCGTTGCCGGCCGTGACCGGCACTGTTTCCCGGATCTTGTGCTTCTTGTTCGGGCAAAATCTTTGCATCCGGTGACAAAACCGGGGGTTCCAACGAGTACACGCACCGGATTCCCGTGAACACGCCCCGGCGATGCAGCCGGCGGCGTACCACCCGGGCCAGGGGGCACACCTGTGTGTCGCTGATATCGCCGGTTCTGATTTGGGACACATCTTTACGACCGCCGGCCCCCATGGAAGAGACCACACAAAGATCCATCTGCCGGGCCGCCACCAGCAGATTGACCTTGGAATTCAGCCCGTCTATGGCATCCACCACCACGTCCAGATCCGGAGACAACAGTGTATCCAGGCTGTCTTCATTCACAAAGGTATCACAGATGTCCACATCACAGGCCGGATAAATGTCATGAACCCGGACTCTGGCGATCTCTGCCTTTTTTTCGCCCAAAGTGGAATGAAGCGCATACAGCTGCCGGTTGATATTGGACATGTCCACCCGGTCAAAATCCACCAGGCGCAGATACCCCACCCCGGCTCTGGCCAATGCTTCAACCGCAAAAGACCCCACCGCGCCCAACCCGAACACCGCTACTCTGGCATGTCCCAGTTTTGTCACGGCCTGTGTGCCCATCAGACGGGCGGTCCTGTCAAACTGATTCATATCCGGCATACGCACCAATCAATCCTATTTCTGGCGGTAAGATTATTGTACCACGAAGATCACGAAGCGCACGAAGAAAGGGTCTCTTCGTGATCTTCGTGATCTTCGTGGTTTCATAAAAAATCAAATCACCCCCGCTGCCGGGATGATCGGGCCAAACACGGCCCGCGCATTGGCATAGGCCTGACCGACAAAATCAACGACCGGCACACCGGCCCGGGCCGCCGCGATCCGGGCGATGGCCGGCAGGTTTTTGGGTTCATTAAGACCATGGGGATCCGGGTCCGGCACACTGGGATAGATATCCGGGGCATCGGTTTCCAGCAGGATCCGGTCCCCGGGCACGGCCTTCAGGGCGTTCACCACTTTTTTGGCCCCGGGCCGGGTCACGGACCCGGAAAAAGAGATATACAGGTTATACCGGATCAATAATTTCACCATCTCTGCGGATCCGGAAAAAGAGTGCACCAAACCCGGAGTTTTCAAAGGGCCTGTTTTTTTCAGCAACCGGATAAACGGGTCCCAGGCCTTTCGGATGTGAATGTTGATGGGCCGTTCCAGATCCTGAGCCAGGGTCAGGTGCCAGGTGAATACGGCCAGTTGCCCGTCCCGGTCCGCGTGTTTGTCCATGAAATCCAGCCCCGTTTCTCCGATGCCGCAGGATTTGGCGACCACCCGGTCCCCCAGCACCTGCTGCCATTTAGGTGTCAAAGCATCCAGAAACCAGGGGTGGATGCCGTAACAGGGAACAATGGCCGGGTACTGGCGGGCCAGCGTTGCCGTGGCCTCAAAATTTTCTTCCATGGTGGCACAGGACACCATATGGGTCACCCCGGCATCTGCAGCCCTTTGAACAATGCCGGGGACATCTTTCACAATCCGGTGATCATGCAGATGGCAATGGGCATCCGCGTATTGCAGGATGGGTTCCGATGTCATGATCCAGGTCTTTTTCTGATAATGGTTTCACAGATATCCGCCACCGTGCCCGCGGCTGTCCGGATGTCCCACCGGGTTTTGTCCCTGTCTCCCACCCGGTTGGAAGCGGCCCGAATCTCTGCCATGGGCACCTGATACAACCCTGCCACATGGGCGGCTGCCGCGCCTTCCATGGATTCCATCACCGCGCGGTACGCATGGGACAGGGCGTTCGCCTTTTCCGGGGACCCGGTAACTGCCGATACCGTGATAAACGGGCCCTGGCCCACCCGGCAGTTCAGGGACCGGGTCAATTGGTCTTTGCAGGCATGGGCCAGTTTCAGGTCCAGTGTGTAAATTCCCTGCCGGGTAAGGCCCTGACCGGCAATCAGGTCAAACGGCAGCGGAGACAGGCGCGAACATGCCGCATGTGTCCCGGGCCGGGAGAGATCCACCCCGGCGTGCACATACGTGTCTTTCACTGCCACGGCCGCATCCCCGATATCCAGACCCGTGCCGACAAACACCCCGGCAATCCCGGTGTGAAGAATGAACTGAGGCCGGAACCGTTCCAGACAGGCCGTCAGTGCCCATACGGCGTTAAACACCCCGGGACCGGATATGACCAGATGCCAGGATCGATCCGGGCTGACCATCACATCCGGGTTCCCGGGAGTATCCCCCATGGATTCGGCCGGGTGACGCGCCAGAAATGCGGCCATTTCCAGCCGGGTGGCACACAGAATCAGCACCGGCGCGGCCATGGCATCACTTTGACAGATGATGATGAAGGGCCATCAGAGCCATGTGATACCCAAAATGTCCGAACCCGGTGATCTGACCCGTTACCATGTCCGACAGCAGCGAGGTGTGACGAAAAGATTCCCGCTTGTAGATATTGGACAGATGCACTTCCACCACGGGGCAGGTCAGCATGGCCAGGGCATCTCTTAATACCACGCTGGTATGGGTGAGCCCGCCGGGGTTGATGATCACCCCGGCGGATGACATTTCGTAAATCCGGTGAATTTCATCCACCAGGGCCCCTTCGTGATTGGACTGAAAAAAATGCAAAGACAGGCCCAGGGGTTGTGCTTTTTTTGTCAGTTCCCCGTGGATCTGATCCAGGGTAAGGGAGCCGTAAATTTCCGGCTCCCGTTTTCCCAGCATATTCAGATTGGGACCGTTTAAAACAAAGATATCAGACACCGGCTGCCGCCTTGAACCCCAGGTCAAACGCCTTGAGGTTCACATCCAGGAATGCGGGTTTGACCCGGCGCCTGATGGCTTCCTCCACCACATCCCGGTCAAATCCCAAAGCCCCGGTCTGAACCAGGGCCCCTAACAGCACGATATTGACACTCATGGGACTACCCGCCTCCCGGGCCAGAGACATGGCATCAATGGCCACCAGTCCGGCGGTTTTGGCCTGGATCAGTTGTTTGATCTCCTCCACGTCCGGATACGTGCCCAGCCCGACCGCCACGGTAAAGGGCGGCACGGGCGCGGTATTGGTAATCACCTGGGTCGTTTTATTGCACCGTTTGATGGCCCGCAGGGTCTCGGCCGGTTCAAATCCCAAAAGAATATCAGCTTCCCCGTCCGAAATAATGGAGCTTTCCGCGTCTCCGAAAACCATGGCGGATTCCACCACGCCTCCCCGCTGGGCCATGCCGTGAATTTCACTCATGCGCACGGGCACTCCGGCAAGCAATGCGGCCTCACCCAGCACCTTGGATGCCAGAAGATTGCCCTGCCCGCCGACGGCTACAATGATAAGTCTGGTTGTTTCCATATATTCACATCCTTGTATTTTCAAGTTATTGCTTCAGGGGCCGGATGGCGTTCTCCGGACAGATCTGGGCACAGACGGCACAGCCCACACAGGTGTTGGCATCAATGGCCACGCGATTGTCCTTGTCCAGGTAAAAGGACGGACAGGCAATGGTGGTGATGCAGTCCCGGTGATCCACGCATTTGTCAGACACCATAAACGGCCTGATTTTTTTCAGCTTCAGGCTTTTGGCATACAGGGCGCAGGGTTCCTGGGAGATAATCACGGACACCCCTTTAAAGGCCAGGGCTTCCTTGATCACATCAATGCTTTTCTGCACCTTGAACGGTTTGATGATGGAGACATGTTCCACCCCGACGGCACGGACCAGTTTCTCGATATTGACCCGGCCGTATCCGGACAGGCCGAACCGATCCATGTCCACGCCCGGATGAGGCTGATGTCCGGTCATGGCCGTGATATCATTTTCCAGAATGACCAGCGTAAAATTGTGGTTGTTGAACACGGCATTGACCAGGCCGGTGATCCCGGAATGAAAAAACGTGGAATCTCCGATAAACGACACCACTTTCTGATCCGTGGCCTTGCTGAACCCGCAGGAAGAACTCACGGAAGATCCCATGCAGATGACAAAATCACCCATGCTCAAGGGCGGCAGAAATCCCAGGGTATAGCACCCGATGTCATTGGGACAGATCACATCCATGTCTTTGGCCGCCTGTTTGACCTCGTAAAATGTGGCCCGGTGGGAACATCCGGAACATAAGTTGGGGGGCCGCATGGGGATTTCCGGGATATCTGATGTGTCCACAGACGGTTTCGGCGTATACGGCACATTGAAAAATGCCGCCATTTTTTCCCGGACCATGGCGGGATCATACTCAAACAACCGGGAAAACAGGTCATCGGACTTGCCTTTGATGGAAATGGTGATGCCCTGTTCCTGGGCAATGGCTTTGACCGCCTCTTCCATGAACGGCTCGCCCTCTTCCACCACCAGCACTTTTTCACACCCTTTCAGAAAATCGGCAATCATTTTTCGGGGCAACGGATTGGAAAACCCCAGGCGCAGAATTTTTGCCCGGTCCGTCAGCCCCAGGTCTTTGACCGCATCTGCGGCATAATAAAAACTCACGCCGTTGGTGATGACCCCTAAAGGCCCTTGTCCCTGAACAAAATTATAGGATGAGGTGTCTGACAATCGGGCCGCGTTCTTCATTTTTTCCAGCACCTTGACATGCAGGCCCCGGGACACGGCCGGCACGGTGACGCAGCGATGGGGATCTTTTTCAAACCGGCCCTTCGTGTTTCTGGGCTTGATTTCCCCAAACGTGACAAACGCGTTGGAATGGTTGATCCGGGTGGTGGTGCGCAAAAGCACCGGCTGTTTCAAAGATTCGGACAGCTCGAACGCGTCTTTGATCATATCCTTGGCTTCAGCCACAGAAGACGGCTCCATCATGGGCAGGTTCCCGAATTTGGCGTAATAGCGGTTATCCTGTTCGTTCTGGCTGGAGAACATGGCCGGATCATCCGCGGTGAGAATCACCATGCCGGCGGTCACGCCCACATAGGCCAGGGTCATGAGCGGGTCCGCCGCCACATTGAGCCCGACATGCTTCATCATACAGAACGTGCGAAGTCCTGAATTGGCCGCTGCCGCCGCCACTTCCAGTGCCACCTTTTCATTGGTGCTGTACTCGAAGTAAAGATCTGATTCCTGGGACATCTGGAACAGGTTCAAAGAGATTTCAGACGAAGGGGTGCCCGGATAGGTCGTGGCAAAGGCCACCCCGGCTTCCACAGCTCCCCTTGCAATGGCTTCGTTTCCCAGGAGCATGATCTTCTCTCCCGGGAGGTCCTGTAACAATTTGTGCATGAGTCCTCCTTGGTTTAAGCGTGAATGTTACGCATACAGTTTTTCAGCGACGTCAAGGGAAGCGGCATATCCCTTGAACCCGTCAATATCTTCACACGACTGAATCGTTCCTGAAGCAAAAAAACCTTCCACCATGCTTTTTTCCCCGTGCCGGATCAGCCCCATGAACAGCACGGGCACCAGGCTGATGTTGTTTTTTCCTTTTTCACTGGCAAATGCCGGCGGCGGGGATGATTGATATACGGCGAACAGCGGGTGGGTGATCGGCATGAGCTGAACAATTTCAGGGGCATGCGTGTGCGTATGTTCGTGGCAATGATTACACATGGGTAACACCTCTTATCGTATCGGTTGTTGGATGGCCATTTTAATATTTAGCTTGAATATAGCCGTCATATGGCTATTTCACACTATCAAATATTTATATTATAACCGTGCTGCTTTGCAAGGAAAACTCTTGTTTCTGCAAATATTTTATTTGCGGGGAGGACCGACAGGACCGATCCGTTCCCGGTATGTTGACAGGGTCTGCCCCTTTCCGTGATCTGCATCAGAATCAACCCAGGACCCGGGAAAGGGCCTTTTGGGTGAAATGATACACGGAATGACAGTAATGGCAGCGGATCTCCAGAGGAAAGGGACCGTTTTCCAGAATATCGGTCCGGACATCCGGGGACAGATTTTTCAGATACCCCTGCATGCGTTCCCGGGAACACCGGCAGAAAAACGATACCCGGGTCTGGTCCAGCAGCCGGGGAGACAAGGGGGCAAATGTCTCCATCACCACATTTTCCACTGATTTTCCCCGGGCCAGCGTCTGGCCCGGGGGATCCATCTGCCCAAGGATCTGTTCCGCAATATCCAGCGATTGTAAATCCGCTCCGGGCATGCCCTGGAGAAAAATCCCCCCGGCACCGGTCACGGCCTGATTTTCATCAAACACCACACTTAAGTTCAGTCCCGTGGGAATCTGTTCCGACTCCAGAAAATACGCGGCCAGGTCTTGGGCAATGGTGCCGTGTGCCAGGTGAACCCGGCTGGAATAAGGGTGTCTGGCATCTTCCAGATATTTGGTCACGGTCAGAAATCCCGCCCCGAACAAAGCAGACAACGATTGGGTATGGGCTGAATCTGAAGCAACGATTTCCGGGGTTTTCAAAAATCCCCTGACTTCTCCATACCCATTGGCTTCCACGTCCAATCCTTTGATGGGCCCTGAACACTCGATGCTCAGGCTGATGCGGTCTTCCCCTTTGAGGGTGGTACTCAGCAGGGCCCCGGCAATATATGCCTGCCCCAGAATCAGGGTTTCCACAGGTCCCAGTTCATGACTGGCCCGCATTTCATTCACCATGAGCGTGGCATGCACCATGGCGCCCTTGATTTTGTTATCTGCCATGACAAAGCGGTGTACCCGGTCTTTGGCGGCCGCTTTAAACCGGGCTTTGACATCTTGCTTGAAAATATCTTTTTTAATCATCTTGAATCATCCATTTAGCGTTGAATTGTTTTCTCTGTCAAACCCCCGGTACTGAACCGCTTCCGCCACATGTCCGGTCCGGATATCTGCAGATTGGTCCAGATCCGCGATGGTGCGGGCCACTTTAAGAATGGAATGAACGGCCCGGGCCGAAAGCATCAAGGTGTCTGACGCACGGGCCAGCAACCGCTGCCCGTTAGCATCCAGACGGCAGTATTTTTGGATTTCCCGGGTACCCATGCGGGCATTGCAGAAAATGGAAACGGACTTGAACCGTTCGATCTGAATGCGCCGGGCCGGCATCACCCTCTCCCTCACACTGGCGGAGTCCTCGGATTTCTTCCGGGAAACCAGGGAGGCAAAAGACACCCTGGGAACCGCCACCTGGATATCCATCCGGTCCATCAAAGGACCGGAAATCCGGGATCGATAAGCCTGGATCTGGGAAAAACTGCATGTACAGGTATTGCCGGGTTCCGACAGATAACCGCACGGGCAGGGATTCATGGCGGCCACCAGCATGAACTGACAGGGAAATACCGCTTTGATGCCGGCCCTTGCAATGGTCACCCGGCCGTCTTCCAACGGCTGCCGCAGCACCTCCAGCACGTTTCGTTTAAACTCGGGCAGTTCATCCATGAACAGCACCCCGTGATGAGCCAGGCTGATCTCTCCGGGCATGGGCCGGGAACCGCCGCCCACCATGCCGGCATCTGAAATGGTATGATGGGGCGATCGAAACGGCCGTTGTCCGGATTCTTTTTTCCAGATTTCCAGCCCGCCCACCACGGAATATACCCGGGCCACTTCCAGAATCTCTTCAAAGGTCAACGCAGGCAGAATCGCGGTCAACCGTTTGGCCAGCATGCTCTTGCCGGATCCGGGGGGGCCGGTCATCAGAAAATGATGGCTGCCGGCCGCAGCGATCTCTAACGCCCGTTTGGCATGGGACTGGCCCTGGACATCGGACAGATCCCCGATCCCGTCCAGTAAAGCAGACTGAGGCGCATGACGGTCATCCCGGACAAACGGAACGATGTTCTCATGTCCGGAAAAATATTCAACCACCTGGGACAACCGGGAGACGGGCAGGATATCAAGACCGTCCACCATGCCGGCTTCTTCGGCATTGTCCGCCGGCACCAGCAACCCTTTGAATCCTTTTTCCCGGGCCGTGAGCGCCACGGGCAGAATCCCGCGCACGGGTTTGATCCGGCCGTCCAGCGACAATTCTCCGGACAGCAGATATGATGCCATCCCATCGGGCGGGACCAGTCCCGAGGCCCCGAGAACAGCCATGGCCACGGGCAGGTCCAGCCCGGAGCCGGTTTTCTGCACATCCGCCGGTGCCAGATTCACGATCACCCGGTCCATGGGAAAACTGTACCCGGAATTGTTCACCGCAGCCCGGACCCGTTCCTTGCTCTCCCGGACCGAAGCTTCGGCCAGGCCGACGATCTGGAACACGGGCAGTCCCATGGAAATATCGGCCTCCACATCCACCACAAAGGCATCAATGCCGTTAATGGAACAGGAACTTGTTTTAGCAATCACGGGATCCCCTTCAGAATGTTGCACGCGGGTTTATTTTATATTTTTTGTGTTTACCAGAATTTACCCTTGAACCAAAGAAAATTCTTATTTGTTTTGCCATATATATTAAAATCAAGTATAAACTTAAGAACTTTCACATTAAAATGTTAAACTAACACAGTCAAAATATATATGAAGCATACAACGTTCAGGCAGCAGACCCTGGCAAAAAACGTGGCCCTGTCCGGAACAGGGGTTCATTCAGGAAAAAAAAATCATATCATGGTCAAACCGGCCAGAGAAAATCACGGGATCAAGTTTAGACGGGTGGATCTGCCCGGAACCCAGGATATTCCGGCCCTGTTCAAACGGGTGGTGGATACCAGTCTGGCCACGGTTTTGGGCGTCAACGGGGCCATTGTCTCCACCATTGAACATCTCATGGCCAGCTTTGCGGGTCTTGGGATCGACAATGCCCTGGTGGAAATGGATGAATACGAAATGCCCATCATGGACGGCAGCGCGAAAGAGTTCACCCGGGCATTTGCTGCGGCCGGTATCGTGCCCCAGGATCTGCCCAGACATGTCATGATCATTAAAAGCCCCATCCGAATTCAGGAGGATGACAAATTTGTGGAAGTGCGGCCGGCCCCGGGGTTTAAAATCACCTGTTCCATTGAATTTGACCATTCGCTCATCGGCAGACAGCGCATCACTTTTGATCGGATCCAGAATGATTTTGAAAAAGAAATCAGCCATGCCAGAACCTTTGGATTCATCCAGGACCTGGAGTTGCTCAAAAGATTCAGCCTGGGCAAGGGCGGCAGTCTGGACAATGCCATTGTGATCGACAAGGATCGGATTTTAAATTCAGAAGGACTGCGGTACCCGGATGAATTTGTCCGGCACAAGCTGCTGGACAGTCTGGGTGATTTTGCTTTATTGGGAATGCCCATACAGGGACATATCATTTCCCACAAATCAGGTCACACCTTGAATCACATGTTTATTCAAAAACTGCTGGACACCAAAGATGCCTGGGAAACCGGACCCGTATCCCGGGGGCAGACCTGCGTATGAATATCACACGTTTGCCCCATAAAACATGGATCTGTCTGTTTCTGACCGGCATTTTTCTGGTGCAGTTTCTGACACCGGCCCTCACCCTGGCAAAGGACAAAGACCATCCGGTTTTAACGGATATCAAACTGGCCAATACCCGGGATGACCTGCTCATCTATTTTGAGGTGGAAAACGCATTTTCGCCGAAAATCATCCAGCGGATTGAAAACGGCATTCTCACCCCTTTTTTGTTTCATATTTCTTTGTATAAGACCGGCGGATCCTGGCTGGATAAAAAAATCACTGAAATCGATATCCAGTCCACCATTAAATACAATTCTTTAAAACAGGAATATACCGTGTCACAGCCCTGGAAAGAAAAAAAACCGCTTGTGACAGAATCCTTTGATGAAGCCAGAGACTGGATGACCCGAATCGACAACCTGGTCGTTGCCCCGCTGACGGACCTGGTAAAAGGTGAAAAATATCAGATCCGGATCAAATCTCAACTAACCCGTGTGACCCTTCCCTTTGCACTGCGCTATGTTTTTTATTTCGTGTCTTTCTGGGATGTTGAAACCGACTGGTACGTCATCAATTTTACTTATTAGCCTTTTTAAATTCACCCATGACAAATGCTTCAGAACAGGCCGGGCAAAAAAAATCCAGGCGTAAAAAAGAATTTGTTTTCATTTTCATAATTCTGGCTGCCGTGGCCGTTCTCACACTGGTTGAAACCAGCATCACCTCACTGGGTTCTGAAATCTCTTTATCCAGCACCGTGGTGATGTTCATTCTCATCAACATCAATTTGCTGCTGCTGCTAACCCTGTTTCTTCTGGTGTTCCGGAACCTGGCCAAACTGTACTATGAAAAGAAAAAAAACGTATTTGGTTCCAAACTCAAAACCCGCCTGGTGACATCCTTTGTCATTCTCGCCCTGGTTCCCACCACGGTGTTGTTTTTCTTTTCCATCCAGTTTATTTCCAACTCCATTGCCTTCTGGTTCAACGCGCCCGTGGAACAAACCCTGGAAAGCTCGCTGGACGTCGGGCAGCAGCTGTATGCGTATATTGAAGAAAAAGACGTTTTTTTTGCCAAGCGGGCCGCTTTTCAGATCGACTCCAGAAAATTGTTGAAAAATGAAAACCACAATGAACTGAGACGATATGTGCAGGTGGTGCAGCGGGCGTTCAACCGGCATGCCGTGGAAATCTATACGCCGGATGCCAAACGGGTCAGCCTGTCTCTGGCCAATGAACTGGAGCATCTGTATTTCGGGATTCTCACCACGGCTGAACTCAAAAAAATCCCTCCGGACCGGGCCAGTACCACCATTTACCAGACTTTTGACCAGGGAGAATTTTTACGAACAATTTCCACGATTCCGTTTAACGTGTCTTTGGACAAAGCCGAAGGGTTCATCGTGGTCACCACGCTGATTTCCAAAACCCTGTCTGAAGACCTGACCGCCATTCTCAGCGGCATGGAAGAATATCATCAGCTGAAACTGACCAAACGGCCGGCCCAGATGGCATACTACATCGCGCTGTCCATTGTGGCCCTGCTGGTCATTTTCTGCGCCATCTGGTTCGGATTCCAGCTGGCCAAATCCATCACGGTTCCCATCATGAAATTTGCCGAAGGCACCCGCCGGATCACGGCAGGGGATCTGAACTACAAAATTGATTTTCAAACCGATGATGAACTGGGTACCCTGATCAAATCGTTCAATTCCATGACCACCCAGCTGGCCGCCGGCAGGGAACAGATTGCACTCTCCCGGGAAATGCTCAGACAGCAGAATGCGGAACTGGAAAAAAGCCGGCAGTATATGGAAATCGTTTTGAAAAATATTTCCGCAGGAGTCGTTTCCATCGACAGTACCGGTGTCATCACCACCATCAACAAAGCGGCTGAATCCATGCTGGCCATCAAAGGCGCGCATATCACGGGGCGCAATTTCAGGCAGGTGCTGACCGGAGAATATCTTCTGATGGCGGAAAAACTGTATGAACAAAGCACCGCCTCCAGGCAGCAGTATATCCAGATACCGGTTTCCGCCGCCATTTCCGGAACACCCAAGCATTTTTCCCTGCATTACAGCATTTTAAAAGATGATACGGGAAAAAATATCGGTGCTGTGCTGGTATTTGATGATGTCACGGAACTGGAAAAAGCCCAGCGCATGGCGGCCTGGCGGGAAGTGGCCCGGCGCATTGCCCATGAAGTGAAAAATCCGCTGACCCCCATCAAACTGTCGGCCCAGCGGCTCAAACGCCGGTACAGCAAAGAAATCAATGACGACGTGTTTGACAGTTGTGCCGATACCATTGTCACCCATGTGGATCTGATCCGGAATCTGGTCAACCAGTTTTCCACCTTTGCCAAATTCCCGGATGTGAATTTCACCCGGGCAAGAATCGAAAACATTATTTTAGAAACCATTGACCTGTACAGGGAAGGGCTGGAAAATATCACGATTGATACCCGGTTCGACGATAACCTGCCGTATTTGAAACTGGATCACCAGCACATGAAACAGGCATTTATCAACCTGATCGACAATGCCGTATCCGCCATGAACAAACAAGGCACCATTGTCATTGATGTCTCTTTTGATCCGATCTTAAAAATGGTCCGGATCGAAATTGCAGACGATGGCAAAGGAATTACCGATATGGAGAAAACCAAAATGTTTGAACCCTATTTTTCCACCAAAAAATCCGGCATGGGCCTGGGGCTTGCCATTGTCAATTCCATTATTTCAGACCATAACGGGGTGATCCGGGTTCAGGACAACCAGCCGACAGGCGCAAAATTTATCATTGAGCTGCCTTTGGCCTGAATAACCAGTGTAAAGAAAGGAACCCAATATCATGTATCCGGCTGTTCTGATCGTTGATGACGAAATCACTATCATCGAATCCTTATCAGGAATCCTGTCCGATGACGGGTTTGAGGTCATCCATGCCTTTAACGGATATGAGGCCCTGAAGAAAATCGAAACCGAATCCCCGGATATCGTGCTGCTCGATATCTGGATGCCGGGGATGGACGGCATTGAAACGTTGCGGGAGATCAAACAGAAATTTCCCAATATCCCGGTGGTGATGATTACCGGCCACGGTTCCATTGAATCCGCAGTGGAAGCCACCAAGTCCGGGGCCTATGATTTTCTGGAAAAACCTTTGTCCATCGACAAAGTCATGGTTACCATCAACAATGCCTTGAATTTCAGAAAACTGGAAGAAGAAAACCTGTATCTGCGGAAAAAAACCATTGAAAAAAATTCAATTACCGGTACCAGTCCGGCCGTTCAAGCCCTGCACCGGGAAATCATGGCCGCCGCGCCTACGGACGCGGCCATCCTGATCACGGGTGAGAACGGGACGGGCAAAGAAATGGTGGCCCGAACCATTCATCAGTTCAGCCGGCGGCCGGAAGAACCTTTTATTATCATCAATTGCGCGGCCATTCCGGAAGAAACTTTAGACAGCGAACTGTTCGGCCATGAAAAAGGGGCATTAGGCCATGCCGCCTCCAAAAATATGGGCAAATTCGAACTGGCAGCCGGCGGGACCCTGTTTCTGGATGAAATCGGTGACATGAACATCAACACCCAGGCAAAGATTCTGAGGGCACTGGAATCCAAGACCTTTCAACGTATCGGCAGCAGCCGGGTCCTTCATATGGATGTCCGGATCATCGCGTCCACCAACAAGGATCTCACCACAGAGATTGAAAAGGGCCGTTTCAGACAGGAGCTGTATTTCCGGTTGAATGTCATCCCCATCCATGTGCCGCCGCTGCGGGAAAGAAACCAGGATATCCCCATGCTGGTGGATACATTTCTGGATAAACTGGCCGGGCAGTCTGCAACGCCTAAAAAAACCATGTCCAAACCGGCCCTGGATCTGCTGGTCCGCTATGCCTGGCCGGGAAATGTCCGGGAACTGAAAAATCTGATGGAACGGTTGTCCATCATGGTTCAGGAAGATCTCATCGATGTGACGCACCTGCCGCACCCATACCACTCCGGGGACACGATCGATGCCGCAAACAGTCCGGGGGAGCTGTTTGCCCCGGACAATCTGGAACAGGCCCGAACCGCTTTTGAAAAAGAATATGTCCGGCACAAGGTGGCCCAGGTGGATGGAGATATTACCCTGGCCGCCAAAACCCTGGGCACCAGCACCCGTTATATCAAAAAGAAACTGACCTGATTCATTTCCATCATGAGAATTATCAGCGGCATCTGCCGAGGCAGAAAACTCACCCCCCTCAAAGGCCCGGATATCCGTCCCACATCGGACCGGATCAAAGAGACACTGTTCAACATCTTAGGTCCGAAGGTCAGACACGCCCAGGTGCTGGATCTGTTTGCCGGCACCGGGGCCTTAGGCCTGGAGGCGTTAAGCCGGGGGGCGGCCCATACCGTTTTTGTGGACCGGTCTGAGACTGCCTGCGATATTATCCGGCAAAATATTAATCGATGCGGATTCCCGGCACAGGCCACCGTGGTCCGCCAAGATCTGTTTTCTCCCGGGACCCATGCCGCCATTGTCTGCCGACAGTTTGACCTGATTTTTCTGGACCCCCCCTATGACAACGGATATGTGTTAAAAACCCTTGAACAGAAAAACCCGGCTTCTTTTTTGTCTGAAAACGGGATTATCGTTGCCGAACACGCTGCCCATGAAATGCTGCCGTCTTCTTTGAACGGGCTTGACATTTTCCGGCAAAAAAAATACTCAAGAACCACGATTTCATTTTTAACCAGAACGCAGGATATTGCATGAAAAAAAAACGGCTTCCCCAAAACAGAATCGCCATTTACCCCGGATCATTCGATCCTTTGACCAATGGACATATGGATGTGATCCAGCGGGCCCTGGAAATTTTTGATGAAGTGATTGTGGCCATCCTCAGAAACCCCACCAAAAAATACCTGTTTTCCATTGAAGAGCGCCTGGAAATGATGCAGCAGAGTTTTAACGGCAACGCCGCGTTGAAAGTGGATGCCTTTGACGGGCTGCTGGTGGACTATGCCAGAATGAAACATGCCGTGGCGATCATCCGGGGCATGCGGGCCATCTCTGATTTTGAAAACGAATTCCAGATGGCGCTGATGAACCGAAAGCTGCACAAAGATGTGCAGTCCGTGTTTCTGATGACCGGATTCCGATGGATTTTCACCTCTTCTTCCATCATCAAGGAAGCGGCCCAGTTCGGGGCCGATATTTCCGATATGGTCCCGGAACCCGTCAAACTGAAACTTCTGGAAAAATTCCCCAGGAAAGAACCCCCCGGCCACCCACAGGCCGAAAAAAAGGACTCCCGATAGGTCATGGATCTCTGGCAGCTTAAAATATTTGTCACCGTGGTCAAGGAACAGAGCTTTTCAAAAGCGTCCGACATCATCCACCTGTCTCAGCCCACGGTGTCCAGCCATATCAAGGAACTGGAAAAATATTTTCAATGCCGGCTTCTGGACCGGCTGGGAAAAAGAACAGAACCCACCCGGGCCGGCTGGATTCTGTTTGATCATGCCCAGAAGATGCTGGCACTCAAGGACACCACGGAATCGGCTTTGCAGGATTTTATGGGTTGCACCAAAGGCCCTTTGATCATCGGCGGCAGCACCATCCCGGCCGGATATGTGCTGCCCGGACTGATGGGGCCTTTTTTCAAAGCATTTCCGGATGTATCGGTCCGCCTTGTCAGCGGTGATACCCATCAAATTATCGAAGATGTCAAAAACGGCCGGGTGGACTTAGGCGTGGTGGGGGCTCGAACCCGGGATACGGCCATTGCCCAGGAAACGCTTCTGGCGGACGAAATGAAACTCATCATACCGGCGGATCATTCATGGGCCCACCGGTCTGCCATCGATTTTTGTGAACTGGCCGACGAACCTTTCATCGCCAGAGAACCCGGTTCCGGTACCTGGCAATCCATCAGTAAAACCATCACCGAGGCGGGGTTTGACCCCAAACAACTGAACGTCAAAATGACCATGGGATCCAGCATTTCCGTGATTCAGGGGATTGTCAACAAGGTGGGAATTTCCATTCTTTCCACGGCAGCCGTGGCAGACGATATTGCCGCAGGGCGGCTGGCAGCGCTTTCAGTGAACAATCTGCCGCTGAACCGGTTTTTCTACCTGACTCTGGCAAAAAATCGGACCCAATCCCCTGTCTGCCAAAAATTCATCACTTTTGCCAAACAACAATTATCAAAAACCTGATCCATATGGAATCACTTTGGAAATTCACCCGGGAAAAAGGTCATTGACAACCCTTTATTTTTCTGAGAAGCTTTTCCGCGATATGTTTTGGTTGGATGAGGATCAGAACTCAATCTTTTAGACACAGGATTACGCCATGATAATAGGTTTGGATGTTGGCGGCACTCACACATATGCGGTTCTTTTGAGCAACCAGGGTGTTGAAAAAAGTGTCAAGGTTACCACAAACCATGCGGATCTTTTCAGTACGGTTCTTTCGGGGTTCACTCAGCTGCTTGAATCCATTGATCCCTCTCAGATTGAGCGTGCGGTCATTTCCACCACCTTGACCACCAACGCCATCATCCAGCAGACCATGGAGCCGGTGGGGATGATTGTGTCGGCCGGTCCCGGCATTGATCCGGAATTTTTCCGCACGGGAGAGCATTATTATGCCGTGTCCGGATCCATCAACCACCGGGGACGGGAAAAAGCTTCGGTCAATGAGATGCAGATTCAGGATATCGCCAAAAAAATGGTGGATGCCGGGATTGAATATGTGGGCGTGGTCAGTAAATTCTGCGTCAGAAACCCGTCCCATGAAATTCTGATCAAACGGATGCTCAACAAATATTTTAAAAAAATCTTTTTAGGCCACCATGTATCCGGCAACCTGAACTTTCCCCGGCGGATCGCCACCACCCATCTGAACGCTGCCGTGTTTTCCCTTCATAAATCGTTTTTCGAGGCCGTGAAAAAAAGTCTGACTGAAAAAGGGTTGACCGTTCCCATCCAGATTTTAAAAGCGGATGGGGGCACCATGAGCCTGGAGGCATCCATGCACTTTCCCGGACAAACCGTGTTGTCCGGTCCGGCTGCCAGCATCATGGGGGCCATTCCCTACGCCCCGGAGGGACAGGATGCCATTGTGCTGGATATCGGCGGGACCACCACGGACATTGCGTTTCTGGTGGACAAAGCCCCATTGCTTGAACCCGTGGGGATTCAGCGGGGCAGTTACAAAAGCCTGATCCGGTCTCTGCGCACCGATTCCAAAGGGATCGGCGGTGACAGCACCTTGCGTGTCAAGGACGGCAATCTGACCATCGGACCGGACCGCCAGGGACCGGCCATGGCGTTCGGAGGCCCTTTGCCCACGCCCACAGACGCCATGGTGGTGTTGAACGTCATGGATACCGGGGACCGGGAAAAGGCAACCGCCGGAATTGAAACCATTGCCCGGCAACTGGGCCTTTCGATTGAAGAGGCTGCTGAAAAGATATTTAAAACCTGCTGTACCATCATCTTGAAAAAAACCTTTGAAATGATCGATCAGATCAATTCCCAGCCCGTGTATACCGTGCACGATTTTCTGGAAGGCTATAAACTGAGCCCGCAGAAAATCCTGGTTCTGGGGGGACCGGCCCCGTTCTTCGCCCAAAAAATCGAAGACCTCTATCAGATCGATACCCTGGCCGTTCCCAACTCACCCGTGGCCAATGCCGTGGGCGCGGCCCTGGCCCGGACCACCTGTGAAGTCTCTTTGTACGCGGACACGGAACAAGGCATTGTCACGGCCCATGAAGAAGATTTTGCCGAGCCCATCTCCAAAACCTTTTCAGAAGATGATCTCATGGAAACCGCCTACACCCTGCTTAAGGAAAAAGCCATCAATTCCGGGGCTGATCCTGAAAACCTGGAAGAGGTGGAAGTGGTGGAATTCCAGAAATTCAATATCATCCGGAATTTTTCACCCCGGGGAAAGATCTTCCGCACCAAAATGCAACTCAAACCCGGCCTGATCAAAGGCTATGAAACGGTCTTACATTGAAGAGGGATTCCATGTTAAAAGCTTTGCATAAAACCGGACTGGTATTTTTCCCCGCCTTTGACTGGGCCATCGATCCCACCCATCCGGAACGGGAAGAGCGGCTGTTATACACCCAGGATCAGGTGACCGAAGAAGGAATCTTTGACATTCCGGGGATCATTGAATACAAGCCCATGCTGGCCACGGCCGAAGATATCCGGCGGGCCCAGTTCTGCGTCCCGGATGAAGCGGCCATCACCACGGAATCCCATCTCATCAGCGCGGGCGGGGCCAAGGTGATTGCCGATGCCGTCATGAACAAGGAAGTCAAAAACGGATTCGCCCTGATCCGGCCGCCGGGACATCATTCCATGCGGGTCTCCCACGGGGGCCGTGGGTTCTGCCACATCAACATCGAAGCCATCATGGTGGAATACATCCGGAGCCGCTATGGGGTCAAGCGCATTGCCATCGTGGACACCGACTGCCACCACGGGGACGGCACGGACAACATTTTCTGGCATGATCCGGATGTGCTGTTCATCTCCCTGCACCAGGACGGCCGGACCATGTTTCCGGGCACGGGCTTTCCCGGAGAACTGGGAGGTCCCAATGCCAAGGGCAGCAACCTGAACATTCCTCTGCCGCCGGGCACCTCCACTGAAGGATACCTGTATGTGATCAACCACTGCGTGCTGCCGGTGCTCAATGAATTCAAACCGGATCTGGTGATCAACTCCGCCGGTCAGGACAACCATTACACAGATCCATTGACCAACATGAACTTCTGCGCCCAGGGGTATGCCGAGCTCACGACCCTGCTCAAACCCGATATTGCCGTGCTGGAAGGCGGATATGCCATTGAAGGCGCATTGCCCTATGTCAATTTAGGCATCATCCTGGCCATGGCCGGCATTGACTATACCGGGGTGGTGGAACCGGACTACAACCCGGAAAAACTCAAGCAGTCCGTGAGCATTACCGATAAAATCAAGAAAACCACGGCACAGATCAACAAATACTGGTCCCAGCGGTTTCAGATGCGGGAGGATGCAGGGAAACCCGGAGAGATCCAGATCCGCCACAAAGAGATCTTCTATGATACCGACAATATTTTCGAACGCCAGAAGGAACGGGTCCGGATCTGCAAAGACTGCGGCGGCTGTTTTGAAATCGACTCCCAGGCCACCCCGGGGTTTCACATCCTGGGTGTCCACATTCCCATCAACGCCTGTCCCGCCTGTATTGAAAAAGGATATGAATTTTTCGACAAAGCTGTGGAAAATAAATATCACCATGTTTTTCTGATGGACCGGCCCAAAGGCAATTACCACATCAAATAGGCCGCACACGCCATGTCCCGATGTCTTCAGGGCCGAAATCTTGAGACCCGGGCCCGGGTGATCCGGTTGATCCGCCGGTTTTTCCATGACCATCAATATCTGGAAGTGGAAACACCCGTCCGGAGCCCGGCCGTTATTCCGGAAGCCCATATCGATCCGATCCTGTCCGAAACCCATTTTCTGATGGCCTCTCCGGAGCTGTATATGAAACGGCTGCTGGCCAGGGGATATCCGAAAATTTTCCAGATCTGCAAATGTTTCAGAAAAAACGAGCGAGGCCGATTTCACCTGCCCGAGATGACCCTGCTGGAATGGTATGGGGCCGGGGATACCTACCTGGATCTCATGGACCAGTGCCAGTCTCTGGTGCAGTATATTGCCCGGAAACTGGGCATGGCCGGCCGGTTGTGCTATCAGGGGGAGACCCTGGATCTGGCCCGGCCGTTTCAGCGGTTGAGTGTGCACCGGGCATTTGAAACCCATACCGGTATATCCTGTGACCAGGCCCTGGCCGACGGTCGGTTCGATGACATCATGGGATTTGAGATCGAACCCGGGCTGGGCCGAAACCAGCCGGTTTTTCTCATGGATTATCCCAAATCCCTGGCCAGTCTGGCGGCCCTGCATCCGGACAATCCCGGCCTGGCCCAAAGATGCGAATTCTACATGGCTGGTATTGAACTGGCCAACGGGTTTACGGAACTGACCGATGCCGACGTCCAGCGGGACCGGTTTAAAGAACAAAACCGGATCCGGCAGAGCGTTGGCATGCCGCCCCTGCCGATGCCCGACAGATTTTTGTCCGAACTGAAAGAAATGCCTTCCTGTGCCGGCATTGCTTTAGGCGTGGACCGGCTGGTGATGCTGTTTGCCGATGCCCCGTCCATCGACGAGGTGGTGGCGTTTACCCCTGAATCCTGCTGAGCAGGGCCGTGTTACAGAGTTGTCTTTGTTTCCTGGGCCCGCACAAATCCATACATGATGCCGCAGCCTGCCAGAAACAGGATCACGGCCCATCCCATCTGACCATCCATGGCCGGCACCACATTGACATTGGTGTATACAACCACGTCTTCCAGCCGGGTCACGATGCTGTTTTCCCGGACATACTGGGTTTCCAGTGCGGCCACCTGCTTGAACGGCCACAATGCCCACAACGACCCCAGCATCAGCCCCAGCAGAAACGCCATGGTGGCATCATAAAATCGCCTGAGCACAAAACTGATCAGCCTTGCAAACAAAAGTCCGCCCGCCAGAATACCCAGGCCGAAGCATCCCAGATACAGTATCGCCTCCACACGAAAAAACGGCAGGGCCGATATGGCGGACAGCACATCATAATACGCGCCCATCAGAATCAAAACCAGGGACCCGCTGATCCCGGGCAGCACCATGGCGGAAATGGAAACCGCTCCGCACAGGGCCGCGTACAGATACTCGGCACCCGCCCCCGGCAATGCAGGCGGTACAGCCCCATTGTCCGGCCGGTCCGTTTGTGCTTGAATCCGGCTTTCATAAACCGTCTGATAAAAATCAGATTTGTGTTTCATCCGGTCATAGGGATTCACCTGAACATACACCATCACCGTCAGGGCCGCGCCTAAACAGGCAAAACCCAGCAAATAAATTTTAAACCGCGGGATCAGCCGGATGGGAATCAGAATCGACACTAAGATCAGGCCGAAAAAAAAGGCATAGGTCAAGGAAAAATAATGGGTCAGTAAATGTTTCATCACGGGGGAAAGCCCGACAATGGCAATGAGCGCACCGGCAATCAGCTTGAACAGAAAGGCAAAATCATTTTCTTTACAAAACGAGGTGACGGCCCCAAACGTGTATTTCTGCAAAGGATGCCGGAGCCATCGGCCGGCCAGGCCGGCGGCCTGCACCAGCAACGGCCGGGAGATGCAGTTGATGATGCTGAATACCCGCTCGTAAATATTGAAAATCAGCAGAAACGTGCCCCCGGAAACCCCGGGAATGATATTGGCAGCCCCCAGGCAGACCCCCATGAGCAGCTCTTTGATATTATTCATTCCAACCGTGCTGGCCGATGAGTTTGACAAACCGGCATCCCCCCAGGTTCTCCTGGTGAAAGCCGGTATCGGTGCGGGTGAGTTTGATCAGATCCTGGGTGAAATGCCCGCCCACGGGCATGACCAGGCGACCGCCCGGGGCCAGCTGCTCCACCAGCGGCGGCGGGATCTGGTTGCCACCGGCCGTCACCATGATCGCGTCAAACGGACCTTGTTCTTTCCATCCCTGGGTGCCGTCGGAATACCTTGTCACGATGTTGTGAATTTTAAGCCGGTCAAACAGCTGGCGGGTCTGGCGGTACAGAACCGGATTCCGCTCAATGGTGTACACCTTGTAAGCAATGTGGGCCAGGATGGCGGCCTGATACCCGGAACCGGTGCCGATCTCCAGGACCCGCTCCGATCCTTTCAATCCTAAGCTCTGGGTCATTTCAGCAATAATATAGGGCTGGGAAATGGTCTGACCCTCGCCGATGGGCAGGGGAAAATCTCCATAGGCTGTGTCCATCAGGGCTTCGCTCACGAACAGATGCCGGGGAACAGTGGTCATGGCTTTGATTACCAGGGGATCGGATACGCCTCTGGCAATGATCTGGCGTTCCACCATGTCCTGGCGCCACCGGGCGAATTTTTTGGGCTCGTCATTCATGCAGTCCTTCTTACCAGCATGTCCGGGTTGCGTCAAGCAGATACCGCAGGGGTGGGGTGATTTGCGAAGGACCCGTGGCGGGGGGCGGTTGTTGGTTTCACCCTTTGCCCCGTTTTACAGGCTGTAGGGCGCAGCGAAGCGGAACGTCAAAAACTGCGGGCAGGTATGTCCTCAAACAGTTTGCCGTTCTTAACGCTTCGCATGCCCAACAGCCTGTAGAAAACGCGTCAAAATGGGATTCCACCAACAACCACCCCCCGCCACTGGACGTTGATACAAAATTGACCTGCCCGGCCCCTCAACCGCCGCATACCTGTCCCCACCCGGAACCGGAGGACCTTTTCCCGAATGCAGGTTGCCTGCTGCTAAAAAAGGTGTTATGAAAACTTCAGCTTTGGAATGATATGGTTTCTGGCCGGATCAGATAAAATTCAGTCTGTATTTTTATCCAGTTGGATATTGAATGGAGAATGATATACAGAACCCGCACATTAACTTGTTGTGCTTTGAAACGGAGAAGTTGATCTCCCGATAAAATCTAACATTAGCGTTCCAAAGCAGGTACAAAATAGGGTAGCCGGATAATTTTCCAAAAATTTAAATCGTAATAGTTTTTTCAGGGGTGTGCCATGAATATTGATAGCCTTGCAAAATATATTGAAGCTGCCGGAGTTTCTGAATTTCGAACGTTATCATTAGTTTTTCTCGATTTGTTTGGTTATCGTAGCGCCCATTTATGTGATGGCCCATATGATGGAGGAAAAGATTTTAAAATTTACATCGACAAGGCGAAGGATTTGAACATACCGATTCAAATATCTGTAGAAAAAGATTGGAGAAAAAAAATCTCTTCTGACGTATCAAAAATCAAGCAAAATTTTGATTCGAAAATGTGTATTTTTATTTCAAACAGAAGAATTCCAGAAAATAGTTTCAGGTCGATTGCAACGGAATTACTGTTATCAGAAGGTGTTTCTGTTCAAAAATTTGACAATCAAGCAATCGCTTCTGAATTTATAAAACACAATAAAGTAAAAGAATTATTTTCGATCTTAAATTTGGATTTAAAAGAGGCTATAGGTAGAGATGTCTCCATTTTCTCCCCTAAACAAGAGGCAATAGCATCTATTTTAATTTTTGGTTCAGAAGCCAAAGAATTTCGTACGGAAATTTTTGATAGCCTTATTAAATCTTATCTCTGTGATTTAGGAGAAGGCGTTAAACGCGAGGTTCTAATTGATGTAATTAAAAATCAAAGTCAACTGTCGAAGAATCAGCATACCTTAATCAATTCCCGAATCGACAGTTTATTACAAAAAGGAGATTTACTGTCTGTTAACAATCTATTAAACCTTTCCGAAGAAGAACAAAAAAAATATAATGGTTTAAGAGATTCGGGTAAAAGAGATTTTGAGGAGTTAAAAAATCAAATTCGCACACTCATTGACTCGAATGATATATATTTGGATGATGACGGCTTCGATTTATTAATTGAAAAGATAGTTGAAATCGCAAAATCTTTAGGTCATTTTCAGATTTCAGGATCAACGTCCAATGGAAATAATGAACTCGAAAGTTATTTGCAGATAAAACAACTATTAATCGAAAACAATGAGATTGAAAATGTAGAAATTTTATTTGAATTAATAGCTGATACAGTCGCCGAAAGTCCTTTTGGAGCGAGGATTCTTGCAGCAGAACTTTTTTTCTCTTTAGTCAATGCAAAATCCATGGATCTCTTAAATGCACTTGGAGGGAAACAAGGCGCATATATTTATTTAGATTCGTCTGTGGTCATCCCAATGATCTGCGGCCTTCTGTATGAAGCAAAAGAATATCGATATGGTTACTCGGGTAAACTATTATACGATCATATCAGAGAACACAATTTTACAGCCCTCATTCCGGATTTATATGTACAGGAAATAGCAGCCCATTTGATTGATGCCTGCAGGAATTATAAATACCTAATTGGGATTGATAAAGATCTATCGTTCTCTGATAATGCCTTCGTTAGCCATTATACCAACTATTCAATAAAAAAAGGAACTAATGCCATTCCTTTTGAGGATTATGTCAGTGTCTTCGGTCTTGATTTAAAAAAGATAACTTCAGAGATGGATAACACAACCTTTTTCCGATGGAGAGATAGGTGCTCCGCTGAATTTGCTAACATTTTAGCAAAATACAATATCTCCACATTTGCGTGTAATGAAAAACATTATAGATCAATTTTTTTTGATTTAGAGAAGATCTCTCAAGGTGCTTATGGAAAGAAACCTGAAATTTTAATTGAACATGATGCAAAAATGATCAAGTACCTTTGCGGAACATCCATGCCCTCAGGCATAGCAAAAATTCTGTGCACCTGGGATAAAAACCATGCAAGTTATAAATTAATAAATAATTGCTCCTATGAAGTCGTAACTCCGGTTTCGCTTATTGATTTATTCTCTTTAGCCAAACCATCTGCATCAAAAAAACAAATGATATCAATTGTCGATTTTGCAAAACATCAAAGCGAAAAGGTTTTAGTTAAAGGGGCATTAATACTTGATGAAATTGCAAAAATTGAAAAAGACAATCTTGAAGATGCCGAGTTACTTTTGAAAGCAAAGAAATTTAAAGCTAATTATATGGAAAAAATAACTGACTTTGAAGAAATTGATGTAGACGAGATAGCAAAATCTTGGGATGCATGGAAAAAATCATAATAGGGGATTTGTCATACCGATCAATTTCATGCCATTTTAATGAGTTGAATAAATAGAATTGCACAACAAATCTTTTTCAGCGGACCGCAAAAAGCCGCGGCCGCTGAAAAGCACGTTCTCTACAAATGAAATAAGGAGATGGTCAACTCATAAAATTTTTTTCATTAGAAAAGACGAAAACAGACCAAAAGGATTGCGATTATGGCAATTTCTCAAATTGTTACAGAAAACCAGCTTGACAGTTGGGTTCGAGGTAATGCTTCTATAGCACAAGGTAAAATAGTGGAGTTATTATGGCGGCTTGTCTGTGCTTCTTGCCCTTCTCCCACTTATCGAAGATTTCCATTAGGAGACAGTATTGGACAACATGGGGCTGATGGGGAGTTAGAAACGGCTATCGATTTTAACCCTTTTGTTCCAGAGGGAAATAGCATTTGGGAGGTCGGTACTAATGTTGATGCTCGCGCTAAAGCAAATCGGGATTATAATGATTCCACCAGAGATACCCCTGAAGAAGTTCGCCAAAAAACAACTTTTATTTTCGTAACCCCGCTTTCTGGTCGTCGTGATTGGAAAGATACCTGGAAACCAGAAGGGGTAGAAACTTGGCGTTCAGACAAAAGAGCTCTTAATGAATGGAAAGATATACGGGTTTTAGATGGAACTCTATTGACGGATTGGGTTAGTCAATTCCCTGCCGTCGGCCATTGGTTAGGAGAGACAATTGGCCAACTACCAGAAGACTTTGATACAGTAGAGTACTATTGGCAGATTATTAGTGCTTTTGGTGAACCACCACCGCTTATCCCAGATTTATTTACAAAGGGGCGGCAGGAAGCTTGTGAAAAAGTCAAACGCTTAATTGTGGAACAAAACGATACCCAACTTAGACTTGATACTCGTTTTCCGCAACATCCAAAAGATTTTGTTAGTGCCTATATTGCTTCGCTATCTGAAAAAGAACGTTTAGATCATCAAAATCGTGTGTTGATTTTCAACTCTGAGGAGGCCTTTAAAAAGGCATGTTCACTTAATGAGTCGCACGTGTTTATAGCGGATTTCAACTTGGATAGTGAATCTGGACCACAGCTAATTCAAAGGGCTTTACGAAGACGACACGCAGTCATTTATTCGACTGCACCTGGTGGGTCACCACATGGAAACGCCTGTGAACTTCTAAATCCTACCACATATGAAATGAAAGAGGCTTTGGTTCAAGCTGGTTATACTGATGAAAGGGCTAGATCTCTCACAAATCGTTCAGGTCGTAATTTGAACGCTTTGCTCCGATTAATTCAAAACCTGTCTGCCCATCCAGAATGGGCTACTCAATCTGAAGCAAGTGACATTGCTATCGCCCAGCTAATCGGTCAATGGAATGATGAATCTGAGGGAGACCAAGAGGCTATTGAAAATCTTTCGGGAAAAATATACGGGGAGTGGATAATTAAAATTCGAAAAGCTGCCAGCGTCAAGTCTACTCCCCTGCAATTTTTTAATGGTCGCTGGAAATTTACGTCGCGCTATGAACCGTGGCTCTACCTCAGCAAACTGATTGGCCCTGAAGTTATCAAGCGATTTGAGAAACTATCAATTACAGTTCTTTCAGAAATTGACCCAAGATTAGACTTACCTAAAGACCAGCGCCATGCAAGTAGCATTTTTGGAAAAGGGCAACGATACTCAAATCATATTCGGAAAGGATTCGCAGAAACATTGGCTCTGTTGGGGTCACATGGAGAATCCCTAACAGCTTGCCCAAATGGAATGCCAAAGCAAGTAGTCTATCAGGTTGTGAATTCTCTTTTAGCCGAGGCTGATTCGAGACAGTGGGCTAGCCTTAATGATGTATTACCACTTTTTGCGGAAGCATCACCAGATGCATTTCTAAGCGCTGTTGGAGGAGCGAGTGAAAAACCAGAGGAACCATTTTCTGGTGTCTTTGCAGAAGAAGGAGATGCCTTTTTTGGTAGTAGTTATATAACAGGTTTACTTTGGGCCTTGGAGCTATTGGCCTGGAGCGGTGATTATTTAATCCGTGTATGTAGTATCCTCGCAAATTTAGCATCGGTTGATCCTGGAGGTAGATGGGCAAACAGACCTGCAAATTCACTCGCCACTATATTACTGCCTTGGATTCCAAGAACCGTTGCAGATTCTGAAAAACGACATAGTGCGGTCCAGTTAATTGTTCGTGAACACCCAGAAGTCGCTTGGAAACTCCTGTTGGGTTTACTACCGCAACGGCACTCTACTTCAAGCGGTACATACCGACCTAAATGGCATAATTTTATTCCAGAAGATTGGAAAGATGGGGCTACTTGGGAGCAACGATGGCGAGATGAAGCTTTCTATGCGGATATAGCTCTGAAACTTGCCGGAGATAGCCCAACACGGCTTATAGAATTACTGCCGTTTTATTTTCATCTGCATCCGAAATATAGTAATTTTGCAGAATCGCTTCTTAATCGCCTTGAATCTGATGCTATCCTTAGCTTATCCGACAATCAACGACTTGAGCTATGGACAGCTCTAAGTACAAAAATTACCAATCACAAGAAGTATAAAGACAGTGAAGCTTGGATGGTGCCAGAAGAATCACTAAATGATTTAATTGTTACTGCTAATAAACTCAAACCAGAGGAACCCGAAGTTCGACATAAGAGACTTTTCTCAGGACGGGATTCAGACCTTTATAATGAAAAGGGAAATTGGGAAGAGCAGAGGAATAGATTACTTCAGCGTCGAATTGATGCAATACAGGAAATGTTGAACCGTGGTGGTTTTGAAAGTTTGAAAAAGTTTTGGCGTTCCGTAAAATCACCACATGAAGTCGGAAATGCTTACGGGTTTGTTGCTGACCAACCAGACGATTTAAGTGTTCTTCCTGAAATGTTGGAATCGGGTATCGAAGCTGATTTAAAGTTTTCTATCAGTTATATCTGGCGTCGTTTCCACATTAATCAATGGGATTGGGTTGATAGTATGGACCGGTCATCCTGGTCTGTGTCTGCAAAGGCTGAATTCTTTTCTGCACTTCCATTTGAGAATGAGGTGTGGAAGCGCATAGTCGCGGAACTGGGCGAAAAAGAACCAGAGTATTGGAAACGTGCACGTGCACATCCAGATCGCAATCATCTCGATAGAATAGAGTATGCGATCGACCAATTGATTAGAACTGGACGTTCCGATGCCGCCATTCAATGTTTTTGGATAGGAAGGCTTTGGGGGGATAAGTTTAATGAATTATGCCTCCGTGCTCTTGAGACATTTAATGATAATCACCATGTTGACTCACACTCCATACAAGAAGTTATTGATCACCTCCAAAAGGATAAAACCGTTAACGAAGAGCGCCTTGCTAATATGGAAGTAAAATTTCTTGGCCTTTTAGATAAATATAGTGGTTCTCAACCTCGCACCCTATATCGCCATTTAGCTGAACGTTCTAAATTTTTCTGTGAAGTTATAAGAATGATTTTCCGTTCAAAAAAAGAAGTCAAAGAAGAATCTGATATAAAACCTGAAACAGATGAAACTGCTCAACGAATTGCCGAACGAGCCTATCGTTTGTTGATGGATTGGGATCATCCACCGGGTTTATTGATTGATGGCACATTTGACGGGAAACAGTTACATAAATGGACAAATTCAGTTAAAGAAGAATGCTTGGAAACTGGCCACTGGGAGATTGCCTCCCAGAAAATAGGTGAAGTTTTATTCCATGTCCCTCAAGATGAGGATGGCCTGTGGGCGGAACCTGCTTGTGAGTTGCTTGATTCGAAAGAGAATCAAAATTTCCGGCTTGGTCTTGAAGTTAAGATTTTCAACAGCAGAGGTACTTACGGTTTTTCTGGCGGCGAAGAGGAAATTAAGCTTGCAGAAAAGTGGGAGGAAATAGCCGACCAAGCAGATAAAAAGGGCTTTTCAAGGCTTGCTACTACTCTTCGCGGACTTGGAAAAAGTTACAGAGAAGATGCAAAACGCTCAGTTTTAGAGCATCGACATAGATTCGATTAGCGAATTCAACAATCCAAATGAAGACGGATAAACCGCTTATTTGGGTTAGCACTCAGGAGATATTATGAGCACCGTCAAACATACGGCGGATTTTCAGATCAGGCAGCCGATACAGAGATTGTTTCCTTTGTTCAGTGCAGAAGGGGAAAAGTTATGGGTTCCGGGCTGGGAGTATGAGAATGTCATGGGATCAACGGATCTTCATGAGGACTATATATTTTTGACAAAAAATCATGACCATGCTTCCACTGACGCAATTTGGCTGACAAAACGATATCGGCCGGAATCTCATTTTGTGCAGTTTTACAAGGTCGAACCCAAGGATAAAGTGGGGATTATTACTGTCCAGTGTAAAAAAATAGGTGATACTCAAACGCAGGTGGTAGTCAGCTACGAATATATCGGTTTAAGCAGGAAAAGCAATGAATTTATTGAAAAATTCACATCTTCTGAATTCAAAGAATTTATCAGCCAGTGGAAAAGTTTGCTGGTGAATTACTTTGAGCGCCATGCCGACAAAACAATACAGCAAACAAACCGCTGAATATGACGTTGCTATAAATGAATCTTCTCATAGTTTCCGACATATTCGGCAGAACAAAAGCCCTGGATGATCTTGCCGATTATTTTGATGAAAAAAAAATCCAGACTGAAATACTGGATCCATATCACCGGCGGTATATGAATTTTGAAAATGAAAATCAGGCTTACCGCGCATTTCATGCGGAAACCGGCCTTGGAAATTATATTGATCTGCTGAAACAGAAGCTTTTAGGCAAAAAGCCGGAAAAAACAGTGATTCTGGGCTTCAGTGTTGGCGCGTCCGCCATATGGGCGGTTTCACATCATATTGAAGCAGAACCGTTCAAAGGTATCTGTTTTTACAGTTCCCAGATTCGGAACTCTCTGGAAATAAAACCAAAGATAAAGATTGAGTTATATTTTGCAAAGGCAGAGCCTGCATATGATGTTGATGCGATAATTTCAAAATTAGAGATCAATAATAACGTGACATGTTTTAAGACAAAATTCATGCATGGTTTTATGAATGAGCGATCTAAAAATTTCAATGAGGATGGCTTTTTAAAATACAGGGAAATCATAAAAACCAGCATCGCCCGCCATTTGACCGGGTCCGTTGATGTCGGATAGTAGAAACCGTCGATTGAACGGCAAAAAAATCCATACACTGCGGAAGCAGTTTGAATAAATTTCCAATGAGAAAACATGTGCGGCCCGGACCGATGCTCATGATCCGGACCGGGCATTATAAAATTTATATCTTGTAGATAATCCGCTTGTCAGTGATAATGATATCCACGGTGTGTTTTCTGGAATCCATCTGGATCTGCTCCACGATCTGCTCTTCAAAGGCTAGGGACACCTTCCGGCAGGTTTCCGGCAGCCGGGTGATCAGGCGGGTGTAATAGTTGTTGCCCAATCCGATGCGGCCCCCTTTGTCATCAAAAGCCAGTCCCGGAATAAATGCAATGTCAATGTCATCCAGAAGGACTTTCTTGCATTTTTCCGTGTCCGGCTCCAGAATGTCGTTTTTGTTCAAGCCCAGATCCTTGTCATAATCGGATATTTTACAAAGATTGAACACATTTTTCGTGTCTGTAAAAACCGGGAGAACAATCGCTTTTTCAATCTGAAGGGCTTTCCGGATGATCGGCTCCATGGGAATCTGATCATTGCCCGATGTATACATGAAAGAAATCTGGGCTTCTCTGAAATTGGCGAATTCAAACACTTTGGCCTGAATCTGCTCATATTTGGCTTCCAGCTCGGGTTTGGTGAATTCATCCAATTTTTCAGCCACCTGCACCAGTATGTTGCTGCTTGTGTTTTTCACCTCTTCCATAATCTTTTTTTCCTTATGATTCCAAAAAAATATTCCAAATAATTATACACAAGTCATCGCTTGTCAACCTGCAATAATCCATTGACTGTTCACAAGTCCCATGTTATTTGATTCTTTGGGAAAGAAAGCCTTGACATGACACTAGGACAATCCATATCTCAACGGATTGAGAAGGACAAAAATGCTGGATTTAAAATATATTATCAACCATCTGGACACGGTGCAGAAAGGGATGGAAAAACGGAATGCCCCCATTGACTTTTCACCCCTTTTTCAAAACGAAGAAAAAAGAAAAAAACTGCTGCTGGAAATCGAACAGTTGCGCCATCAGCGCAATGTGGTGTCCGATGACATTGCAAAAATGAAACGGTCCGGCCAGGATGCCCAGCCCCGCATCGAAGAGATGCGGACCGTGTCCGAAACCATTAAAAATCTGGACCAGGACCTGGTGGAAGTGGAAACCGCCATCCATTCCTTTTTGATCACCCTGCCCAACCTGCCCCATGACGATGTGCCCAAAGGCCGAGACGATACGGAAAACCGGCTGGAAAGAACCTATGGCACGCCCCGGCAATTCGATTTTCCGATTCAGGATCATGCCGACATTGGAGAAAACTTAGGGATTCTGGATCTGGGCCGGGCCGCCAAACTGGCGGGTTCGCGATTCCCGCTGTACATGGGGTCCGGCGCACGCCTGGAACGGGCGTTGATCAATTTCATGCTGGACATTCATACCCGGGAACATGGGTATAAGGAAACCCTTCCCCCGTTTATCGTGAACCGCGCCACCATGACCGGCACGGGCCAGCTGCCCAAATTCGAGGAAGACCTGTTCAAGCTGGAAGGGCTGGACTATTTTCTGATTCCCACCTCAGAAGTGCCCGTGACCAATATCTATGCCAATGAAATTCTGGCGGAGGCGGATCTGCCCTGTAAATTCACGGCCTACACCCCCTGCTTCCGGTCTGAAGCCGGGTCTTACGGCCGGGACACCAAAGGGCTGATCCGGCAGCACCAGTTCAACAAAGTGGAAATGGTGAAGATCACCACCCCGGAATCTTCCTTTGATGAGCTGGAATCCCTGCTGGCCAATGCCGAAACCATTCTTCAGCGCCTGGAACTTCCCTATCAGGTTCTGACGCTGTGCACCGGAGATTTGGGCTTTTCCGCCACCAAAACCTATGATATCGAGGTGTGGATGCCGGGACAGGACAAATACAGAGAGATCTCTTCTTGCAGCAACTGCCTGGATTTTCAAGCGCGCCGGGCCAACATCCGCTTTAAGCGGGAAAATGCCAAAAAACCCGAATTCTGCCATACCCTGAACGGGTCCGGCCTGGCCGTGGGCAGAACCTTTGCCGCCATCCTTGAAAACTATCAGCAGCCCGACGGAACGGTCACCATTCCCGAAGCGCTCATCCCATACATGGGAGGTCAAAAAACGATCAAAAATGAAAACTGATCTGTTTCCAGAACATATCCGGCCCCATCTCATTCCCAAGCCCAAAGGGGAGCTGTATTATCAGTGCCTGGGGTGCGGGGCGCAGCATTCCGTGGAAAAACTGCTGTATGTGTGCCCGAAATGCAATGCCGTGCTCATGATCCATAACCGCCATCAGGAGGAGCTGCACAAACTGTCCGGCACCTTGTGGCAGCAGATTTTTGACTATCGAAAGATGTTGAAGATCCCTGCGTTGAAAGGGATCTACCGGTATCACGAATTCATCGGCCCCATACTGCCGCTGGATTCCATTATCTATCTGGGAGAAGGCCATACCCCGCAGATAGAAGCCTCTGAATTTCTCCAGGAAAAGGTCGGAATCCGATTTTTTTATAAAAACGACGGCCAGAACCCCAGTGCCTCTTTCAAGGACCGGGGCATGGCATCTGCGTTGTCCAGCATCAAGTATCTCATCGACCAGGGACTGGTTTCCGATGTGATTGCCGTATGCGCCTCCACCGGAGACACCTCGGCGGCCGCCGCGCTGTATGCCTCCTACCTGGGTCCTTTGATCAAGTCGGCTGTGCTGTTGCCCCACAAAAAAGTCACGGCCCAGCAGCTGTCACAGCCTTTAGGCAGCGGTGCCCGGGTATTTGAAATTCCCGGCGTATTTGATGACTGCATGAAGGTGGTGGAACAACTGTCCACCCGGTACCCCGTGGCATTGCTCAATTCCAAAAATGCCTGGCGGATTCTGGGCCAGGAATCCTATTCCTATGAAATCGCCCAGGATTTTGACTGGAACATGACCCATAAGGCTGTGGTGGTGCCCATCGGAAATGCCGGCAATATTTCCGCGGTCATGAACGGGTTTCTCAAATTTTTCAAAGCCGGGATCATCGACCGGCTGCCCAAGGTCATCGGCGTCCAGTCGGAACATGCAGATCCCGTGTATCAGTATTACCTGGAGCCGGACAAAGCCCGGCGGGTGTTCACCCCGGTGGATACCCGGCCCAGTGTGGCCCAGGCCGCCATGATCGGCAATCCCGTATCCATGCCCCGGGTGGTGGCCATTGCCGAAGAATACAACCAGGCTTCAGGACAAAACAATGTGTTCTTTGTCCAGGTGACGGAACAGGCCATCATGGACTGGCAGCTCACTGCCAATCAGAACGGGCATATCGCCTGCACCCAGGGCGGAGAATGCCTGGCCGGGCTTGTCAAAGCCAAGGCCATGGGCCTGATTGCCCTGAATGAAACCGTTGTGCTGGATGCCACGGCCCACGCCATCAAATTTTCCGAGTTCCAGGACCTGTATTTTAAAAACCGGATTCCCGGACCCTATCACATCGTGCCGGACCCGGAACGGGTGAACCTGCCGGAACTGGTCTCTCCGGAAAATCCCGATCTGGTCCAGTCCCAGGAAAAACGCCTTGAAAAATCGGAATTTGCGCAGTTTGTTCAGGAAATATCTGAAAAAATCGCGCAAAAAATGGACCTGACCCCTGTTGATCCATGAGAATCCCTGCCCCCCCATTCCTGGCATGCGTGATCTGCATATTCCTTGCGCTGACAGGAATGGGCCAGAGCCAGGGTGTTCAACACATAAAAACGTCCTATAAACATTATTCCATCTTCAGTTACCAAGGCCGGGATGTCCTGTGTGAACCCTATATTGTCCAAAAAAATGACTGGCTGTATAAAATTTTCAAGAAAAAAGGAGAAATCTCTGAACAGGATTTCCCTTTATTTATTTCCATTTTCAAACAGCTCAACCCCCATATTCATAACATTGATACCATCACCACCGGCACCCGGATCCTTATTCCCTTAAAAATCACAGACAAAAACGATTACACAGTGGACAGGGAGGGCAATATTAAAATCCCGGTGGTGGAGTTTCATGACACGGTTGAATCTGCAGAATCTCCTGTTTCTTTTTCTGAATATACCATTGCGCCCGGAGACACCATATCTGCATTGCTGGATCCTGTTTTTTTGAACAAGGGCGGCAGCATTACCCAGAAAGGGCAAACACTTTTTTATCAATTAAATCCGCATATCAAAAATATTCACCGGATTCACCCGGGAGACCGGGTAAAAATTCCGGTACCATCCACGCAAAAGATCCCATCGGACCCGCCACCAACCGATACCCCTCCACCGACAACCACGGCAATCTCTTCCATTCAGTTGCAGCGGTTGCAGGACTATGCAAACGCCATCAACGGCAGATTGATTCATCAGGGAAAATTATATTTTCCCGGAAGAAACGGACAAAAACAAGTTGAGCTGGATCTGTCTGCCACACCGGTGATTGAAACCAAAGAACCCCCAAAAACCGTTCTGATCCTTTCACATCAGTCACCACTGAATCCGCTTCAAAACAAGGCGGTACGTCAAACGATTTCATCCTACTGGAAACACATGAAAATCCAACCCATTGAAACGATTTTTCACAATCGGGTTCAGTTGAAGCCAGAGCCGTCCTTTCCGGAACACCATTTGTCCAGAGAACAGATATTTCAGATTTTAACACATGCGGGATACGACTATATCCCCGAAGAAACCATCCGGTTCCATGTGAATCAGATTCCGGTTTCCGTCCGGCTGGATCGGGTAAAAATACCCAACCGGCCGGATCTGCTGCTCAATTTCGGCACGGTTTACGGCCAGGGGATTGATGCCATTGAACAAATGGCGTTTAAAGTCGTTTCTTTTTCTTCGAAACAGGATCGGCAAAAACAGATACAACATCTGTTATCCGCACTGGGCTATCAGGTGTGGCACAATCCTTCTTTTACGTATCAGGGAACCGTGGAAACACTGGCAGGTGTTTATGGCGAACAATCATCGAACCGGGTGTTCATCTCATCATCTCCGATAACACCGGTGATCCGGTCTTTTCTGGAAACCCGCCAGATTCAACATGTATTTCTTCAACCATGACGTCATTCTACCATCGAGGATACCCTATGAAACAATCACTATTCTGCATTTTTCTGCTTGGTGTTTCCATCTGTGCCTGCGCCGGTGCACCTAAAGACGATGCCAAACTGGCGGAAGCCATCCAGATACAGGGAGAAGCGTTTCTGATGCAGGGAGATTATACGGCCGCCCTGACCCAGCTGCTGGAAGCCCGCAAAATGCATCCCAAAGACCCATATATATTGAACAGCCTGGGGCTGGCCTACATGGGGAAAAACAGGGATGACCTGGCCATTCCCGTTTTCAAGACAGCCCTGGCGCTGAAACCGGATTACACGGAAGCCCTGAACAATCTAGGTGCGGCCCATCTGCGACAAAAGGAATGGGACTTAGCCATCAAAGCATTTAAAGATGTGCTTGAAGATCTGCTGTATCCCACCCCTCAGTTTCCTCTGTCCAATCTGGGAAGGGCCTATCTGGAAAAACAGGATTACATGCAAGCTGAAACCTATTTTTCCCAGGCCCTGGATCTGTCTCCCGGATTTGTGACGGCGGCCCATGGACTGTCTGTGGTGTTTCTTGAAACCGGGCGGGAAAATGATGCCGTCCGGTTTTTAACGGCCCGGCTTATGGAGCATCCGGAATCCGCGCTTCTGCATGCGGACCTGGCCCGAGCCTATGAGGCAAAAGGATGGACAAATGAAGCCAGGCAGTCCTGGCAGAATGTACTGCATTATGCCAAAAAACATTCCGAATTAAAAAAAACCGCCGCCAAGCGTCTGTCTGCTTTGAATTAATCTGAACTGCGGGCGGGGTTCCGTTTTTGTTCCAGTTGAACAATGGACGGGGTCAGGAAAATCAGCAGTTCATTTCGATTATCTTCCTTCCGGTTGGTACCAAAAAGCATATTACCAATGATCGGTATTCCGGACAAAAAAGGAAGGCCGTCGTCACTATTGTTTTTGACCGTTTTGACAATACCTCCGATCACCACCGTGTCATTATCATTTACCAGCAGTTCCGTCTTGGCTTCGTTCGTATTCAGGTAAGGTTCACCCGTAGTGGCGATTCCGGCAATATCATTTTTTGTCAAAAAGACCTGCATGGAAATGCGTTCATCCGGGGTCACATGGGGGGTAACGATCAATTCCAGATTAATTTCTTTGAATTCCGTCTCCGTCGTTGCAGAATCACCCGTTCCTGTTATTGACTGATAGGGATACTCTAACCCCTGCTTAATCTTGGCTTCCTTGTTATCAAGTGTCAATATGCGTGGCGAAGATACGATTTTTACATCGCCTCTTGCCTCGGATGCTGCCAGCTTTGCGTTCAATGCCAGTCGAGAGGCACCAAACAGCCGGAAAAATGAAAAATCTCCGTTCATCCCACCATCGCCGATGGGGGTATTCACGGACACATTCATATCATTGACAAACCCGGAAGAGATCGCGGGATCATTGGTCAGGTTCCAGCCGATACCGATATTCCTGGAAAATTCTTTGGTGACTTCCACAATTTTGGCTTCAATCATGATCTGGGGAGTCACGGTATCCAGACGGTAAATCATTTCCTGAATCTGATCCACTTTCTCCCGGGTATCGGTCACGATGACCATGTTGCTGCGCTGATCCACGGAAATACTGCCTCGATCCGGCGTCAGCAGGGAGGTGATATGCGGTTCAATCTCTGTTTTGGCATTGGAATAGCTGATGGGAATATATTCTGTAATCAGAGGTTCCAGGCTTTTTTTCTGTTCCAGGGCTTTTTTCTGAGCATCAATGGCCTCCTGCTCATCTTTTTCTTCCTGCCTCAATGTCTGAATGGTGGCAATGCGTACCACATCCCCTTCCATCTTTTTGCCCAGTCCGTTCATTTTCAACACCAGGTCCAGCACCTGGTCCCAGGGAACCGGTTTTTCCAGGGTCATGGTGACCTTCCCCTGGACATCCTTGTCCACGGCAAAATTCAATCCACTGACACTCCGAAGTATCCGGAACACATTTTTAATGTCCGTGTCAAAAAAATCCAGCTTGATCTTTTCTCCGGAATATCCGGGCGGATCTGTGTTAATCGCTGCCAGACCGACCGGAGCAGGTTGCTTCAGGGTAGCCGGATTAAAAGCATCTCCGGCTGAGGACACCGGATAAACAGGATCAAATCGCAGAAAAATCCGATTTTCATCCTGGACCACCTGGTAGGGTACTTTTTCCCGGATCCGGATTTCAATTCTTGCATCTGTATCATCAACCGATCTCGGATACGGGGTGACACTGTCAACCGCTGTGCCGGTGTATCGTGTCAGCAAAGGACGCTGCAAACGCTCAGGTATCCGGGCATTGTAAAGAATCAGGTCCAGTTGATCATCTGTTTTCCAGGCCGTGTCATAGGGCACCGACTCGGTCGTGGTCACCTGTATGTCTGCGTAACCGGTTTCATCAGGGTTGAATTCAATGCCGGTCACCCGGGCGGCGGATGGTTCGGCTGACAGGGCAGACACCTGCGGCAATCGCGTATCCTGGGCGGATGTGTTTATTTCCGGTTTCGATACAGATGCCGCATTGATTCGGGAATCAGGAAGATTCAGCACCACCTGCAACCCGTTTGCTTCTTCCAGCACCTCATAGGCCAGGTCCTGATTCAGTAGCACGTCGAGTCTGACGGTCGTTTTTTCCGGGTCCGCGTATTCAGACCGGATGGCTGCCACGGGGCCCGCAGACGTGCGGGGCTGTACAAAATCCGATGAAAATACCGTATCCGGCAGATAAACGGCAACGCCTAAGGGAAAATCCTGTTTGATGGAGGTATAGGTCGGCTTTTGCTCGGTTTTAATATGGATGGCAATCTGATCATCAGACGTTGACATGGTCACTTTATGAAGATAATTGACCCGGCTGCGGGTGTCATTTTGAATCAAGGTCCCGGTGGGTTCCGGTGTCCCGGATTTCAACGATGTGCATCCGGCCCCGAGCACCAGAACCAGTATCAGCATCAGCATCCGGTTCAGTACCCGCTCAATCATGGTGTCACGCTGAAAAAAAGCCATATTATTCCCCATTGTCTGGTTTATGTAGTTTCAATTCCTGAAAACGCTCGGTCACAATCCCTTTGAAATCCGCCACCAATTCTTTCACAACAATGCGGTCCGATTGAATATCCACCACCTGTCCCCCATTTTTTCCCATATAGGTCCCGATTCTGACTTCATAGCCTTTTCCGGTGGCTTCTTCCACCATGGCGATTTTTTTGTTTTCTCCGATCACCACTGCCACCAGCCTGATCTGACTTAGGAATAGAAATTCAATAACCTGATCAAAAGTATCATAATATCAGTAGGTTATAAAAATCTAGACATTTCATTTTCAATATGTAATAGTTATGGTGCCATAATAACCAGTTAAAAAACAAGGCACCAATGATTATGCATAAAAAAAAGAAGCAACCAGGACCTAAGCTCTTTTCACCATATAGCAGTGACATGGAAATTTTAATCCAAGAAACCCATTCTCAACTTTCAGAACTGGAAAAACGGACATATGCCGCTGTAGAAGCGCTAAAATTACCTCGCGGCGGGATATCCTATATTTCCAGACTCCTTGGATGTAGTAGAAATACCATCCGTCGAGGGATTGAGGAATTAAAGAACCCAGAGATAAAACCTCAAAATAGAATTCGTGAAAAAGGAGGAGGAAGGAAGCCTGCCATAGAAACAATTGAAAATATAGATGAAGTCTTCCTCAAAGTCATTGACGACCATATCGCTGGTGACCCAATGGATGCAAAGATTCGTTGGACCAATTTAAGTCATAAAAAAATTGCATCCAAAATGAAAATAGAAGGAATCAACATCAGTGTAACCGTGGTTAAAAAATTGTTAAAAAAACATGGATTCACAAAGCGTAAGGCCATTAAAAATTTGTCTATTGGGTCCTCTAAAAATCGAAACGAACAATTTGAAAAGATTACGCAGTTAAAAGAACAATACCTCTTGGATGGCAATCCGGTGATAAGTATGGACACAAAAAAAAAGAACTTTTAGGGAATCTATACCGGGATGGTCAAGTTTATAGTACGGGTACAATTGAAGTCTACGATCATGATTTTCCATATCTTGCTGAAGGGATAGTGATTCCCCACGGTCTTTATGATTTAAAATCAAACAACGCCTATGTAAACATAGGCGTTAGTAAGGATACAAGTGAATTTGCCTGTGACTCGATAAAGGCATGGTGGAAAAATTATGGAAAGCTTCAATATCCAAATTGTACTTCAATCCTCATCCTTGCTGATGGTGGTGGTAGCAATTCAGCCCGTCATTATATTTTCAAAGAAGATTTACAGAATCTGGTAGATGAAATCGGAGTAGAAATTCGCATGGCACATTTTCCCCCCTATACATCAAAATGGAATCCTATAGAACATAGACTATTCCCTCACATTACCAGGTCTTTAAAAGGGGTCATCCTAAAAAGTCACGACTATGTCAAAGAACTGATTGAAAATACAAAAACACGAACAGGTTTGGAAGTTAAAGCCCACATTATAAAAAAAATATATCAGACCGGAAGAAAGTATGCTGATAATTTTAAAGAGACCATGAGAATCATTTTCGATGATTATCTGGGGAAATGGAATTATAGGGCGATACCAGGAAAAAACTAATTATGTTCAATTTATTTTATATCAATTCCTTAGCGACATCTTTTCCAGAGGCGTGAGAATACGTTTGGGTTTGTCCGGCTCAAGGACTTCGGACGGCCCGGGCGCTTTTTCTTGAATCAACGGCATAAACGGATCCAGTTGGCTTTTGGGTTCATATCCTTGGTTGTTGCCGGCCTGAATATCACTATCGGGTTCTGCAGATTCATCCAAAACCGGATCCCGGTCAAAAGTGCTCTGATCCGGCATTGCTTCTTCATTCCAAATCTCTTCTTTTTGCTCGCTGTCTTTGATTTCACCTGTATTTTCGGCTTCGGCAGACTGGGGCATGGGAAGGAATACCACTGCCGGCTTTTTTTCAAGTTCCCGGGCAGACGGATTTTCGCATACCCCTCCCAGCAGGAACAATCCCACGATCAAACAGCCCATCCATTTATTTAGCCGGTGTTTCATTTTCCCCTGATATCAGCCTTTTTTCTTTTTTTTTGTCTTGTTTCCCTGCCTCATCCGCTTCCACAAACATATAAGTCACCGCATTACAGGTCATATCGATTACGCCGGATGCCGATTTGTTCCGCCTCAAGTCAATATTTTTGATATTCACAATCCGATTCAGCCGTGACACTTGAAAAAAGAAATCTGCTATCTGAAGATAACTGCCTTCCATTTTCATGGATAAGGGTATTTCCTTGTAAAAATCCCTGGTAACAGGCGCGCCCGGCTGAAACAACTGAATATTTAGACCTGCGCTGCTGCCGGCATTGGAAACACTTTTCAGCAAAGACGGCACTTCCTTTTTATCCGGCAGGGCCCGGGTCGCGATATAAAAGGCCTCTTCCACCCGGGCCATCTTTTCTTCCCATTCTTTTAAAGATCTGGCCTGTTGTCTGACAATCGTCAATTGACTGGTCCGGGCATCAAGTGTTTGCGAGGCCTGTTTCAACTGCGTCTGTATGGGCATAAAGAAAAAATAATAATACGCCCCGCCGATCAGTGCCAGCGTACCCAGACAGATGAACAACCGGTTCCGGCGGCTCAGTTTTCCCACCCGGTCAAAAAAAACAGTTGTTTTTTGTCCGATCAAAGACCTTGGCGTTTCTTTATTTTTCTTTTGTGCCATTATTTTCCCTCTTTATTTTGGGTATCCGGCGCCAAAGGCTGCTTTCGGCATTTCAATTCAAATGCCTTTAAATTCATATTTCCGTCAAATCGTTTACTGACAGTCTGTTTCAGATCAATTTCCTGAAACAGATCTGAAGATTCCAGCTGTTTCATAAAATCGGCAATGGTGGGATTATCAAACGCAATACCTGTCAGAGTGACAGAACTTTCATCCGCATGGATACTTTCGAGCCACAATTTTTCCGGTATCATGCGTGACTGAAGATCTTCTATCAACAGCAGCTGTTCATCGCGTTTAAACTGAAGGGATTCAATGATTTTTAATTTGTCTTCCAGGATTTTGAACCGTTTTTTAATATCTTTGACCTGGTCCGCCTTTTTTTGATACACTGAAATTTCAGCATCCAGCCGTTGGATTTCACTTTGTTTTTGTGTCATCCGCCTGTCGATCCCCAGGGTATACCAGGTCATGCCCACAATCACCAGAATCACAGACAACAGAAATATCGACACCTGCTGACGGATATTTTCCCGTTTTCTGGCCACCCTGAACGGCAGCAGATTGATGCGTATCATTTGTCATCCACCCGGCGCAGGGCAAGCCCTAAAGCAATCGGTGCCAGAGGCCCCACCTGGGATATGTATGCCGCAGAAAACTTTTTTTCATCCAGTTCCAGCCCGGCAAACGGTTCGATAATAGACACCCTTGCATCCAGTTGGGTTTCCAGGCGCTCCAGAAACGGTTGAATGTAGGAACCACCGCCGCTGATAACGATGTTGGTGATCCGGTCCTCTTGGGCATTGCTTAAAAACGCATGAACCACATCTGAAATCTCCGAACACCAGACATCTGCCGCTTCCTGGAAAATGGCGGCCACAATTTCGGGATCCGGGGCCTCTGATACCGGGGCCTGCAAAATTTGTTCTGCGGACAGAAAATCGGTTTCAAACCGTTCGGCAATCTCCCGAATGATCTGAAAGGTCCCGGATCCATTATCCTGCATGATCATGGAAATATTGTTTTTAAGAATATTCAAAGATGTTTTTGAAGCCCCCACATCCAGCAGCAATGTCAGATCTTCCGGATCCAGGCCGGGCAGGGTTTCATAAATGTTTTGCAACGCAAAGGTATCCACGTCAATGATACTGGCAGTGAGACCTGCCATGTCCGTTAAGGCCATGTATTCCGCCACCAGATCTTTTTTCACCGCCACCAGCATCACATTGATCTGTTCGGATGAAAATTCACTTTCTCCCATGATCTGGTAATCGGTATTCACATCTTCAATATCATACGGGATATACTGTTCCGCCTCAGCCACAATGGTCTGTTGAAGATCTTTTTCCGGCACTTTGGTTGTATTGATGGTTTTAATGATCACGGACTGCCCTCCGGTGGAAATAGCCACTTTTTTCTCCCGGATCTTCAAGGATTTGAACAAGGTCCGGATGGTATCGGCCACTTCCGGCATATCCATGATCCGACCGTCCTCAATTGCGCCGGGAACTACAGGTATCATACCGAATTTTTTCAGGATGTTACCTTTTTTGGTCATCTGTATTTCAGCGGCCTTGATGGTGGCAGATCCGATATCCAGCCCCACAAGATGATCTTTTCTGTTAAATCCCATTACCCTGTTGTCCTTGCACCCACCATATCAGATTCCTTTATGGTTCAGGGCTTTCCTTGTTTTGTATTGATAACCCATGATATTTTCACTATAATCTGCTATGATATGTATTGAAAGTCAAGTATTATCATATATTTCATAAACTTGGAATAACCATAACCCCATAATTTTGTCAAATCGGAAAAAAACAATGATTAACAGACTGCAGGACGTCTTGTGAAAAATTTGTTTTCATCGCCACCCTTTCTTCAAAAGGAAAGACCGTTTGTTCTGGTCAAAGCGTTTACCATCGCCAGCCTGATCGTCATGCTGGCGGCAACGATCTTCATTGCCGCTCTCAATGCTCACTGGGTCAGAAACCTGCTTCTGGAAAAAAGCAAAGAGTACAATTCTTTGCTTGTGGAAAATCTGAATCACCAGATTTTTTTGAGGTTTGCCGCACCCGTGGCATTTAAATACGGCGAGATTAAACTCCGGGAACCGGAGCAGAGCCGGCTTCTGGATGCGGTAATCACTTCCACCCTGCACAGTTTCCATGTGGAAATGGTCAATATTTACGGAACCGACAACATCATCGGTTACAGTTTTGACAAAGAACAGGTCGGCAGAGAAGATGCCGGAGGGGTGATGTATGAACAGGCCATGCAGAAAGAAACCACATCCAAATTGATTCAAAAAGGCAGTTTTCTGGAACTGTTGTTCTGGTTTCCCGAAGAAACCAAAATTGTGACCTTTGCCCCCCTGGTTCAGGAAATGCAGCTTTCCCGGCACGAGGAAAAAGAGGTGATCGGGGTCATTGAAATCGTTCGGGATATCTCCCATGACTATCAACAGGTTTTCAGATTGCAGGGCATGATTGTGGCGTCGTGTGCCGGAGTCATGGGCCTTTTATTCATTGTGTTGCGGTTTGTGGTCAAACAAGGGGAAAGAATCATTGAAGAACGGGCTGAAGAAAGGTTGCGGCTGGAAGAAAAACTTCGCAAGGCAGCGCATCTGTCCGCCATCGGAGAAATGACCGCCGGTGTTTCCCATGAAATCAGAAACCCTTTGGGGATTATCAAAAGCTCGGCCCAGCTCATGAAAAAGAAAATGGACAAGCTGGAAGTGCACTCCACGATTCCGGATATCATCATTGAAGAATCCCAGCGTCTCAATAATATTATCACCGATTTTCTGGATTTTGCCAGACCCAGGCAGGCGGATTTGCGCCCCTGTGATATCAATGACATTATAAATAAAAACCTGTCCTTTCTGGAGACTCAGATCCAGGATCAGGAAATCATCATTCACAAGGCATTCCACGACCATCTGCCCGGCATATCCGCTGATCCGGACATGCTGTACCAGGCGTTTTTAAACATTCTGCTCAATTGTTTTCAGTCCGTGGGAAAAAACGGTGCCATCACCATTGTGACCGATTATGATGCCCGGCGTGTATTTATTTCATTTGCAGACAACGGCCCGGGTATCGATGAAGACACGCTTGAAAAAATCTGGACCCCGTTTTTCACCACCAAAGATACAGGCACCGGTCTGGGCCTGGGTATTGTTAAAAATATCATCGAGGCCCACAACGGCACCATCCGCATATCCAACGGCAAACCCACCGGTGCCGTGGTTGACATTGCGCTGCCGATTTAGGAGAATCCCCCTATGGAAACCATACTGATTGTTGATGATGAAAAACATTATCGTCTCATTTTAAGTGAAGTGCTTGAAGAAGAAGGGTATCATTCTTTCACCGCCGCCAGCGGCATGGAGGCCCTGGATCTTTTGAAATCCCAGATCATTGATGTGGTTTTGACCGATGTCAAAATGCCGGGCATGACCGGTATCGATCTGCTGGAAAAAATCAAGGAGATCAATCCGGAGCTGCCGGTCATCATCATGACCGCTTTCGGCAGCGTTGAAAAGGCCGTGGAAGCCATGCAAAAAGGGGCGTATACATTCATTCTCAAACCGTTTGAAAATGAAGCCCTGATCGCCCACATCGCCAAATCCATTTCCATGTACCGGATTGTCCAGGAAAACGCCCTTCTCAGGGATGCGGTTCAGACCCGGTATCAGTTCGACAATATCATCGGCAAAAGCAAACCCATGCAGAAATTGTACGAAATCATCCGAAAAGTGGCGCCCACCAATGCCACGGTGCTGATTGAAGGGGAAAGCGGCACGGGCAAGGAAATGGTGGCCCGATCCATCCATTACAACAGTCTTCGCAAGGATCACCCCATGGTGGCGGTCAATTGTGCCGCCTTTGCGGAATCTTTGCTGGAAAGCGAGCTGTTCGGTCATGAAAAAGGGGCGTTCACCGGCGCTGCAGCATTGAAAAAAGGGCGGTTTGAGCTCGCGGACAAAGGCACTTTGTTTCTGGATGAAATCGGGGAACTGTCCATGCCCCTTCAGGTGAAACTGCTGCGGGTCCTCCAGGAAAGAACCATTGAACGGGTCGGGGGAACCACCCCGATTCCAGTGGATTTCCGGCTTATTGCCGCCACCAATAAAACCCTTGAAGACGAGGTGGCCAACAATCATTTCAGGGAAGATCTGTATTATCGATTGAATGTGGTCAAAGCGGTCATCCCCCCTTTGCGCGAACGCCCGGAGGACATCCCGCTGCTCATGAACCATTTTATTGAAAAATTCACCCGGGAATCCAGCACCGTCAACCGGGTGAAAGGCTTCAACAAAGAGGCGGCCCGGATTCTGTGCGATCATTTATGGAACGGCAATGTCAGGGAACTTGAAAATGTGATTGAACGATCCGTGATTCTTGCCTCCAAAGAAGTGATCACTCCGGCAGATCTGCCGCCCCGGATGCGTGAAACACCGGAGAATACCCTGGATCTGGAGGGTATCCCCGAAGGCGTGGGCCTTGTGGAAACCCTTGCCGCTGTTGAAAAACGCATGATTATACGGGCCATGACCCTGTCGGGAAATGTTCAGACCAAAGCGGCCCGGATTCTGGGCATTGGAAAAAGCGGGCTGAACCAGAAATTAAAAAAATACAACCTGGACAAGGAACTCAATATCGACGGAAACTGAAAACCGGCACTGACATTGCCAGTACCGGTTTTCAGTTATTTTTTGTTTCAGCCGCTCTATTGCACCGCAACAGTTTCCGTCATGCTTTGGGCCAAATCCGCATAAATGGAATTTTCATGTTCCCGGGCAATCAAATCATACATTTTCCGGCTGTTTGAATCCTCCTGGCGGGCTTCATAAATTTTTGCCAGTATAAAGCGGGCCTCATCTTTAAGCAGATCTGATTCACCGGTTTCAATCTGCATAAAATAACGTACCGCTTCCTCCGGATTATTTTTCGCCAGCTGAACATGGCCCAGGGATGACAGCAGAAAATTACCTATCCCCGCCTGGCCGCCATACACATCATATGCTTTTTCAAACCATTTTTCAGCTTCATCATACTGTCCGGCTTCCATGCAGATACCGGCAAACCGGACAAGGGCCATCCGGCCGGCATCCGTGTTGCCATAATCAGTAAGCACGGTCTGAAAATCATCCTTGACCGCCTGATATGCTGCGTCGGGATCTTCTGCCAGGTTTCTGTACACGGTCATTGCTCTGGCCACCCGGTCGGAAGCACTGTTTTCAGACCGTTTAAAACTGGTGAGAACCCCGGCAAAAACAATGGCCACCACCACCACGGCACCTGCAATATACAACAATTGTTTTTTGTAGTAGCTTGCAAAATCCAGTGCTTTCAATATATTTCTCTGCAATGGATCCAGCTGCCTCAACTCTTTTTTCCGCTCATTGGATACGCGCTGTGCTGCCATAAATTTTCACCTGTATTTAAAAAATAATAAGTAACAATGCCATTACCAGACAAGGGTATGGTAAATCCATCCTTTTTCACCATCTGCATGCTCGATATGTATCCAGTCTCCCTGGCGTTTGATCACTTTGAACGGCACCCCTCTTTCCACCGTGAACAGAACACGGCTGTCCGTCGTGGGTTCTGCGCGGACATTGCAGTTGGTTCTGTTGGTGATCACCCCTTCCACGCTTGTCAGAAGCGATGCATGAATCCAGGCCATGTCCCCTTCAAAATCCTTGATCTTGACCCAGGTATCTTTCTTTTCCACCACCATGAACGGGTGATATTTTTCCACCTGCCAGAGAACCTCATGGCCGGTCCCCGGGCCGGAACGCATATTGGCGATGCTGGCTTTAACCGTGAGTCGTTCGGCAGCGGCCGCATTTTCCGGTCCCGGGCAAATCCATGCCATGACCATGATCATCCCTGCACACACCCATGGTAAGATGCATGATTTTTTTTTCATATCGTTCCCTCCCTTTTATATCATCCACGCAACATCATGCCTGTCTGATATACCAGAAAAGACAGGGTCCATGCAACCAGGGTGGTATAAATTACGTTAAAACAGGCCCATTTTAAAGAGGTTTCCCGGTAAATTACAACCACCGTGGCAAAACAGGGCACATACAACAGGACAAACACCATCATGGACAATGCGGATAGTGCTGTCATGCCTGATTGCTTCAACGCCGTGGTCAATGCCTGACCCTCCTGGGCTTCTCCCACCCCGTAAAGAACCCCCATGGTGCTCACCACCACCTCTTTGGCCACAAACCCGGTCACAATCGCGACACCGGCCTGCCATCCGATGCCAATGGGCGCAAACACCGGTTCCAGAAAATGACCCAATTGGCCGATATAGGATTTGGATACCCGTTCCTGTTCTTTTTTTGTATGAATTCTTTTAAGTTCCGATGCCAGGGTTTGATTCAGAATTATTTGCTGATCCGCATCCGCCTGCTTTATCTGCCGGGTGAACCGGTCCTGCACCCGAGCCTGAACCGCATCATAATCCTGTGAATAAGTGATGTTTTTAGGAAAGCTGGATAAGGCCCAGATGATGATGGAACCCACCAGAATCACCCCGCCCATTTTGCGCAGAAACATTTTGCTGCGATCCCACATGTGAATCAACAGGCTTTTGAGCATGGGCATCCGGTAAGGGGGCAGTTCCATGACAAACGGCGCATCCGCGCCCTTGAAAAACAGGGTGCGCAGGATGCGCCCGGACAAAATGGCAATGATGATTCCGGCTGCGTACAACGCAAAAATCACGGTCCCTGCCCGATGGGCAAAAAAACTGCCGGCCAGTACAATATATACGGGCAGCCGGGCGGAACAGGACATGAAAGGGGTCATCAGAATGGTAAGAATCCGGTCTTTCTGGTGTTCCAGGGTCCTTGCCGCCATGATGGCCGGCACATTGCAGCCGAACCCCATGAGCATGGGAATAAACGATTTTCCATGCAGTCCGGCCGTATGCATGACCCGGTCCATGAGAAACGCGGCCCGGGCCATATATCCGGTATCTTCAAACAGGGCGATGAAAAAAAACAGCAGCAGAATATTGGGAAGAAAAACAATGACCGACCCGATACCGGCCACCACACCGTCCAGGAGCATGGATTTAAACATCGATGCCGGCAAAAGATGGTCCAGCCAGAGGGTCAACCCCGTGACCCCGGATTCGATCCATGCCATGGGATAAGCGCCTAAGGTAAACGTGGATTGAAACATGACCCAGATAAAAAAGATAAACACGGGAATCCCTAAAAATCGGTCCGTCAACACCCGGTCGATGTTCCGGGACATGTCAATTCTTTTTTTAGCGGTATTGGTGACCGTCTCCCTGAGTATGCCGGCAATGACCCCATAGCGGTCTTCCGTGATCACCATTTCAAAATCATCCTGAAACAGATCAAAAATCCGCTTCCGGCAATCTTCCGCCACCTCGATCAGGTGCGGGCCCTGTTGGGGAAACCGTGTCAGAATCCGCTGTTTTTCAACGGCATCAGCTTCCAGCAGCTTGATGGCATGCCAGCGGACCAGAGAGTCCTTTGTCATGGCCTGGGTCTCATGAATCAGATCTTCCAGCTGACTGATACAGGATTCGGTATCATTGCCGTACCGGATCACGCGCGATTCCTTGCCATTTTCAAAGGCGGCACATTCTTCAATGGCCGCATCAATGAGACGGTCCATCCCCTTGTTTTTATTTCCCACGGTGAACACCACCGGCACATCCAGCAGAGCGGCCAGTTTTTTCTCATTGATCCGCATCCCCCGGGCTTCGGCCATATCAGCCATATTAAGGACAAACAGCACGGGCCGTCCCAGTTCCATGACCTGAAGGGCCAGAAACAGACTGCGTTCCAGGTTGGACGCATCAATGATATTGATCACAATATCCGGGTGTTCGTTAATGATAAAATCCCGGGTGGTGATCTCTTCCATGGAAAACGGGGTCAAACTGTAGGTCCCGGGCAGATCCACCACCCGCAGGGTATGCTGCCGGTACTTGAGCAGGCCTTCTTTTTTCTCAATGGTGACACCCGGCCAGTTGCCCACTTTTTGTCTGGCACCGGTCAGATTGTTGAAGATGGTGGTTTTCCCGCAATTGGGGTTTCCCGCCAGGGCAATGGTCAGTTCCTTTTTCATTTTTTGTCTTTCCGGGTTGTGACATTCTCAAGCAGAATATGGGCGGCTTCCTCCACCCGCAGGGAAATATGATATCCCTTGACCACCAGCTCGACAGGATCTTTTAACGGGGCATACTTTTCCACATACACCCGGGTTCCCCGGTTGATCCCCATCTCCAGAAGACGCCGCCGCAGCGTACTTTCTCCGGATACCCGGACAATGGTTCCCTCCTGCCCCGCTCTCATGTCACACAAAAGCACCCGGATGGATTCCGGATCAGGGGAATGATCGGCATGCCCGTTTTTTGATGCATCCGCCGACGTATCCACGGGTTCGACCCAGATTTTCTGGGCCATGCCGCTGCCGATAACCAGTCGGGTCTCTCCGGTGGCAATCACCACCTGACCACCGAACCCATTGGACACCACTTCAAGTTCATCCCCGATTTTCAAACCCATGGAAGAAATTCGAAGCTGCATCTGCCGGCCGGCTTCCAGCTGCTTCACTTTCAGTTTTTCGCCCTGTTTTGCTTTGTGCAACAGCACCAGTTTCTGTCGTTTGGCCATACAGGCACTGCAAAGGCCATAGATTTCCATGCGGTGCTGGAGCATATGAAACCCATATTCTTTGGCCACTTTCTGCTGCTGTTTTTCCAGGGCTTCATCTTTGAATTCCAGAATAGTGCCGCACTTGGTGCAGATCATGTGATCGTGGTGAATCCCCAGATGCCGGTGTTCGTACAAAGGTTCCCCGCCATCGAATTCTACCTTTGACGCAAAACCGAACCGGCACAGGTGTTCCATGGATGAAATCACAAATTCATCATTCAACCGGATGCCGTTTTTTTTCAGTTGCGTGACAATCTCTGCGTGACTCACATGGTGATCCAGCTGCAAAAACGCTTCAAGCACTTGAAACCGTTCATCAAAACGATCCAGTCCCTGTTCCCGAAACAGCCGCATGAACTGTTTTTTTTCCTGTTCGTGGGTATTGATCATCATTGTTATTATCCTGATAAAAATAAGTCACTAAGATATGATAGCGGGCGTGGTCTGTCAAGCTGACATAATATGATTTTCTTATTGATTTTATACAGTATAATTTATATTATAAAGGGTTATGAATTTTTATGCAGACACACAATATGATGTGGTGGTCGTGGGTGCGGGCCATGCCGGATGTGAGGCAGCCCTGGCCGCGGCCCGCATGGGATGCGCCACCCTGCTTTTGACCATTGATATGGACAAAATTGCCGCCATGCCGTGCAGCCCGTCCATCGGCGGCATGGCCAAAGGACAGCTGGTCAAGGAAATCGATGCCCTGGGCGGCCACATGGCGCTGATTACGGATCGTTCCGCCATCCAGTTCCGGACATTGAATACCCGGAAAGGCCCGGCGGTTCATTCCACCCGCACCCAGAACGACAAAGCCCTGTATTCCCGGCACATGAAAACGGCCCTGGAAACCTGCCCGAACCTGGATCTGAAACAGGCCATGGTCAAGGCACTGATAATTGAAAACAATCAGATCAAAGGCATTGTGGATGCGACCGGTTATGAATACTTTGCCCCCTGTGTGATCATTACCACGGGCACTTTTTTGCGGGGCACTGTCCATATCGGGGCCACCCGGATTGACGCCGGCCGGGCCGGGGAATTTTCTTCCATCGATCTGGGCCGGCACCTGTCGGATCTCGGGTTTGACATGGGGCGCATGAAAACCGGAACCCCTCCCCGGCTCCATGCCGACAGCATTGATTTCTCATGCTTCCGCCGCCATATGTCCGACAGTGAGCCCATCCCGTTTTCCTTTAGAACGGCCGCCATCACCACCCCCATGCTGCCCAGCTTTATGGGACATACCAATGCCCGGACCCATGACATTGTCCGGAGTAATCTGAAGCACTCCGCCCTTTACGGGGGACACATCAAAGGGCAGTCCGCCCGGTACTGTCCCTCTTTTGAAGATAAAATCGTCAAATTCCCGGATCGGGACAGCCACCATATCATCTTGGAGTATGAAGGAATCCATACCAAAGAAATTTATGCCTCCGGTTTAGGCAACAGCCTGCCCCTGGAGATCCAGTACCAGGTGGTCCGATCCGTGAAAGGCCTGGAACAGGCCAGAATCATGAGGCCGGCCTATGCCATTGAATACGATTTTGTAAATCCGCTGGAACTGTTCCCGACCCTGGAAACCAAACGGATCAAAGGCCTTTTTCTGGCCGGACAGATCAACGGCACCTCCGGATATGAAGAAGCCGGGGGCCAGGGCCTGTGGGCCGGCATCAATGCCGCAGGTAAGGTTCAGAAACGGCCCGCATTTGTGCTGGACCGGTCCCAGGCGTACCTGGGCGTTATGATCGATGATCTGGTGACCCGGGGTACCACTGAACCCTACCGCATGTTCACTTCCCGGGCGGAATACCGCCTCATGCTCAGAGAAGACAATGCGGATCTGCGCCTGGCTGACATCGCTTTTGAATACGGCCTGATCGATGCAGACCGCCTGGCTTTGTGCCGGGAAATCCAGGAACAGACCCGCAAAGAAATTCACCGGGTGAGACAGATGGTTGTCAAACCGGAAACCGCCGTGAACCAGCGCCTATCCGACTTGGACAGCCCGCCCATCTCCACCGGTGTCAAACTGGAACAGCTCCTGAAACGGACGGAGATCGATTATCAGAACCTGATGGCCTTTGCTCCGCCGCTTGAACCGGTTCCCGCCCGGGTGGCCCGGCAGGTGGAAATTGAAATCAAGTATGAAGGATATATCACCCGCCAGCTGAACGAAATAAAAAAATTCAAGCATCTGGAACGAATCCATATCCCGGCACGACTCGATTACGGCAATGTCCACGGCCTGTCCAATGAAATCCGGGAAAAACTGAAAAAAATTCAGCCGGAAACCCTGGGCCAGGCTTCCCGGATCGACGGCATGACGCCTGCCGCCATCTCTGTGATGATGGTTGCCATTGCCGCTTTTAACACCCAGAAATCCGCTTGACTTGTGCGGGTTGACGCTTATCATTTACCATAAAAAAGTCAAACCCAATATAAAACAAGCAGTGAGGAAAAAATGGCCGACGATTATTACAATATTCTAGGCATCGATAAATCGGCAAGTGCGGCAGATATCAAAAAAGCTTACCGCAAGCTTGCCATGAAGTACCATCCGGACAAAAACAAAGGGGATAAAACCCTGGAGGACAAATTCAAGAAAATCAGCGAAGCCTATGCCGTGCTCAGCGACCCGGAAAAACGAAAACAATATGACACCTATGGCTCCGCCGACTTTCAACAGCGATATTCCCAGGAAGATATTTTCAGAAACTTTGATTTAGGGGATATTCTCAAGGAGTTCGGATTCGGCGGCGGCCGGGGCGGATTTTCCGCTTCTTTTGGCCAGGCCGGTCCCCGGGGGCGCTCCGGTTTCTCCGGGGGCAATCCGTTTTTTCAAAACACGGGCGACGGGTTCGGCCAGCAACGGGCCTATCCCCGGACACCGGGAAAAGATATTGAATATGAAATTCCGTTGACCCTGGAAGAATTGATTCACGGCACCAAAAAAACCATCACCATCCGCCAGGGCAGCACCACCAATGCGGTTGAGGTTCGTATTCCCAAAGGATTGACCCAGGGGAAAAAAATCCGTCTGGCCGGCAAAGGTGAACCGTCTCCCCATGGCGGACCGGCCGGGAATCTGTATATCAAATCCAGACCGGTTCCCACCAGCGGGTTTTCCATTGACGGCAACGATGTCCTTATGACCCAATCGATCAAACTGACCCAGGCCCTTCTGGGAGACAAACTGGAAATTCTGACCCCGTCCGGAAAGACCATGAACCTGAAACTACCGGCCGGAACCAGTCACAAAGCCAGGATGCGTCTGTCCGGACATGGTATTCCCCATATGAAAGGAAATGGTTGCGGAGATCTGTTTGTTGTGATTAATATAGACATGCCCAAAAAACTGACGGACAAACAAAAAAAATTAATCCAGGAACTCAAAGCCACAGGATTGTGATTCACCATGCCCGAATTTATCCCGCTGATTTCCCGACAGACCATCCAGAACCGGGTCCGGGAAATCGGCAAACAGATCTCCCGGGACTACCAGGGTAAAGACCTGATTTTAACAGGAATTTTAAAGGGTGCTTTCATGTTCATGGCAGATCTTACCAGGCAGATCGATATGGACCATGACATTGATTTCATTGGTGCGTCTTCCTATGAAGGCACCCATTCCACCGGGCAGATCGTATTCACCAAACAGCCGGATCTGGAATACCGGAATCGGGATATTCTGCTGGTGGAAGACATCGTGGATACAGGCAACACCTTGACCAAGATCATGGAGTTTATCCAACTTCTCAATCCGAATTCCGTGGCCGTCTGCACCCTGATCGACAAACATGAACGCCGGAAAAAAGCAATTCCCGTCAAGTATGCCTGTTTTTCTCTTGAAAAAGGATTCATTGTCGGGTATGGGCTGGATTATGATGAAAAATACAGGAACAAGCCTGAAATATATGATCTAAAATTATAGGGGATGCGCCATGATTATCACCTGTGAAAAGTGCGAAACACGATTCAACTTAGATGAATCCTTACTCGATGCAGACGGATCCACGGTACGTTGCAGCCGGTGCCAGCACATATTCACGGCATTCCCCCCTTCTGCCAAACCGGAATTCGACGATTCTGAATTTCAGGATATCGATTTTGACAAAGATCTTGAGTTCGATGATTCCGACTTTGACGAACAAGAAAATCTGCCTGAAACCTTGGATGTTGAAAACCGGACCCAGGACGTTATACAGCAAACTGTTGAACCCGATGAGCTGGAACTGGAAGCGATTGATCCGGATGAAATAGAAATCGAATTTGAAGATGCTGACACAACAGAAACAGATGAACCGGATCTGTCGGATGAACTGAAACTATCAGATGAACCCGACCTGTCGGAAGATATGGCCGAAGTTCAGGAAGAACTCGAATTGGGTGACATCACTTCCGAAGACAACGAACCGGAATTCGATCTGGCGTTTGATCTGGATGAAGAAAATCCGGATACTGAAGAACTGAGTCTGGACACACCTGAAGAAAAAGAACCTGAACTCGAAGATCAGTCCCGGTCCCATTCTTTGGAAGAAACGGATCCATTGGACAAAAAAACAAAGATCGATACGGATCAAGAAATTGATGTCGATCTAAAAGACGACTTTGAACCTGAGGAAACGGCTTTTGACGGATTGGATGAATTTGATGACCCGGATTTTAACGAAACAGACATGGAGGATGCCGACCTTCCTGATACGCTGTCTCATGAGACCCCCCCACCCCGCCGTCCGGCCCGGGCATCTTTGATCCACCCGCTGGACCCGGAAGATGAACGCATGGATTCTGAAGAACCGCCTGCCAAAAAAAGAACCGGTCTGGGGCTTCCGGTTCTGGTGCTCCTCCTTGTCTTTTTATTGGCAGGGGGCGGTTATATTGCCGCCACATTTTTTGGATACAAGATCCCTTTTCTGCCGGAAATCCAGATTCCGTTCATTGAGCAGTACCTGCCTGAAAAGACACCGGAAACCGTGACCTATCCGGACCCGATCCCGGACCAGAAAAGTGTGACCGGCCGGTTTCTCACCAATGACTTTGCCGGAGAACTGTTCATCATCACCGGAAAAATCGAAAATCCTGCTCAGATTCCCTACGGCCGTATCCAGGTGAAAGGCACTTTGTTTCAGAAAGAAAAAAAAGCCGCCATGACCCAAACCGCTTTTTGTGGCAACATCATTCCTGAAAAAACCCTGAAAACCGCCCGGATCGAAGACCTGACCGCTCAGTTGAAAATTCCGGGGGGAACCGCGGATATCAACGAAAAAATCATGCCGGGTGACACCGTTCCGTTCATGCTGGTGTTTGCCGACCTGCCCCGGAATCTGGAAAACTTTACCGTGGAGGTGGCGGGATTTGATAAAGCAACACCCTGATCATTTCTCTTATGCCTTGTTGACCCATGAAACACACCCCCGTGAATCCGACCCTATGCCGGCACGAAATCATCTCCCGCCTGGGAAAGGCGGTTCATCCCTCCCCTCCGGACCTGAATAAATATGATCAGACGGCTGTCATGGCGCTGTTTTTGTTCAACCAGGCCCTTCCGAAACTGTTGTTCATCCAGAAAGCGGATGTGGCCGGATATCCCTGGCGCAATCAAATGGCCTTTCCCGGCGGACATGTGGATGAAACCGATGACAGCCCTTTGGAAACCGCGTTGCGGGAGCTGGAGGAAGAACTGGGGATCGTTCCGGAAAATGTGGAAGTCATCGGTTCCATGGGCCATTTCCAGACCATCAATCACAAAGATATCCACGCCTTTACCGGTATCTGGAACCAGCAGGGCCCCATCCGGTTCGATCCTGTGGAAATCAGACGGGTGTTTCAGATTCCGGTGCCCCACCTGGCCGACCTGCACCGGGAAAAAAAGTATCTTGGACAAACCCCGCCGATCCTGGATCTGACCTATCCGTTCCAGGATGTGGTCATATGGGGCGTGACGGCAAAAATCCTTCACCACATGCTGGACACATTAATGGATCACTGAGATCAAGTAAAATCACTCATTTTTGTTCCGCTGCCACAGCCGGAACCCGATCTTGATCACCAGAAAAAAGGACATCCCGGCCAGTATTCCCGGAAACCACATATGTTCAACCAGATCCGGTTTTGATCCTGCCACGGTCACCCCGGACAAGGCAAACAAACCGATCACAAACAAAAAACCCATCAATATCCAGCAGGCAGCGGAAGTATCATACCAGGGAATGTATTGTTTTCTGAAAAACGGGAAACGATCTGAACGCATTGCGTTGGCGCCATTCTTTTATTTCAGGATTGTCAATACCATATATTGTATTTTTTCTATTGACACACAACAATATATTGGATAATTTGATTTATGTCGATCACACATATCCAGTCCGGATACCCTGTGTCAACACAAAGAAACAATATGTCAATTTGAATCTGATTTCAAGAGGTAGGCCATGTTTGAACAAATAAAGAAACGCGATGGGCGGATCAGCGCATTTGACTCGTCAAAAATCACCAGTGCCATTGAAAAAGCCGGTCTGGCAACGGGTGAATTCAACGGCAGAGAAGCCAAAAGACTGACCCTCAGGGTCTTGACCCTGGCCCGGGACCTGCAACTGGGGCCGGTGCCGGAAGTGGAAGAGATCCAGGACATCGTGGAACGGGTCCTGCTGGATTCCCCGTTCTACAAGACGGCCAAGGCTTACATCATCTACCGGGAGCAGCACAACCAGATCCGGAAGATCGCCATCCGGGAAAACGTGGACCTCATGGAATCCTATATCTCCCAGATGGACTGGAAGGTCAAGGAAAACAGCAATATGAGCTATTCCCTTCAGGGCCTGAACAATTACATCTCTTCAGATATCACCGCGGAATACTGGCTCAACAAAATCTATCCCCCGCCGGTGCGGGAGGCCCATTACAGCGGAGACATACATATTCATGATTTGAGCCTGCTGTCTGTGTACTGTGTGGGCTGGGATCTTCAGGATCTGCTTCTGGAAGGATTCAAAGGTGTGGCCGGAAAAGTCCAGTCCTCACCCCCCAAGCATTTCAGAAGCGCTTTGGGCCAGATCGTGAATTTTTTCTACACCCTTCAGGGGGAAGCGGCCGGGGCCCAGGCCATGTCCAATTTCGACACCCTGCTGGCGCCGTTTGTCAGAGAGGATCAACTCACCCCCAAAGAGGTGAAGCAGGCCCTTCAGGAGTTTGTCTTTAACATCAATATCCCCACAAGGGTGGGATTCCAGACCCCGTTCACCAATATCACCATGGATCTGAACGTACCGGCCACCCTGGCGGATTCACCGGTCATCATCGGCGGCAAATACCGGGAAGACACCTATGCCGGGTATCAAAAAGAGATGGATATGATCAATGCCGCCTTTGCCGCAGTCATGATGGAAGGGGATGCCAAGGGCCGGGTTTTTACATTCCCCATCCCCACCTATAACATCACCCGGGACTTTGACTGGAACAATCCCAACCTGGAAAATATCTGGAAAATGACCGGTAAGTACGGGATTCCTTATTTTTCCAACTTTGTCAACTCCGACATGTCTCCGGAAGATGCCCGGTCCATGTGCTGCCGCCTGCGCCTGGACAACCGGGAGCTGCGCAAACGGGGCGGTGGCCTGTTCGGTGCCAACCCATTGACCGGGTCCATCGGCGTGGTCACCCTGAACCTGCCCAGAATCGGATATCTGGCTGAAAATGAAACCGATTTTTTCCAGCGCCTGGATCATTTGACCCGGGTGGCTGCCGAATCTTTGAGCATCAAGCGCAAGATTCTGGAAAAATTCACCGAGGGCGAGCTGTATCCCTATTCCAAGTTCTACTTGAGAAAAATCAAGGAAAACACCGGAGTCTACTGGCGCAACCATTTTTCCACCATCGGTATTCTGGGCATGAACGAGGCCTGCATCAACTTCTTAAACCAGGGGATTGCCACGCCGGAAGGACAGGCATTTGCCGTAAAAGTCATGGATCATTTACGCAAAAACATTGAAACGCTTCAGGCGGAAACCGATGAAATTTTCAACCTGGAAGCCACCCCGGCCGAAGGCACCACCTACCGGTTTGCCAATCTGGACAAAAAAAGATTCTCAGATATCATCTGTGCCAATGAATCAGAATATCAGCAGGGCAGTGATCCGTTCTATACCAACTCCACCCATCTGCCGGTCAATTACACGGATGACCTGTTCGAAGCCCTGGAACTCCAGGATCCGCTGCAGACCCGATACACCGGCGGCACGGTCCAGCATCTGTTTCTAGGCGAAGAGGTCCAAGACATCCAGGTGGTCAAACAACTGGTGAGCAAGGTATCCAATACATTCAAACTGCCCTATTTCACGCTGACGCCCACGTTTTCCATCTGTCCGTCTCACGGCTACATTGCCGGAGAACATGCCACCTGTGATACCTGTCACGCAGAAACGGAAATCTACTCCCGGGTGGTGGGGTATCTGCGGCCGGTGTCCCAGTGGAACAATGGCAAGCAGACGGAATTTGCCATGCGTAAAACATTTAATGTGGCTTCGTAACCATGCATATCGGCGGTTTCCAGAAAAATTCTCTGATCGACTTTCCAGGAACCATTTCCTGTGTGGTGTTTACCATGGGATGCAATTTTATCTGCCCCTATTGTCATAATCCTGAACTGGCGGCCGGCCCGGCAAACGGCACCGGCCGCCTGGACACCACGGATATTTTTTCATTTCTGACGGCCCGAAAAGGACTGGTGGACGGGGTGGTCATCACCGGAGGAGAACCCTGTCTGCAAAAGAATCTGATGGATTTCATCCAGCAGATCAAGCAGATGGGGCTTGCCGTCAAACTGGATACCAACGGATCAAGACCGGCGGTTCTGTCCCGGCTGCTTGACCGCTCTCTGGTGGATTATGTGGCCATGGACATCAAAACCGGGGCGGACAAATATCCTGACATCATGAAACCTTCCGCTGACATGGATTCGGTTTCACAAAGCATGGGTCTTATCATGGATTTTGCCCCTGCCTATGAATTTCGAACCACCTGTGTGCGGCCGTTTATCAATGCCCAAATCATGGAACAGATTGCCGGCCAGATCAAAGGGGCCAAAAAGTATGTGCTTCAGAAATGTGTCCGCCATGTTCCCATGATGGATCCGCAATTTTCACAGAACCCGGATCATTTTTTTTCGGACCGGGAGATTCTGGAACTGAAATCCATTGTTGAAGGCGCGGTTCAGGAAGTACAGGTCCGATAAACAGATTCGAGACATCAATGATACCGGTCAGGTTCTGTCCTTTGGCATTGATTGAATGATCTGTTTCGCCACCTGCTCTGGAAACTGTTTTCTGCAGTGAACAGCCAGATCTGCATATCTTTCATATAAAGGGACCCGTTCCCGGTATAAATCATCAATGGTTTTTCCCGGAGAGATGGCCACCCCCCGGGTGATCACATCTGACAACCGGGTTTTAAGCACATCCAGATCAACGGCCAGATAAACGATGACACAGGTTTCAGCCAGATGGCGCATGGCCTCGGGTTTGTATATCACGCTGCCGCCGGTGGCAATCACATGACGGGTACAGCGGATGTCCAGAAGATGCTGTTTCTCGATTTCCAGAAACTGTTCCAACCCATGGCGGGCAATGATCTGAGCAAGGGTCTGATGCTCTTTGGCCTGGATCAAAATATCCGTATCCATGAAATCAAACCCCATTTTTTTGGCCAGCAGCACCCCCACCGTGCTTTTACCCACAGCCGGCATACCAATCAATGCAATATTTTTTTTATCTTTCATCAATTTAACCTGTCATTTCTGCAATATACCGCTTTTTTATCCCCAAAAATTTAAACAAAAATATATACTATCCTTTCTTTGTCTTTGCAAGCCTAAACAAGCGGACACCGCCGATCCCACAGACCTTGACTTTCCCTGCCATGAGATCTATTTTAGACAAAAATAACCCTTGTTCACAAAGAAGCCGCGCCGATGAAACCGCCCATTATCTCCATAGCCGGAAAATCCAATGCCGGAAAAACCACCTTTGTGGTAAAACTGATCACTGAACTCACCCAAAGAGGCTACCGCATCGGGTCTGTCAAGCACACCCACCACGACATCGACCTGGATCAAAAAGGAAAAGACAGCTGGCGGCATAAACAGGCCGGTGCAAAAACAACCCTGCTGGTCACGGATCAACACATCGCCATGGTCAAAGATGACCCACGGCCTGACATTGAAAAAATGCAGTCGTATCTGTCTGATATGGACCTGATTCTGGCGGAAGGATTCAAACGCCAGCCATTACCCAAAATCGAAATTTTCCGGATGGACGGCCCCCATGATCATCCGTTATTCCTGGATCACCCCGACCTGATCGCATTGGTCACCGACACGACGCTGACGCCATCCGTCCCTGTTTTCGGATTAAATGATATCGGATCCATGGCCACATTTGTCCAGAAACGCTATCTGAATCACCCATGAAAGCGCTGGTGCATACCCTGGGCCGGGTCTGTGTCACGGTCTGGATTTGCTTTTTAATCATCAACCAGACAGAATCGGCATTGGGTGACACAGACATGGAATCTTATCATTGCATGACGTCCCTGGACCAGGGGACCATCAACTGGACAAACGGAACCGTCACTGTCACAGGCAAGGCCGCCCCCATCATCAACCCGGACAATATTCATGAAGCCGATCCCGGGGCTGCCCGGGCCGATGCCAACCGCCGGCTCATCGAAATCCTCAAGCAGATCACCATATACAATGATCTGACCGTCGGGCAGTTTGCAGCCGGAAACGATGACATCATGGCTGGCATTGAAAAAACGGCCCGGGATGCCGTGATCATCCGCCAGTATTACACATCGGCCCTGGATGTGGAATTAACGGTCCGGACCCGGCTGTTAGGGGGCTTTCTACAACTGGTTCTACCGGATGAGATCCGGCAGATTCCGAAAATCAATCCGGACATTCTCTCCGAAACCCCGAAGGAATCCGGAAAGATCCCTTACACCGGGCTGATTTTAGACGTCCGGAAACTGAATTTCGATCCCGTGCTCTACCCGGTCATTGTCAGTGAACAGGGAGGAACCATTTATTCCGCCGTGTTCATCAGCCGTGAATTTGCCGTACAGCATGGTGTCTGTAAATATATGTGTGCCATGGACAATGCGTTGCAGGACCCGCGTGTGGGCAGTCATCCGCTGGTGATCAAAGGGCTCAGAACATCCGGAAAAGAAAATACCGCCATTGTCATCAGCACGGCGGATGCCAAACAGATAGAACAATCCACAGAACGGCATCTGTTTTTAAAACAATGCCGGGTCATTTTTGTGACCGGCAACTGACATTCATACAAAAAAATCCAAGGATTGATTATGACAGATTTTATTCCGAACCGGGACGATGCATTAAAACTGCTGAAAAAATACAATCAGAAACCCAGCCTGATCCGCCATGCCCTTGCCGTGGAAGCAGTGATGGCCCATTTTGCAGAAAAATTCGGAGAAGACCCGGAAAAATGGCGGGTTGTGGGTCTGGTGCACGACCTGGATTATGAGCAGTTTCCGGACGCACACTGCCATAAATGTGTGGAACTGTTCAGATTACACCACTGGCCTGAAGAATATATCCGGGCGGTCATCAGCCATGGATGGGGCATCTGCACGGATGTTGAACCCCGGACCCCCCTGGAGAAAACCCTGTACGCCATTGATGAACTCACCGGGCTTGTGGCCAGTGCGGCCCTGGTCCGGCCGTCCAAAAGCATTCTGGATCTCAAGACCAAATCCGTGAAAAAAAAATTCAAGGACAAGGCGTTTGCCGCCGGGGTTGACCGGGAAGTGGTCAAAAAGGGCGCAGAAATGCTGAACATGGACCTGTCCGATCTGATCACCGAAGTGATTGCCGGCATGCAGCCTGTGGCTTACCAGATTGGACTCCGGGGGAATGTTCCCGACCCGGCTGCCTGACCGATCCCGGGATTTGGCTCATTGGAGGCTATGCTTATGGCCCGTTGGAACTGTGGCTGCACGCAGGTCATTCAAAGATATAGGCGGAGGTTGTTGAGGGTGGGTCTGTTTTTTCCACAGCCGGTGTTTCCATGAAAAAGATGTCATAACCATCCAGCTGCTTCATGACCACCCGGCCGGAAATCCGGACCCAGTCATTGGCTTTCAGGTCCAAGTCCCCGGGTCTTTCCATAAAAACCCCCACCGGCAAGGCATCTGCCACGCAACAGACGATAAAATAACGGAATACGGCCGACAGATGTTCATAATCTTCAATGGTGGGGGAAAACAGGCCTTCCACACGGATGTACCTGCCGTTGTATCGGTGCCAGTTGCGCACCAGATCCCCCATGGAGATCTCAGCAATCTGCTGCTGGGCCGGATCTGCCACGGATTCTTCGGGAGTCGCGCCGGGAAGGATCGAATCAGGGGGAACAGAATGGCTGGGGCCGGTCTTTTGGACCGGTGACACCATCCGCTTGGAAAGGGCGAAACTGCCTAAGGTTTGTTCACCGGCCGCCCCCATGAACACGATGGGCAGCGCCAGGATCAACCCCTTGACTAGATGGCCGGTTTCAGGAAACACCGGCCGGTCCGATGCCAGCAGACTGACAAGGAAAGCCAGGCTCACCCCCAGGCTGATGTAGATCAGAAAACCGAACTTCGGATTCAGAAATAATTGATACCGGTCTTCGTGCAGCAGCCATGCCAATGCCATGATCCAGACCGCCAGAACCACCACTGGCCCGCTGATTCGTTTCAGACCCATTGGAGCAGCTCCAGGACGGCCATGGCCAGAAACACCGACACGCAGACCAGAAAAACCAACAACAGGATCATTTTTCTGGTGAATACCCCCAGGTACATGAGAACCAGCTTGATATCCAACATGGGACCCAGAACCATGAAGGCCATCTGGGCGGAGAAGGAAATACCTATGGGTTGAAACGAGGCGGCAATAAATGCGTCCGCCTCACTGCACAGGTTCAGGACCACCGCCAGACCCATCATGACAAGGATGGCCGCCACGGGGCCCTGGGCAACGGACATAATCGCCTGCCGGGGCACCAGGGTCTGGAGAGCGGCCGCGACAAAAGCCCCGATGATCAGAAACCGGCCGATGTCATAAAAATCCACGGCCCCGTGGACCAGGGCAGCCCTGATTTTTTCGACAAAGGACCCAGTAGCCGTTGATCCATGGTCGTGGGAACACCCGGCATGCCCGCATCCGAAGGCGGCAGCATTGAAAAAGGGCACCAGTGCCTCTTCCTTGGACACAAAGGTATCTATGATCAACCCGATGATCATGGCGATCCAGACCCCGGCAAACACCCTGATAAACGCCACCTCCCAGGCAAAGGAATAGGCTACCAGGGTGGAAGAAAACACCAGGGGATTGACAATGGGTCCGGCCAGCAGAAACGCCACCGCCGATCCCAAAGGCATGCCCTTCTGGATGAATTTTCTGACCACCGGTACGATGGCACATTCACAGACCGGGAAAAGAATACCCAGAAAAGCGGATACCACCACAGCCTGCTGTTTTTCCTTTGGCAGAACCCGTAGCAGCTGCTCCCGGGAAACAAACACCTCCACAAATCCGCCCAGCATGGTTCCCAGCAGCATAAAAGGAAGCGCCTCCAGCACAATGGCACAGAAAATCAAAGAAAAGGTGACAAACGCCTCGGACCGGACATGAAAGGCCGCCATAAGGATGGCGGACACCAGAAAATAAATCTGCACATACGGGCCGATGTTCATGGCCCCGGAACGGACCGGCGGCAAATCCTTTGCAATGGGGAACGGGGTGGTATCCGATTTCACGGGACGATGCTTCAGCGGGCCAGGGCCGTGGCAATGGTATCGGCCATGCGGACCATGTTGTCCAGGTAATCAGGGGCCAACGGATTGATGGACACCACCGCGCCGTCAATCGCTTCCGCGATTTTCCGGGCCGACTGCTGGTCAAACTGGGGCTGGACAAAAATCACCCGGGCTTTTTCCTGCCTGGCCAGCTTGATGATGGCGGACAATTCCTTTCCCTTGGGGGATCGGCCCATGGTTTCCACAGGGATCTGGTTCAGGCTGTAGGCATCGGCAAAATAACCGAACGCCGGATGAAACACAAAAAAATTTCCCCCTGACATGGGTTCCAGGATGATTCTGAGCCGCTCATGGAGCTGGTTGAGATCCTGGGAGAACGCTTCATAATTCTCCTGGAACCTGGCCTCATGGACCGGGGCCAGTTCGATCAGGATTTCGGTCATGGTGGCGGCCTGCTGGTTTACCAGCATCGGGCTCATCCAGATGTGGGGATCCTTGCCGGACGACATGTCCGCATGGTCGTGAATCTCGTCCTCCTCACCTTCATGGTGAGGGTCTGTTTTGCCGTCATGGGCGTGCCCGTGAGTCTTCTGATGGTCCTCTTCATGGATATGGCCTTCCATCTTCCGCAGCGCGATTCCCTTTCGAGTATCCACCACCCGGATACCCGGGGCAATGGACGCGATCTTGTGCATAAAACCGTTTTCAAACGACACCCCGATTCTGAAATACACATCGGCACTGGCCAATGTTTTGACCTGGGCCGGGGTGGGCGAATAAGTGGTCGGGCTTTTGCCAGGGCTCACCAGCACAGACACCTCTGCCAGATCACCGGTGATCCGTTCCACAAAATATTTCTGGGGCAGAATACTGACAAAAATCTGCAACTTTTCTTCGGCAAACAGGCCGGTGTTTGTCAAAAATACCACCAAGACTGCCAATAAAAGAGATTTAACATGCATCTTTAGCCTCCTATATTTTAAGTTGAATCAGCCGCCGGCATCAGCAGGTCAATGCAAATGAGAATGCATTTGCAATTAATAGGATGTTCCTGAATCATTGTCAACACTTTAGTGTAAACCTTGCAAAGAGGTAACAGTTCGGATATATTGCCAACCGAGGTGAATGATATGAAACGTCAAACTGCCCAGAGACGGGCCATTGTGCAGGTTTTTAAACAGCAGGACCGGCTGTTGGCCATTTCGGAAATACTGGATTACGGCAGCCGGATCGTCCCCTCTTTAAACCAGGCAACGGTTTACCGCAACCTCAAGCAGCTCCTTGAAGCCGGGTGGCTCAAGCAAATCAATTATCCGTCCTTGGGTACCCGGTATGAACGGGCGCACAAAATCCATCACCACCATTTTCACTGCAAAGCCTGCAACCGCGTGATGGACCTGCCCGGGTGTGCGTTAAAACAAGAGCAAATCGTGCCGGACGGATTTGTAGTTCAAAGCCATGACGTGTTTTTGTCAGGACTCTGTGACCGGTGTGCAGGCCGCTGACCCGGCCAAATCAGGCAGTGGCCTGTTGATGCCGGTCTTTCCACGCCAGAACGTGCCGGTCAACCCACCAGTTTTCCCGCAATTTCCGCCACATGCCTGCCCTGAAACCGGGCTCCTGCCAGTTCATTTTCAGATGGCATCCGTGCCCCGTCTCCACCGGCGATTGTGGATGCGCCATAGGGGGACCCCCCCGTGATCTCATCAATGCGCATCTGTCCCTGAAATGAATACGGCAGCCCCACCACCACAAACCCGTGGTGCAGCAACGTGGTGTGAAAAGACAGAATGGTGGATTCCTGGCCCCCGTGCTGGGTGGCGGAACTCACAAACACACTGCCCACCTTGCCGATGAGAGACCCATTGGCCCACAGCTGACCGGTCGCATTCAGAAACTGGCGCATCTGCCCGCACATGTTGCCGAACCGGGTGGGAGTGCCGAAAATGACGGCATTTGCTTTTTCCAGCTCTTCCACCGCACACACCGGCACATGGGAAAACGCTTTTTTTGCCTCTATGGCGCCCATTTTTTCCAGAACATCATCCGATAATGTTTCAGGCACCTGCCGGATGTCCACGTCAGCACCCGGTATCTTTTTTGCGCCCTCGACAACCGCCTGGGCCATTTCATACACATGACCATACATGGAATAAAACACAACCAGAATTTTCATAACAAGATTCTCCTCTCAGATGATAAGAATTAACACTAAAAATATGATGCAATAACGGTTTGTCAATAATAAATATCTTTTAGTTAAAGCTAACATTTTTTTGTTGACAGATTATTGTTTGTTATAATATGTTTCTGTGAAATTCATCTCAATCCAACCATGGAGGTAACTATCATGTCAGACACCTTACACCGGTTTTTACCCATATGGGCAATTCCGGATTTTTTAAAATGCCCGGTGGCAGGGGCCATGCTCACTGTGGAAAAACACCGGTCCATCCTGAAAAAATGCGGCTATGATGTCAAGCCCATGAAACCCTATGAATACCACCAGAAAATCATGCTCAAGCTGGGGGGTGAGAATAATGTCTCCCAAAAGGTGAACAACTTCATCCGGACTCAGTCCGCCGGACAGATGGCCAGGGTTGCCGGCATGGCGGAACCCGAAATCCGGACCCTGTGGGCAAAGCACCTTGAAACCGGTGATGTGGGCCCGCTGTTCTACGCCATTGTCTCCCACAAAAAAACCAGCCCGGAACTGCTGGCGGACATCGCCGGCGAGGTCCACATGCAATCACATGCCAACATGACCGAGATTTTCACCATCCGCCGGCAGGTGGCCGGCATGACGGAACGGCTTGACCGGGAAAAGAGAAAACTGAACGATAAAACCCGGGCACTTAAGGAGATGAGCAAAGCGCGTAAAGCGGATGCCGCAACCATCGGGCACCTGGAAGCCCGGAACCGGGAGTTGGCTGCCCAGGTGCAGACGCTGCAACCGGATACTGCCACCCAGGCCAAAAACAATGCTGAAAAAAAACAGTTCGAGAAAACAATCCAGGCCCTGACTGCGGACCTTGCCCTGGAGCAAACCGCGCACCAGGCGCTGATGCAAAAGCACAAAGCCCTTCAGATTGAGCTGTTCAGCCATCAAAGTGAGCTGGAACTGATCAAAAAAGAGTTCCAGTCCCTGATATCTGCTCTCCGGCCCTCCGGCACCCCACCCTGTCCCCATCCGGCCGAAAATGCCACAGGTTCTGCCCTCTCTGGTGCCGCCTGCTCCGAGACCATTTGCGCCAGATCCTCCTGCGACCAGGGCAGCTGTTCCTGCGATCACTGCGCCCGGGTCCACTGCAACAAGGATCACTGCAGCCGGTACCGGCTGTGCGCCAAACGCATTTTCCTGGTGGGCGGCATCACCAAGATGCGGGCCTTTTACAAAAATGTGGTGGAAAACGCCGGGGGCGAGTTTCATTATCATGACGGGTACATGAAAAACGCCAACGCCGGCCTGGAAGCCAAGGTCAAACGATGCGACCTGGTGCTGTGTCCGGTGAACTGTAACAGCCACACCGCTTGCCGGAAAGTCAAGCAATTGTGCAGCCGGCACAACAAACCCCTGAAAATTCTGAGCAGCTCCAGTCTTTCCGCCGTGACCCAGGCCCTGTTCGAACCGGACAGCACCGTGACACTCAATTGATGCCATGTTCAAGCTCAAAACCGAATTCCGGGTTGTCACCATTTCCGTGATTCTCTTCCTGAAACGGTTAGATCTGATGACCATGAGCCTTAACCGGAAACTTTTTTCCGGATCAGGGCATTCTTTTTCCCGTTCGGGGTAGAACCGACATCAGCAAAAGGGCATTGTCCGATTTTTAGATAATTGATCAGAATTTTTTATATTCAAAGCATTGAATTTATCTTCTGATAATGATATTGTTTTTTGTTATAAGTTATAACTAACATTATTATTATAAATAAACATAGTAACTCAGGAGGATATTTATTGTGCGTGGCTTTTTATATATATCCGGTCTTGTGATGCTGTTCATGATGGCGGCCGGGCCGGCAGAGACACCATCGGCCGCCCAGGCAGATGTCCCCTCTGCATCCCGGGTCAGGAAAACCGCGGAAAAAACCGTGGGCATTGACGTTGAAACCCAGCATTTGATGGAAGACTGGGCATCGGAAGAACAGGAAATGCTGGACCGCATCGAAGACCTGTCCGCCCGGCTCAAACAAGCCCGGTGGCAGCAGGAAAAAAATACCCGGTATATCCGGTCATTGGAGGAGAAAATTGCGGGCCTGAATCAGCAGGCCGCTGAAATCGAAAAGATGGAGGCGGCACTTCTACCCGTCTTGGACACCACCCTGGACCGGCTCGATATTCTGGTGTTGTCAGACCTTCCGGCGGCCCTGGACCGGCGCCGGGAAACCATTGCCCGGACCCGGCATGTCCTTGATGACTACGATGCCGACCTGCTGACCAAAACCCGGGCCGTGCTTGACACCCTGAACCGGGAGGTGGATCTGGGGCATACCGTCGGGGTCGAGGAACAGGAGATCGAGACAGACGGCGGATTCCGGCAGGTCAAACTGCTGCGGGTGGGCCGTATCGGCCTGTTTGCCATTACCCTGGACAACCGGACCGGGTTTGCATGGGACCGGGCCAGGGCCCGGTTCGTACCGCTGGAAGGATCGGCCGGGGATCTTATGGAAGCCGTGGAAATGGCCGAGGGCATCCGCCTTATCGGCCTGAGCCGACTGCCCCTGGACCTGCCTCCGGCCCAAACCAACGAAACCGGCCCGGAAGGAAACAGCCTGGAAGGCCGTGAACCGACAAACGGAGGGAACCGTGCTGAACACAATTAAGACTCCCGTCCTGGGTATACTGGCCCTGGTCGTACTGGTCCCGTGCTTTTTGGCCGGGTACGCCCGGGCATCATCGACCCGGGATTTCCATAACGCGGCCCGGGCGGTGGATGCTGAACACGCCGCTTCCGGACAGGCCCGGCTGGCAACGGCAGAAGAGATACAAAACAGGCGGGCGAAACTGGCCCGGCAGATCCGGGACCTGGAAACCGCGCTTTCAGAAGCCCGGGAGAAACAGGCCTTTGGCGAGGCCATGCTCCGGGAATTGTCCGGCCGGCGGGACGCCTTGAAAAAAGATATTTCAGCCAGGCTTTCCCGGAAAGAAGAACTGGAAATCATCATACGGGATACGGCCCGGAACCTGCTGGGCAGGGCGGAAAAAAGCCCGGTCAGTGCGGAAAATCCTGAATACCCGGCAAGGTTGAAATCCATTTTGTCTGAAGATACCCGGCCGGGCATGGCAGAACTGGAAGCCCTGTTTGAATTCTGCTTCAGGGACATTGCCGCATCCAGGACCCGGAACCGGTATACCGGGCCTGTACTGGACCGGAGCGGCGAAACCGTCCAGGCGGACATCACCCGGCTGGGGCATATGGCAGCCGTCCACCGCACAGGGGATGAAACCGGTTACCTGTCCCTGTCTCCGGCTTCCGGCCGATTGGTGATGAGTGCGGCCCCGCCTTTTCTGACCAAACGGGCCCTGGACCGGTTTATTTCCGGCGAAACACGGGAGGTTCCCATTGATATTTCCGGCGGCATTGCCGTGCAGCAGCTTTCCCGGCAGGTCGGCTGGGTTGACCAACTCAAAAGCGGCGGTATCCTGGTGATTCCCATCCTCCTGGTGGGGCTGGTAGCCCTGGTGCTGACCCTGGAGCGGCTGGTTTTCCTGGGCCGGGTTCGCCACAACACCGACGACCTCATGACCCGGGTCACGGATCTTGTGGCCCGGGGGGATTTCAAAGGGGCACTGGACACCACACTGCCCCACCGGAACCGGCCCACCGGCCGGGTACTCATGGCCGGGCTGGAGCTGAAGGGACAGGCCGGCACCGTTATTGAAAGCGCCCTGTCCGAGGCCATCTTAAAGGAAACCCCGAGGCTGGAACGGTTTCTCACCGCCCTCAAGGTATCTGCGGCCGTGGCCCCGCTTCTGGGACTGCTGGGTACCGTCACCGGCATGATCAATACCTTCCAGGTAATCACCACCCACGGCACAGGTGATCCCCGGCTCATGGCCGGCGGTATCAGTGAAGCCATGGTGACCACCCAGGCCGGTCTGGCCGTGGCCATCCCCGTGATGATGGTGGCTGCCTTTCTGGGAAGACGGGCCCATTTCCTGGCCCGGGATATGGAAGAAAAGGGCCTGGCCCTCATGGCCGCCCTGCTCAAATTCACGGCCAACGGCTCCGGCACAAAGGCCTGACATCCATGGAACCTCTGATATGGATATGGGAAATCCTGGAGACCGGGGGACCGGTGATGCTGCCCATCGTTATTGTATCGGTCTGGATGTGGATACTCATCATCCTCAAGGCCGACTGGATATTGCGGGTCCGGCGCAACAGCCTGCCGGTGAAGCAGGCCCTGGAAATTCTGGAATCAAAGGAGGGCCGGGTACCCAGGATCGCTTGTCCCAAGGCCGGGATACTGGCCTTTTTCCTGGACCGGCACTTCAGGGAATGCCGTGTCATGACCGGAGAGCCGGACCGCCTGTTTTTCGAGGTGGCGGTGCGGCGCCAGACCCGGACCTTTTACCGCCACATTTCCACCATCATGGTTCTTGCGGCGGCAGCCCCGCTCCTGGGGCTTCTGGGCACCGTCACCGGCATGGTGGAGACCTTCCGGGTCATCGGCCTTTTCGGCACGGGCAATGCCCAGGCCATGGCATCGGGCATCAAAGAAGCCCTGATCACCACCCAGGCCGGCCTGCTGGTGGCCATCCCCGGCCTGCTGGCCGGCCAGGTCATGCGGCGGCGGGTACGGGCCATCCATCAGGAAGTCCTGATCTTTCAACGGGTCGTTACCCAATGGCTTGAAAAGGAATGGCGCAAATGCACAGAATAGGCAGCAGAAACGGTCCGGACGGCCCCATTTCAGACGATGATATGGAAATCAACATGATGCCTTTGATCGACATGATATTCATCCTGCTCATCTTTTTTCTGGTGACGGCCAGCTTTGTCCGGGAATCCGGGGTGGAGGTGAACCGACCCGAGGCGGTCACGGCCCAGTCCAGGGAAGCCGTAGGCATGGTGGTGGGGATCACCCCGGACGGCAGGATCTTTATTGACAGCCAGGAGACCGACCTGCGGCAGGTCCGGGGCCTTGTGGAAATTTTTCTCATGGAAAACGCGGACGGCGGGGTGATCATCGATGCGGACGGGGCGTGCCCCACGGCCCGGACGGTGGCGGTGCTCGACCAGTGCCGGCTGGCAGGGGCCCGGAATGTGGCCGTCTCCGCGACCCGGCCGGGGGAATGAAAATGGATATGGCCCTGTCGTCAAAAACCGGCTTTTTCCGCCAGGGGATGCTGCTGGCCACAGGCTTTCTTCTGGGCATGGCGGTTCTGGCGCTCATGCACCATACCTCCGCTAAACACCGGGATTTTCTGGCCCGGCATGTCTGCCTGATCGCCCAGGTACCTGAACCGTTTATGGAACCACCGGCACAGGCACATGAGCCGCCGCCGGAACCGCCCCCGCCGCCGGAACCAAAAATCGATACGCCGCCGCCGGAGCTGCCGGAATTACCGCCGCCCGAACTGTCCGAGCTCCCGCCCCCGGACCGGCTGGCCCCGGAACCCATGGACCTTGCGTCTGTAAAGCCACAAATACCGGGCTTTGAAACCCCGTCCCTCACCCCGGTATCGGTAAAAGGCGTGGCAGTTCGTCCCGGGCCGGCCAGGTTCAAGCGGGACTTTGCCAAGGCTCCCGTACCCGGGAAACTGGCCCGGCCCACCGCTCCTGTCAAGGCACCCCCGCCGAAGATCCGCTTCAATTCAGATGAACTGGACCGGCAGCCCGAACGGATCTCCCTGGTCAACCCGGTTTACCCCTACCGGGCCAAACGCCTGGGCATCCGGGGGAATGTGGCAGTCAGGTTTTTGGTGGACCGATCCGGGGCTGTCCGGGAATTGGCCATCCTGGAGGCGGATCCCCCGGATATTTTTAACGAGACTGTCATGAAAACCCTGGAAAAATGGAAATTCAAACCAGGCAGTAAAGACGGCAAAGATGTGGAAACATGGATCACAACCAGTATCCGGTTCGAGCTGGAATAAACCGGCCGCCCCTGTAAGGAGACAAACGTGAAAACCATCCATTTTACTATGTTATCAACCGCATGGCTGGTGCTGTGCCTCTTTTCCGTATCCCCTGCCGGTCAGGCCGGCAGTTCCCCGGCCTGTCCCCAGATCGAGGCCGCCCTGCCGGCCGACTTCCATGAAGCGGTCATTGCGGCGGAAGCCCTGGCCGAAAAGGGAATGTACACGGCAGCAGCCCAAAGCCTGTCTGCATTTGCCAAGGCCCGCCCCACCCCTTCCTTTGCCTATATTGACTATGACATCGGTTTTTTCCACTACCAGGCAAAGGAATTCAAAAAAGCGGTGCCCCATCTGAAAAAAGCCGTGGCCCAGGCTCCCTGCTTTGTCCAGGGGCACCAGCTTCTGGCCGATGCCCTTTACGAGGCCGGGAACGCCGGAGCAGCAGCCCCGGTGATGGAAAAGGCCGCAGAAATGGCCAAAGACCCGGACCTGACTTTCCAGGCAGCCGTATTCTGGATAGCGGCTGAATCCCCGAAAAACGCCCTGTCCCTTCTCCGGAAGCTGGAAGCACACAATGCCCCCAAATCCGAGTGGCTGGTGGCCCTGTCCAATGTTCTGGGCATGCTGGAAAAAAAGAAAGAAACCGCACAGGCCATGGAAAAGGCGGCCCGGGCAGGCAATGACCCCGACCTTTATTTTCATGCCGCCTGGCTGTGGCTGGAGGCGGACCAGCCCCGAAACGCCCTGAAGCTGCTGGAGACCCTGGCCAGGCGGAAAACCGTCAAAACCGACTGGCTCCTGCTGCTGTGCAACACCTACATGACCCTGGACAAGCCTGCAAATGCAGCCGAAACCATGGACCGGGCCGTAGAACAGGACCCTGCCCCTGAAAACCTGTACACCGGCGGGGTGCTGTGGCTCCAGGCGGAAAAACCGGTCAAGGCCCGCAGGCACCTGCTCCGGCTCACCAATCTGCCGGAACCCGAGGCGGACTGGTTTGTGGCCCTGGCCCAGGCATGGGCCATGTCCGGCGATATCGGCAAGGCAGCGCCGGCCATGGAAAAAGCCTTTGCCATCCGTCAGAAATGTGACCATGCCTATCAGGCCGGTGTGATGCGGCTGCAGCTGAACCAGCCGGACAAGGCCCTGTCTTCCCTGCTGTTTCTGGAAAAACGGCCGGCCCCGAAAGCGGACTGGCTGGCAACCCTGTCCAATGCCTGGGTTATGAAAGACGATTTTGTCCGGGCCGCCCCGGTCATGGAGCGGGCCGCATCCATCAGCAAAAAGAACACCCATTATTTCCGTGCCTCCCAGCTCTGGCTCCAGGCGGACAAACCCGCCAGGGCCCTGCCTCTTCTGGTCCTTCTGGCCGAAACACCCGCACCGGAAGCTGAATGGCTGGTGCTGTTGTCCAATACCCACCTGCTTCTGGAAGACGTCCCCCATGCAGCCAAAGCCATGGAACGTGCCGCCGGCATTTCAAAAAAAGGCAAACATTATTACCGGGCCGCCATGCTCTGGCACCAGGCCGGGGAAGGGCCCGGGATCCTGGATAAAACCATTGCCCTGCTGCGCCTCAGCGTGGCAAAGGATCCGGTGGAGCAGCGGTGGCTCATCGACCTGGCCGACCGGCTGATTCAAACCCGGCAACACAAGGAAGCGCTGTCCGTCATGGAGCGGACCCGGCTGGCAGGATCCGGGGAGCCTTTGGCACTCTGTTACCGGGGGGCCCTGTTGTGGCTGGCACTGCAGCAACCCCGGAAGGCCCTACCCGTCCTGGAATTCATCTGCAAAAAACCCGGTCCGGAATACGCATGGCTGGCATCCCTGGTACGGCTGAATATGGAACTGGCACGGCCTGAACAGGCCGGCACCGTGCTGTCCCGATTGCTGGAAGCCTTTCCCGGAGAAACCAGAGCGTGGAAGCTGGCCGTGTGGACAGCCAGGGAACAGGCTGATTATGCCCGGGCGGCCGCTGCCATGGCCGTGGCTGTTCACCTGGACCCGGGCGATACGGACAGCCTCAACGCCCTGGGCCGCTACTACCAGATGGCAGGGGTGCCGGCCCGGGCGGCCGCCGCATTCAGAAAAGCGGCCGGCCCCGCCCCCGGCCCGGAGGACTGGGACCGGATCAGGGATGTGTACGTCAGCGGAAAATTATATGAGGAGGCCCTGGAAGCGGCCCGTTCCGCGGTGGCTGCCGCAGAGACCCCGGGCCGGTGGGAGGCGGTCGGAGACATTGCCTTTCTCATGCACCGGTATGAAGACAGCGCCCATGCCTATGCCCGGGCAGCGGATCTATCGGATACCGCATCCGTCCGGCTCAAAACCGCCTATGCCCTGATGAAACAGGACAAACTGGCACCGGCGGCCCGGCTCTTCCAGAACATCCTGGACCGGGACAAAGCAGATGCCGGCCTGCGCAGGCAAGCTTCCCAGGCCCTTGCCTATGTCCGGGGCATCCAGTCCCTGATGCCGGAAGCGGACCAGTCTGCCACGCACGTGCAGTAACCACAGCCTACGGGAATCCCAACATCAGTTTTCCAATACAAAGGCCCACTTCTTCAGGATATCCGAAAATTCCATCACGCTGGAGTACAGGCTTTGGAAAAATGTTCATGATGCCACAAAATCCAAATGAATTTTGTGGCCATTGAATTTTTAGTTGTATGCGATTTTTTTTTGATTGACTTATGATATCATCCGGCGATAATAAAAACAGGATACCAAAATGGAGGCAGACATGGAAAAAACCATCCCCCTTTCCGAGAATATTGAAGATTACCTGGAAACCATCCTGGCACTGCAAACTCTCAATACCGTGGCCCGGTCCAAAGACATTGCGGAAAGACTGGATATCAAGCGGGGGTCTGTCACCGGTATGCTCAAAAAACTGGCGGCCCAGAAACTGATCAATTATGAACCCTACGGCTATGTCACTCTGACCCCGAAAGGAGAAAAAATCGCGAAAAAGATTGAATACCGCCATGTAGTACTCAAAGATTTTTTATTCAGGATCCTGGAAGTGGATGAAACAAGCGCCGACGAAACCGCCTGCCGGATGGAACATGCCATGGACAGCCAGTCGTTCAGAAAATTTGTGGCATTCATCGCCACGCTGGATGCCTGTCCTTACCGGAAAGAATCTCTGGACTGAGCAATCGATCACATCATGCGGTACCGAGCAGCACTATCATAAATTTTTTAGCACAACGATGCACGATGCTGGAAGCCTTTTCCGGAAAACCAGGGTGTGGCAACGGATTGTGTGGATGGCCAGGAAACTGATCCGGACAGCATAAAGCTTGGCAGATAATCCGACTCAGAATCTGGATCCATTTTAATACGAGTCACAATCAAACATACCAAACAAAAAAATTTAGTAATGACTAATTTTGTTCTTGACAGCTCACAATCAGTTCCGGTATAAACAAAATCATCAGCTGATTTCAAAATAACCACTGGCGCAAGGAGACATTATGCAATCCAATTTTCAGCTCAAAACACGCGGCAAAGGCCCGGTCCACATTGACCTGCAAGGTGTTTTTGACGGGGCATCCGCATTTGAACTGGTCCACACCATCGCCCGGAACTGTGATCCCGACAAAGCCGTATTCATCGATACGGACCAGCTGACCCGGGCACTCGCATTCGGCCGGATGATCCTTGATTTTCACCTGCCCAAAGAGGTCCCCCGGTCCAATATCCATTTCTCCGGCATCAGGGCCGGGGATATCATGCCCAAAGGATGCCGGATGCTTCATAAGCCGAAGAACAGGGCTGAAACCTGTTCCTGCCCCAACAACTGCCCGGATTGTACCTGCCGGCCGGAAATCTGACCCCATATCCGACCAAACTTCCCTCCCCCACAACTGGAAACGGCTGCAGGTCCCCTTTCTGCAGCCGTTTCAAACGTTGATAAAACAATGGTTTGGGTACTTCTCCTTTTTTTGCTCGAAATTTGGTGAATACATGAAAATAGAATTTGAAAGAAGACCTGTCGTCCTTTCTTCCCTGGGAAATGAGTGAAGAGCGTCGGTTGGTACTTGCCAGGCCCCCTGACACATCATGACCCGGTACTGTGGAAGGGATCTTTCTTTCGAAGAACTTGAAGAAATCCGAACTCTCATAGCGAACAATCCGGAATTCACCCGGGCAAAGCTTTCCAGAGAAGTATGTCGCCGGCTCCAATGGCTGAAGCCGGATGGCAAACTCAAGGACATGTCCTGTCGGGTTGCTATGCTGCGGATGGAGAAAGACGGTTTGATCCGCTTGCCTGAACCGACATATGTGAAAAAGTTTGTGAAAAAAATCAAGTTCACAGCGGCGACAGACCCGCAAAAAAACAGTTGTGTGTACAGTAAATCATCTGCCAAACCTGCACCTACAGATGGTCACCAAAGCTTCCTCGTCTTTGTGGAATGAATACATAGAACGGTATCATTATTTGGGATATACTCCTTTACCAGGTGCTCAGCTCAGATATTTCATCAGGGCGGGAGAACAAATTGTCGCACTGACGGGTTTTGGTGCTGCAGCATGGCAGACCGCATCAAAAGATAGATTTATCGGGTGGAATCATGATCAAAGAAAGAAAAATCTATACTTGATTGTCAATAACGCCAAGTTTCTTATTTTACCTTGGGTTCAATCAAAAAACATGGCATCAAAAATTCTATCTTTAACAACACGTCATCTCCCGGGTGATTGGGAAACAAGGTATAATGTAAGACCCGTTCTTATGGAGACTTTTGTGCAAAAAGATCGATTTGCAGGCACATCTTACAGGGCTGTCAATTGGATATTGTGTGGAGAAACCAAAGGCCGGGGAAAACTTGGAATTGCCGGCAAAATAAGTGTGCCCATTAAAGATGTGTGGGTGTATCTTCTTGAGAAAAGATTCAAATATTTACTGAAAAATAGCTGAATAATCACTAACCCGAATATTTAGCTGACTCCTGTTGCGCATCCAGCGAGTTAAATTCCTGTTCGAGCCCTTCCTCATGGCTCTTACGGGTGTAAATAGCGCAGCGCAGGGTCTTGTTCTTGCCCGACGCGACATTGCTGTTATCAAGCATCCGAACCTCCCTCGGCTTTTCTGCCGTAAATCTTCTTTAGCCCGAAAAAGACCTTTCCGTTCCAGACTCGCACCAGTTTCAGGCCTTACTACCGAAGGGCTCATGGAAGTCTCGGAAATGGAATGTGTGGTCGTTTCCTGGCTGAGTAAAAATGGAAAAAAAGATTCTTGACAAAGAAACCATCCAGACGGTATGTTTGCATTTTTAGTTTGGATGCCTCTATTCAGTGACCAGAGGAGATACCGGGCAATCGTACAGGTACGCCAGGCCGAACTGAAGGCACGCCTCTCGACGGTGCCGGGGGCTGAGATCAACCTGTTTACACCTCCGGCTATTGAAGGGTTGGGCATCAGTGATGGAATGGATATTCACCTGCAGGCTACCGGAGATGATGATCCGCTTGAACTGCAGGCGGTGTTGAACAACTTTCTGGCGGAGCTCAACATGGCACCGGAAATTATGTACGCCTTCAGTGGATATTCATCCAGTACACCACACCACCGGTTACAACTGGCGGACGCTCGTGCCTCGCGCCTCTAACCCGGAGGGTTAAGGGACAAAATTATCCATGAAAAGCAATTTAGACAACAGGTATCTATTAGAACGTGGCCCGATCAGCAGGGTCTTTCTGAAGTACTCGCTACCAAGCGTCGTCACGATGGTGTTTTTTGGCGTGCAGACCCTGGTAGACGGCGTAGTGGTGGGAAACCATCTGGGGCCGGACGCTTTGGGAGGAATCAACATCATAATGCCGCTGTGCAGCTTCATCATGGTGTTGGCCCTGATCATCAGTATCGGAAGCCAGGTTCTGGTCAGTATGGAGCTGGGGCGCAGAAACTTAGACAAGGCCCAGGATGCGATGTCTACCGGCTTCCGAGCGTTGGCTGGAATCAGCTTGATTCTCACGGTGTTTCTGCTACTGCTCGCTGAGCCGCTGGCCAAACTGATGGGTGCTGACGAGCGGCTGCTGCCATTCTCCCTTGCCTACTTTAAAGGGCTGGTGCCGTTCATCTTGCCACTGACCCTATGCTTTTATTCCGACGTCATGTTGAAGGCATTAGGGCATCCCAGGTTTTCGATGATCATCATGTCGCTGAGCGTGGTGATCAATGTGTTGCTGACCTTTTGCTTCGTGATCGGGCTGGGCTGGGGCAATACTGGGGCGAGCGTGGCCACCGGTGTCGCTTTCACCATCGGGTTGCTGATTTCCGGCAGTATTACCTTCAATCCCAAACAGCGGCTGTCGATGTTAAAGGGTCGTTTTCACATGCCGCTCTTGCGACGTGCCGTTTACAACGGCTCATCCGAAGGCGTTTCGGAAATGGCCTCCGCAGTCAGCATCCTGATCATCAACCTCACCGTAGTTCGCATCTTGGGGGCCGACGGTGTGGCCGCTTTCACTGCCATCAACTATATCAACTTCACGGGTATATTGCTGTTCCTTGGTATTTCGGATGGCCTGATTCCGGTGCTGAGCTACAATTACGGAGCCGGAAACTACCAGCGGGTCAAGCGGTTATTTCGTTTTACCGCAATGATCAACATGGGCATCGGGGTTATGTTGTTCACCGTGCTGCAGGTGTTTGGGGGGCATGCGGTCCTGTTGTTCTTCGACGGCAGCGAAAGCCAGGCATTCCAGATCTCAGTTGACGGCTTGCACCTCTTCGCTTTCGTATTTCTTGTCAACGGACTCAACGTGCTGATCGTCGCCTACTTTACCGCACTGGGCCAAGCGAAGATTTCAATCATCATTTCCGCGGCGCGCGGGTTGGTATTCGTGCTGATCGGCGTCACCGTGTTGCCGATATTTATGGGCATTGCTGGTGTGTGGGCAGCAATCCCGCTGGCGGAGTTGCTGACACTGGGAGTTGCACTCATGCTGATTTATAGAACACACAATAAATTGTTTTGATATGTATAGTGGAGAACTCTTATGTCAACAGCTCATAAACGAAAAAAACAACCTGAAATAGTCCGGAGCAAGCTTATTGAGTGTGCCGCGCGAATCATCACCGAGCAAGGCCCTAATGCTGTCACAATCCAGGCCGTCGCTGACGCGGCTGGTGTCACCAAAGGAGGACTCCTCCATCATTTCAAGAACAAGAATCAACTTAGCAAGGCTGTATCAAGGTATTTTATAGACCAACTGGATACGGAACTTAGTAAATTGATGGCTGAAGATCCCGTAGAATATGGGCGATTTACCAGGGCTTATATCAATACAATCCGGCAAGATGTTGCCTCAGGGCAGGAAGAACAGTGGATATCCTTTGCCTTCTACGTCCTATCCGAGCCACATTTAAAGTCCATGTATAACGAGTGGATGAAAGAAAAACAAAGAGTGCATCACGGCACGGATTCAGACCAAATGCTGCAAGTTCTGAGATACGCGGCCGATGGGATATGGCTTGAGTTTTTAATGGGGGCTGATTATCAAAAGGAGCACTCTGCTTTGTTATCGGGTCTTGTCAAAATGACATACCGTTTAGAGGGTGAGCTTCTTAGTCCTAGCATCAAGGAGTAATGTAAATTGAAAAAATTATACGTTAACTTTTTTACAGTTTTTTTCATAAAAAATAAACCCGACTGCATTCATAAGTACCTGTGCCAGCAAGATGGATGTGATGCCTGACCCCCTGTATCAAGGATAGATGTCGCCTCAACTAAAAAAGGGATCTTTCCCCACCACCTGGAACAGTGGAAAAAAGATGCTATATCCGGGGAAGCACCGGATATGGACAGCCTCAAAGCCCTGGGCTTCTACTGCCGGATGGACGTCATGACATCTCTCACCCCAATGCGGCCACGGGTCTGGCGCATTGGCCGGTGGACAATAGAGTTCCCTCCGTTCCATCAACAACCTGTACGGCTATCTGAAATCCCCGGGACACAAAACGCCGAAACCTGCCGTCTCCCTTTTGGGATGAGATCGTGCCAATCAACAATAGACGTATGGTAACAGTCATAAAAATATAAGTTTTGCAAAAAAAAGATTGACACACATAACTTCATTTTATATAGAGCGTAATGTAAGTTGAGAATTATATAGAAACCTGTCTGCCTGAGAGCGGAAAAGTGTTTCATTTCGAGTGTATTATCATCCCCAATGATAAGATTTTGGGGTGGCAACGCATATGCCCAGATCGAACTGTCCTTAACAAACCTCGCGGTTGCCTGAATTCATTAAGCAAGCTTCCCTTTTGGTCGCAATAAGACAAATCTCAAAAAAATCTCAACGATTCAACGGATTTGGTTATGTTGGAAAAAAAAGTTACCCGCACAAGTGGACTAAAAATCGATCATTCCCCTACCGATTACCATAACTGGTATGCCATACAGACCACCACCGGATATGAAAAAAAACTGGTTTCAACCCTTAAAGCTCTCTTGACAGAAATTCAGCTCTACCTTCCTTCCCGAAAAGTCATTCATAAACTGAAAGGGATACAACATGTTAAAGAACTGCCGCTGTTTCCAGGGTATATCTTTCTTTATAAGGAAATTGCAAAATCATTGAAGGCTCTCGATAAAGCCGAATCCAGGCTCATTGCCAATCCTGTGAAGGCCAATGGAAAATATCTGGAGGCCAATAAAGAGGAAATGAGATTTCTTTTTGAAATCGCAGGAAAAGATGGGGTCATCGAGTTATCCAAAGGGATGGTCACGGAGGGTGAAGAGATTCAGATCATCAATGGGCCGTTGAAACAGCTTAAGGGCAGAATTCTTTTTATTGACACGAGAAAGAACAAGGCAAAAGTAAGAATTAAGTTCATGAATCGCCTGATCGACGTATCCCTTGGCCTTGAAATCATATCCCGCTCGCTTCCCAACGTCCAATAATCATAAAATCCGATATAATCAAAAGGGGTCTAAGAATGAATAATTTTTTATATAAAAAATCCATCAGACAGACGCTTATTACTGATTTGTTCCAAGAATATGCAAAGTCAGCCCCTGATCGCCGAGCTTTCACCTGGCTGGAAGACGGAGAAAAAGAGGCCGGCCATTTAAGTTTCAAAATGCTTGATATGGAAGCAAAGTCCATTGCTAACCAGCTTAAAAACGGGGATTCGACTGCGCCTAAACGTGCATTGCTGCTTTATCCCCAGGGTCTTGATTTTATCATTGCCTTTATGGGGTGTTTGTATGCAGGCGTTGTTGCCGTACCTATCAACTTCCTTGACCCAAAACGTTTTGTCAGAAATTTTGAACGGTTTCAGGTAATTGTAAAAGATTCACAAGCCGATACGGTACTTACCACATCCCAGGTGATTAAGAATATCGTCAGGGATTCCGAACCGGAGATTTGGGGTTCATATTGAACGGAGAATTCTTTTTTTCCAGTCGGCTCAAGACCTGATTGTGATTCGAGGCGTGAATTATTATCCCCAGGACATTGAGCTGGCAGTACATAAAAGTCATGGGGCTTTGCGTCCCGGGAACGGGGCCGCATTCTCTGTTGTTCAGGAGAAGCAAGAGTGCCTTGTCGTGATTAATGAATTAAAAAGTCAGCCCAAAGACACCTTTAATACACGGGAAATCATCGAAAAAATACGCCAGGATTTATCACAGGAATTTGGAATCGCCGTTCATTCCATCATTCTTATTGAACCCAACACCATCCTGAAAACTTCCAGTGGTAAAATTCGCAGACAATCCTGTAAAAATGCCTATCTAAACGGTGAATTAAGCATTGTGGATGATTGGCACAGCCACCAGGCCGCATTGGAAGATAAACCACCGTCCGAAAACAGGCAGTCAAGGGGGATGACCCAGGTGGAAATTGAACAATGGCTTATTTCCAGTGTGTCCGGGAAGCTTGGACTGGCACCTGAAATGATAGATTCCCAAAAATCCTTTGTCTACTATGGGCTTGATTCTATCATGTCCCTGGAAATGACAGAGGATTTGTCCGCATTGCTGGGCCGGCCGGTACCTGCGGACAGTGTATATAATTATCCCACCATCGTTTTTCTTTCCAAATGGCTGGGCCGGGAAGACAAACCGCCCGAGACAAATTCCAAGAATATTTTAGTGGAAGTATATGAACCATCCGGTCAGGAAGACCGCACTTGGGCAGGCCATGTGAAGGCTTTTACAAGGCAATGCCTATCGAACAGATGTGATGAGTCAATCACGAAAAAAGTTGAGTTGCAAAGAACTACACCAAACCAATAAGCTGAAAAGGAGAATATGATGAAATTCAAGGAAAAGAAAGGCCTTATGTTGCTCGTATGGTTTTTGCTTTTTTCTCCCTTCCCAGCACAGACTGGACATGCAGAAGAAATATCCTCTTCACCATCACAGCGAGAATCCTCCCTGCAGGATACATCGATCGAATCCATTACCGTGACGGCCCAAAAGCGAGAAGAAAATGTTCAGGATGTTCCCATCAGCATGAGCATTTTATCTGACATGTTCATTACCGATGCGGGGATAACGGATGTGAAGGACCTAAGTTTTTTTACCCCCAACCTCTATTCTCAACAGGTGGTCAATCAAAATATGATGGTCATCAGGGGAATTTCCTCCCATTCCGTCGCCTTAAACACGCCGGTTGGACTTTTTGTGGATGATATCGGATATCCGCTGACGTTTATGCAGAACCCGGATCTTTTGGATATCGAACGGGTAGAAGTTTTGAGGGGGCCCCAGGGCACCTTGTACGGCCGGAATACCGAAGCCGGGGCTGTCAATATCATCACGAAACAGCCGGGCAACGAAATTACGGGTAAAGTATTTGTGGAACCCGCATTTTACGATACGCCGGATCAAGAAATTTTCCGTATTAGGACCGGGGGGTCCGTCAGCGGACCGGTTATTAAGGACACCCTGTTTTTCGGTGTTTCCTGCCAACATGAAAATTCCGACGGGTATACGGAAAACATTTACGACAATGATGATAAGGCTGCAAGCATCAACCATCTAAACGGACAGGCAAAGCTTCGCTGGAAGCCAAGCGATCCCCTGGATATTACTATGGTGTTCAACGGATACGAAACTGATGACGGATACGGTTACCTTCGGTACATCGACGGCCCGGCCCAATCCGATCGCTACAAAATCAACTGGGACGGCAACAACGAATGGACGGATAAAAACAACGGCCAGGCCCTCCGTATCAACTATTCAGGAACTGCGTACAATCTGGTGTCCATCACTACCCGAAACGACTATTCCACCGATTTCATCAACGACGGCGAGTTCGGGCCGACCGTCTATCCGGATCAGATTTTTATGTTCGAAGATACGATTTACAGCCAGGAACTGAGGTTTTCTTCCGCTGATGAGGCCAGTCCGCTGACATGGATTGCCGGTATTTACGGGTTCACGGAAGAGGTGGATGCCCATGCCGAGTACTTCGGTTCCACCTATCTCACGAGCTATGAAAGCGACGGGTTCGCCGTTTTCGGGCAAGGCACCTACACACTTTGGGACCGTCTCCATCTGACAGCGGGGCTACGGTACGATTACCAGGAGTACGAGGGGGAGCAAACCTTGAACTTGATTGCAGACCCCTATGGTGCCCGGTTCGACCATGGTGAATGGCTGCCCAAGACGTCGGTCTCTTACGACATCAACGCATCTGCCATGGCCTATGCCACGGTTGCCAGGGGAATGCTCGCCGGGGGGTATGATTATGGCTTTGCCTCGAGTTCCGATACCCTGACGTTTAAACCCGAGTTCTCCTGGAACTATGAAACAGGTTTGAAAACCACCTGGTTCGACAACAGGCTGATGATCAATGCCGCCGTGTTTTACATCGATATCGAAGATAAACAGGTGCAGGAATACTTAAACGGTGGGCCGCTTCGAAACATCACCAATGCGGCCAAAGCCTCTTCAAAAGGCTTTGAACTGGAAATGGCGGCGTGGCCGCTCCCCGGATGGCAGGTCTTTGCCGGCATCGGATATGCGGATGCACAATTTGAAGAATGGGAGTCGGAGCAAACCACCGGCGGCACCTTCGACTTCGAAGGCAAAAATCTGACCCATGCCCCTGAATACACCTTCAATGCGGGGTTGCAATACAACCACCTCTCGGGATTTTTCGGGAGGGTCGACGTTACGGGGGTTGGGGATTATTACACGGATGCCAAAAACACGGTTAAGGTGGACGGGCACGAGACGGTCAACCTTAAATTCGGATTTGAAGGAGAATCTTTCCAGATCAGCCTTTGGTGCAAGAACGTCTTTGATGAAGCGTATTTCACCACCAAGTCGTATTACTTCGGCGGGCACACCGCCCAGGATGGTGCGCCCCGAATCATCGGATCAACCTTGATTTACCGTTTCTGATGTCCTCACCACACCAAAACAGCTTAAACAGGCAGTACAGACATATATGGAGGAATCAGTAAAATGGGGTATCGTATCTTTTTTTTAGGCACTATTTTTACGTTGATTGTCAGTTCAGCTACGGCGCATACACTTTGGGTCAATACGTTCAAATCCCGGGGACATCTACCCGCCCATGTTCTGTGCAGCATCGGCTGGGGGCATACCACGCCATTGGACGACCTGCCTCAACTGGTCGCATTGACGTCTTATACGCTCTATGGTCCGGATCTTAAGGAAACCCCGCTGCCCATGCCGATGACCAAGCCTTCAGATTCTTTTGATACCGACAACGGGCTGACTGTTGTATCAGGGGACATCGGCGCCCGAAAAATCATCCTGAAGGATGGGTGCAAGCCGGGCACCTATCAGGTCGGCGTAAAAAGCCAGGACAACTATTACACACACTATTTAAATAAAAACGATCAAACAAGATGGGCCATGAAACCCAAAGATGAAGTAACGGATGCCAAAAAAATATTTCGGGGAATGCTATACAGGGGCACCGCTGTTTCCTATTTTACAGTAGAAAAGTGGCGGGCGCCCCAATCCCTGGGCTATGACCTGGAAATTCTGCCGATTACCGACCTTTCCGATATCCGGGTCGGAGATTTGGTACAATTCAGGATTCTCTTCAGGGGAAAAAATTTGAATACATCCCCGGAGGTCAGCATTGAATATGTCACTGCCGCATCCGATTCTTTCGGCGGATCGGACAGCTTCACCCTCTCATGTCCGATCTTTGATGGAAAGGGACAATTTCGCATGCCTGCTGCGGGACAATGGCTCGTAAATGTTTATACCCGCCAGAAGGTTTCGGCGGACAACGACCTGAAGCACCTGGTCAAAAAGCGCGATACGGCTCTGTTTTCAAGCTCGATAACCTTCAAAGTCAATCCTTAAATAACTGAAGTCATGCCCCCCAGATGAACAGGTCAATCAGGCGGTCAGGCATATCAATAATGTCCTGTATCGCCTTCTTGGTATTGTCGTAGTTGGCCAAAAAGCGGAGGTCTTTCACAAGCTCTTCTTCGATCGTTTTGATTACAAACCCGTACAAGGCTTCTGACTGGGGTGTCATATTCATATACTGATACTACCAGCATGCGGTGTCAGTATAGACGGTCATTTGCCCCATTTCATCCAGTTTATAATCAATGAGTTGCAGCAAGGGCCGTGAGAAAGCTTCCAGTGATGCATCCATCAAAACATTTGAAAACAGCCTCTTTTGAAGTAAAATAATTACGAATCTATGACCCCAAATCAATCAGCGAACTTGCCGATTTTGTGCCCAATTTTATGATTCTTAATATAGAAAAAACAGCCAAAGGAGCGTGATGAAAGAACCCATACAAAACCCAACCGGAATACTGAATTTTGCCGCACCCTACAGGGGTAAATTTATTGTCTGTGTATGTGAACTGTTGCTCAGCGGCGCGGCAAATATAGCAGCCTATCTTGTGGTGGCAGATATCTTTACAAAAATATTTGCCGATACCCCTCTAACCTCGGCTTATATACTTTTTGCAGCAGGGCTCGCCCTGGTTTTTATGCTGATAAAAAATGGATTTGAATATCTTGGGCTGGACCACTCCCATGTTGTGGCCTATGGCATCCTGGCCGATCTAAGACAGGCCCTTGCACAAAAGCTTTTAAAAATACCCATGGGGAGTGTTCGGAAAAGGGGGCACGGGGAGATCAAAAAGAATTTTGTGGACAATGTTGAGGAAATGGAAGTGATTTTGGCACATATGATTCCCGAAGGCATTGGTAATATTGCGTCCCTGGTTGTGGCTATCACTGCTCTTTTTCTCATCAGCTTTAAAATGGCTCTGGGCTTAATGGGCGTGGTCCTTTTTGGTATGACAGCCTTTATGCTCATATTTGTTCAAGGCGTAAAAAAGTTAAAAGCCTATTATGCGTCTTCCAAAAACATGAATAACAACATCATTGACTATATCAACGGGATGGAGGTTATCAAGGTTTTTAACCAAACCGCCACTTCCTACAAAAAATACAGTGATTCCGTCTCAGATTTTAAAAGATATACGGCTGACTGGGCCAAATCCTCATGGAAATACACGGCCGTATACAAGGTCATGATGACATCTCCCCTGTTATTTGCCCTGCCTGTAGGGCTAAACCTGTATATGGACGGTCAATTAACTATTGGCGGTCTGGTCCTTTCGACCATGCTGGCCCTTAGCATGGGCGGCCCGCTTCTGCGGTTGATGTCCTTTGCCCCCTCTGTTGCCGTATTACGGGAGAAATCCGGCCATATCATGGCAATCCTTAACGAGGAAGAGTTGCAGGAAAGCAGTAATCCCAAAATTCCGGAGTACTTTGATATTGACATCTCAGATTTGTATTTTGCCTATACCGATAAAAACGTGTTGGAAGATATCCGGCTCTCTTTTCCCCAAAATACCCTTACCGCACTTGTGGGGGAATCAGGTGCCGGAAAAAGCACACTGGCAAGGCTTCTGATGCGTTTTTGGGAATATCAAACCGGAGAGATAAAAATAGGAGGGATCTGTCTTAAGGATATTCCCTTTGATCATTTGATGCAGTGCATCAGCTATGTGTCCCAGGATAATTTTTTGTTTCAAATGTCCATAGGGGAAAACATTCGCATAGGCAAGCCCGACGCCACACAAGAAGAAATTATCAAGGCAGCAAAAGCCGCATGCTGCCATGATTTTATCATGGAGGCACCCCAGGGATACGATACCGTCGTCACAGCCTCCGGCGCCACACTCTCCGGCGGGGAGCGGCAAAGAGTCACCATTGCCCGGGCCATCATCAGAAATGCGCCGATTATTATTCTGGATGAGGCAACTTCCTTTACCGACCCTGAAAATGAAGACAAACTCCAGGAGGCCTTGAATGAGTTAATCAGCGGCAAAACCGTTATCGTTATTGCCCATCGTTTATCTACCATTGTCCATGCAGACCAGATTGTGGTGCTGGATAACGGAAAAGTTCACAAGACAGGCAAGCACCTGGAACTGATACAGACCAGCAAAATTTATCAACACCTGTGGAACGCCCATGAAAATATTGCCGGATGGAGTATCGCCGTTGGAGGAGACACCGAATGATTGAATATTACAAGCGCATCATGACCTTTTTGGGGCAGGATAGAAAACGGGTTCAGTTGGGGATTGTTCTGGCATTCTTTGAAAGCATGTTTGCCAACATACCAGTAGTCATGCTCCTGTATGCCTTTGCTAAACTTGCGGGGGGAACATTGATCAAAAGCGATATCCTTTTGGTCTTTGTCGTGATGCTTGTGGCCGTGCTCATTAGAATGCTGCTGGCCTGGTTTATTGATAATTTTATGTATCTTTCCATCTATGATGCATGTGAAAGAGAGCGGCTTGGTATCGGCGACCGGTTCCGGTATTTTCCCATGGAATTTTTTACCCAGGGCAACCTGGGCAGGGTCGCCGCCATCATCTCCATTGATCTCACCTTTGTTGAGGAAAGGGCCATACGTGACCTGGATATCATGGTCAACGCCGCCGCCATGACCACGATTGGCTGCATCATGCTCTGTGTTGCAGATATTCGCATCGGTGCCATTGCCGTCATGGTGTCTGTGGTTTCCATTTTTCTTTCCGGACGGATAGAGCGTGTCTGCCGTACGGAGTCCGTTCTCAGGCAGGAACAGCAGGGCAAGCTCACAGAGGCCATACTGGAATACGTCATGGGGATCTCGGTGATCAAGGCGTTTAACCTTGCGGGCAAAAAGGCCGGGACCGTCAAAAAAGCGATCCAGGAGGCCAAAGAAGGCAGTATCCGGTATGAAAAACGGTTCATCCCGCCTGCTTTTTTTTACAAAGCTGCTTTTAATGTGGCAACGGCACTGATGGTATGGACAAGCCTTTTATTTTACAAAGACGGAACGCTCAGTATTGAACTTGCGCTGGTTTTTGTGATTTTTGCCTTTTACGTGTTTTTGCCGGCCATAAATCTGGGTAGCGCCATTGTTACGTTTTTAGTGGGGAAAGCAGGTCTTGACCGTTATGAAGCATTGAAAAATCAACCCCTCATGGGTGTGAACGGCAGAGAAATCCAAACCCATAACCATGAAATAGCCTTCCATAATGTCAGCTTTGCCTATAATGACAAACACAATGACAAAATGGTACTCAAAGATATCAATTTTATAGCAAAACCAGGCACCATGACTGCACTTGTGGGGCAGTCGGGTTCCGGAAAAACGACCATTGCCAATCTCATTGTCCGATTCTGGGACGTAAAAAAGGGTTCTGTCACCATAGGCGGCACAGACATCAGGGAAATGACCACCGGTTGCCTGTTAAAAAATATCAGCATGGTGTTCCAGCGGGTTTATCTGTTTCATGACACCATAAAAAATAATATCAGATTCGGAAGACCTGCTGCCACCGACGAGGAGATCATGGCCGCAGCCCGTGCCGCAAGATGCCATGAGTTCATCAGCGCCTTGCCCCAGGGATATGACACCATGGTCACTGAAGCGGGAAGTTCCCTTTCCGGCGGTGAAAAGCAACGAATTTCCATTGCCAGGGCCATCCTAAAGGACGCGCCCATTGTACTGCTGGACGAGGCCACGGCAAGCATAGACCCTGATAACGAAAAACATATCCAGGAGGCCATTGGTGAACTTGTTAAAAACAAGACGCTGATCGTCATTGCCCACCGCCTGTCAACCATCCGGCACGCGGACCAAATTGTCGTCGTTGACAAGGGAGAGATCGTTGAAACCGGCAGGCACGATGACTTGCTGGAAAAACAGGGGGTATATCATCAACTGTGGACAAAGCGAATGACCGCCCGCAGTTGGAGAATGAAAGCGCAATCCAATAGCTTTTGAAACAGGAGAAGAGTATGTATATATCTAAGTTAGCCGGAGATGTTCGGGAAACTCCCGCTTTGATGGTGCATCAAAAAAATGGGGCGATCCTGCGGCTGTTTTGTTTCCCCTATGCCGGAGGCGGTGCCGCAGCTTTTCGAATGTGGCCGGCGTTTTTACCGGATACCGTGGAAGTGTGCGGAGTTCAGCCGCCGGGCAGGGAAAACTGCATCGGCGAAGAACCCATTGCCGATGTTTTTGAAAATCATGACAACAGTATGTCCCATTATCTCTCCACAGGGCCGGAGATATGGGAAAATATGAACGGCCATGTGGATGTTTTCGTGTCAGGCCTTGGAAGCGGCGGCACACTCATGGGAACAGGGAAATACCTGAAGGAAAAGAATCCTGAGATCATGATCGTTGCGGTTGAGCCGAAAAATGCCTCTGCACTTCTGGGCCATGAACCGGGGCTTCACAAGATAGAAGGCATAGGCGATGGATTTGTTCCTTCCATTGTGGATACCAGTCTGATCGACAAGATCATTGAAGTTGACGATGACAGCGCCGTCGAAATGACCCGCCGGCTTGCAAGTAAGCAAGGCTTTCTCGTAGGAATTTCTTCCGGTGCCAACGTATGCGCAGCCCTTGAAATGCGGCATCTGTTTGGAAAGGATAAAAATATCGCCACCATTTTCCCGGACGGCGCGGAAAGGTATTTCAGCACAGCCCTTTTTGCTGACCGGTATCAGGAATTGGCAGTGCCATATAGCTTTTGCCGGCGAACTGCCATCAAAAACAGGGATCTATGTTTGATGCAGGCTCCTAACACAAGGTCCGCAGGGTGTTGGAGAGACGATGGCGTAAGGAGAAAAAAAACGGTCGGTCCCATCACCGAGTGCCGTATTCAGGTATTTATCCGAATTTCATGATGCCGAGCAGGAAAAAGTTCGCTCGCAGACAAATGTTAAAGCATTTATTCCCAAGCACAACGAACACCTGAGGGGATTGAGATATATAAACAAGGATATGTGCGCTGGGTTAAAGCATGCGACTTTTGAAAATAACGGTGAAAGAGGTGGAAGAACAACTGGAAAGGGATGAAGAGGATTTTTCTGTCTTATTCGACCAACTGGAAGCAGGAAATTTTATTTTATTTTCGAAATTGACTATTTTATATTCATATGTATTCTATAGGATTATGAGGAGGTGCATATGAAAGCAACAACAGTCCAAATAGAAGATAATATGCTGGAAAGAATTGACAGTCTTGCCCAAACAATGAGCCGCCCAAGATCATGGGTGATTAAAGAGGCCATTTCACGCTTTGTTGAATATGAAGAATGGTTCGTCAAGGAAGTTAAAGACGGTTTGCAGGAAGTTGAACAAGGTAAAATAGCAACAGCCGGAGAAATAGTTGACGCATTTGGCAAATGGGGTGTAGATGTCCGTTAAGTGGACTCGCACAGCATTGCTAAATCTTGACAATGCCATCGAATATATAGCTGAAGACCGCCCGATAGCAGCCAAGGAAGTGGGACAGCAAATATGGGATAGCGCTAAACTACTGGCTGATCACCCGGGGATGGGGAGACCCGGCAGGGTTCCTGGAACCCGGGAGCTAGTTGTTTCCGGTCTACCGTTTATTCTTCCGTATGTCGAAAAGGCAGATTGTATCTATATTTTAAGGGTTATGCATACTTCCATGCAATGGCCGAATGGTTTTTAATTGTGCTTTGGAATCGGAAGCCTCAACTTGGTGTCTGTCCCCTGTTTTAACCTGAAAATCGGATAAAGCGCACATCTTAAATAAAAAAAACAACCGAAAAAACATAAAGGCGAAGGAGGCCTTGTCGATGCAACACGTCGGCATACCGGCCTCACGGATATCCTGGAATGGGTTGGCAAGGGTTCCGGCATTGATAATGATGTATGTGCTTCATTCAGCGAGGGTGATGCGGCAAAGATACTTTCTATCGCGCGCTACTGGATTGGTTCCGGTGGTAACACGCTGCCACGTCTTGAGAGTTGGCAGGTGATGCACCCTCTTCCATATCGCGAAGCGATCACTGAGGACGTCTATGGTAGCCTGTTTAAGGATATTGGTCGCAATGAGGAAGGCGTTCAGCGCTATTTTTCAGCTCGGGCGGCACACCTGGGGAAGTCTCCTATGCTGGCGTTTGACTCTACCACTATTTCGACCTATTCTGAAAATCAGTCGGAGGCACGACAGGGATTCAACAAGGATGGTGACGGACTTAACACCATCAAGCTTTTAACCTTATATTCCGTCAAAGCTGGCGAACCGATAGCCTTCTCTAAGCAACCCGGTAATATTCCGGATGTCATCTCCATTGAAAACACTTTGACACAACTCAAGTGTCTCAATCTGGAAAAGCCTCTGATCGTCACCGATAACGGCTACTACAGCCAGAAAAACATGAAGGGCCAAAGGAATATTTCCCGGGCAAAAAAAATCGCCCGGGGTAAAAATGAATTTGCCCGAGGTAGAACGAAAATTTCATACAGAGTATTTTTCATCATACACCTTTATTTTTCGCACTAAACAGGACGGAAACAAAAAGGAAAAACAATGCTTGCACTTGCATTTGGGATTGGTATCGGGCACGCCACAGTTAAGGCGGTGGTGAACGATAAAATTCGGATTATTTTGGCTGACTATGCTGTGATCCGGAATTTCAGAGTCAGTGTACCGGCGCACATTATCCGGGACATTAAAGACTTGCCTTTGGGCACTCGAATTTTTCTTCCCAACCTTCCCCTCTGTTCCGTCCTGTCCAAGGAAATCTTGGCCCGGCAGGGAATCCGTGCCGAACTCCTTTCCCAGACAGAAGAAAAATCTTTGAACAGGGGAAGGCGCCACCTTGGTAAAACCTTATGCGAGGATTGCTACATGGATGCGCTTTCGCCTGTTCGAAGCTGTGATCCCTGGTCAACACACAGTGCGAAATCATTCGAAAAGCATATGGCCGATATGATCACTCTGACGTCAATCCAGTCCGAAATTATACATATTTTAAAAGACACAGGCGGTGCCGGGGAACAAATTCTCCTTGAAAAACTTGATGACAGACTGAGTCCTGCAGAACTTGGACGGGAGCTTTCGACGCTGCGTCATATGGAAAAAATCGGAGGACAACGGCAGGGTGATCAAATGATATGGCAGTTATGGAAGTAGCCTCATTTTGAGGCTTTAAACACCAATTCACAGGTTCATGAAAAAAGATGTTTGGGAACACTTGAGAACAAAGGGACGAATGACTGATGAGGAAGCGCAGGTTTTCTGAAGGATTATTTGACATAGAGCCGATTATAAAAGAGTTGAACATAAGCTGCGGCCAAACCATTCTTGATGCCGGGTGCGGAAACGGATACATGAGCCAAATATTTTCTAAACTCGTTGGCAGCCAGGGGAAAGTCTATGCCCTTGATACGGAAAAGCCGTTCATTGATGATCTGAAAAAAGAAACAAAAAATACAAATATCATACCGCTTGTCGCGGATATAACAAAAAAAACAGAATTGGAGGATTCTTCAATTGATCTTGTTTATCTATCAACGGTCTTTCATATCTTTTCCAAAGGTCAAATCGCTGGTTTTGAAAATGAGATAAGGCGCGTTTGTAAAAAAAATGCTGTCATTGCCATCCTTAATATCGAAAAGGAGGACACGCCTTTCGGTCCGCCTGTAGAAATGCGATCCTCTCCTGAAGAGCTAATACAAAAGTTATCCTTCTCTTCCGATAGGCTGATCGAGGTAGATAAACATTTTTATTTGCAGTTATTTAACAACATTTGAATTTCACGGGTATTCCAGAAGACGACGATCACACCGTTACCCATTTTTTATGGCCCTTTGAATGATCTCATACAGTGATGACGTTAAACTGAATCTGTAGGCCTTTGTTGTTTTGCCTGAAAAAACCTTTGGTCAATCCTGAAAACAGCTTGGCATTCTCCATTAGGCGCCACGATTTGTCATACTGTCATAAAGCTGCCTGAACATCCCTCACCCGGTTTTTCAGGTAATGCTTGGGCAGGATACCGAACCGTTTCTTAAACGCTTCGCTGAAATGACTGACATTGGTATACCCCACCTGCCAGGCAGTCTGGCTGACATTGGTTTCGGCTTTATCCAGAATCCTTTTAGCCTCTTGCATCCGGTGCTCCCTGAAATAGTCAAATACACTTTTCCCGTATACCTGCCTGAACCCGGCCTGGAGCTTTGCCGCGTTCAGTCCTGTCTTTCGGCAAAGACGGTTCAGGGTTGGTGGGGTCTGCAGGTCATTGATCAACAGGGTTCTGGCCTGAGAGACTTTCTCTTTTTCCGCCATGTTCAGCAACTGTCCGTAAGATTGTCGGCAGTCAAGACCCAGGGCGGCCAGATAAAGGGAAAGCAGTTCCAGGCTTTTGCCTTCCAGATAAAGGGGCCAGGGAAATGCATTGCTGGACGCATTTAGAATCTGGTACACCACGACCTGGATATCCGTGGTCATGGGCCTGAATTTTGTAAATTCAACCTGAGAATCCCCTTTCAAAACCGCCTGCAATTCAAGGGGCAGTATCTTGTGCTCCCGGTTTACCACTTTACGGAAAAAGGACAGCGTCATGTTTTATGTGAAAAAAGCCTATAAGAAGCATACAGTGATGAGAGTATAACGGAGCCACCGATCATGTATGAATCTTGAAATGAGAAAGGAATCCAGCTACTTATGAATTTTATTGAATCTATTAACATCCCAGCTGTACTTTTCTCTTCTCTAGAAGGTGTATAAATAGCATATTGCGAATTACATTTTTTGCATTCTTGGGGATGAGCAACCCACGCAGTAAGGTGTTGTGAGTGCCTTATATGGACTGGAGCGTCCATAACTGTTGTTGTAGATTCTCTACTATAAATAGTGAGTAAGAATTTGGGTAATTTATTTAGTGTTGGACTGGGATTCCCAGTGCAGTAGGGGCCGGCTGATGGGACAATTCGCTTTATTTTAAAACCATCACATACCGGCTGGTGACCCCGAGGATCTTTTTTTTCTGCATGGCAGACACCACCCCGCAGTTAAACCGCTCCGAAGACATGGGCGCCTGGATGAGATGGGTCAGGGTCCAGCCCGTGTTTTTAAACATCTCATAATAATCGGTCAGTAAAATCGCCTGGCCCTGATCCTCTTTTTTTGCCGGGCAGTTCTGAAAATCCCGCCAGTCTGCATTGATAAACGCCAGCCGGGCATCTTTCCTGGCGATCTGTTTTAAAAAAAGCAAAAACCGCTCTAAAAAGGCGAGATACGCTGTTTTAGACAACCCGGAAATGCTCTTTTCTGCATACGCGTCCGCTTTTTTATCAAAATAAGGGGGATCGAAAATGATCAGGACGGGCTTTTCCCTGGTATTGAAAAACGGCCGGGTGTCCCATTCCTGTTCCGGGTCCCAGAACCAGGGCTCGATCTCAGGCCTGGTCTCGGGCCGGTCATCCATGTCCAGGCTCCAGCATCGCCGGCCCATGGCAAGGCAGGTATCAGCACACACCCCGCCCCCGGCCATGGGATCCAGCACCAGATCACCGGGCTCTGAGAAAAAATACAGGATATGCGCCACCAGCTGGGCCGGGATCCGGCCGGGCCAGTCATCGCCGAACCGGGGGTCACATTCCGTGAAATTCCACACATCCCAGGTCCGAATTCCCCATTGAAGTGCCTTGAACCGGTCAAAATCATCGGCTTTTACCAGGGCCTGTGACCAAACCAGAGATTGAGGCCAGCCGTGCTTTTGCGCCACCTGCGGGACGGTAAAACCCTTCGATAAATCGGTGTTTACACGTTTTGCCAATCCTGGCATTTTGAGTAAATGCCGTGAAATCCTCTGCTGGATCACCCCCAGTCTCTTGGCAATCCTGTCCTGGGGAATTCCCAGTTGATGTAACCGGAAAATCTTTAATTCAAGATCAAAAACAGCCGTGGCCCTTAAATCTGAGATATATTTGTCAACCGCCTGCCTGGATCTGCCAATGGCCCGTCCGATTTCAGAAGAAGTCAGCCGGGGATTGCTTTGAAACGCACGGCGGGCCGTATTGCGTGTTTCAGCTTCCGTCAGCTGCTTGGGCCCGATGGCCATTTGGGCCGCATACAGGATCGGTTCCACCTGGTCCAGGGTGATAATCACCACCTCGATGTGGGTGGCACCCGTTTTTTTATACGCGCCCCACCGGTGGCGCCCATCCAGGATCCGGTACCTGACCTTTGCCGGATTGTCGGGGTCCGGCCATACCTGTACCTCGATGGGGTCAAACTCAAACCCATCCCGGATATTTTCTTCAAAAACGGCAATGCGCCGGTGATCAATCGTTTCCCTGGGATAAATGGATTCATCCAGGACAACATCGGAAATCGGAATTTTAGCAGAAACAGTTTTCATAAAACTTACATCAGCCTGATCCTTATCCGGCCCGAACCTTCAAGCATTTTTCAGACACTTCCCATTCTAAGAGTTTCATGAACACCTCCTGTTTTCAGGTTACCCGGGCTCCCTGCATCTTTGGATTATGCGGGACACAGGCTATTTTCAATCATCTCTAATCGAGGATATTGTCACGACCTGATCTTATGCCATACTATCGATACCGGGGAATGTCAATATAGGGAAAACCCCCTATCAGTTATAGGCAAAAACCCTTAGTTGCATAGCTAACAGATTGAAATAGTGATGAAAAAAATGTCTGATGAGATTTTCACGGCCCCAGACAATTTTGAGATCGACGGCTATCTCCAGTCCAGCTTCGGGATGTTCCATGGCAGAATGACCCGGGTGAAAATCTGGTTTTCCCCCGGCGTTAAATGATCCTTTTCTTTGCCATAACTACGAGTTACGTAACGAATTTTGACGTCTTCTTTTCCACAAATATCACAAATCATATTCTACCTCATGTTTTATTTACTGCAAAGTCATGACGTAATTACGAGTTCGGATTGCTTCCCGCATTCGGTTCAAAGTGTGGATTCCCATCACCCACCCCGCTTATTCTCTTCAAACATCTCCACCGGCATGAGATACAGCAGCTGCCACACCATCTTGATGGGCCATATCGCTTTTGCCGACGAACTGCCATCAAAAACAGGGATCTATGTTTGATAATATTTAGCACAACGATAGGCCCTGAGTATTCCCGGTCGCCCCTTCAGCAGGAGTTGAACCATCCCGAAAAAAATCCGCCTTGTATTGATAAACGAATAATTTTAGTTCTTCCTTATTTTTTTCATTGACATGAATTTTTTCCTGTCATATAAGCACTTACATGCCATGATAGAAAATGTTCAATCCATCCGTCAAAAAAAGGAGTAACCCCATGAAAGCATTGCCGAATATAACAGAATCCTATAAGCAGATCTGGCGGATTTCCATGGGACCGGTTGCTGCAAAGCTCATGATGTCGGCTTTGGAGTTGCGGTTGTTTAACCACCTGCAATCATTTTGTTCCGCAGATGATGTGGCCCGCCGACTTGGCACCCACAAAGACAACACCCGCCGGTTCCTGGATGCCCTGGCCACCATTGATCTGGTGGAAAAAAAAAACCGGTTGTACCGCAATCTTCCGGCAGCGCAGACGTTTCTCGTGGATACTGCGCCGGCCTTTATCGGCGGGCTGTTGCGCATATCCGGACAAATGAGTATCGATCCTCTTGAGGATCTTTTGCAATACGTTCAAAAGGGACCGCTGCCCGGTGACCCCGGCAGGGATTTCAGCTCCGAAGCGCTCTGGGCACAAATGACCCGGGACAGTGCGCCCTGGGTGCTCGGGGAAACAGGAGAGAAGATTGCTGGAATTCTCAGCAGGCTGCCCGGGTTTGCCTCCTTTGAAAAAATGCTGGACCTGGGGGGCGGGCACGGCCTTTTTGCAGTTTACATCGTGAATGCCCATCCGGCCATGCAGGGGGTGGTCTTTGACCGTGCTGCAGTCACCGAGGTGGCCCGGACATTCATCGATCAATACGGAATGACCGGCCGGGTTACCGTTGCCGCCGGTGATTACCTGTCCGATGATATCGGAGACGGGTATGACCTTGTCTGGGCCAGTGCCACCCTGAATTTTGCCAAATTCGACATGGATCCCCTCATCACCAAAATTCATGCCGCCCTCAAACCCGGCGGCTATTTTGCCAGTTTCCAGGACGGCCTGACCCATGAGCACACAAAACCCGAAATCATGCTGGGCCATCTGGCCGATGCCATGCGCACCAATATCGATTTTTCCCTGGACCAGGGATTTGTGGCCGAAGCCATGATCCGGTGCGGATTCCAATCGGTGCGGTCCATGACCATAGAGACCCCCATGTGCCCCATGGACCTGGACATCGCCCGCAAAGCCGCCAAGGATTAAGCCGGAACAGGACAAGGGTGAAAAATCACGAAATATTTTCTGACGGCGGCGTATCGATGATCGACCAATACCGCCGACACCACGAGAATTTGGAGGTGTTTGTTGAATCCACCCCGGTTCAGTGGGACAACAGCGCCCATTTGCGCCTGGAACTCTCCCCCCGCACCGGTACCGGCTGGATGGAAATGTGGCAGCTGCACAACGGCCTGACAATCGGTCTTTGTGATTACCAGCTCAATCAACCGCTTGAAGCCTGTTATACCGATAAAACAGCGACACTTGGATTCAGAATGTCCATTTCCGGGGAGTTTCATTTCTCCATTCCGGAAATAGCGGTGGAGGACACGGTAAAGGACGGCGATCTGTGGCTGTGCAGCGGCAGTATCGGCCCCATCCTCTATACACATCCGGCCGGGCGTGTGATGAAAGGGTTTTCCATTGAATTGCCTCCCTGGATGGCGGAAGCATGCCTGAAAGACAAATCCCGTATGACAAACAGCACCAAGGGATCGCCCATGCTTGGCCGCCGGCCGGCTTTCAAAAGGCTGTCACAAGGCAGTCCCTCTTTCATGAATACGTTTACCCGGTTGCTGGCAATCAGAAAAGATACACTTCGCGGCAGACTGCAGTTCGAATCCCTCGTACTTGACCTGCTTTCCCGGATTTTTTCCCTGGATTTTTTTGCACAAAATCCTGCATCCACCCCAAATTCTCAAATGTGGTCCGCCATCGACGAGGCAGTGGATATCCTGAAACAAGAATGTGTGGATCCACCGACCATTCCAGCACTGGCCAAACGGGTGGCCATCAACGAATGCTACCTGAAAGCCGGATTCCGGCGCCGGGCCGGGACGACCATTGGTGAATATGTGCGCAAACTGCGCATGGAAAAGGCCCTGGGTTTGATGGAATCCGGCGGATGTTCCATTCTCGAGGCTGCCCTGTCCGTGGGGTATGCCAATCCCAGCCACTTCAGCGCCGCCTTTAAAAAACACTACGGCTGCCTGCCTTCCCGCCTTCTGAAATAACCGTCTGACCAAACAGCAACAGCCATGCCCTGACCCGGAAACCCTTCTTTTCCGGATCAGGGCTTTCTTTTTCCGGATCAGAGTAGAACTGAAATCATTAATAATGCACTGTCTGATTTTAAGGTGTTTGAAATATTATTCGGTTGACCTAACCTAAAGGAGACAAAACAAATGAAATATCAACGCCGTGCATGTAACCCCAGACAACTACAGCCCGTTATTTTTAGCAGTATTTTCCTGGCCTTCTTGCTGACCTGGCTGCTGATACCAATCAGCGCCCGGGCCCAAGAAGAGCATGTTCAGGAGACCATTACCGTTACTGCCCAGAAGCATGAAGAAGATGTTCAGGACGTGCCCATGAGCATCAGTGTGCTCAATACCCAGCACATTGAAGATCTGAACATTGAATCTATCTCCGAATTAAGTGATTTTGTGCCCAACCTGACCATGTTCAACAACGGCGCTCCAGGCTTTGACACCCCTTCCATTCGAGGTCTTCATGCCTTTTTGGACTCAGGAACCGTCTCCACAGGTCTCTTTGTGGATGGCGTTCCCATTCTCGCAGTCGCAGGTTTTGAGGATACCTTTCTGGATATCGAACGGGTGGAAGTCCTGCGTGGTCCCCAGGGCACTTTATACGGCAAAAATACGGAGGCAGGGGTCATCAATATCATCACCCGGCAGCCGAACAATGAGTTTCGCGGTAAAGTCGCAGGAGAGTATGGGGAAGACAATAAACAAAAAGTCAACTGCAATCTGGCAGGCCCCATCATGCAGGACACCTTGTTTTTCAGTCTTGCAGGACAGCATTACAGCAAAGACGGATATATCGAAAATATCCTGACCGGTGAGACAGCCAACGACAGGGAAAACTGGTACGGCAAAGGCTCCCTGCGCTGGACCCCCACGGAGGACCTGGACATCTCCCTGCTCTTCTCAGGTATCACCTATAACAACGCGGCCCAGGATATGTCCCTTTCCAAAGCCTATGCCGCCATGTTCGGCATACCAGACCCTTCAACGCGCCAGATCATGGCCAACCATCAGGGTTACACCGATGCCGAATCCCACACCCAGTCATTGAAAATCAACTATGACATCACCGATACCCTGAAACTGACCTCCATTACTTCAAACCGGACCTTTGATAACGACAATCATTATGACTGGGACTTTTCGTCCATGACCTATCAGCACAGCAAAGATAAAAGTAATTACAACAAAATTTCCCAGGAGTTGCGGCTGGACAATGCAGGCAAACGCCTTAACTGGCTTGTCGGGCTCTATTACGACAAGGATGACAACGATACGCTTGTGGATCTGGATTCCGGTGCGGGGTTCTCACCGTACAATGACAGTAACACTCAAGGAGAGGCTTATGCCCTGTTCGGCCAGGCAAGATATGCCCTTTTTGAAAAATTAGGTTTCACAGCAGGATTGCGCTATGAAAAACAGGACATGGAATTCACGGACAATCGTACAGGAAGCTTTCTGGAAGAGTCCTGGAGTGCACTGTCTCCCAAAGTGGCATTGGATTATGCCATTACCTCGGATACCAACACCTATGCCTCTGTTACAAAGGGCTATCGTTCCGGCGGGTTCAATGCCTATGCCAACGACCCCGCCTACACAAGCTATGATGAAGAAAATCTGTGGTCCTATGAAGTGGGCGTAAAAACGCACGCTTTAAACAATCGCCTGACGGTGAATGCGGCGGTATTTTATATGAATATTTCAGACATGCAGGTCAATGAAGCTATCTCCGCCACCGAGACTTATATTACCAATGCCGCCGAAGCATCGGGATATGGCGGGGAGATCGAGGTGGTTGGCACCCCCATGGACGGCGTCACCATCAATGCAGGCATAGGTTATGCAAATCTTGAATTTGACCAGCACAGGGATCTTACCGGCGATTACTCTGGAAATAAAATTTCTTACTCACCTGAATATACCTATAACTTAGGCGCCCAGTACAGAAGCCCGGCAGGCTTTTACCTGCGCTGCGACTTGATCGGTGTCGGAAAAACCTATCTGGATTCAAGCAACGACGCTTCCCGTGACGCCTATGAAATTGTCAATGCGAAGATCGGCTGGGAGTGGGAAACCTTTGACATCTACCTATACGGTAAAAACCTCTTTGATGAAGAGTACAACTCCTACGACTATGCGGGCGGGTATTACACCGTCTACAGCGATCCAAGAGAGCTTGGCGCCACAGTGGTCTACCGGTTTTAATCTGTAAGGATTAGCTTAGGCTTTACCTTTCAATTTTGGGGTCGGATTTTTGAATCCATGAATCATTAATTCTTAAAAAAAGGAAAACAAAAGTTGAAAAAAGCCGCGAGCATTATCAGTCTGCTGTCAGTTCTGATGGCATTCCTAATGGGAACCACCCATAGCCACACTTTTAAAATTGACGTCACCGACAGGGATTACACAGTCAACATCCTCGTATAAACACAAAGGATGGAGATCTGTGGCTGTGCAGCGGCAGTATCGGCCCCATCCTCATATACACAGCCGGCCGGGCATGTGATAAACGGCTGCCTGCCTTCCCGCCTTCTGAAATAACCGCCTGACCAAACAGCAACAGCCATGCCCTGACCCGGAAACCCTTCTTTTCCGGATCAGGGCATTCTTTTTCCCGATCGGGGTAGAACAGACATCAGCAAAAGGGCATTGTACGATTTTTAGGTAGTTAGAATGTTGTTTGACAAAACTAACTTAAATAAAAACATCAGACTATGCACTTTTTTATAATCTTATATGACCCCGGGATAAAACAAACCCGGACAAAACAGGAACTGCGGATGCCCCCGGTGGTGCTGAAAATCTGCACCGCCACCTTCGCCGCAGCCCTTGAAATGCGTTTCAAAAACCAATCAACCACCTTGGGATCAGTGGTAAAACCTGACCCATACCTATTAAAACAAAAGGAGTATATCCAATGAAAAAGGTTTTATGCGGTTTATTTTTGGCAATTGGTATGGCCACATCGGCCCAGGCCCACTCTCTGTGGATCAACGTTTTTGAATCCCATGCGCATCAGCCGCCCCACGCTCTGGTCTCCCTGGGCTGGGGGCATGTTCTGCCCATGGATGACATCCTCAACTCCCCCGGCGGCAGGATCGGCCTGGAGCAGTTCGAACTGATCGACCCGGCCCTGGCGAAAACCGGCCTGATCCGGCCGGAACCTGATTCCGGCGAACCTGTGCAGACCTCCGGCGGTTTTGATCTGTTTGCCGGGGACATGGCCTTGCAGAAAGTGGCCTTGAAAAAAGGGGCTGCCAATGGGGTGTATCAGTTCAGTGCAGCGTCTGTGCCGTCTTTCTTTACCCAGTATATCGACCAGGCGGGCAAACCCCGCATGCAGATGAAACCGCGCAACGAGATTTCCGGCATCAAAGAGGTGCTGGTGTCCGTCAAATATCAGGCCTTTGCCAAGTCCTTTCTGACCGTGGGCGGGTGGCAGGATCCAGAGCCCCTGGGCCATGACCTGGAGATCATCCCCCGCACCGACCTGAGCAGTCTGCGCGCCGGCGACCTGGTGGAAGTGACGGTGCTGTTCCACGGCAAGCCGCTCACCGCCACGGCAAAAAGCATCGAATACATCACGGCCCACAGCAGCAGTTTCGGCCAGAGCGAAGGATTTTCCCTGTTTTCCTACATCATCGACGGAAACGCACAATTTCGCGTCCAAAGTTCCGGACAATGGATGATCAGCGTCAGCCACAAGGATGACGTGACCCCGGACGGGCCGCTCAAGGACCTGATCGGCAAGGCCGACCAGGTATACCAGGGCGCAAGTCTGACTTTCACGGTAAAATAACAACAGGAGGTCTGTAAATGACACAGAAACTGGAACGACTGGTGATAATTACCATTCTCGCGGCTTTCTGCCTGAACCCTTTTCCGGTTCAGGCCCGGGAACTCACCGGCAAAGACGTCATGGTCCTGGCTTACGACCGTCCGGACGGCGAAGACCGCCGGTCTGTTCTGACCATGACCCTGATCAACAAGCGGGGCAGTGAGCGGGTGCGCCAGGTGGAAAGCTTTTCCAAAGATTACGGCCGGGACAAAAAATCGGTGATGGTTTTCAGGGAACCGGCGGATGTCCGGGGAACCGCGTACCTGTCCTGGGAGTATGATGACCCGGACCGGGAGGATGACAAATGGCTGTACATGCCGGCCCTGAAAAAGGTCCGCCGCATCAGCGGATCATCCCGCAACGACTATTTCATGGGCTCGGATTTCACGTATGACGATATGGGTAAGCGCAACGTGGAAAAAGACACCCATACCCTTCTGGGGGAAGAGATAGCCATGGGGCATGACTGCTGGAAGGTGGCGTCGGTCCCTGTGGATCCGCAGGAAATATACACGCGCAGGGTTCTGTGGGTGAGCCGGACGGCACACATGGTTGTCCAGGCCGAATATTTTGACAAGGACGGCCTGGTGAAAGTTTACAGGGCGCTGGACCTCCGGCAGCACCAGGGATTCTGGACCCTGTTCCGCTCGGAGATGGACAATGTCTCACGGGACCACAAGACGGTAATGAGCATGGCATCCGTGCAGTATGATACCGGCATTGAAGACGGGCTCTTCCAGGTGTCCACCATCCAGCGGGGCCGCATCAGATAGATATGCGGCTGTCCCTGATCATCATCCTGGTGCTTGTCGCCGGCCTGCCGGCTTTTGGACAGGCGGCGGGACGGCCAGAGACGGGCAGCGGGACGGCGGAATGGACCCGGCGGCTGTCCTTTTCCGGGCTTCTGGAAACCATCCATTCCGTGCGGGTGCAGGAACCCCGTGACACGCTGACATCCCGGGCCAGAATGCGCCTGGAACTGGGGGTGGATCTGGATTCTATCTATGGATTTGTTTCCGCGGATGCAGAAAAAAACCGGATCCTGTCTTCAGAGACCGGGACCGGGATACACGAAGCCTGGCTGGAGCATGTGGGCAACGGATGGGATGTGCGCATCGGACGGCAAACCATCATCTGGGGCAAGGCGGACGGGGTGCAGATCACCGATATCATATCCCCGCCGGATTATACTGAATCCGTGACCCGGACCCTGGATGAAATCCGCATGCCCGTGGATGCCGTCAAATTGCGGTTCCTGGGCCGATGGGTTGATACGGAGCTGATCTGGATACCGGTTTTCAGAGCAGCGGTGCTGCCCACAGGGAACAATCCCTGGGCTGTTGACCAGAGCCTGCCGCAGGATATGCGGGTATCCTCGGAATGTTCTGACGAACCCGGACGTTTTCTTGCAGACAGCGAGGTGGCCCTGAAGGTTTCCGCCTATCTTCCGGGCTGGGATATGGCTGCATCAGTTTTTTATACCCGGGATGATTTCCCTGCCATGCACCGGGATGTCAGGGTCCGGGAGGAGGTGCTCTGCGTGGCATATGCGCCGAAACACCACCGCATGACCGTCTTCGGCCTGGAGGTTTCCCGGCCCTGGTCCGATTTCGTGTTCCGAAGCGAAGCTGCCTGTTACCTGGGCCGGTATTTTGAACCGGCTTCTGTTTTCGGAAACCCGGTGCAAAAGGACAGCCTCAAGTGGCTGGGCGGCGTGGACTGGACACCGGGCAGCGACTGGACCATCACGGCCCAGCTGATCGGGGAGCATCTGTTCGGTCACACCCAAAGTCTGAGTCAACCGGCAACCGGTTACCTGGCCACGCTGAACATATCCAGAAAGCTGCTGAACCAGACCCTGACCCTGTCCAACATGCTTTTCTACAACATGAACCAGGGGGATTTCTTTGACCAGGTCAAGGCGGATTACGCGGTGACGGATGCGCTCCATTTTCTGGTGGGGGCGGATCTCTTCGACGGCTGCCGCGACGGACAATACGGCAGGTACAAGGACAACACCCAGGCGTGGATCAGGGTGAAGTACAGTTTTTAAAACAAAAGAAAAAATCGGAGAATCCGTTTTATGATGAATATACAGAAAATCAACACCCGGTTTAAAATACTCGGGGAAATCATTGTCAGGTTCCGGTGGCTGAGCATCATTGTTTTCCTTGTTGTCATGGCCGGGGCCGCCGGCGGGCTGCGGCTGCTGGAATCCGATGTTTCCCAGGAAAGCTGGTTTCTGGAGGATGACGTACTGATGCAGACCCGGGAACGGTTCGAAGAGATCTTCGGCAATGACGATTTTTGTGCCGTACTGGTGGAGGCGGACAACGTGTTCACGCCAAAAATTCTCTCCGGGATCCGGGACCTGGGACGGGAACTGGTGGCAAAGGTGCCCTATGCCGATGATGTGCTTTCCCTGACCGATTTTGAATTCACCCTGGGCACGGACGAGGGCATGGAAATCATCGACCTGGTGCCCCGGGTCATCCCGGCATCTCCGGATGAACTGGCCACAATCCGGGAACTGGCCCTTTCCAAGCCGTCCATGCGCAACCGGATTGTGTCCGAAGACGGCCGGTATACCTGGATCATGCTGCGGCTCAAGCCGCTTCCCGACGTTTCGGCCCGCCCGGGTGAACAGAGCCCGGAATTGATCATCGGACAAACCGTCAATGAGATCGCCGGTCAGGAGCAATACCGGATACTGAACCCGAAAACCACCGGCCTGCCGGTCATCAATGTGGAAAAACGAAATTTTTTCGCCAGGGAAACCCCGAAACTCCTGGGCATCTCCCTGGTGCTGACCGTGATCATCCTGGCCGTGTCCCTGCGGAGCTTGCGGGGGGTGGTCTTTCCCCTGGTCACTGCGGTGAGTGCCATGGTCATGGTTTTCGGGGTCCAGGGTTATCTGGGGATCAGCAGCGACCCTTCCATGATTTTTCTGCCGGTTTTCCTGAGCCTGGCCCTGGCCATCGGCTATTCCATCCATGTCTTCAATTTCTTTACGCGCCAATTCCTGTACACGGGCCGGCGCCGCCAGTCCCTGGTCCATGCTGTGGAAGAAACCGGGTGGCCCCTGTTGTTCAGTGCCCTGACCACCATCGCCGCCATGCTGACGTTTGTCTTCATTCCCCTGCGGCCCATCCGCTGGGTGGGATTGACCGCCGCCTGCCTGGTGGCGGTCACCTGGGTGCTGGTCATTTTCCTGCTCCCGGCTCTGCTGAGCTTCGGCAGGGACATTGTACCCCGGGTGATCACGGGACACCCGGGCGGACGGCCCGTGGACCGGCTCATGCATTACCTGGGCCGCCGGGTGCTCTCCCGGCCCGGGCTCACCATGACCGTGTTTGTTGTTGTCGCGGCCATCTGTCTGGTTGGGTTTTCCCGGTTCGAAGTCTCCTTTGACATCCGGCGCACCATGGGTATCGGCATTCCCTATGTGGAGCGCCTGGACTATATCGGAAAGACCCCTGTGGGTTCTTTGTATTCCTATGGCGTGGCCCTGGAGTTTGATGAACCGGGGGCGGCCAGGGAGCCGGAAAATCTGGAAAAATTCGACCGGCTGGTGGCACAGGTGCAGTCCTTTCACCTCACCAAGAAGGTCAGCTCGCTGCTGGACATCATCAAGGATATGAACCAGGTGGTCAATGCCGGGGATCCGTCATACCACCGCATTCCGGAGAGCCGGGAAATGATCGCCCAGCTGCTTTTGCTGTATGAAAACGCCGGCGGGGCCGAGGCGGAAAAATGGGTGGACTATGAGTATCAGCGGCTGCGGCTGATGGTGGAGGTGGATGACTACAATTCCGGGGAAGCGGCCGGGGAACTGCGCCGGATTCTGGCGCTGGGGGAAGAGCTGTTTCCCGATGCCAGGGTGCTGCTGGTGGGCTCCATCTCCCAGTTCACGGTCATGATGGATTATGTGACCCGGGGCCAGATCAAGTCTCTGTTCATTGCCCTGGGGGTAATCACCGTGCTCATGTCCCTGGTGTTCGGCAGCCTGAAGACCGGCCTGATCGCCATGATTCCCAACCTCGCCCCTGCCCTGGCCGTGGGCGGCATCATGGGGTTTGCAGGCATTCCCTTAGACATGATGACCGTCACCGTGATCCCCATGTTGCTGGGCCTGGCCGTGGACGATACCATCCATTTTATCAGCCACAGCCGGCTGGAGTTTGCGCGCACCGGCAGCTACCATGAAACCTTCTGCCGGGTTTTCCTGTCCGTGGGCACCGCCCTGTTTTTAACATCCACGGTATTGATCCTGTGCTTTTCAGCCTACCTGGCATCAGCGGCCAATGTGTTTGTCAATATGGGCATCCTGGTGTCCACCGGTATTGCGGCGGCCCTGGCAGCCGATTATTTTGTTGTCCCGGTGCTGCTGAATTGGGCACGGCCGTTTGGAGAAGAAGCAGTACCAGCCCTGGACGGCCCTTCCCGGGCACCTGCCTGTTCCCGCACCCCGTGACCGTGTCCGTCAGGCACCAGATCAGCAGCACCTGAAAAGCGGCAGTGATCTGTATCAGGCGGATATCTCCAGATGGGAACGGACTGGTTGGAAAAGATGTCAAGATAAAGATGAGGTATGACCATGTGTGAACAAACCTGCGGGTGTCAGAACCCGGTGGAACTCAAGGGACGTCCGGAAGACTGCACCCCGGAACAGATCAGAAAATGCCATGGGGATGAAGCACAGCATTCCTGCACCTGTCCCACTGACAACACAGCCCGGACAGAGGGCAGGGATGACTCCTGACCCGTCCCCGGCCATCCAGGCCCAGGGCCTTGCCAAACGGTTTGACAAGGTCCAGGCCGTATCGGCCGTTGATTTCGAGGTCCGGTCCGGTGAGCTATTCGGGTTTTTAGGTCCCAACGGGGCCGGTAAGACCACCACCATCAACATGCTCACCGGGCTGGCCCGGCCGGATGCCGGCACCATCCATATCAGCGGCATCGACTGTACCAAAAATCCCCGGGCCGCCCAGCATCTCATTGGAGTGGTGCCGGATGAAAGCAATCTGTATCCGGAACTGACCGGCTTTGGAAACCTGTGCTTCTGTGCGGCCCTGTATGGCATCGGCAATGCCGAGCGAAAGTCCAGGGCCCGGGAACTGCTGGACACCTTTGACCTTGCCGGGGCCGCAAACCGGAAATTCGGCGGATATTCCAAGGGTATGAGGCGCAAACTCGCCATTGCCGCCGGTATCATCCACCGGCCGGACATTCTGTTTCTGGATGAACCCACCTCCGGCATCGATGTGGCCAGCGCCCGGCAGCTGCGCCGGCTGGTCCGTGCGCTGCACAAAAACGGCACCACCATTTTTCTGACCACCCATTATATTGAAGAGGCCGAGCGGTTGTGCGACCGGATCGCCTTCATCGTATCCGGCAGAACAATTCGGACAGACACGGTGGACAACCTGATTCAGCCCGTGCGGGACACCCATGTACTGCAAGTGACCTGCATCGGCCGGACTAAAGACCTGGCAGACACCCTGGACCGCACATTCCCGGACCTGGCATTCGCGTTTCCGGAACAGGGGATGATCCGGGTGACATCCGGCAGCCCGGTGCGGGTCGGCCCGCTGGTGCGGTTTCTGGAGGACCGGGCAGTGGATGTGACAGAAGCAAAAAAGAACCGCTCCTTTGAGCGCCTTCTGCTGGCACCCCTTTCCTTTGAAATCCTGATGCTGGCCAAGACCAGCGGGGCGATCCTGTTTGGAATACTCAACGCCCTGGTGCCCCTTTTCCTGGCTGTATGGTTGACCGATCTGTCACAGGTGGCATGGGGGATTTTGGTGCCGGCCGTATTTCTGATTTCCGTGGCATCCACATTCATGGGGCTGTTCATTGCCGTGGCTGTCAGTGAGGTGTTCGAGGCCCAGACCTTTTCCAATTTTTTCCGGTTTCCCATGATCTTTTTGTGCGGGCTGTTTTTTCCCGTCAGTGCGCTGCCGTTTTTCCTGGAACCACTTGCCTATTTCCTGCCCTTGACCTACGGGGCCGACCTGCTGCACGGGGCCGTGCGCGGAGAACATACCCTGCCGTATCTGGTGGACCTGGCAGTTCTGGCCGTTTTCTGCATCGGTCTGTTTGCTGTCAGCCTGTTCAACATCCAGAGGCGGTGGATTGCCTGATTTTGAAGATACTGATAAAAACGAAATAATTGTCCTGATGCGAAACATGAACTGGATGATCCGTCAGATCGAAAGGAGGGACACCGGACCGAGGCTGACCATTTCCAGAAAACTGGTCAGCATTATGGGCAGAAAGATTCGGATGAGATCCGAACCCGGTGGCGCAGGCCGTCAAGGATGCCACTATTGGACTATTCAGAATCCTGGGAGCAAAACCGGATAAAAAACCTATTTTGTATGGATAGACAAAAAAATTTAGCTTTGGCTTATTTTTTATTGACATACGTTTTTTCCTGTACTATAAGCGCTTATAAAAGCAGACAGGCGCTGTTTTGTCCCTGTCAAAAAAATTCTGACCCGATCATATCAAGGAGGCAGCAACCCCATGGATATTTCAAAAAATACAATCATTGACCCCGGAACGTTTCAAACCCTTTAATCACTCATCCGGGCGGCAGACGGTGAAACATCTGTTTGATTCCGCTTCCAGACTGATTCACCGCCTGTCGCCCTTTTGCACGGAGGTTAGATGAATTCCATTTTTTTCTCACTATTCAGGAGCAGAACCCCGGACCTTATATCCGCCGGCAACCCTAACCCAACATAAGGAAATGTCAGACCCTACCATGAGTCTATCAACGGAACATGCGCAAATACTGGATAAAATCAGGGAACTCTATTGTGAAATTTTTCTTCATGACGGCTTCGGAGAACTCAAGGTCGAAATGAAATTTCTGAAAAAAAAACAGAAAGAGATCATTATCCGGTGCGGAAAAGATTACAGGTTTGTGGTCGACTATGATATCCAAACCGGTCCGTATTCAAACCATTAGGATGTCACAGCCGCTTTGATGCAACCCGTAAAAGAAAGGAGGTAAAACACTCGGGACCGGTCACCACCCTGTCGCAGCAACGCGCTGGAAGGGTTTTCAATCGATCGACAGACAATCAATAGTGCAGCAGACTCTGCGGGTGAGTTGTGTGTACTGGAACCTTGAAAACTATTATTAAGGAGAAAGTACAACATGAATACCGATCAACCGACCAATTCGGTCAAAAAACCCATTCAAAACAGTTCCGGTTTCTCGCTTCTGGAGATCCTGGTGGTTCTCACGGTCATGGGGTTTCTCATCGCCATGGTGGCCCCCCGGCTCGGCGGGATATCCTCCTCTGCCGTGGACACGGTGTGCGATTCCAACCAGAACCGCATGGTCACCATGATGTCCACCTTTTTCGAACAGACCAACCGGTTTCCCAGCAAGCTGACCAACCTGGTGGAAGAAACCGCGGACAACACCTACCAGATCCCGGCGGTATCTGACGATAATCCGGAAAACGGCCCGGAAACCCTGGCCTCTGAATTCATGGAAAGAAACCACTTCCGCATCCACTATCTGGATGACGATGAAGCAGCCGAGCTGAAGAACATGGGCATCACCAGGGTGCTGAACCTGAATGCCTACGATGCCTATAACGAAGACGGCTCCGGATTCAAGGATGACTATGATGAGTCAATCAACAACGACGTAACCCTGGCCACCACCGTCACCAAGGCCCCGACCCTGGAAGAGATCACTGTTCCCACCGATACCGGCACGACCCCCTTTGCCGTAGCCATGGTGGGTATCGGTCATAACGATACCGACTGGGATCTGCACGAGGATGAGAAAAACTGGGGCGAGCCCGACTGGTTCGGCCGCATCGTGCTGGGTTTCGGTCCGGAAAACAGCCTGGTCACCGGCGGCATCGTGGCCAACGCGGCCCATTGCCCGGGCGGCATCCAGAATGCCGACAACGTGACCTACAACGACTACAACCTGGTGCTGCCGCGTCTGGAAGCCACTGCCGACCGGTTTGAAGCTGACATTGCCAGCCTTGGTTTTGGCGCCACCGCAATTGATGGTCTGGAAGAACTGCAGGCCGTGGCCTATGACGACGAACCGGCTGACGGCTATGTCATTGCCGACAACGACGACAACCTGAAGGTCCGGACCTTTGACATCGCTTCGGCCCAGGAAAGATGGCAGTATGCCACCCAGTGCCCGGAAGGCCACATGTTCCCGGCGGATGACGAAGAGTTCTGGGGCATCGACATTGATGACGACGGTACTATCGGCACAGTAGTAACACCCTAACCCTTCACCGGCCTGAAACGGCCCTTATCCCGGCGGGGCCGATATCGGCCCCGCCGCTCTTCCAGTGGCGCATCCCGGTCCCGCCGGGGGTGCGCCACTGGAAGAGCCGAACCTGACATCCGAATACAAGGCAGTTGTTATCATGACTTCACTTTTTACCCCCATCCACCGGTCCGACAGCGGCTTCACCCTGCTGGAAGTGATGATCGTGCTGTTCATCCTGGGCCTGATCACGGCCATGGCCTGGTCCGGGGCCGGGGTGATGGATGATGCCCGCCGCCGGCAAATCACCCTTGAAAAGATGGACCGAATCCGGGCCGCCGTCATGGGACCGGACGGGGTGTATGACCCCAAGGGCCGCCGGATCATCGGCGGGTATGTGGGGGACATGAAACACTTTCCCGGTCTGTGGGAGGCCAGGGCCCAAGTGCGCAACGATTATGCCGGCCTCTCCTGGCCGAATCCGGATCAGGGGCTGGGACAGGGACCGTCCTATGACATGGACCCGGCCAAAGTTTTCTTCCGGCCTTCCGGGACATTCACTGCCGGAAAATGGCAGTGGCACCGGCCCTACCGCAGACTCACGGATGATCCGGAAAACAATGACCATATCGGGGGCCTGGAAACGGAAAATGAAGGCCAGCCCCGGGGATTGTGGACCCGGTTCACCGAGGACCTGCCGTATGACCTGCTTGGTCACCCCGCACCCGGGGAAGTGGAAGGAGAAAACTGGAAAGGCCCTTACCTGGTGCCGCCCGTGGAAAAACACCCCAAGACGGCAGACCATTACGCCCAAACCGATGACCAATACCTGGCCCTGGAACCCCGCTGGCACACCGGGCTTTCCCGGGAGGCCTGGGAAGACGGGGATTATGCCGCCTCCCTGGGGGAGCACTATGATGACAAGGAAAACTTCCGGCTCCTGAACAATGAGGGGCGTCTCACCGACGGGTGGCACCGGTCTTTGCGGTTTTTCATCACACAAGATCCGGACCGGCCCGGATCCACCATTTTCTGGATCATCTCCGAAGGCCCGGACCATGACGGGTTCTACCCTTCAAAGGGCACCTGCACCGGCCGGGTGTGGACCGAGGATGCGGACGACACCATGGGGAAGAACTATGCTCCTGACCATCCGGCCAACCGGGACAACATCGTGATGAAAATTTATTCCCATGATTTTGAGACGGTTTTTGAAGAAGAGACACGGGGAAAAACCCAGATGACCCAAAATATTCTGAACCAGATCCGCCGGGCTGTCATCGGCGAGGCACCCGCCGGCAGGAACTCCGGGTACACCGGAGACCTGGGATCTTTGCCGGACCTGTTTCAGTGGCATCCCGAAAACGGACACTGGGATAAAGCAGATAATGACGGCACCCCTTATACCAAAGGCCAGCCCCGGGGATTGTGGACGTCCTCTCCCAACAGTGTGGATTCCGGAGACGACCTTGCGTTCAGCCTCTGGGGCATCGGATGGCGCACCCGGTACCTGCCGACCCCGGACGGATACGGAGAAAGCCAGAAGCTTACGGATGCCTGGGACAATACCCTGCTGTTTTTCCATGACACAACTGATGACGCGCTGATGGTGCTGTCTCCGGGGCCGGACCAAGACTATGATTTCGGGGAGGACCCGGATGATCCGGTGGAGGACCTGGATCTGGGGGACTATGACCCGTCCCTGCCTGAAAATCTGGACAACCTGTATCTGCAGATCCGATCCCGGGATTTTTATCCCGGATATCTGGACCTGCACACCCTTACGGTGCTCAACGCCACCGCCGGTGTCACCAAAGCCCGACTTTTCCGGGGAGAGGGGGATATTGCCTCCCAGACCCGGACAGCAGACACCCTCATTGACGTGAACGGGGACGGTATTGCCGATGACTGGTCTGTCGGGTCCATGGGGTCTCCTGTTTTCAAATATGATGACACCACCCCGGACCCCATTTTCACCGGGGCCCGGTACCTGGTATTCTGGAACGACACGGACGGCAACAGCGAGATCGATATCGGCGAACTGTTCCGGACTGTTGTCCTGAACATCACTGCAGAACCCGGATCCACCGTGATTTCCGGCATCACCGTGAACACCGATGATTTCACCCCGGCCTCGTGACCCGTTACCCATGATTGTCACACAGAAAATACTGGGGGTGGAGGTGGCCGGGGATATGCTCCGGGGGGTGATCCTGGAAAAAAAAGGCCGCCGGTTTCACATCCGGGATTACGCCGGCCTGAAACGCCCGCTGCCTGATGAGGACCTGCCGGACATCAACACCATCAGGGAGCTGGCCCGGACATTGAAGTACACCGGAAAGCAGGCCGTTTATGTCACGGCCATCGCCCGGTTCAATGAGCTGTTCATGGACCGCAAAAAAGTGACGCAAATGACCCGGTACCGGCTGTCGGAAGCAGCCAAGTGGGAGATCGAACCCTACACCGGCATCACAGGCACCCATGCCTTGGTAGGGGTGGAAATACCGCCCCCGCCCCGGTCCGTGCCCGGGGAGATCGTATACGAGGAAACCGGCGACCTGCTGGTGAACATTTCAGCCATTGAACGGAATGTGTACATGGCTGTCAAGGAACGGTTTCGGGCCGCCGGGCTCAGACTGGTGCGCATCTATCCGCCCGAGGCAGTTTTTTTTATGCCCCTGCTCTTAGATGGTGCCGACACCCCACGGGCCATCCTGGAAGTGGGGCCGGATTACTCCAATTTCGCCATTTTCAAAGGGCGGCATCCTGACCAGATCAACACGCTGAACTTCAGCAGCGACACTATCCAGGCCTGCCTGGAAGGCCGGGAACCCATCGACGACCTGGAGAACAGCCTCAGCTTCACCTTTTCCCAGGTGCCGGCCCATGAATCCGTAGTGCTGACCGGCCCCGGAGCCTCGGTTTCCCGGATTGTGGCCTATCTCAATGAAAGGGCCCCCCACGGCGCTGTGCCGCTGCGCATCTTCCGGGCCACTGGAGTAACTGCCAAAGCAGACGATCCTGCTGATGCCGTGTTCGGCACAGCTGCAGGGGCTGCCATCCGAGAACTGAGCGGTCGGGAATACCGGCACATCGGCATCCACGACAAAGCCCCCCTGGTAGTCCGTATCCGGAAAAACGCCTATGTCCTGCCCCTGGTGGCCACCGGTGTCGTGGGACTGGGGCTGCTGGGACACAACCAGTACATGAAACGCCAGGAAAACGTGTTCAAGGAGGAAATCAAAACCTATACCCTAGAGCTGAAGCAGAAAAAGGAACAGGTCAACCAGTATGAATCGCTTCTGGCCGTATCCCAACAGATAAAAACCGATATCCGGAATACCCGGAACAAGATCGAATACATCCAGACCACGGCAGACAAAAAACTGGTCCATCTGATCGCTTTTTTCAATGCCGTTGCCCGGGCAGTGCCCCCTACCCTGGTTCTGGATGCCATTCTCCAGGAAAAACCGGACCCGAACGCCTTTTCCGTTACCGGGTACGCCCATGACCTGAACGCCATCAGCCTGTTTGCCACTTCGCTTCAGGATGTCCCCTTGTGCAGGGCTGCAGTGATCCGGAAACTGCATGCTGCAGAAGCGGGAAAACTGGCATTTGAACTGTTCGTGCAAACCCTGATCCCTTTGGAGGACCTTCTTTGAAACCCCTGAGCAACCTGGAAAAATTCGGCCTGGCTGCAGCCCTTATCGCCGCCAGCACCTTTTTCTACATGAAATATATCTATGACCCCCAGGTCCTGCTGCTCCAGAAAACCCTGGACCGGCGCAACAAAATCGTCCGGGAACTGAACCAGATCAATGACACCCCGTCGGTGTTTCAACTGGAAAAAACTATTGAACAGGACAAAATAACATTGGCGGAACTCAGAAAACAAAGTGGTGGCCTCGCGGTCAAGACCGGCAACCCAGATGAAATCACCCGACTGCTTGCCCGGATCACCCGGCTGATGGATTCCAGCCACCTCACGGTTCAGTCCATCACCCCCAAAACGCCTTTCCAGGGGCCATTTTTGAAATGGTCTCCCTTTGAAATGGATTTAAAAGGGTACTTTCAGGGACTGATGATGTTTCTGGACCACGTCCGGGAACTGGAGGATGCGGTGGAAATCCAGGATCTGGCAGTGGTGCGTTCACCCGGACAACCCGGAATGCTGCAAATCAAGTTTATTTTAAACATTTAGATTCAAAAACAAGGAGATTTCATGCTCGTGACCAAGCATATAACCCATTTTTTTCTGGCCGTGTCCCTTCTGGCGGTCCTGCCGTCATTATGCGCTGCCAGAAGCCCTTTTGATGCCCCGGAAAAATCCGTGAACCTGTATGATTACCCGGCAGCGCTGGCCCGTTGCCGGGTGATGGGGCTTATTACCACAGACACCAACGGGCGGGTGCTACTGGAAATCAACGGGGACAACCACCCGTCCGTGTATTCGAAAAATGACCGGATATTCATCCCGTTCAACGGGGTGATCCATGAATTCACCCTTGAAGAGATCCGGAGAAAAGGCCTGAAGTTCAAGGCAAAAGATAACCGCACCCATGAGGTGGAACTGAGATGATCCGTGTGGCAAAACAGACCGGGGCCCTGTGGATGGCCACCCTGATGATCCTGTCCGTCACCGCCGTGACCGGATGTACCGGGCTGAAGGGGCCGGTGCCTGAACCGGTCAATCCCTACAACACGAGAGTGGTGATCGACGGTGTCGAAAAACAGGCCCCCACCCTGGGGGACATCTATCCGCAGGCAGAAGCCCCCATCGTCAAGATCATAAAGGGAGAGGTGGTGGACGACGCGACCCGACAGGCCCTTCTGGCGTCTCCGGCTGAAACCCGGGAGCCGCCAGAGCCCATGGCAGGCCTGTCCCAGAAAATCACTTCCCTGATCCTCAGGGGCATTTCCATCCGGCAACTCACCCAGATCCTGACTGAACTGTGCGGGTACAACGTGCTCCCCACCAAAACCATTGAAGACCTGAAAATAAATATCTTCATGCAGGACACCGACCTGCGGACCGCCCTGGAAACCATCTGCCGACTCAACGACCTGTGGTACCGGGAAGGCAGCAACATAATCACCCTCATGACACGGGCCGAATTCATCGACGACATCGAGGTCCGCCAGAAGGAACACACCCGAGCCTTTTCCATCAAATACACCAATGCTGCGGACATGGCGAAGCTGATCCAGGCCCTGATGGGGCACGAAGTATACCTGTCCCGCATCGAGGATGAAAAGGTCTACGGCCATATCGACCCGGAAGAAAAAACAAAAATCTCTGGAGAATACCAGGGACCCAGGCTGGAAACCTCGGCCCAGCGCATCATTTTCATGAACCCGGCCTTTGAAAAATCCGTAAATCCGGCACACGCCGGAACCGCTGAACCGGAATCGCCGGCTGAGCCTCAGGATACAACCCTGTCGGGTCTGTCGGCAAAATCCGGAGAAAAACCCCTGCTGGCCATTCTCACGGTTTTCAGGCGCAACAACAGTATCATTGCCAGATCCCTGGATCAAGGCCTGCTCAATGAGATGGCAAAAATCATCGAAATCCTGGACACCCCCACCAGCCAGGTACTCCTGGAAGTGAAAATTCTCCAAATCACATTGGGGGATGAATTTGAAAGTTTTTTCCAGTTTGAGTACGGCAATTTCGGGGGAAACCCGGTCCAAAGCCGGATTGATCCCACACAGACCGTGACCGAAGGGTTCGGCATTTCAACCATGGATGGGATAACCCCGGCCTCTTCCACAGCAGCCGGTGCAGTGTTATCTTTCAACAATATCCAGGCCAGGATCTCTCTGTTCGAAAGCCAGGGCCGGGCCACCATCATCTCCTCCCCGTTTCTGATGAGCGCCAACAACAGCAAGGTGGACTTTTTCGTGGGAGAGGAGGTGCCGCTGCGGGATGATGTCAAAAAAGAAACCATCCCCATCGGGGACAGCGGCAACACCCTGAACACCTTTATCGTGGATATCAAACGCGAGGAGCTGGGCACTGACATCGAAATGTCCAGTTTCATTAACGAGGACCACACCGTGACACTGGAGATCAAGGCGGAGATCTCCTCCCCCATGTACAGCATCTCCAGCATCGGATTGAGTGACGATTTCGGCAATGTCGTCAATTTTCCCCTGGACGGGGTGAACAAAAGCAAGATCAAGTCCATTCTTACGGCCAGATCCGGCCAGACCATCGCCCTGGGAGGCATCATCCGGGAGACCGTCGATGACGGCATCAAAAAGGTCCCGATCCTGGGAGACATACCGGTGCTGGGTTTTTTGTTCCGGCAGGAAAACAGAACCAAAAAAAAGACGGAAACCGTCATTGTCCTGACCCCCCACATCATCACCCATCCGGGATATGCCGGTGCTGAAACCCGCCGGTTCCTGGACCGGCAAAGTTCCAACCCGGCGGTCCTGGAACAGCGGGACACCCTGCTGTCAGATCCGGCCCCCGGAATGACCGAAGAGGAAAACAAATGAGCCTTGCAATCACAAACATCCCGTCCCCGGAAACCAGCCCGTCCGATATTACCCGGCTGTTCCGAGAAACCCTGCGCCTGAACGCCTCAGACCTTCACCTGTCTGCCGGCATGCCCCCCATGGTGCGGGTCAAGGGAAACATCGAGGCCCTGAAAAACCACCGACCATGTTCCGGTGAAGAGATCAAAGCCCTCATGGACTCGGTTCTCACCCAGCGCTACCGGGAGGTACTCAAAAAAAAACGCTCCGTGGATTTTGCCATCAGTATCGACGGTGTGGGGCGGTTCAGGGTAGCGGTCTATTACCAGCGGGGGGCTTTGTCTGCAGTGTTCCGGCTCCTGGCATCGGGCATTCCCACCTTTTCCAGCCTGGGCCTGCCCCAAAGCCTGTCCCGGCTGCCCTATATCCGGGACGGGCTGGTACTGGTGACCGGTGCTACCGGTTCGGGCAAATCCACCACCCTAGCCACGGTGATTCACGAAATCAATGCCAACCGGGCACTGAACATCATTACCATCGAAGATCCCATCGAATATCTTCATTTCAACAACAAAAGCATCATCAACCAGCGGGAGCTGTTTTCCGACGTTCCGTCGTTTTCAGAGGCGTTGCGGGACGCCCTGCGGGCCGACCCCGATGTGATCCTGGTGGGGGAGATGCGGGATCTTGAAACCATGCGCACCGCCATCATGGCGGCGGAAACCGGTCACCTGGTGTTTTCCACCCTCCACTCCAGGGACTGTGTTTCCACCATCAACCGTCTTGTGGGTGCCTTCCCTGCCGGAGAGCAGAGCCAGATCCGTCAACAGCTGGCTTCCATCCTCAGAGCCGTCATTTCTCAGCGGCTCCTCCCCAACATATCCGACACAGGACGGCTTCCCGGTGTGGAGATCATGTTTTCCACACCGGGAATTTCCAACCTCATCCGCCAGGGAAAGGATGACATGATCTATTCTTCCATCGAAACCGGCCTGAATGACGGCATGGTCACCATGGAACAGTGCCTTCTCAAGCTGGTGAACGAGGGAAAAATCACAACGGAGGCTGCCATTGCTGCAGCCAAAAATTCGAACCTGATGAAGGACCGGCTGTCAAAGGCCCGGGAAACGAATATGGAATGTTTACCACCCCCCAAAAAAAACTGGTTTAACAGGTAGATATTATGGCAAGAAACGAACGATTCGGCGAATACCTGGTCAACCGGTCCGTGCTGACCAAGGACCAGTTGACCCAGTCCCTGAACCGGCAGAAAATCACCAGAGACCGGATCGGCCGGACCGTGGTCAAGGAAGGACTTCTGACACCGGAAACCCTGCTTTCGGAACTGTCCGGATTTCTGGGGATACCCCTGATGTCAGACGCTGTGACCGATATCCAGCCAGCGGTGATACCGATGATCCCCCAGAAAATGTGCCAGAAAACCGGGGTGCTTCCCGTGGCACTGGGAAACAGAAATGAACTGCTGCTGGCCTGTTCCGGCCCGGTCCCCAAAGCCGTGCTGCAAAACATCTCCCGCCTGGCCCAGCGCCAGGTCAAGCTGGTACTGACCTCCCCGGAAAAGATTACCCAGCTCCAGAACCATTACTACAGCAGGGATTTTGACACTACCATCCGGGCGGAATCATTGACCGCAGAGGGCAACACCACCTTCATCATCGAGCTGTTTGAAAAAATCATGGTCCGGGCCATCAATGCCGGAGCCTCGGACGTGCACGTGGAGCCGGAAAAAAATGAACTGATCATCCGCTTCCGGATTGACGGCGTCATGAAAAAAACTGAGACTCTCCCTGCGGAAACCGCCGGAAAACTGATTTCACGTATCAAGGTGCTGGGGGGGCTGGACATTTCAGAAAGACGAAAACCCCAGGATGGTGCGTTTTATTTCACACCCCGGCTGCTGGATCTTTCCATGGACGGGGTCAATGTGCGGATGAGCACCCTGCCCGTCATCCACGGGGAAAAAGCGGTACTGCGGTTGCTGCCCCCCCATGACGTGCGCATCGGCCTGGAAACTCTGGGCATGCCGCCGGACATGCTCGCCGCCTTTTCCGGCAGCCTCAAGGCCCCCCACGGTATCATTCTGGTCACCGGCCCCACCGGATCGGGAAAATCCACCACCCTGTACGGAGCCATCCAGACCCTCAGAAGCGAACACACCAATATCACCACCATCGAGGACCCGGTGGAACTGACGGTCCGGGGGGTGAACCAGACCCAGGTGGATTCCGGTGAAAAAATCACCTTTGCTTCGGCCCTGCGGGCCATTCTGCGCCAGGACCCGGACATCATCATGGTGGGGGAAATCCGGGATGCGGAAACCCTGAACATCGCCCTCCGGGCAGCGGTCACCGGCCATCTGGTGCTGTCCACCCTACACACCAACGATGCCCCCAGCGCCTTTAACCGGATGATCGACATGGGGGCCGAGCCTTTCCTGGTGGCGGCATCGGTAAGGATGGTGCTGGGCCAGCGGCTGGCCCGGAAAACCTGCCCGGCCTGCGCCGTGTCCCGGCCGGTTTCCCGGACCGAACTGGCCATGCTCGGCCTTGGGGAAGAAACCGCTTTTGACATCCGGCAGGGAACAGGGTGCGAACACTGCACCCTGGGATACCAGGGACGTATAGGCATTTTCGAACTGCTGGGCGTGGATGAACAGATCCGGCATATGATCATGGACCGGGCCACATTTGACGAAATCAGGACCTGGGCACTGGAACATACCGCCTATACCACCATGCGGCAGGAAGGGATCCAAAAGATCCGGCAGGGACTCACCACGCCCGAAGAAATCATACGTATCACAATGGAATGACAAAAGGTGAATTAAATGCCGATTTACAGATATACTGCCATCGCTCCAGACGGTACCCGGATCAAAAATACCATCACCGCACCCGATGAAGGAGTCGCCTCCAGATGGCTCAAGGCGGAAGGCCATATTGTCCAGAACCTGTTTGAGCTGGCAGAGGCTGATGCCTCGATCAGAAAATTTGACATCGGATTTCCGGTCAAAACCAGGGAACGCATTCTTTTTTTCCGGATGTTTTCTTCACTGATCCACGCCAATGTCAGTATTTCCGAATCCATCGGTATTCTCCAGAACCAGGCTGAAACCCGGAAAATGAAACGGATTCTGCTTCAAGTAAAAACCGATATCGAAGGAGGAACCCCGATGAGCGACGCGTTTACCAAACACCCGAAGACCTTTCCACCCACCTTGACCGGAATGATCCGGGCCGGGGAACTGGGCGGTATTCTGGATGTGGTCATTGAGCGGATCTCCGATGATCTGGAAAAGCGGGCCGCGCTCCGGACCCGGATGCTTCTGGCCCTGATCTATCCCGCCATTGTTCTGGTGGTGTCCCTGGCGGTAGTGGCGTTTCTGGTGGGATTTGTCATTCCCCAGTTTTCGGTGCTGCTCCAGGGAAGGGCACTGCCCCCTAACACCCAGTTTCTGCTGGATACAGCGGATCTACTGACAGATAACTTCGGAAAGATTCTGCTGGGGGGCCTCATCCTGACCGGCACATCCATCCTGGTGATGGCCACAGACACCACCCGCCGGTATATCGACCGGTACAAAATATACCTGCCCGTGGTGGGCCCGGTGATGAGGTACGGGGTCATTGTCCAGTTTGCCAGAACCTTTGCCTCACTGCTGGGCAGCGGCATCACCCTGATGGATGCGTTGAAATCGGTGGGAGCCACCATTTCAAATCTCGAAGTCCGGGATCTGATCCAGCGGATGACCCAGCAGGTGACGGCCGGAGATAACCTGTCCTCGGCCTTGGAAAAGCAGCGGTTTTTCACCCCCATGGCCGCAGCCATGATCAAAATCGGAGAGGAAACCGGGCTGATGGACCAGGCCATGTCCACCACCGCTGATCTGCACGAAAATATCCTGGTCAACAAAATCGCCCGGATGACCTCCCTGATCGAACCGGCCCTGATCCTGATTCTGGGTGGTCTGGTGGGATATGTGGCCTGGGGGCTGGTGGCGGGCATGCTCAGTCTCTACGGACAGGCGACATGAAACAGTTTGCCGGGCCGATATGTCCGGGGCACGGAAAACATGAAACGATAACACCACATAGGGAGAACCCATGAAAAAACAGATAATATTCCTGATTGTACTGCTGCTGACACCGTTACTGCTGGCCGGATGCGGGGACAGCCAGAACACGGACCCGGTGGTTTCCTTCACCGGGGGTGAATTGATGGCCGAGGACCTGGTGGCCCATCATGAACTGATCCGAAAAAAACCCCGGTTCAGCAAAAACCCTGACCGGTTGACCCCGGAATTTGTGTTCGAGCACGCCCTGAACATGGAGATGATCATCGCCAGAGGGCTGGATGAAAAACTGCACCTGGATCCCCGGATCCGGGCCAGAATTCACGATTTCATGGCGGAACTATTCCTTCAGATTCTCACCCCCTCCCTGGTGCCGGAAATCGACAAAGCAAATTTCACGGAAAAGGAACTCCGGCGGTATTTCGAGGAGAACCGTGACAGTTACCAGGAACCGGCACGGTACCATGTCCGAATGATCCGGACCGGGGATGAAAAAGAGGCCCGACAGGTGATGGACAAAATCAGGTCCGGTGATCTGACATTCGAACAGGCGGCGGCGGACTACTCCCTGGATCCGAAAACCCGGGATGCGGGCGGAAATACCGGTGCCAGGCCCCTGGATCGGTTCCGTGAATCCTGGCGGCCCGTAGTGGCGGCCCTGAAACTGGAACAGGTGTCCGGTCCCTTTGAGATCAATGGGCATTACCATATCCTCCGGCTGGACAGCAGAACCGATCCCGTGCCCTATGCCTTTGAGGACAGGGAAACATATGTCCGGAACGACCTGCTGTATGCCCGATACCGGGATGAATGGACAAAGGCTTATGACCAGCTGAAAAAACAGTTCCAGGTGGAAGTGAATGAACAGCAGCTGGCCGCTTTTCTGGACCGGCACCTGGATCATCTGGAACAGGTCCTGTCAGAAGCGGATGACGGATCCCTGGAAAACAATTGAACACGAATGTTCAACAATCAGGAGGTATGATGAACTCAGCAAAATTTATGAGAACGAGAAAGCTTCACGGATGCAGTAGATCCTTTGTGACCAGGACCTGCTTAGGATTGGTATTCTTTTTGGCACTGATGGCAGGGGCATGGAGCGTATCGGCCGGCACCAGGACCTATCCGGCATCTGCAGAAAACCTGCCGCCGGTCACCATTATCAAAGAGGGCCGGGAACTGACCATCCGGCTGACGGATGTCTATGACTTTCATGGCAACGCCTGTCCCGGGGCCACCATGGCGTTCCAGGCCCTGCGGTACGGCCTGGAACTGCTTTACGGCCAGGAAACTCCGGACCTGGCGGATCTGGTGATCATTTCCCGCTCCGCCGGGGGACCCATGGATCTGTTCGATCTTTTGATGAAAGGCAAAGACAAATCCAGACGGACCTGGCCCCCGGCAGGCATGGTCATGGACGCGGACAACTTTACATTCCAGTTTCTGCGCAAATCCACCATGCAGACGGTGACCGTGCGCCTGCAGGACGGACTTTGGCCTGAAGACTGGTTCGAACTCCGGGCCGAACATAAGGCCGGGACCATTACGGATGAACAAAAGAAAAAACGCACAAAAGACCGACAGCGTGTGATCCGCACATTCCCGGGCAAACCGCTCACCGAACTGTTCGGCACCCCGCAGGTTGACACCGTTGTGGTCTGGGGACAGATCCTGCCCGGAGAGATCGACCGGCATATCCGTGACCAGCGCAAAAGAATCAAGCAGGAGCAGAAAACCCAATAACCGGTCCAGCCGGTTTCTGCCTGCTTTTCCGGGGATTCAAACCAACAGCCCCGGTAAAAGACAGGGGATCCGTCCCAAAGGAGAAAAAGATGAACTGGAAAAGATATGTTTTACTGGTTGCGGGCCTGGCTGTGTTACATGCCGGACCTGTACGGGCTGACCGGGCAGCAGCGCCGCAGCAACTGGACGAGGTGGTGGTCACGGCCACCGGCAGCGCTAAAGAGCTCCTGGATGCCCCCGGCGCGATCGAGGTGATCACGGCCCGGGAAATCCGGGACCTGAACGCCCTGAACGTGGCAGAAGCCCTGGAAACGGCCGTGGGCCTGGTGGTTTCCCGGGAATCCGGGCGGGTGGAAGCGCCCGGCATCCGGGGGACCCGCAGCAAACACACCCTGGTACTGCTGGATGGGCGGCGCCTGGCCTTCGGGTTCAACGACCAGGTGGACCTGCGCCAGATCCCCACCGTGATGGTGGAACGTATCGAAGTCGTGCGGGGTCCGGCATCGGCCCTGTACGGCAATGACGCATTGGGCGGGGTGGTGAACATCATCACCCGGAAGGCGCCTGAACAGTGGCACGGCACAGTCACCGGCCAGGCCGGGGTGAACATCAGCGGCGAGGCTGCTGAGTATGCGGGCAGCGGCTTTGCCGGCGGACCGGTTACGGATCGTTTCCGCTTCCTGGTTGCCGGGGAGCTGCGGCACAAGGACGGCTGGGACGAATCGGGATCACTTCCTGATGACGGGTATGAAGAAGAACCGGGATTTCTGGCCGGCCGGGCCGCCTTTGACCTGACCGACCGCCAGACCCTTACCACCGGCCTGGAATTCATGGACACCGTCTACACCGGGGACCAGTTCTACGAGAATCTGGCCAGGGAACGGAGGGCCGATGAAAAACGCCGGGGTTACTTCCTGCAGTATGATGCCGGGTTCCGGTCCATGGACCGGCTCATGGTCCGGATGAACCGCTCCGAATATGAAAACGAACTGGAATTCACCCCATTTGCCGCCTCCGGCGAGCGGCACACAGAACAGGCCACCACCCAGGCCGAGGCCCGTTACACGGGACTGTTTCTGGACGGCCACCTAGTCACCCTGGGCGCGGAATACCGCCGGGACGGGCTGGATGACACCCTGGCCGGAACCCGCACGGACCGGGATGTGGACAATATCAGCCTTCTGATCCAGGATGAGTTTCACCTGTCCGACCCCCTTTATACGGTCCTGGGGATACGCTGGGACGACCATTCCGCTTTTGGCAGCCAGTGGAGCCCCCGGGGGTCCCTTGTCTATCGGCTGTCGGATCACCTGCGGCTGAAAGGTTCCGTTGGACAGGGGTTCCGGGCACCCTCCCTGACCGAACTCTATGTGACCTCACTCCGGAAACGGGGCAAGGAGGTGTTCGAGTCCGATCCAAAATTAAAGGCGGAAACCTCCACCACCTGGGAACTGGGTATTGCAGGAGATCACGGCAGGTACCGGGGCGGGGTGACCGGATTTTACACCGAGGTGGAGGACCTGATTGAAAGCGTATTCCTGCGGACCGAAGGATCGGGTAAGGACAAACGTGACATCTACCGGTACCGGAACATTGCCGAAGCCACCATCAAAGGCATCGAGGCCGAGGCCGGGGTCCGCCTGCCCGGGGGCTTTTCCCTGGACGGCAACCTGACCTGGCAGGATGTGGAGGACCGAGCCGGAGAGGGGGCCGTGGGCGGCCTTCCCGAATACAAAGGATATTTCAAACTGGGCTATGAGCTGCCGGACTGGCGGCTGCGGGCCAACCTGCGGATGTCCTATATCGGAAATCTGACCTACGCGGACGGAAACAGCGAATCCTATCCCCTGTTCGGTGCCTATGTAGCCAAGGGCCTGAACGAGCGCTTCGAGATCTTTGCCGGGGTGAACAATCTGTTTGACAAACAGGTCGAACAAAACGATGTCGTCCAGATCGATCCGACCACGGTTTACGCCGGCATCACGGCGCATTTTTAGCCCTTGTCCCGTAAAACGGGCGAATCGATTGATCCCCACACGAAAACAGGACCACTGGATGACGTATTGAAAAACAGGTGAAATGATACCTTTCACCACCCAAAACAGAAGGATGACAATGCAACCAGCCCAGACCGGCCCCCAGCGCGGAAAACCCGCACTGTTCAAGACCGCACTTGACAAAGACACCGGCACCCGTTTTTTTGCCCGGGAAGGGGTGGATCCGCTCACCCATGCCTTTGAAAAAAAAATTACCGTCCATGCGGGTTTCAGCGGAAGTCCCGTCCCAAATACCGCCCGAAACCACATCATGGAAAACCTGCTGTCCCGTGCCCGGCAGCAACCATCCGCCGTCTACATTCATGTGCCGTTCTGCGAGACCCACTGCCTGTACTGCGGGTTTTACAACCGCGCCTACGGCAGAAAAGAAAGTGCCGGGTTCACCGATACCCTGCTGCGGGAAATCGACCTGTGGCAGGCGCACCCAGCGGTGACCCAGAGACCGGTCCATGCGGTATATATCGGCGGAGGCACCCCCACCGCCCTGGAGGCCCATGATTTGAAGCGCCTGCTCAAAACAATCAAATCTGGTTTTCCCCTGGCCAATGACTGTGAGATTACCGTTGAAGGCCGGATTCACAATTTCAGCCAGGCGAAAATCGATGCGTGCCTGGCCGCCGGGGCCAACCGCTTTTCCATCGGGGTGCAGACCTTTCACACCGATCTGAGACGGTCCATGCGGCGGGTTGCAGACCGGGACCGGATCATTGAATTCCTCGGGGAATTGAAAGCCGATGGGTGGGCCGTGGCGGTGATCGACCTGATCTATGGCTTTCCAGGCCAAACCATGGAGATGTGGCGCCGGGACATCGACGACTTCCTGTCCCTGGACCTGGACGGCATGGACCTGTACCAGCTCAATCTGTTTCCTTCCAGCCCCCTGGCCCGGGCCATTAAAAAGGGAACCTTTCCGGCGGCTGCCGGGCTGCCGTTCCAGGCGGAACTGTTTGCCGAAGGGGTTAAAATCATGGAACAGGCCCGGTACAGGCGGCTCACCGTGGGCCACTGGGGACGTACCACTCGGGAGCGCAATATCTACAACCATCTGATGAAAGGGCCTTCCGAGTGTCTGGCCTATGGTCCGGGTGCCGGGGGGTGCCTGAAGGGTCACTATTACTTTGTGGAGAGCGATCTGGACAGATGGCGCACGGCCGTGGACATGAACCAAAAACCCCTGACAACCCTGATAGCCCCGTCTCCCATGGTGGAGCTGGACAAAACCATTGCCGCCGGGTTCGATCTCGGCCGGATCAACCTCAGGCGGCTGGATGCAGCGTTCAGCATACCCATTGAAGCCGTCCTCGCCCCCCTGACGGAACAGTGGCGCCGGGCGGGGCTCATTGAAACAGACGGAGACTGGCTGGAACCGACCCTGGCCGGACAATTCTGGCAGGTCAACCTGGCACAGTTGATGATCGATTATTTACACCGGAACATAACAGAGGAGCAGATGACATGACACATTCCCTCAACCGGCACCCCCGGTGGAAAACAACAGTGACCGGACTGCTGGGCACCCTTGTGCTGGTTTTCAGCGCACCCCATGCAGCAGCGGATGAAAAAAAAGACGTCAACACGCTGAAAACGCCTGAAATCGTTATCACCGCCACCCGCACGGAGCGGGAACTGCAGCAGGTGCCCGCTTCCATATCGGTTGTCACGGCAGAGGATATGACGCGCTCCGATGCAACCACCCTTGCTGATCTATTGCAGGATGTGCCCGGCATCGAGGTGTTCGACCAGTCCATTCCCGGGGCCAAACGGGTCCAGATCCGGGGGGAAAGCGGTGCGCGGGTCCTGGTGTTGATCGACGGACAGAAAATATCAGAACAGAAATCCATGGACGGAGCAGCCCTGCTCATCGATCCCAACCGGATTGAACGGATCGAAGTGATCAAGGGGCCGGCATCGGTGCTGTATGGTTCCGAGGCCATCGGCGGTGTTGTCAACCTCATTACCAAAAAAGGCGGGACCCGGCCGGTTCAGGCGGAACTGAGCACCTCCTTTGACACTTCCGCCGACGGGATCTCCGGGTATGCATCCATTTTCGGCAGGGTTGACGGATTCAGCTACCGGCTGTCCGGCACCCGGACCGATTACGGGGACCGCCGGACCCCGGACAAGACCCTGGACAACAGTTCCTACGAAACCCAGGAGTTCAGTGCTTTCGGGGGATACGATCTTGACCGGGTTTCCATCGGAGTCATGTATGACAGCTACCAGAGCGATATCAACTCTCACACCCCGGAAGAAACCACCGGCGACACCCTGACCTATTTTCAGCTGGACTTGCCCCAATGGGACCGGGAAAAAATCAGCACCTACGCAGAGCTGCGTGATGTTGCCGATTCTGTGCCCCGCATGCGCCTGGATGCCTATTTCCAGAACACCCGGAAACTGCTCAAAAACGACATGGATATCAGCGTTCCCATATCTCCGGCTTTCCGGAACATGATTATTGAAAATCGGATCACCACGGATAACGATCAGGATACCATTGGTGGCGGTTTCCAGCTGGACTGGATCCCGCATCACGCCCATTATCTGATTTTCGGGTACGAACCGGTTTTCGACCGGCTCGATACCGCCACCACCACTGTTTCCCGGCAGGAGTCACCCATGCCCCCTCCCTTTGGGACCCAGACCGAAAGTACGGATCATTACACCTATGATGCCGCCATGGACACCCATGCCGTTTTTCTGCAGGATGAGTGGTCCCTTCCCTGCGATCTGACCGCCACACTGGGAGTCCGGCAGACCTGGCTGCGCTCAGAACTCAAAAACACCAACGATCCTTCCCTGGAAAAAGGCAGCACCGACGACAGTTACCCGGTATTCAGCGCGGGGCTGACCTATGACGGCGTGGACAACCTTGTTCTGCGGGGCCTGTTCTCCCAGGGATACCGGTTTCCCAATCTGCAGCAGCTGTTCATCGGCACGGTGCACGGCAGTGCAGACCCGACCTTTCCCAACCCGGACCTAGAACCGGAAACCTCCAGCAACTATGAAATCGGTGCCCGGTTTGACAACAGCACATGGGTTGCGGACATCACCGGGTTTTATTCCGATGCGGCCGATTATATTTCCACGGCGCCTGTCACCGGGGGCCGCCGATTTGTCAATGTCGACACCGCGGAAACATACGGCGCCGAACTGACCCTGGGTTACACCTTTCCCGGCCTGGGTCTGACCCCTTACGCCAGCACCACCTGGCTGAATCGCAAATTTACGAAGGACGGTTTCAGCACCTATGATACCGGCCTGCCTGAATTGAAAGGCCGGGCCGGGCTGCGGTATAAACAACTGTTCCGGGAGCATATCGATTTTTACAGCGACATCTACACCCGCTGGGCCGCCAAAGCCGAAGAACGGCTCTCTGATGACGGGACCCGGGAAACCCACGGATCATGGGAAACCCTCAACCTCACTTTGGGTACCCGGTTCGGCCGGCAGCAGCACTATTTTACCACCCTCAACCTGAACAACATTTTCGACCGGTCCTATACTACGGCCCGGTCCACCCTGGACCAGCCTGGATTTCACGCGGTGATCAAAGCAGGGGTCACCTTTTAGAAAAAGGAAGATATGAAATTGACTGCCCGAAAAACAGAACACGCCCCGGCAATTCTGCTCCGGGAAAACCGGATGACCGAAGGTGCATCCTGCCCGGACCACCGCTCCAGTGCCCCTTCTTACTGGGAAGTGCGGGACCTGGCCGTGATCGGCATCTTTGCCGCGCTCACAAAAACCACCAGCCTGATGGTGGCCCTCATGGGGGGCGGCATGAACCCGCTGACCCTGCTGCTGAAAAATTTGATTTTCACGGCATTTCTCGTGGTCCTCCTGTTCAAGGTCCGCAAACCCGGGACCCTGCTGCTGTTCATGGCCGTGAATATCATCTTTGCCATGCTGCTCATGGGAGGCGGCTTTTTTCTGCTGCCGCCCATGCTCGCAGCGGGCCTTCTGGCCGAAGGAGTGATCCTGGTTTTGGGCGGATACAACAAAACACGCAACATCATCCTGGGTGTGGCCCTGTATGACCTGGTTTTTAAGTCCGGATCCCTGGGCATTTCCTGGCTGTTTGTCCGGGAGCAGCCCCAGCTTTTGTGGATCACGACCGCCATGGTCGCCATCGGATACCTGGGTGCGGTGGCGGGCCTGTTTGCCGGCCTCAGATTTGTAAAGGAGCTGCGCCATGCGGGCATTGTTCGAAACTGACACCCCTGAAACGGATAAACGCTTTGTTCACCGGCTGGATGCCCGCACCAAAATGGGAATCAGCCTGCTGGCCTCCGTGGCGGTGATCCTGATGAATCACCCGGTGCCGCTGGGGGTGCTGACCCTGTGCAGCGCCATATATGTTTTCAACCTGAACCGCACCAGACTGGTCTGGATCATCTATGCCGTGGTGGTTTTGATGTGGTGCATTGCCGTGGGCATGATGGCGGGGCTGCACCTGCTCTGGCCCAAGATGGCCCCCCTGGATCTGGACCGGCTGCTGGTGCCGTTTCTGCGCACCACGGTGATGGTGAACGTGGCGCTGGCCCTGGCCCTTTCCACCCGGACCCAGTCGTTTCTGTCCACCTTCAAGGTCCTGCGGCTGCCGTTTCCCATTTATGTACCCCTGGCGGTGATGATCCGGTTCATTCCCACATTTATCGAGGATATCCGCCAGATCCGGGAATGCGCCCGGACCCGGGGCCACCGGATCACCCCTGTCTTCATTATCCGCCGGCCGGTTCTTTTTGTGCGGCTGTTGCTGATGCCCCTGCTGTTCCGGTCCCTGCGGTCATCGGACGACCTGGGCATTGCCGCCGAACTCAAGGGTCTGGGACACGGCAGCCGCATGACCCCGCTGCACCCGGCCCGGTTCGGCCGGGAAGATGCACTCATGGCCGGCCTCACCCTGGCGGTCCTGGCCGCGGCCCTGGTCCTGCAGCTCGTTCTCAGGGGGAATCCCGGAGGAATGATCAGATGATTGTCATGGACCGGGTCTCCTATGTGTATCCGTTTCAACCCCAGGCAGCGGTTTCCGGTTTCAGCCTGCGGGTCGATCCGGGGGAAGCGGTGCTGATCACCGGTGCCAGCGGATGCGGAAAATCCACCATTGTCCGCCTTATCAACGGTCTGTGCCCCCATTTTTTCAAAGGCCGGCTCACGGGGTCCATTGCGGTGAACGGCAAAGATTCCCTCACACGGCGTCTCGATGAAATCGCCCTGGATGCGGGGACCCTGTTCCAGGACCCGGAACACCAGTTCTTCGCCACTTCCGTGGAAGACGAGATCGCTTTTGTCCATGAATGGCGGGAATTCTCCCCCCTGGCTGTAAGGCGGAAGGTGGACCGGGCAGCGGAGCAGTTCGCCCTGGGCCCCCTTCTGCACCAGTCCATCCTCTGCCTGTCCGAAGGGGAAAAACAGAAAGTAGCCCTGGCCGGCATCATCTCCCTGGATCCCCGCGCCCTGGTGCTGGATGAGCCCACCGCCAATCTCGACCCCGAATCCACCCTGGATCTGGCCCGGATGATCATGGATCTGAAGCGGCAGGGCATGGCCATCGTTATCGTGGACCACCGGCTGTACTGGCTTGAATCCGTGGTCGACCGCATCATCGTCATGGAAAAGGGGCGATCCAAAGCTGAAGGCGGTTTCTCCATTCTGGACGACAGTGCCCTCAGGGAGCGCTTCGGTCTGAGGCAATCCAGGGTGGAAGATAAGCGCGCAGACCTGACACCGGTGACCGGGAAAGACCCGGATGTGGATGTGGAAGATCTGTGCTTCAGATACGGCAGCGGGCCGGACCTGTTTTGTCGCGCATCTTTTTCCCTATTCCGGGGAGTCACCGGACTGCTGGGGAAAAACGGGACCGGCAAAACCACCCTGGCCCGGCTGCTCACCGGCCTGACCCGGGTTGACCAGGGCCGGTTCCGGATCCGCGGGACCGCCGTCACCCCCGGCCAGCTGCTGGAACGGGCCGGCATTGTGCTCCAGAACACCGACCATCAGCTTCACATGCAGACCGTCAGAGATGAGCTGGTCCTGTCCACGGACACCTGCCGTCAGTTGAAAACCGGACCGGATATTGACGCGGTCCTCGATCTGTTCGGCCTGGACGGCCTGTCTCCCCGCCATCCCCAGTCTCTTTCCGGCGGGGAAAAACAGCGCCTGGTGATCGCCTGCGCCATGATCAGACAACCCGATATCCTGATACTGGACGAACCCACCAGCGGCCTGGACGGAAAAAACCTGCACCTGATTGCCGGCGCCATCCGCCGGGCCGCGGACCACGGCACCTGCGTATTGTTGATCAGCCATGACCTGGAACTGATCAGCCGCTGCTGCGACGGTGCCCTTCACCTGCCTTTGAAACCGTTTATTCACAAGGAGACAGATCATGTATGATGCATTCCTGACCGATAAAAACCGCCGGGCTGTAAGAAATACCGTGACAGCCGATCCGGACATCCTGCTGGACCGGCTCGCCGCAACCCTGGGCATCCCTGAAGCCGCCGCCGGACAGGAGGCAAGATCATGAAATCCCTGGTGGTATACTCATCCCGCACCGGCAATACCCGGAAAGTGGCCAACGCCGTGTTTGACTCCCTCCCCGGAGACAGGGAGATTTTTCCGGTGGAACAGGCCCCCCCGGCAAACGGGTATGATTTCGTGGCCATCGGCTTCTGGGTGGACAAAGGCCGTCCCGATGACAAAGCCGCTTCATACATACAGACCGTTCAGGGCGCCACCGTCGGCCTGTTCGGAACCCTTGGGGCGAACCCGGATTCCCCCCATGCCCGGGACTGCATCAGCCGGGCCGTGGATCTGGTCTCCGGCAATCATGTGGCCGGCACCTTCCTGTGCCAGGGCCGTATCGACCCGGCCGTCGTGGAGATGATGATAAAAACGGCCTCCCATGTCCACCCCATGACCCCGGAAAGGATGGCCAACATCAAAGCGGCGGAATCTCACCCGAATGACCCGGACCTGGAAATGGCAAAAGCCGCTTTTCGGGAGATGATCCATGACATTGAACCAAAAGTGACTTCATGAGGGGCCATGACCGATACAGAGATTCAAGCTGTTGGACCGTCCCCAGCGGGGTACCATCTGCACGGTCTCCCCCGGACCATACACCCTATGCCATTCAAGTCACACCGTACTGGGACGGCGGGGATATCTGGTTCATGATCAACCCCCCGGGGTCTGACCCGGCGCAATCTTGAACAGAACCCCAATGTCCTGGTGAAGCTGACCCTGGCGGGCTTGCTGACGATCGGTCTTGGCGGGATACTCTTTTTGTTTTTTCAAAAACAAAGCTGTTTCAACCCGGGTTTTCCACATCGCCGCCGCTGAAACCGTCTCCTTGACACCCATCCCTTCCTGTTTTGCGTGCGGTATTCCCGGGGTGTCATCGTTGGCGGGAACGCTCCTCATGTCATATTTTTTTCAATATTTTTTCAATGACATCGACAAAGGTTTTCTGTTCAGATGCGGTGAGCCCGGATACGATTTTGCGGGTCATTTTCAGGTGAAACTCATGGTGCTCCCTGAAACAGGCTTCCCCTTCAGGGGTGAGTTCGATGAGAAAGGCGCGCCGGTCCGTTTGGTGGGGGGTGCGCCGGAGCAGGTGTTTTTTTTCCAGCCGGTCCACGGCCACAGACAGGGTGCCGGTGGTGATCCCGATTTTTTCAGCCAGGTCCTTCATTTTGATGGCGCCGCTGTGCCCCACCATCTCAATGGTATGGGCCTGTGCCGTGGTCAATCCAGAATCCCGCACCACCGATTCCTCCCAGGAGGACAGACGTTCATAAAACTCCACAATTTGTTTTGACAACCGAGTCAGTTCCATGGAAGCTGCCATCTGTCCTGTCATGGGATCCATCCATCTACGAGGTTCGAGGTTGAACGCTTATCATCTGATTACATATCACACCCGGGAGACAAAGAAAAACTATTATATAGTTTGTACATCAAATATATTGTATATCAAATATATTGACAGCCAAACTTTTTTTCTCTATATTGCCCGGCAGAAAATATGAACCAGAAATGATGGAGGAAACCATGATCGGAAGATATGCCAATTTAACTGTATACAGACAGATTTTCACTTCAGATGATTTTATGAAAGTGGCCCTGGGGGCGGGATTGATACCGGCAGCCCTGCTGGTCCCCCCCATGGGCGTGCCGGTGTTGCCGGAGATCTCTTTGACCAACCTGTTCCTGGTGGTATCGATCCTGATCAACGGCCTGCCCATTGTCATGGAAGCGATCCGGGGGGTGGCCGGCAAACGGGTGAATGTGGATGAACTGGTGAGCATTGCCGTGGTGGCCTGTGTGCTCACCGGCAATTTTCTGGAGGCAGCGGTGGTTTCGGCCATCATGAAGGCCGGGGCCATGGTGGAGGAGGCGGTGAGCGACAGTGCCCGCCATGCCATCCGGAAACTGGTGGAACTGACCCCGGACACCGCCGTGGTCCGGCGCCGGGGACAGGAAGAAACCGTACCGGTGTCCGGGATCCGGTCCGGGGACTTGCTGGTGGTCCGCCAGGGACAGGTGATCCCCGTGGACGGGGTGGTAGTGACCGGGGCCGCTGCCGTGGATCAGGCTGCCATTACCGGGGAATCGGTTCCCGTGGCCCGGCAGAAAGGGAATGTGGTCCACGGGGGCACGGTCTGTGTAGATGGATTCCTGGAAATTCAGGCCACCCGGGTGGGAGAAGACACCACCATGGGCAAAATCATCGGGATGGTCACAGCGGCCGAACAATCCAAAACCCGCAGTACCCGGATTGTGGACCGGTATGCGGCCTGGTTCACGCCGGTGATTCTGTCGGCGGCCCTGGGGACCTTTCTGGTGACACAGGATGTGACCCGGGCCATCACCGTGCTGATTGTGGGATGCCCCTGCGCCTTTCTTCTGGCCGGGCCCGTGACAACGGTGGGAGCCATCAGCCGGGCCGCCCGGGCCGGGATCCTGGTGAAAGGGGGACAGTACCTGGAAAACCTGGCCCGGGCCACCGCGATCTGTTTTGACAAGACCGGCACCATCACCACAGGAAATCCCCGGGTGGTGAAGACCATGTGTGAACCGGATCAGGATGAATGCGAGATGCTGGCCCTGGCTGCGGCCGTGGAAAAAAAGAGTCTGCATCCCCTGGCCCGGGCCATTGTGGATCAAGCGAGGACCTCGGGGTGTGCCGGTTTCACAGCTGAAGAGATCCGGTCCGAGCCGGGCAAAGGCATCACCGGCCGGGTGGGGACAAAGACCATTGAAATCATGTCCACCAGCCGGTTCAGGAACCAGGGGGTCACGGCGGTCTCTGTGACATCGGACGGCCGAATCCTGGGATTTATCTGCCTGGAAGACCCGGCCCGGGATCATGCATCCGCAGCCATTGATGCGATCCGAAAAACCGGCATCACCGACATCACCCTTCTGTCCGGGGACCAGGAAGGGCCGGTGGAAAAAATCGCCGGAACCGTGGGCATTCCCCGGTGGAAAGCGGCCCAGTCCCCTGAAGACAAACTCAATTACCTGAAACAGCACAAAACCGGCCGGCTGATTTATGTGGGGGACGGGGTGAATGACGCACCGGCCCTGAAAACCGCGGACATTGGTATCGCCATGGGATTCTGCGGATCCGATATCGCCCTGGAAACGGCGGATATGGTGCTGTTGAACGATGATCTGACCCGGCTGCCGTTTCTGATCCAGTTGAGCCGCCGCATGACCACGGTGATCAAAATCAACATCGCCTTAAGTTTTGCCCTGAACTTTGCGGCAGTGGCTGCCGGGGCCGCCGGGCTGCTCACTCCGATGTGGGGGGCGGTGATGCACAATGCCGGATCGATCCTGGTGGTGGCCCTGGCCGCATCGCTGAGGATGTTTCAGGCAGGTGCTTCAGGCGTGACAGTCCGCTGAATGTCAGGAGCAGTACAATCCGTTTCATGCGAAAACCGGACATCACTGCTGCAAAGCCTCTTTAAAAAAATATAAAAAAACACCTTGACAAACAATCCATGTCATGAAATATATGGCCATTATTTTTGTTAGCCTTACTTAACATTTAATACTTATACTAAAATTGTATCAATTAAAACACTATAGATTGGTATCATAACTTTATCAGGAATAAAATCATGACTTTGGACCAACTCACACCGGGAAACAGTTGCACCATCACCGGGCTGTCCGCAGCCAACATACTGGGACAGCGTCTTCTGGACATGGGAATCTTTCCGGGCCTGACATTGCGGGTGATCCGCAACGCCCCTCTCGAAGACCCCATGCAGGTGGAGATCGAGGGATATTCCATCAGCCTGCGCCATGAAGAGGCCCGGTTCGTCGAGGTAGAGGCAGATGGGAACCGATAAGATCATCGTGGCCCTGGCGGGCCAGCCCAACTGCGGCAAATCCACGGTGTTCAACGCCCTGACCGGGGCCCGCCAGCATGTGGCCAACTACCCCGGGGTGACCGTGGAAAAGATGACCGGATGGTACCGGTACGGGGACGTCCGGGTGACGGTGGTGGACCTGCCGGGCACCTACAGCCTGACCTCCTATTCCCCGGAAGAGCGGGTGACCCGGGATTTCATCCTTCACCAGGCCCCGTCCGTGGTGGTCAATACCATGGACGCATCCAACCTCAAGCGCTGCCTGTACCTCACCTTTCAGCTGATGGAAATGGAGATCCCGGTGATCCTGAACCTGAACATGATGGATGTGGCCCAAAACCGGGGCATGACCATCGACACCACGGCCCTGTCCCGAAGCCTGGGAGTTCCTGTGGTACCCACCGCCATCACCAGGGGCAAAGGCAAAACCGATCTCCAGGCAGCGATTCTGGAAATCGCCGGACAGGGGCTTTCCAGCGTACCGGCCCGGGTGGATTACCGGGAAATGACACCTTACATCTCTTCTGTCCAGGAGCGGGTGACCGCCCTCACCGACCTGGGGGACCGGTATCCGGTGCGGTGGCTGGCCATCAAGCTCATGGAAGGGGATGAGGCGGTGCGGGAGCTGATCCGGGAAAAAACCGACCAATACGCCCAGCTGCTGCTGGAGGTGGACAAATTCAGGCAACAGTTCAAGGCGGCCATGGATACGGTCCCGGACATGCATGTGGCCACCTGCCGGTACCGGGCTGCCGAAGGGATTGCCCGGCCCTGTGTCACCCAGTCCGAACGGGCACGAAAAACTCTGTCCGACCGCATCGATGCCCTGGTCTGCCACAAGCTGGCCGGGCCGGTGTTCATGGTGGGCGTGTTGTGGACTCTGTACTATCTGTCCATTGTGCAGGGTTACCAGATCACCAACTATACCTGGCCTTTGCTGGCAGGGTTCCGGAACCTGGTGTCGGACATCCTTCCGGTATCCGGGTTCATCGATGTCCCCCTGACCCGGGCCTTTTTCCTGTGGCTGGTGGATTCGGTGAACGCCCTGCTCAACTATATCCCCATCTTTTTCATCCTGTTCGCCTGCATTGCCTTTCTGGAGGACAGCGGGTACATGCCCAGAATGGCGTTCATCATGGACCGGCTCTTCAGCCGCTACGGGCTGCACGGCCAGTCCACCCTGCCCATGGTGCTGGGAGGGATATATGTAGGCGGCTGTGCCGTCCCCGGGGTAATGTCCTGCAAAGGTATCCCGGACGAACGGTCCCGCCTGGCCACCATTCTGATCATCCCCATGCTCAACTGCCTGGCCAAGGTGCCCCTGTATGTCCTGCTCATCAATATCTACTTTGCCCCGCACAAGGGATGGGCCATGTTCTTCATCTCCACCATCAGCATGCTGATGGTGCTGCCGGTGTCCAAACTGCTCACCCTGACCGTGCTCAAGGACAAGGAGACCGCCCCGTTCGTCATGGAGATGCCGCCCTATCACCTGCCCACCGTCCGGGGGGTGCTGGGACGGGCTTTGGAACGGGTGTGGCTGTTCATCCGGAAAATCACCACCATTGTGGTGGCCCTGGCCGTGGTGATTTTCGTACTGCTCCAGTTTCCCGGCATCGGCCCGGATCGCATGGCCCAGTATGAAACACGCAAACATGCCGCCGTCCGCTCTTTTTATGAAGAGATCACCGGCACCGGGTATGAAGCGGACCTGGCTGACAACCGCCTCATGGCCATGATCCATTTCTGGGAAAACTTTCGGAACAAAAAGATGCGTGTCAAAAGTCCGGAAGCAGCCCAGGCCATCGACACGGAATTCGAGGCGGACAATGCCCGGTTTTTCTCCCTGGTAAAGCCCGGCAGGGACCGGGAAGCCAAACAGGTGAACCGTGCCCTGAAAACCCTGATCCGGGAGCGGAGCCAGCTGCTCCAGGAAATGCGGGCCGAACGGATCAACAACAGTTTTCTGGGTTATGCGGGCAAGGCCCTGGTGCCTCTGACCCAGTGGGCCGGATTCAACTGGCGGGTGAACGTGGCCCTGCTGGGGGCCTTTGCCGCCAAGGAAAGCGCCGTGGCCACACTGGGGGCCCTGTATGAACAAGGGGATGCCAGTGAATCCCTGGAAAGCCGCATGGCCCGGGGAGAACAGGATTTCACCCCGCTCCATGCCCTGGCATTGATGATGTTCATGGTGCTGTATCCCCCGTGTCTGGCCACCGCCATTGCGGTGAAACTCCAGTCCGGTTCCGTCAAATGGATGCTTTTTGCCATGGGCTATCCCATGCTGCTGGGGCTGGTGGTGGCCAGCCTGATATTCACCGGCGGCAGTCTCCTGGGTCTTTCCGGGCTCCAGGCCATGGCCGCCTTTTACCTGCTGGCGCTGGCCATCACCATTGCGGCCGGGTTCATCACGCCAGCCAGATCAGGCGCCACATGACCCACGGCCGGGCCGATGAACGGCCCGGCAGATTCAACCATTAACCCGTTTATTTTTAAACCCCATTTTTGATGAAAGGAAAGAACTCATGACTAATTTTAAAACCCTGCTGGCTGTTCTTGCCCTCGGGCTGTTATTCACCGGCATCTGCCAGGCCCACACCCCGCTGTTTTCCTGCTTTGACAACGGAGACGGTTCCATCACCTGCGAAGGCGGATTTTCCGATGGATCTTCCGCCGCCGGTGTCGCGGTCCGGGTGGTGGACAAGGACGGCAAAGTACTGATGGAGGACAAGCTGGATGAATTCAGCGAATACACCGTGAAAAAGCCTTCTCAGGAGTTTACGGTCATATTTGATGCCGGCGAGGGGCATCAAATCAAGGTTCCCGGCAAGGAAATCTTCTGATTCAATTGTGTCTGTCAGACCAGATGATGTTCAACCCTTGTTGTTGAACATCATCTTTCATCCCGATTCAAATTAACTTCAAGGAGAAAAACAATGAAAAAACGGATTGCTGTGCTTGTAAGTTTGATATCACTCATTTTGTCAGCCCAGGCTTTTGCCCATTTTCAGCTGATCTATACCCCGGATGCGGCCCTGGAAAACGGAGGGAAGATTCCTCTTGCCCTGGTATTCACCCATCCGTTTGATGCGGGACACACCATGGACATGGGGACCCCGGAACAGTTCTTCGTGCTGCAGACCCGGGGGGAAAACCCGGTCAAAAAAATGGATCTGCTGGATGCCCTGACGCCGATTTCCTGGCAGAGCCTGACCAATTCGGGCAAGGCGTTCAAAACCGAATACACGGCCCGGGGCGGAGACCATATCTTCTGCCTGGTTCCGGATCCCTATTTTGAAGCGGAAGAGGACTCCTATATCCAGCAGATGACCAAGATGATCATCAATGTGGGGGGCATCCCCGGGGCCTGGATGGAACCTGCGGGCCTGCCTGCGGAGATCGTGCCTTTGAGCAAACCCTATGACCGGTGGACCGGCAACGTGTTCCAGGGAAAGGTGCTTTACAATGGCCAGCCGGTGCCCGGCGCTGAAATTGAAATCGAATACCTGAACCACGAACCCCTGATCGACCGCAATGCCTTTGCCAGAAAACCGGCGGTCAAAGCACCCCAGAGTTCGTTTGAACTGCAGACCATATTTGCCGATGACAACGGCATCTTCACTTTCGGCATTCCCAAAGCCGGATGGTGGGGGTTCGCAGCCCTGGGACTGGATGAAGATGCCACCCATAAAGGCAAGCCCTGCTCCAAAGACGCGGTGATCTGGATCAAGGCTGTGGACATGTAAAAGACCTTAATCATCATTGAAAAAAACAACACAACGAAAAAGGAAAAGGAAAATAATGGAACCCCGTTTTGCAATATTGCGCACATCACTTTGCCTGATGCTTTTTACCCTTTTTATTTCCCCTGCCATGGCCCAGGATGCCGCATCCACGCGGACGGTGGGTGGCGTCAAAAGCATGGAAGACCGGGTCAGGCACCTGGAACAGGCCATCGGCTCAGGAGACGAAAGCAACCGCTGGTTTGACCGGATTGAGATCTCTGGTCTGATCGAGATCGAGGCCATGCACCAGAGTACTGATTTTTCCGACCCGGCCCAGGCGGATGAAGATGAAAGCGATATCGACCTGGCCACGGTGGAGGTGGCCATGGATGCCGGCATCTCCGATCATGTGGACGGCCATGTCCTGTTCAAATACGAAGAGGATGATCTGTTCGTGGATGAAGGATTCATCACCCTGTCAGGAAAAGAGCGGTTTCCGATCTTTCTGACGGCCGGCCGGCAGTATCTGCCTTTTGGCAACTATGACTCTCATTTTGTGACCGATCCTCTGACCCTGGTTCTGGGGGAGACCAATGACGGCGCCGTGGTGGTTGGATCCAGCTTTGCCGGCGACACGGTGGAAGTCTCGGCCGGCCTGTTCAACGGAGCTGTTGATGAAATCGGTGAGGATGACATGGTTGACAGCGTGGTGGCAGCCGTATCCTTCCAACCGTTTGAATCGGTCATGATGGGCGTGTCATACACCTCGAACCTGATCTCCTCGGACGGATTTTCTGAAGCTGTCGTCTCCGGCACCGGCACTGTGACGGACATGGTGGGGGGATGGAGTGCATTCATCACGACATCTTTTCTGGAACGGTTTACCTTCATCGCTGAATATGCCGCAGCCATGGATCATTTCAAGGCCGGAGAGATCTATGATGCCGCCGACACCAAAGAGCGGAAGCCGGCTGCCTGGAACCTGGAGCTGGGGGTTTCCGTGCTGGAAAATCTGGAAACGGCCATCCGTTACGGCGGATCCGATGACGGTGGGGCGGATTTTCTGCCTGAAACACAGTACGGGGCCGTGGCCAACTGGGGCATTTTTGACAGCACCAACCTGGCCCTGGAATATCTGAGAGCGGAATTCGATGATGACGCTGTGGAGACCGATACCGTCACCGTGCAGCTTGCCATTGAATTCTAACCTGTTTGCCGGATCTGGTTTTTCCTGAATTCCCGGGGTTTTTCTGCCATCCCGGGAATTCACCCCCTGCCGGGGCTCCCCATGGCCCCGGCAGTATCACAACAGGCTGCGGAAAAAACGGGCCCGGCTTAAGCAAAAAAAACCTGAAAAGAAATTGGTCATCAACACCCCAAAAACCTCTGAACGCGGATTCAAACAGAATACCCAGACAAATCCATGACAAAATCTGATACCACATTCACCATCTGTCACGCCATCCCCGGGCGCATCCGCTGCCGGGTTCCGTCCATCGGCCGCAACTGGTTGATCCGGGAAGACCTGATTCAAATCCTGGAATCTCGTGAAGAGGTCCGGTGGGTCCGGATCAACGACAAATGCCGCAGTATCATCATCCGGTACCGGGCCGGGCAGATCACGCAGACCGAATTGATCACGGCACTGCGCCGGGTGATCGATCCCGGTGAGACCGCCCGGAAAAAACCAGAGACCGTGTCCACCGCTTCGGTGTCAAAAAACCGGAACCACCGATTATCGGAGGAGATCGTCCGGTCCGGACGGCGGTTTGCGGGCCTGTCGGTAGTGGCAGGCCTGGTCCTGACCCGCCGGCTGCTGTTCGGGACAGCACCGGCCCAAACTCCGTTCAGTCCCCTGGGCCTGATCACCGTGGCCGCGGCCCTGCCCCTGGTCAGAAAAGGTGCCGGCGATATCCGCAACAAAACCGTTTCCCTGGAAAGCTTTCTGGGGGGCAGTATCGTGACGGCTGCAGCTGCGGGAGAAGCCATGACTGCCCTTGAGATCCTCTGGATCACCAGTGCGGGTGAATTGCTCCAGGCCTGGATTACCCACCGCTCCCGCCGGGCCATCCGGGATATTCTGCAGGTCACCCGGAAGGATACCTTTATCCTGAAAGATGGAGTGGAGGTCCGGATCCCCGTGGAAAAGGTGTCCCCCGGAGACATTGTGGTGCTGCACACCGGCGAAAAAATCGCCGTGGACGGCCGGGTGCTCCGGGGCAGCGCCCTGGTGGACGAATCCGCCATCACCGGGCGCAGCGAGCCGGAAACCAGATCATCCGGCGACCGGGTGTATGCCGGGACATTTGTCAGCCAGGGGGTCGTTTTTGTCCAGGCAGAACAGGTGGGGGACCAGACCTATCTGGCCCGCATCCTGAACCTGGTGGAAGATTCCCTTGAAAACAAGGCGCCCATTGAAAGCGTGGCCGACCGGTTGGCCCGGAACCTGATCAAAGCCGGATTCATTGTCACCCTGGCAACCCTGGTGATCACCCGCAGCTTTCAACGCTCCTTCACGGTCCTGCTGGTCATGGCCTGCCCCTGCGCCACCATTCTGGCCGCTTCCACCGCAGTGAGCGCGGCCCTGTCCGCGGCGGCCCGGCGGCACATTCTCATCAAGGGGGGCCGGTACCTGGAAGAAGCCGCCTCCGTCAACATCATCTGTTTTGACAAAACCGGCACCCTCACCACCAGTGAACCGGAAATCAGGCAAATGATCAGTCTCATGGGCCTGACGGAAAACGAACTGATTCAGCTGGCCTATTCAACGGAAATCCACAACGCCCATCCCGTGGCCCTGGCCCTGAAAAAAGAGGCGGCCCGCCGGGGAATCCCGCCCATTCCGCATGATGAGTGCGAATATATTCCGGGCAAAGGGGTCCGTTCCGTCATTCACGGGGATGAGGTGCTGGTGGGCAGCCACAAGCTGATGGCCCGGTACGGCATCGAAGACAGGCAGGTCAAAACCCTTCTGGAAAAACACAAGCACCTGGGCCTGACCCAGATTTTTATTGCCCGGAAAGGGATATTGCTGGGAACCATGGGGTTTGCCAACCAGGAACGGCCTAATCTGGAACACCTGGTGGCCCGCCTGAAAGGCGGCGGCGTGGAAAAAACCGCCATGATCACCGGTGATGCCAGATACACGGCCCTGGAAATGGCTGCCCGTCTGAAATTCGACGAATGCCGGTATTCCGTACTACCGGCCGAAAAAGCGGACATCATCCGTTCCCTGCGTGACGACGGGGACCGGATTCTGATGGTGGGAGACGGCATCAATGACGCTTTGGCCCTGGCTGAAGCCGACATCGGCGTGGCCATGGGCACCGGCGGGTCTGAAGTGGCCATCGAGGCGGCGGACATCGCCCTGGTGACCGACGACCTGGCCGGTGTGATCTATGTCCGGGAGTTGTCCGCCAAAACCCTGTCTGTGGTGCACCAGAACTTCTGGATCGCCACCGGATCCAATATCGGCGGGGTGGTCCTCGGGGCGGCGGGCCTGTTGTCCCCGGTCATGGCCGGCCTGGTGCACATCCTTCACACCCTGGGAATCCTGGCCAATTCCAGCCGGCTGCTTTTTTTTGACATCCCGGAAACCAGAGGCCCTGCCAAAAGACAGCGTCACAAACCGAATGACACATAAAAAAAGGAGATTTCAATGACACACCCAAATGAAACCGGTTCGAATTTTCCCCCTTCAGGAATGACGGGCACCCCGGAATTCTCCGGGCACCATCCCATCCAGGGAAGCGATCCCTGCCAGTCAGCCGGAGCCGCCGGCAGTCCGCAGACCCCGCAACCCGGGTCCCATGCCGCCATGAACCAGGCACCTGCCCCCGGCATGAACGGCCCGGCCTTTTCCGGGCAGCCGCCCCATATGCCGGCAGGTCCTCCGCCGGGGATGGCGGGACCCCATCAGGCAATGTACGCCCCCTACCCGGCTTACAGTCATTATGGCGGTCCTGCCGGCATAGCCCCGGGTCATCCCATGCCCTGTTACACCCCGGACATCCCGGCGTATCCCCATCCCGGCATGTCTTACAGCGGCGTGCCGTACACCGGTTTTCCCGGTCAGGCGGCAGGGGGCGGGGCCCAGCCTTCCGGAGATCCCCAGGCCGGTCATGCCCCGGGGTGCGGCCATGCCGATCACGGACCAGGGCATCCAAAGCACGATGCCCATCAATACGGTCAGTTCATGGGACTGGTCAACGACCTGGCCAATGGAAAAGCAGACCCTTCCCAGGTGATGTCCTTTCTGGGAGGCCTGGACGGGCAGTTTTTAAAAGGGGCCCTGGTGGGCATCGGTGCCACCCTGCTGCTGACCAGCGATTCCGTCAGAAAAGGTCTTACCGGAACCCTTTCCGGTATTTTCGGCACATCCGGAAAGGACCCCGGAGAAGCGACGGAGACCGGCGCTGAACCCCGAACTCAATCTTAACCTTTACCTAAAGGAGCAATGAATCATGTCTCATTACCATTATCCTGCGGCCAATACCACTCCCGGAAGCGTATTTCACCCGGGTCCCCATGCCGTGCTCGCCATGGGCGGACTGGGCGCCATCTGCGGGGGCACGGCAGCGGCAGCCAGGAATATCCGGCGGGTCGGACAGGGCGGCATCAGCCGTGAAGCAGCGGTACAGGAAGTATTGAAAGAAAGTGCCGGCGCCGGTATCGCCACGGCAGCCGCCACGTTCGTGGTCGGCAGTGTGGGGGCGGCCGGTTTTCTGGGTCTTCTGGGAATCGTGACAGTGGCCACGGGCACCCGTTATCTGTGGGATTCCGCCATGGACCGGGGTAACACCGCACCGGATCACCCAGATAAAACGGCCGAGCCGGATACAACCGCTAAAACTACCAGAACCGACCGGGCAAACACCCGGAAATCAACCAATGACAACCCAACCTGACAATCAAGGAGATCACCCATGCATCAACTGAATCCTGCAGGACCTAACATGCCGGCTTCCGGACATGTTCACCCGGCTGCCGTAAACCCTGCTTTGGGAACCGGCCAGGCTGTACCGGCATCCCAGATGAACCACCCCTTTTATCATAACCCGGTCGGTCAACTTCCCCCTCAATACCGGCCCTACAGTCATGAAGAGAACCGGCAGACAGCGATGGCCGTGCCGCCGGCGTCCGGATTGGGCAGCTGGTTTGATTTCTCCAGTGCCGGATATCTCAAGGGCTTTCTGGCAGGTGCCGGCATCACACTGCTGTTGACCAACACCAGTGTCCAGAAAACCCTGATCCGGGGAACCGTCAAGGTCTGGTCCACTTTCCAGGGCGGTGTGGAGGAGGTCAAGGAACAGTTCAAGGATGTTAAAGCGGAAATGAGCCAGGATTCATGACGGGGCAGGAATTCAATGGCAACCCATCCGGAGCCGCCGGGGGTTCCCGCACGGGTCACCATGGGCAACCCATGGACCACCATAGGAGATCCGACTATGACAGAACCGCTGCCAAGACCGGCATGGCCCTGGCCATGGGAGCCCTGCTCGTGACCGGCATGATGGACGGCAGAACCGCCGGAAAGCTTCATATTGTTTCCGGCATCGCCCTGGTGGGATTCTCGTTCTGGCACCATCACCTCTATCACGGCTCACCCCGGGGCCGGAAGGCATAAAACCAGGAAAGGATGTCGTTGCCATGACTGAATGCCGTGTGGTTCACGAACTGCCCGGAAGGCTGCGGATCAGGTGTGCCGGATTCCATGATCCATCCTTTGATCCCGCTTATATGGAGGCGGTGCTGAAAAACATTTCCGGTGTCGGCCGTGTCCGGTTCAACATAGGCGCCGGCACCGTGGTGGTGGGATACAACCCGGACAACACCTGCAGAAAGACCATTCTGGCATGTCTGAAATCCCTGCCGGCGGAAGCCTGTCATCCCATGCAGAAATGTCACTCTCTGCCAGATCCCGTGGGCACGGCTGCCAAAGCGGTATTTTCACTGGTCACCCCGGCCCTGCCCCGCCGGCTGGCCGGGGTGTTCAGCTGGGCCATGGGACTGCCCGTTCTGGTGCGGGGCATGGAAACCCTGCTGACCGGCGGGGTCAAGGTGGAGGTACTGGATGCAGCGGCCGTGGGATTTTCCCTGGGCCAAAAACAGTATTTTACCGCCAATGCCATTGTGGCCCTGCTGGCTTTGGGGGAATACCTGGAACAGGTGTCTGACGTCAAAACCATCGGCCTGTTAAGCAGCCTGCTGCGGCCCCGGGTGGAACAGGTCCGGGTTCAGCGGGATGGGGCGGAAATCCGCCTGGCCCTGACAGAACTGCGGGTGGGGGACCGGGTGGTGTGCGGGTCCGGGGAGATGGTCTCCGTGGATGGACGGATCATGGAGGGAGAGGCATCCCTTGACCAGAGTTCCATTACCGGTGAATCCATGCCCGTGCATGTACAACCCGGAGATGAAATCCTGTCCGGGTCCCTGATCCACGAAGGACGGATCATCCTGGATGCCCGGCAAGTAGGGCCCGAAACCCGTCTGGCGCGCATCAACCGGTTTCTGGAAAATTCCCTGCGGTTCAAATCCCATGGCCAGCAGCAGAGCGAGCGGCTGGCCGACCGCCTGGTGCCGGCCACCCTGGGCATGGGGCTGGGAATGTTCCTGCTCACCCGGGATATCCGCCGGGCCGCCGCCGTGCTCACTGTGGATTTTTCCTGTGCCATCAAGCTGGCCAATCCCGTGGCCACCCGGACCGCCATGTATTCGGCGGCCCGGGAAGGTATCCTGCTCAAAGGGGCACAGGCACTGTACGCCCTGGCCCGGGTGGACACCATGGTGTTTGACAAGACAGGGACCCTGACCCGGGGAGCACTGGAAGTAACGGACGTGGTGCCTGAAACCGGCATCTCCCGGAATGATCTCCTGGCCCTGGCCGCTGCGGCCGAGTCCCATTATGCCCATCCCGTGGCCCGGGCCGTGGTGGCGGAAGCCAAAAGCCGCGGTCTGGCACTGTCCCCCGCCGGCCGGGTGGACTTTATCGTGGCCCACGGGGTCTCCGCCTATGTCAACGGCCGGCGTGTCCTGGTGGGCAGCCGTCATTTCATTGAAGAAGACGAAGGCATTGACTGTTCAGAGGTTGACCGGTCCGCCGGGACCCTTCGGAAAAACGGAAAAAACCTGTTGTATGTGGCCCGGGAAAACCGCCTGCTGGGAGTGATCGCTTTGCGGGATGCCCTGCGGCCTGAAGCGGTCCGGGTACTGAGGGACCTGAAGGCCGCAGGTATCCGTAAAATTATCACCCTGACCGGCGATCATCCGGCAACGGCCCGGGCCGTTGCCGGACAGCTGCCGGATCTGGACGAAATACGCTGGGATCTCAAACCGGAGCAGAAGGCGGCCATTGTGTCGGATCTGCAGAAACAGGGACACCAGGTGGCATTTGCCGGAGACGGGGTAAACGATGCTCCGGCCCTGATCACTGCGGATGTGGGCATCTGTATGCCCGGAGGCGCGGATCTGGCCCGGGAATCCGCCCAGGTGGTACTGCTCAAAGAAGATCTGAACGACCTGGTCGCGGCCCGGAAGATGGCTGTTCAGGCCCGGAAAATCATCCGAACCTGTTTCAATGCATCTGTGGGGCTCAATTCCCTGTTTCTTCTGCTGGCCGGCAGCGGCCGCATTCCGCCGGTACTGGCGGCGGTCCTGCACAACGCCAACACAGTAGGGGTCCTGGGATACGCGGCAGCCGCCGGTATGCAGCGCCCCGTAAAAAAGAAAGGCCCCGGATTATGACTGTTCCCCTGTTTGAATCGCCTGCGGGCAGACCCCTGGTGCTCAAAGCGTTCACCGACCCGGATCTGGCAGTACGCCTGGGACGGATGGGTTTGTATGAGGGCAGTGAAATTGAACGGCTGGACCAGGAAGTGCTCGTGCAGCCGGTGCGTATCAAAGGACCGGCAGGAGAGGCCGTCCTGGGCGGCGGCATGGCCATGAAGGTGGTGATCCACCTGGATGACGGCCGCAAACTGCCCCTGGCGGAAATGAGAACCGGAGAAACCGGCCATATGGAAGGGTTCACGGGCGGACCCGCCCTTTCCGATACCCTGGCCGTGCTGGGCCTGTCATCCGGCGACCGTATCCGGTTTCTGCGGCACCTGCCGCCCATGACTTATATCACCCGGCTGGAGACCGGGGTCCGGGTGCACCTGACCGAAGGCATGGCCGCCAAGATCTGGGGCCGTTCCGGTAATGAAGAAGTGCAATTTATCTGTGCGCCCACCGATAACCCATTTGCGGTGCTCCAAATCCTGGGCGGCAAAAGAGCCCGTCAGATGCTGTATTCCCGACAAATAGAACCGGGAACCATCCTGGTGCTGGAAAATGTAGCCCCGGCCCAGAGCCTCCGGACAGAAACCCTGAATCCGGTGGTGATTGCAAGCCGGGAAGGGCTGCGGCTGTTCCTGAACCCCGAGGACGGCCGCCGGATACTGGTGACGCCGGCCGGATAAAAAACCATTCAAGCGGAATACCGGCCATGTGGTCACACTTCGTCCGTCAACCTGTGAACGGGCGATGGCATCTGCCGGATATTATTTAAGGGCTTATTTCCGGTCATGAGAGAATGATGCTATGCTGTGGTGCCGGATTCGACCGATTATGCAGCATTCCTGCAATCAGTATCCTCAGCTTTCAACCGTTTGAACTTTTTCAGGACAACCTCTCTTTCAGATTCCCAGCTTCTTGTTTTTCCAGACCATCTTTCAGGATGCTTCTATCTGGCCTCTGAGCTTTTTGCCTGCCCAAAATTTCACCACATTTTTTTCCATTATCTTTATGGGTTCCCCTGTCTGGGGATTACGCCCGTTCCTTTCTTTGCGGTAAATTTTTTTAAAGGTACCAAAACCCACCAGAGTGATACCGTTGTGTTTTTTCAATGCATCTGTCACACCTTCCATAAATGATTTAAGGGCCTTTCCTGCGGCTGCCTCGGTTATCCCGGCATCCTTTGCCATTTTCTTTACCAGTGCGTGTTTGTTCATAAAATCACCTCCGTTGAAAATGTATTTTTATGTTGTTGATCACAACGTTATATATTTGCCTTTGGCTTTTTTTGCTTCATCGGCATTTACCGAACCGGCATTTCATCCTGGATCACGGTGCAGTAATTACATAAAAAAACATGCGTGTCAAATAAAATTTGCTATACCTAATTTTTTTAATAATAGGCTGGATGTATCTCATTTAAATTATAAAATTGAATTAAATTCAACTACAAATATGTAATGAATATTTTTATAATGAATATTTATTCATATATTATTTTTGATTAATCTTTTATGTTTTACCAATAAATCCTTTAAAATAAGTTTGTTATAAAACAATTTATTTTTTTTTGAGTTTTGGAATGATCATTGCATTTATGACTTCCAGGCGTTTGGATGGATTGTATTTAATCAACCTGAAAAGGAAAAGTAAAATGAGAAAGATAGCCATTTACGGAAAAGGCGGTATTGGAAAATCGACCACAACCCAGAATCTGGTTGCAGGACTCGTGGAAGCCGGCAACAAAATAATGGTGGTGGGCTGTGATCCCAAGGCAGACTCCACGCGACTTCTGCTCGACGGGCTTGCCCAGAGAACCGTACTGGACACCCTGAGGGAGGAAGGCGAAGATGTGGTTCTGGAAGATGTTCTGAAGCTGGGATACGGCGGAACCATGTGCACGGAATCCGGCGGTCCGGAACCGGGTGTGGGATGCGCAGGAAGGGGGATCATTACCTCCATCAACCTTCTGGAACAGCTGGGGGCCTATGACAATGAAGACCTGGATTATGTGTTTTATGATGTACTGGGGGACGTTGTCTGCGGCGGATTTGCCATGCCCATGCGGGAGGGCAAGGCCCAGGAAATCTATATCGTGGTTTCCGGCGAGATGATGGCCATGTATGCGGCCAACAACATATGTAAGGGGATTGTGAAATTTGCCGAGTCCGGCGGTATCCGGCTGGGGGGCCTCATCTGCAATTCCAGGGCCGTGGCCAACGAAAGAGAGATGATCGAAGTGTTGGCTGAAAAACTGGGAACAAAGATGATCCATTTTATCCCCAGGGAAAATATGGTTCAACAGGCTGAGATTAATAGAAAAACCGTGATTGAGTTTGCACCGGAACATTCCCAGGCAGATGAATACCGTGCCCTTGCAAAAAAGATCAATGAAAATGATAAGTTTGTCATTCCGACACCCATAACCATTGAAGCACTGGAATCCCTGCTCATTAAGCATGGCATTGCAGCTTAACCGTTTAAAAAAAGGAAAATAAGACCCATGAAAATAATGATCAGATCAATCGTCAGGCCGGAAAAAACCCATGATATCATGGCTGCGCTCATGGAAGCAGGCTTTCCCGCGGTTACCCGTATGAGCGTGGCAGGACGCGGGAAGCAGAGAGGAATTAAGATCGGCGAAATCACCTATGATGAAATCCCCAAGGAAATGCTGATCACAGTGGTGGATGAAAAGGACAAGGATTTTGTCATCAGGACCATCATGAAAACCGCTAAAAGCGGTGAAAAAGGGGCCTTTGGAGACGGCAAGATTTTTGTCAGTCCCGTGGACGAGGTCTACACCATCAGTTCAGGGATTGTGGAAACCCATAAAGAAGAGGCCGAAGAGGGGGTCGCATGAAAGAGGTAATGGCCGTTATCCGCATGAACATGATCAATAAGACCAAACGCGCCCTCATTGATGCAGATATCTCCTCCATGACCGCATTTGAGGTTCTGGGCAGGGGAAAGGGGCTTGTGGACTTAAAGCTATTAAAGGGTGCGGAACAAGGATATGAAGAGGCCATTGCCCAGCTGGGACAGGGCGGACGTCTGATCCCCAAGAGGGCGATCTCCATCGTGGTCCCCCAAAAGCTGGTAGCCAAAACCATCAAGACCATCATTGAAGCCAACCATACCGGAAAATCAGGGGACGGCGTCATCTGGGTCATGCCGATTTTTGATGCCCTGAGTGTGAGAACCAGCGAGTTCGGAGATAAGATTCTCGACGAGTTTTGACCCAACGAGTTTTAACTTAAAATTTAAGAATGGAAAAATAAAAATGAGCATTGCCATAAAGGAAGCCAGAACCATCAAACCGGGCAGAGCAGATATCCCTGATCCGGAAGAGGTGAAAAAAGAGCTGATTGCCAAATACCCGGCCAAGGTGGCCAGGAAACGCTCGAAACAGATCATGCCCAATAACATCCATGCCCTGACGGGCACAACAAAACATGAAACACTTGCAAAATTGGAAAAATGGTCATAATTATCAAATTTTTTTTATTTAGCCGATAAAAATGAAGAGGATAATTATGACCAAGAAATTAGATACCACATTTATTCAGATTGTTCACCCTGTTTGTTGCGGTTTGGACGTTCATAAGAAAAAAATTTCAGCCTGTCTTATCACTGTGGATAATAACGGTAAGGAACAGTATGAGATTAAAGAATTTGGTACGTTCACCAACGATCTTGTCGAGATGAAGAATTGGTTGCTGAACAATGAATGCCCGGTATTGGCAATGGAAAGCACAGGCGTTTATTGGCGGCCGGTTCATAACGTTCTCGAAGGATTTATGGAAGTGATTCTTGTAAATGCCAGACACATCAAAAATGTTCCGGGACGTAAAACAGATATCAGCGACAGTAAATGGCTTGCCGGGCTCTTGAGACATGGCCTTTTAAAAGGCAGCTTTATTCCGGCAAAAGAGATACGCCAGTGGAGAGAACTGACAAGGATCAGAAGAACGTATACCGAATCTCTGGCTGATTTTAAACGACGTGTGCACAAGTTGTTTGAAACCGCCAACATTAAAATCGATTCCGTTGTATCTGATCTGTTTGGAGTTACAGGTCAAAATTTGATTTCATTATTATGCGACGGATCCGAATTGAATTTGGCAACAATTGAACAGAATACCAAACCCGGTCTGAAAAAAAAGGTTGTCGAACTGCATCGCAGTATTCAGGGTTTTTTTGAAGATCATCATCGGTTTCAATTAATTGGCCTGATGGAGGTAATGAGATCTTTGGAAAAACAAATCGATGAAATTACCCGGAGATTAGAAGATCTTACCTCTGGCCACCAGGATCTATTGGATCGATTGGATGAGGTACCAGGTATTGATAAGAAGTCGGCGCAATCAATTGTCAGCGAAATTGGTGTGACCCTCGATGAATTTATTTGTACAGCTGCGCTTGCCTCTTGGGCAGGCTTATGTCCGGGAAATAATGAAAGTGCCGGCAAAAGGAAGAGTGGCAGAGCTTCTGTGAGAAGTCACCCATTCAAAACCATATTGATCGAAGTGGCCTGGGCAGCAGTCCGGAAAAAAGGGTCATACTACAGGGCCAAATATTTTAAGCTGAAGTCCAGGCGTGGCGCAAAAAAAGCTATCGTTGCAATTGCACATAGAATATCAAAAGCAATTTTCAATATCATAAAAAATGGAGATCATTTCATGGACCTTGGTGAAGATTATTTGACTGCCCAGACAAGACAAAAGGCTATCAACAGCATTAAAAAGCGAGCCAATCAACTTGGTTATGAATTGGTTCCATGTGCGAATTGATAATTTTTTTAGGTGAAGATTATGGGTAAGATTTTTTGAGCAGAAAAAAAGTCGATGAAGAAATGAAGCCATAGAGCGCGATAATAACATGACTGGTCGGCCTTTTGCACAACTAACTGTCAGTCCTTAATTAAAGGAACTACGCATATAAAACTGTATGAAACTTGGCTGGCCACCTGCTTAAAAAAACAACCTGTAAAAGATAATCAAGCAGACAAAGGAGGCACTTCCTGAATATAATTCAAATCGGGTTTTCATCATGGACTTTGCAGACAAACAAAGCCAGTGGTGAAGTGTGTCCTTAACGATGACGGTGTTTCATATAAAAACCGATGAAAGCGGCCACCCTTTGGTCATGGGGGCCAATGTCAGGACGATTCCCGGCATCATCACCCAGAGGGGCTGCTGCTATGCCGGTTGCAATGGGGTCATCCTGGGGCCCACCCGGGATATTGTCAATATCACCCACGGTCCCATCGGGTGCGGTTTTTACTCCTGGCTTACCCGGCGGAATCAGACACGTCCTGCCTCGGACAAAGATGCCAATTTCATGACCTATTGCTTTTCCACGGACATGCAGGACAAAGACATTGTTTTCGGCGGTGAAAAAAAACTCAAGGCTGCCATACAGGAAGCCTATGACATTTTTAAGCCCAAGGCCATCAGTATTTTTTCAACCTGTCCTGTAGGTCTCATCGGAGATGATGTCCATGCCGTGGCCAGGGAAATGAAGGAAAAGCTGGGTATCAATGTTTTTGGTTTTTCCTGCGAAGGCTATAAAGGGGTGAGCCAGTCTGCAGGGCACCACATAGCCAATAACGGCATCTTCACCCATGTTGTGGGCGAAAATGACACCATCATGGATGCAGAGTACAAGATCAATCTTCTGGGTGAATACAACATCGGTGGGGATGGATTCGAGATTGATCGAATTCTGGAGGCCTGCGGTATCTCGCTTGTTTCCACCTTCAGCGGTAATTCCAGCTATGACCAGTTTGCCAATTGTCATACAGCCGATCTGAATGCCGTCATGTGCCACCGATCCATCAACTATGTGGCGGACATGCTGGAAATCAAATACTGTATCCCCTGGATCAAGATCAATTTCATCGGTGCCCGGGCAACCGCCAAATCCCTGAGAAAGATCGCCCAATATTTTGACGAACCAAAACTGATTGAACAAGTGGAAAACTTCATTGCAAAGGAAATGCCTGAAATAGAAAAGGTGAAGGCCCAGGTAAAAAAAAGATGTGAAGGAAAGCTGGCCATGATGTTTGTCGGCGGTTCCAGAGCCCATAGTTACCAGGGTATTTTCAATGAAATCGGATGGCGGTGTCACAATCGAAGAACTTGTCAGCACCGGGGACAGCATCGGCACCATTGCCCTGGGAGAGACAGCCTCGGCTGATGCGGCAAGGGCGCTGGACGTCAAATGGAAGGTACCCTGCCAGGTGCAGGATCTTCCCATCGGGCTTTTTGCAACGGATCGATTCATTGATGCCCTGAGAAAGGCTGCCGGGGTCACAGTGCCCGACAGCATCACTTTGGAACGCGGACAGCTTCTGGATATCATTACAGATATGCAGGCCTGTTTTTACCATAAAAAAGTGGCCCTGGCAGGTGATCCGGATCATTTGATTCCCCTGGTGGAATTTCTCATCGATATCGACATGATGCCGGTTCATATTGTCACGGGAACGCCGGGAAAAGCCTTTTTGCAGCGGATCGAAGAACTGACGGCTGACCTGCCTTACAAGGTCAATGTCAAGGCCGGCACGGGTGCTGACATGTTCCTGCTCCACCAGTGGATTAAAAACGAGCCGGTGGATCTGCTCATCGCCAATACCTATGGAAAATATATGGCAAAAGATGATGATATTCCTTTTGTGCGGTATGGTTTTCCCATAACAGACCGGGTGGGTCATTCCTATTTCCCCACGGTCTGCTACAAAGGCGGTATGCGGCTTCTGGAAAAAATTCTGGATGTCCTGCTGGAACGTATTGACAGGGATGCTCCTGAAGAAAGTTTTGAACTGGTGATGTAACCGCAAATTTTGAGGATAGATAAAATGAAAACCATATCTGTATTGGAAGACAGAAAAAAGCAGATTTATCAGAAAGGCCAGGATGGGTTTGACATCTCCTGCGAACAAAAGAGCCTGGCAGGATCAGTGAGCCAGCGGGCCTGTGTGTTCTGCGGCTCCAGGGTGGTGCTCTATCCCATTGCCGATGCCCTGCACCTGATCCACGGCCCCATCGGCTGTGCATCCTATACCTGGGATATCCGGGGGGCGTTGTCGTCCGGACCTGAACTGCACCGGATGAGTTTTTCCACGGATCTTTCCGAGACAGATATCATCTTTGGCGGCGAGAAAAAGCTTGAACAGGCGTTGTTTGAACTCATTGACGCATACGAACCCAGGGCAGCCTTTGTCTATTGTACCTGTATTGTGGGGATCATCGGGGATGATGTGGATGCTGTGTGCAGAAAAGTTGCAGCCAGGGTGGGCATCCCCGTGCTTCCGGTTCATTCCGAAGGATTCAAGGGAACCAAGAAGGATAGCTACAAGGCTGCCTGTGATGCCCTGTTTACACTCATTGACCAGAGCAAAGAGCCCCCAAAAAAAATTCCCCTGGGCATCAATATCCTGGGGGAATTCAATATCGGCGGAGAAACCTGGATTATCAAGGACTACTACAGGCGGATGGGCATTGAGACCGTGGCCGTGATGACCGGTGACGGCAGGGTGAAAGATATCCAGTCGGCACAAAGGGCCTGCCTGAATGTGGTCCAGTGCTCAGGGTCATTGACCCATCTGGCCAAAGAAATGGAAGAAGTTTACGGCATCCCCTATATCAGGGTTTCCTATTTCGGTATTGAAGACACCGCAAGCGCCCTTTATGATGTGGCCTCTTTTTTTGCCGGCAGCCCTGCCATCATGGAGAAAACAACGCGCCTGGTGCAGGAGGAGGTTTGCGCCATCATTCCGGACTTAGAAGAGATAAAACAGGATCTTGCGGGAAAACGGGCTGCCATTTACGTCGGGGGGGCATTCAAGGCCTTTTCTTTGATCAAGGCATTGAAATATTTGGGCATGGAAGTGGTCCTTGTGGGATCCCAGACCGGTAATAAAGAAGATTACGCTCTTTTAAAAAAGATGTGCCGGCCTGGCACCATTATCCTGGATGATGCCAATCCCCTGGAGCTTGCCAAGTATATCATGGAAAAGGATGCCCACCTCTTTATCGGGGGGGTAAAGGAAAAGCCCATTGCCTATAAGCTGGGCATTGGTTTCTGCGACCACAACCATGAAAGAAAGATTCCTCTGGCAGGATTCGCAGGGATGCGCAATTTTGCCAGGGAAATCCATGAAACTATTACAAGCCCCATCTGGGAGCTTGTCCCGGGAAAAGGACAAAAGAACATTCCTGAAAGTTTGAATAAAGGATGATACCTGTGATGAAAACCAAAGCCTATACCGCCACCCGAAACGCCTGCAAAATGTGTACACCCCTGGGAGCCGCACTGGTGTTCCACGGGATAGAAGGGACCATTCCGCTGCTGCACGGTTCCCAGGGCTGTTCAACCTATATGCGCAGATATATGATCAGCCATTTCAAGGAACCCGTGGATATTGCCTCATCCAATTTTTCCGAGGAGACGGCCATCTTCGGCGGCGGTGCCAACCTGAAACAGGCCATTGAAAATGTAAGCCGTCAATACGCTCCGGAAATGATCGGCATTGCCACCACCTGCCTTTCCGAAACCATAGGGGATGATGTTCCCATGATTTTGGAGAAGATGGGCAACCAGATAAACCAGACCGCCCTGGTTCATGTGTCAACCCCGAGTTTTTCAGGAACCCATGTGGATGGATTCCACGGGGCTGTCAGGGCTGTGGTCGGGCAGTGCAATCCCTTGAGCAATAGAACAAAATATACACCCAAGACTAAGAAAAGAATCAATCTTTTCCCTGGCATGCTGTCCAATGAAGATTTGCGGCACCTGAAGGAAATATTTACGGATTTGAATATAGACCTTATTCTTTTGCCGGATTATTCAGAACGGCTGGAAGGACCTTCATGGGTTGAGTACCAGGCGATTCAGAAAGGCGGAACCCCCATAAGGGACATCCGGAAAATGAATGCGTCCACCGGCAGCATGGAGTTTGGCACCATCCTGGCCAGGTTTGCAGGAAAAGGAGAAAAATCTGCCGCAGCTCTTTTAAAAAAAAGATTTGATGTGCCCTGGGAATCTTTGGGCATTCCCATCGGGGTCAAGGCCACGGATATTTTCTTTTCAGTCATGGAAAGGCTGACCTTAAAATCCATGCCTGAAAAGTATAAAAAACAGCGGGGCCGCCTGATTGATGCCTATGTGGACGGGAACAAATATGTGTCTAAAAAAAGGGCAATTGTATACGGGGAAGAGGATTTTGTGGCTGCCATGGCAGGGTTTCTGGCCGAGATCGGCATCATCCCGGTTCTGTGTGCTTCCGGCGGGAACAGCGGACTTTTAAAACAGGCGTTGAGCGAACTTATCCCCCAGAACATCTTCAAGCAGGTGGAAGTGCATAACGGCATGGATTTTACCCGGATGGAGCAACAGGCCCGGGAACTTTCCCCTGATTTTGTCATTGGAAACTCCAAGGGCTATACCATGGCCCGCCATCTGAATATTCCCCTGGTCAGGGTGGGATTTCCCATCCACGACAGGCTTGGCGGATCAAGGATCCTTCACATCGGTTACCAAGGGACCCAGCACTTGTTTGATACCATTGTCAACACCCTGTTGCAGACGCGCCAGGACACGTCAAAAATCGGTTATGCCTATATGTAGAAATAAGGATGGAAAAATGAATATTGAAAATCACCCCTGTTTTAATCCAAATGCCTGTAAGCGTTTCGGAAGAGTCCACCTGCCTGTTGCTCCCCGCTGCAATATCCAGTGCAATTTTTGTAACCGGAAATTTGACTGCGTCAATGAAAGCCGGCCCGGCGTCAGCAGCAGGATTCTTTCCCCCTTCCAGGCCATGGCATACCTTGACAGGGTTATGGCCCAAAAAAAAAATATTTCCGTGGTGGGGATATAGCCGGTCCCGGAGATCCCTTTGCCAACCCGGACCAGATCTTGACCACCCTTGAAATGGTCAGCAAAAAATATCCGGAAATGCTCCTGTGCCTGGCCACCAACGGATTGAACCTTCCGGACTATCTGGATGATGTGGCAAGGTTCAAGGTCAGCCATGTGAGCATCACCATCAACGCGGTTGACCCCAGGATCAGTGAAAAAATCTATGCGTGGGTAAGGTTTGGTAAAAAATCCTTGTCCCCGGAAAAAGGGGCGCGCCTGCTTCTGGAAAAACAATTGACATCGGTTGCCGGCCTCAAAGACCGGGGGGTCATTGTAAAGGTCAACACCATTGTTCTGCCCGGCATCAACGATCACCATGTGGTTGAGATCGCCAGGCAAATGGCGGAACTGGATGTGGACCTGCTCAATTGCATGCCCTATTATCCCAATGAAGGCGCCAATTTTTCAAATCTTGCCGAACCGACCAAGGATCAGATTGCAAAGATCCAGGCTGGAGCCAAAGTTCATATTCCCCAGATGATGCACTGCAAAAGGTGCCGTGCCGATGCTGTCGGCCTTCTGGATGAACCGACAGACATGGCATTGATGGACAGCCTTGTGGAATGTGCCTCTCTTGCAGAACCTGCTGAAATTGAGCTCCTTCCTTCTGCCGTACCCGATGGTGTTGAATCAGATGCGGCAGCTCCCTATGTTGCCGTGGCCACCCGGGAGGGGGTGCTGGTGAACCAGCACCTGGGAGAAGCCCGCAAGGTTTCCGTTTACGACATCAGCGGGGAGAAGCCCGTATTGTTAGAACAGCGGCGCCTCCCGGCGGCATGGACTTGAGGTGGCAGGCCATGGCAGACATTCTTTCAGACTGCCATCTTATCCTGGTCAGCGGTATCGGGGATGCCCCTAAGCGCGTACTCACACAACAAGGATTTGAAATCATCCTGGTCAACGGCCTGATCCATGACATTATCCATGCCGTTAAAAACAAAGAGAATATAAACCATCTGCTCAAGACAGACCCTTTCCGCTGCAATGCCGAATGCTCAGGTGCCGGAATGGGATGCATGTAAATCAAAGGAGAACAAAAGAATGGAAAAACCATCACACCACATACTGGTCTGTGCCAGCTTCAGGCCCAATGGAGATCCCAAGGGAAAATGCCATCGGAAAAATTCCGTGGAATGCCTGCTATGGTGTTTTCAAATATGATTTTGTCAGATAGTCAAAGAAAAATATGGATGGTGGATACCACATTGAGGGATGGTGAGCAGGCGCCCGGGGTCGTGTTCACTACCCTGGAAAAGCTTGAAATTGCAGCGGCCCTTGCCCGGATCGGAATGGATGAGATCGAAGCGGGCATACCGGCCATGGGGGAGGGCGCCTGTTGCGATATCAAGAAAATTGCGGCATTGCATCTGCCCTGCATCCTGTCTTCCTGGTGCAGGGCAGATCAAAAAGATATTGAAAAGGCAGCTGCCTGCAAAACCCAGGGGGTCCATATCAGCTTTCCCACCTCTTCCATCCTTTTGAAAACATTTGGCAAAGACGAGGCCTGGGTGATGAAGTCCCTGGCGAAGCTGGTAAGATTTGCCAGAAAATATTTTGACCGGGTCTCGGTGGGGGCCCAGGATGCCACCCGGACCCAACAGGATTTTTTATATGAATTTTCAGCCCTTGCGTCGGAAGCAGGGGCTCAGCGTGTCCGCATCGCCGATACAGTGGGCATGATAAGCCCCTTCACGGTGATGAACCTGATTGCAGGTCTGGTCGCAAGAGTTCCGGGCCTTGATTTTGAATTCCACGGGCACAATGATCTGGGCATGGCCACGGCCAATGCAGTAACAGCCGTGGATGCCGGCGCATCCGCCCTGAGTGTTACGGTAAACGGTCTGGGGGAGCGGGCCGGAAACGCTCCCCTTGAAGAGGTGGCCATGGCGCTTTTTGAAAAGGGCGGATATGGGGGCACCATCAATAAAACCCTTATTACAGAACTCTGTCTTCTGGTGGCCAGGGCATCCGGCCAACAGATTCACCCGTCAAAACCCATTATCGGCCGCAACGTGTTCCGGCATGAATCCGGTATCCATTGTTCAGGGCTTTTAAAGGCGCCTTGCTCATACCAGCTCTTTGAATCTGAGAAAATCGGGAAAAAAGGGTTTGAATGCGTCATCGGATATCATTCCGGGTCTGCTGCCATCATACATGCCCTTGAACAACAGGGAATCTTTATCGATAAAACAGCGGCAAAAAAATTAATTCCCCTTGTCCGGCAAAGGGCCGGCCTGCAAAAATCAGTTCTGACACCTGCAGAACTCAAGGAACTTTATTTCCGGGCCACCTGCAGCTGTGCAATGGGTGCCCGGGGTGCCGGAAAGAAACGGTCAGCCATTGAAATTTTGTGGTCGGTTGATGTTTTTGCTGCTTGAATTGCGAGTTCAAAGCTTAAATCTATGATTCTTCCCTGCTTCATCAGTGATACCGCTGTAAGTGCCGCATCTTCATCTCGTTCACGAAGTACCACTTTGAACACCTCAAATACGCTGATCGATGGGACAATAAGATTTTCAGAATCGGATTCTCAGACTTTTTACTGATTTGTTGACCTGGATTTCCCGGTTCTGAAGGCTGACGGGCTTATTCCAAACCGTTTTTGAAATGCTGATGCAAAATGACTGGAGCCGCAAAACCCGGCCTCAAAGGCAACCTGGGTGATGCTCAACTTATTTTCAGCCAGCAGCATCCTCCCGTAGGCCAGACGCTCCTGCCTCAGGTATTCGAAAACAGTACATCCGAATATTTTTTTAAACCCACGGGTCAGGCGAACATGGCTCATGCCCACTTGCCGGGCCAGATCGGGTAAAGCCGGAGGGAACCGGAGTCTTTGGATGAGCAGGTCCCGGGCCTTGAGAATACGTTCCTTTTCATCTTTCAGAACAGCCGGAAAAAAAGAACCGCAATCATCATTTCCAAAAGCCTGTTCCAGGGTATAAGCCACAAGTTCCATGGCTTTGCTCTCAAGAAAAATCCGCCGGATCATGCCCTGATGCGAGCAGGCAAACATCTGGAACAGTACGTATTGCATGGCAAAAGTCATCTTCCGATTCAAAAAAAGACTACCCTGCTCTATCGCCCGTGTCAGAGCGGGAGCCACCCTCCCCTCCTGATCCGTCTCCAGAAGGTACCGCAACCCCTCACACGACAGACGAACAACCACTGCCTGAAGTTCTTCCCTGCCTGAAACACGCCGCTCCAGAACCGGCTCCTCAAAATAGTAAAGATGCACCTGACCCGCCGTCATATCAAGAGGAGAGGGACACCAGGGATTCCGGGTCCGGGTGCTCCCGGACATGCAGAACACAAAAGTGAACCTGGGTTCAGGCCAGGTTATTTCCGCCCGATACTCCCGGACAAACCGGCAGCGGCTCATGCAGACATCCATGCCGGGCCGGCAGTCAAGAGTAAGAAACTGTCCCTGCCCTAAATTTCGGGGGACCCGCCTCAGGATTTCACTGCCACCCTTGTGAAGCAGTGTCTTTGCTTCTCCATTAAACCGGATGAATCCATAAACCGGATCTTGGATCATGACCTTGGTGTTCATATCATCTCGATTAAGTTATGCATGTCTAATTAAAAAAGCATGTCCTTTTGTTTTTTGCAATTCCTTTTTTTGTTTTCATAATATTTTCAAACCCGTTCTGCAAATGATAGCCTTTGTAACTGTTTCGCCCTAAAGTACGGTTCAACGCAGGAGGATAACTCACATAAACAAAAACCCTTGAGGAGTAATAATCATGTGGGGTAACGGGAAAAAAACGCTGGCCACATTGTTGTCCGCAATCATGATTGCAGGAACGATTCTGCAGACGTCGGCAGGTGCGGGAGAAAATATAAAAAACAAACAGCGCAAGGTGGCGCTTGACGACGTGATGGTGACTGCAGAGAAACAGGAGATGCAGGACAAAGACATTGCCGGCAGCATCAGCGTGGTGGACAGTCTGGTCCTGGATGAGCATAATATCCGGACCACCGAGGAGATGACCCGGGTGGTGCCCAACCTTTTTTTTAAAACCGCAACATCCGGGGATGCTTTTGTCAGCAGGGGCATTTCCACCATTGACACATCCCTGTATTCGCCCATGGGGTTCTATATCAATGATGTGGCCTATCCCTTAAGTTATATGCAGGCCCAGGCCCTGTTCGATATCGAACGGATCGAGGTGCTCAGGGGTCCCCGGTCCACCCTTTACGGGAAAAACAGCTCATCCGGCGTAATCAATATGGTATCCACCCCCCAGGGCAATACCGCAAGGGCTCACGTGCTGCTGGAGGCAGGCGCTTACAACACGTTTACCACAGGGGCAATGATCGGCGGTCCCATCCTGGAAGACACTCTGTTTTATACGTTCTCCGCATTGAGGCGGGTAACGGACGGATATATGGAAAATCAGTTCCTTGGCACGGATGAGGCCTCCGACGACCAGCGGTTCAGCGGCCAGGCAAGCCTGAGATATACGCCTAATTCAGATCTGGATATTACCCTGACCCTGGACGGATCAGACCAGGACAAGGGTCTTGATGATCTGAGATACCTGGACGGGGCCTCTGCAACACACCCGTACAAGGTCTTAAACAACCAGGTATCCTCATCGGAACAGAAGAACCTGGGCCAGTCCATGCATGTGAAGTACACCTTCGACAACCTGGATCTTGTTTCGGTAACCTCCCACCAGGATTTTGACAGAAATCATATCATGGATTCGGACCGGACTTCTTCTCCTCTGGGCGTATCCTGCATTGACCTGGACCGGGAATCCTGGGCCCAGGAGTTCCGCCTTTCTTCATCATCGGGCGGGTTTTTCTCCTCCTGGCTGCTGGGGGCTTATGCTTCAAATGAGAACATCGATCATGACTGGGAACTGAAACATGCCATGCCCGCCCTTGCCAACCGGAGATTGTCGGAATCGGATGCGGACGGCATAGCCCTGTTCGGCCAGGCCTCCAGGCCCCTGACCCAAAGACTTACAGCCACGGCAGGACTGCGGGTGGACCATTCTTCCGCATCCGGCTCCCAGGCCTACACCCGGAGTACCGGGACCACCCTGTATGCAGAAGATCTTTCAGATACCGAACTTCTGCCCATGGCCTCACTGTCCTGGGAATTCACCCCTTCCACCACAGGGTACCTGACTTTTTCCACAGGCTGGATGGCTGGCGGATACGATTATTACTCCGCCACCTCCCGGGAAAATTTCGCCTATGGGCCGGAATATACCAGAAACTACGAGGCCGGGATCAAGACCTCCTTTTTCAATAACCGCATCAGGGCGAATCTTTCGGTCTTTCACACGGATATCGACGACAAACAGATCAGAGAAGAAGTTCTCGGCGGCGGCATCGGGGCCTGGAAGATCACCAATGCCGCAGGTGCGCACACCCAAGGTGTGGAACTGGAAGTCAAGGCCCTGCCGGCACACAATATCGAAATCTTTGCAGGGCTTGGATACGCCAAGGCGGAAATCGACGAGTGGATAGGGACACTGGACGGGGCCGCCATGAATTACAGCGGATATGTTCTGCCCTGGGCACCGGATTTGACGGCAAACGCAGGGATTTCCTATACCCACGACAGCGGCTGGTACGGTACGGCCGGCATCTTCCTTGCCGGGGAACAATACTTTGATGCGGCCAATACCCTGAAGGACGAAGGCTATGCCCTGGTCAACCTCAAGGCTGGCTACAGGTGGGATCGCTATGATATTTCCATCTGGTGCAAGAACCTGTTTGATGAAAAATATGCCCAGAAAAAGGTAAAAACCCAGGGAAACACCCTGGTGGAAGACGGAGAGCCCATGACATTGGGCGTAACACTGAACTGGAGATGGTAAGATGAATCAAAATCACCCCCCTTCCATGGACCCTTTATTTGACATCATGCTGGGTCCTGTCAAGATGGCTGTTTTGGAAGCGGCCCTGGAACTTGAAATTGCCGACGTCCTGGAAGATGAAATGGACAAAGAGGGCCTGGCCAAGGCCCTTCACATTGAAACAGACCCCGCCGGACTGGGTTTTTTCCTGAACGGCATGACAGCCATGGGCTTTCTGAAAAAGCAGGCGGGAAAATACCGCAATACCGATTTTGCATCCTGCTATCTGGATTCAAAAAGTCCGCTCTGCATGAAGCGGTTCGTGGACCAGATGAAGGCCATGCAGCACAAAAACCTGGGATGGATCACCCAAATTGTCAGAACTGGGCCGCCGGAAATTGAAAAAACTGAACACCTGGACAGCGAAGCCAAATGGGAAAATGCTGTGGCCCATCTGGCCGCTTACCAGCGGGCAGGGATGGCCCGTATTGCCGCAGACCTGGTCCAGGCCCTGCCCGAGTTCTCCCCTGCCAAAAAGCTGCTGGACCTTGGCGGAGGACCGGGACTCATGGGTGCGGAAATGGTGAAACGGCATCCGGAACTTCACGGGGTGCTGCTGGATCAACCCGCCATCATCCGCCTGGCGGAAAAAGAGCTTAAGGAAGCGGGTATCCTCGACCGGATTTCCTTCATTGCCGGGGATTATAACGAGGTGGATTTCGGAGACGGATACGATATTGTCTGGGCCAGCCACAACCTTTATTATGTCCGGGACAGGGCTGATTTTTTTGCACGGCTCAAGGCGGCCATGACCCATGGCGGGGTGCTCCTCTGTCTCCACGAGGGGTTGACCCATGAACGGACACAGCCGCAGTCCATCGTTCTGTCGCGGCTTTCCCTGGCACTGGAAGGCCAGGATGTCTCTTTTGAAAAAGGCGAAATCTCCGTGCTTCTAGAAAATGCCGGATTTGCATCGGTGGAGAGCCGGTGCATGGATCTTGGTATCGGCCCATGCGAACTGGTCATTGCCAGGAAAGGAGTGCAATGAAAAAAAGGATGCTGATTTTGGCAATGCTCTTTTTGTTCTGCACGGGCCGGGCCGGGCTCTGTCTGGAATCCTTTTGTATCTCAGGGCCGCCGGTGGCCGAAAGCCTGACCTTTGCCGTAATGGCCCGGATGGGGCTGGCAGGAGAGGCAGTGGAGTTCATTCCCTGGAATTCCCCTGACCAGGCCCGGGCCATGATCGCTGCCGGAAAGATCCAGGGCGCCGTCATCACCACTACCAGTGCAGCCACCTTTTTCAACAAGGGGGTGAGGACAGGGATTGCCGCAGTATTTGATTCCCCCCTTTGGGTGGTCAGCACGAATACTGCCCGGGAAGTCCCTTTGAAAGGAATCATTCTCTTTCCTTTCGGTCATGGAGAGATGCCCGGGCTTCTCTTTTCCACTGTAATGGGAGAAAAGATCCCCGGTCTTGAAGCCCGGCACACGGGCGGCGCCCTGGAGTCGGTGAATCTTTTGCTCCTGGACCGGGGGGACCATGCACTGTTGGCGGAACCGGCCGCCTCTCTGGCTGTGGACCGGTCCCAGAACAGGGAGGGACCCATGCTTTTCAAGCACCTTCATTTAGGCCGGGAATGGGAGAGAAAATTTACCGGTCACTCCCTCTATGCCAATGCCCTTTGCATTTTCGGCAAGGCTCTGGATCATCCGGAACGAATCAAAAACATTATCAAAGGCTATCACCTTGCAAAAGAGTGGATGACAAAGCACCCCGATAAAGCCGTGGAGCTGGCAGAAAAAGAATTGCCGGCCCTGGCGGTCCAGATCTGCGACGGCCGCCTGACCCAGGTTGGTGGAGAGCTTGTTTCAGGAGATGCGGTCTTTGCTTCAACACGGTTTTTTCTGGAAAAAATTTACGAAAAAAACCCCGGGGCTGTGGGGGGGAAACTGCCGGGCCCGGAGCTTTTCATGGATCTGAGATGAAGCGTTCCCCGGTCTTTTTCTTTCTTGGCATCCTGCTTTTGCTGGCAGCCTGGCACTTGGCGGCCTCGGCTTTCTCCGGCCTGGTGGTGGCCTCACCCCGTGATACCATTGAAGCTGCCCTTGCCCTTTTATCCAACGGCGAATTCTGGTTCAGCCACCTTGCGGTGAGCCTCAGGCGCATGGGCCTGGCCCTTTGTGTCTGCGTCCTGGCCGGGGGAATCCTTGGTCTTCTCGGCGGGATATTCCACCAGGTCAGGGCCCTGGTGGAACCGGTTCGCTGGATGCTTGCCACGGTACCGGGCGTGGTGGTGGTGGTGGTATTTATGCTGTGGTTCGGCATGGGGGACCTGATGGTTATCTCCATCGCCGCCTCCATGGGAGCCCCGGTGATCTTTGTCAACCTGGTCGATGCCATGGGCCGGGCAGATGAAAATCTGTTGGCCATGGCCAAGGTGTACCGGCTCAGCTTCAGGACAAAACTGGTAAAAATTTACATCATGGCTGCTGCAGGCCCTTTTTTCTCTGCCCTGGTCATTGCCGGCGGAAGCATTGTCCGGGTCTCGATGCTGGCCGAAGTGCTGGGAGCGGGTCAGGGCGTCGGATACTGCCTGGCTGTTGCAAGAAGCCGGCTGGACACCCCTGAACTATATGCCCTGGCCCTGATCAGCATGGGTGTTGCCGCAGGAGCCGAAGCTTTCATATTCCGCCCTCTGGAGCGGCATATGGCGGACAGAGCGCAAAAATGACCCGCCCGGTACTCATTTTTGACGATGTCGCCATGGCCTATGGGGACAAAAGCCTGTTCTGCCACCTGTATTTAGAGGTTCTTCCGGGACAGATCATCGGCATCCAGGGCCCCAGCGGATCAGGAAAATCAACCCTGCTGAAAATGGCCGCAGGCCTGTTGCACCCCAAAGCAGGCAGTGTTACCGTCAATGCAGAAATCATCGGATATGTTTTCCAGGAACCCAGGTTGCTGCCCTGGTACACGGCACAGGAAAATATCTGCCTGGTTCTGGAGGCAAAGGGATTCACCAAAAAAAAAGCCCTGGAAACCGCTGCTGAATTTCTCTTTAAAATGAATCTTGACCCGTTCAGGCACCACTATCCAAAAGAGTTGTCCGGAGGCATGAACCAAAGGGTTTCCATTGCCAGAGCACTGGCCGTAGAACCGGATCTTCTGCTTCTGGACGAACCTTTTACCGGACTGGACCCATCCCTGAAAATGCAGGTCAAAGAACAGATTCGTTCCATTGTGGATGCAACCCATGCAGCCGTACTCCACGTCACCCATGCAACGGATGAACTCATGGAGATGGACTTTCATCTTCAGTTCAGGTAAAAGATACCCGTAGGTCCGGCATCTTCTCCTCACGTATTCATAAGCCAGACAACGGAAGATCCGGCGGAAAAAAAATACGCAGGAAAAAGGATGTTGCCTCGTTAAAAGAGTAACAGAGAATTTTTGAGTACACAGACAGTCTCAGCAAGGCTGTCTGCCGGAGGTATTCATGAGATGCAATGACATTTTAAAACGACTGGATGCTTGGGTGGACCGAGAGCTTCCTCCTGGGGAGACCCGCGCGCTGGAGGAGCACCTTGCCCAGTGCCCGGCATGCAAAAAAGAAGCACAGTCTCTGGTACACCTGGCCCGGGCTCTGGACGAACTCCCACCCCTGGCCGCACCCCGAAAACTCTCCGGGCAGATCCGGCAGGCTCTTCATGCCCTGACAGACCCACCGAACCTGGCCCAGTGGTGGCGTCACCTCACCCTGGCCTGGCGGAGCGCCGTCTGCGGGGCCACCCTGGCAGGCCTGGTCTGCGGAGCGGTCATGGGCACGCACCTGGCTGCCGCCCTGGATCCGGGATCTCCGTCCACCCCTTACCAAATCCTGTATCACAGCGAAAGGCTTTACCCATGAAACTGGTTTACAAACGGACCCTGATCTTTTTTTCTGTGGCCCTGAACATCGGATTTATGGTCATGGCCCTTTTTCATACGTTTGATCGGGCCATGACCCGAGATGAGCGCCGGTGGGAGGAACTGACAACCATTGTCCGGGAGTTGAACCTGACCGAAGCCGAATCAGAGCGGATTATCGAAATCATGGCCGATTTCCGGAAAGAGGTGACCGCCCTTGACAAGGCCGACAAAACCGCCCGCATGGAAGCCCTTGATTGCCTGACCTGGCCGGAGCCCCTGGACCAGGATCATCTGCATGAATGCATGCAGGTCTCGACGCAGATGTTTCAGAAAAAGCAGGAACTGTTCGAATTTCATGTCCTGATCATGCGGAGGGAACTCGGCAACGAAAAGGGCGCTGAATTTTTCAGCCGTGTCAGGGAGCATATCCTGGCAACGCAGAAAAAAACATCCCATAGATAATGTTGGGTTTCGGTTACACCCGCCTCAATGATGAGGAACTGGCCGGGCTCACGGCCCGGGGCAATGAAAAAGCCTTTGCCGAAATCCTGAAGCGCCACCAGGACGCGGTATACGGGTTTGGCCTTCGGATGCTTCACCATCCCCAGGAAGCGGAAGATGCCGCCCAGGAGACTTTCTTAAGATTTTTCAAGGCTGCGGGACGGTACCAGGCCCAGGCATCTCTGCGCACCTATCTTTTGAAAATCATGAAAAACCTCTGTATTGATTTTTACCGCAAAAGAAAAACCGAACCCATGACCGGACTGCTCGAGCCCTGTGAACCGGACACCCCCCTGAACCTGCTGGAAGGGGCCGTTGCTGAGAAAGCATTGGAGGCCGCTGTGGCAAAACTGCCTGTGAACCAGCGTACCGCCCTGCTGTTGCGGCACACCGAAAAGATGACCTATAAAGAAATCTGCGAGGTCATGGACCTGTCCCAGGGCGCAGTGGAATCCCTCCTGGTCCGTGCCCGAAAAACCCTGCGCCTGGCCCTGTCAGAATTTTTCTAAAAATAAAACACGCTTTTTTTTCCGCAGGTTTTTGCCATCCTGTCCGTTAAGGGAAGCAAGCCATGAAAAAACGTGGCAGAAACAATTATGTGAATCTGGAAAATCAATTGAATCCATTACCCTCACCATTTAAATCCTTGTGTGCCATTGCCATGGCAGCCGTGCTTTTCACCGGATGCAGCCTGTTTGAACCAGAGACCCGGCCCGGGACCCCGCTGGCCCTGCCGGCACACTACCAGCCCCTGTACACCCAAGCTGACCCGGGCCCGGGAAAGTGGTGGCAGGCTTTTGGCAGCGAAGAACTGAACACCCTGGTGGGCCGGGCACTGTCCGGCAACTTTGATATTAGAACGGCACTGGCCAAGGTCCGGCAGGCAGAGGCTGCCGCCCGGAAGGCCGGAGCGGATCTTTCGCCGTCTCTGGACTACGGCGGTGGTGCGGAAAAAAACCGGCAGCAGACAAAGACCGATGCTGCCGGAAGTGCCAGTGACCAGTCCGGGACATTCAGCGCCAACCTCTCTGCCGGATATGAACTGGACCTGTGGGGACGGCTTCAGGCACTGCATACCTCTGAAATCCTGGAATACGACGCCACCCGGGAAGACCTGGAGGCTGCGGCCGTCACTGTGGCTGCGGATGTGGTCACGTCCTGGGTGGCGGTGTTGTCTTTGCGCCGGCAGATTGCGATCCTGGAAAATCAGATCCGGATGAACCGGCAGATGCTCAAACTCCAGGAACTGCGGTTTCTCAACGGCCAGGCCGATACCCTGGCCGTGTCCCAGCAGCGGGAGGCCCTGGCTCAGGCCCGGGCTGTCCTGCCGACCCTGCAGCAGGCCGAGGAACAACAACGCAATGCCCTGGCCGTTCTGCTGGGCCGGGCCGGGGCCGACAGCCTTTCCATTTCCCAGGCCACTCTGCCGAAACTGATCCCTCTGCCCAAAGCCGGGCTGCCGGCCGATCTTCTGGCTACCCGTCCCGATGTGCGGGCGGCCGGCCTTCGCCTCAAGGCGGTGGACTGGCAGGTGAGCGCGGCCCGGGCAGACCGCCTGCCCTCCCTGACCCTGTCGGCAGAGGCCGCCGTTTCCAGCAGTTCCCTGGATCTGCTATTCTCCAACTGGGTTGCCACTCTTGCCGCCGCAGTCACGGGCCCTCTGTTTGACGGGGAGCGCCGGGAGGCGGAGGTGGACCGGGCCCGGGCCGAGGCTGATCAGGTCCTGACCGCCTATGCCCGGACCGTTGCCCAGGCGGTGCAGGAAGTGGAGGACAGCCTCATATCGGAAAAACGTCAGGGCGAATATCTCCTTCTGCTCACAGAGCAGCTTGAGGCCTCCCGCCTGACCGTAAAGACGGCCCGGATTCAGTACATGAACGGCCAGGACAACTATCTGTCCTACCTCACTGCCTGGACCAGTGCCCAGAGCCTGGAACGTCAACTGGTGGAAGAACAGGCCACCCAGATCAAGAACCGGATCACCCTTTACCGGACCCTGGGCGGCGACTGGACCCGGAACCTCATATCTCACACGGAGTAAACCGACATGCCTGACAATATCCAACGAGAACTCACTTTTCCCGGCAAAGTGTTCCGGGCGCTGTTGCCCCTGCTGCTGATACTGGTCGGCGGAGCCGCCTGGTCCTACTTCAAGGCCACAGCCCCGGTCATTAAAAAAACCCTGCCCCAGCGGGAGATCACCATGGTGGAGACCATGACCGCAGCCGCTGCCGATACCCGGACCCGGGTGACGGCCATGGGTACGGTGACAGCAGCCAGGGAGGTGACGCTCAAGGCACAGGTCTCCGGCGTGGTCCAGGCAGTTTCAGAACATTTTCTGCCCGGCAGCCTGGTACAAAAAGGGGAGATCCTGGTGCGCCTGGATCCGGCCGATTACAAGATCAGTGTCCAGAAAGCCAGATCCGCCCTGGCTGACGACACGGCTGCACTGGCCATTGAACAGGGCAGCCAGACCATTGCCAGAGAAGAGCTGCGGCTGCTTACAGAAGTTTCACCGGACAGGGTGGACGAGACCGATCTGGCCCTGCGCAAACCCCAGCTGGCCCAGGCCCGGGCCAAGGTGGCTTCGGCCAGGGCGGACCTGGACCAGGCCCTGCTCAACCTGAACAGAACCACTGTCGTTGCCCCTTTCAACGCCATGATCATTGAGCGTTCCGTCAACGAAGGTGCTTATGTGGGAACCCAGGAAAGCCTGGTGACCCTGGTGGGGACGGACGAATTCTGGGTGGAGGCCATGGTGCCCCTGGACCAGCTTCCCTATATCGACAGAGCGTATCCCGGCGGATGCCCGGTCACCATCTTTTCCCAGACCGGTGCAGGATCCCGGGAGGGACGGGTGATTCAGGTGGCCGGCAAGGTGAACGATTCCGGACGTGTGGCCACGGTGATCGTGGCGGTGAAAGAGCCCCTGGACACATCGGTCCACCCTGGGGCCGCGCCCCTGATGCTGGATGACTACGTCCGGGTCACCATTACCGGGCGGGCCCTGTCCGGGGTGGTGGCCCTGCCCAGAGCAGCCCTTCAGGATGATGATACCCTGTGGATCAACCAGGACAATGCCCTGGATATCCGCAGGGTGTCTCTGGCCTGGAAGGACAGGGAAGCGGTTTACATCGCCTCGGGGGTGTCTCCGGGAGAGCAGGTGGTCACCTCGGGCCTGGCCGCCCCGGTGCAGGGCATGCCCCTGAAAACCAAAAATGATCAGCCTGCAACACCTGAGACCCCTGAAAAAAGGCCTGAACCCGACGGAGACCCGAAATGAACATCCCCATGAAACATAACGACTCACACCCCCGGGGTGCCATGGCCTGGATGGCGGGAAACTCGGTCATCGCCAATCTGCTCATGCTCGTTTTCCTGGTGGGCGGGCTGATCACGGCCTGGAACGTCAAGCAGGAGGTCTTCCCGGATTTCACCGTTGACAGTGTTTCCATTACAGTGGCCTATCCCGGAGCCAGCCCGGAAGAGGTGGAAAACGGCATTGTCCTGGCCCTGGAGGAGGCTATCGAAGATATCGAGGGGATCGAAAAAGTGACCGCCTCAGCATCGGAAGGCAGTGCCTCGGTAACTGTGGAACTTATGGAAGGGGAGGATGTGGTCAAACTGTGGCAGGAGATCAAAAGCGAGGTCAACAGCATCTCCACCTTTCCAGACGAAGCGGAAGAGCCCCTGGTCTCTTTGGGAAGCCACAAGCGGGGGGTACTCACCCTGGTCCTGCACGGCGCTGTGGATGAACTGACCCTGCGGTCTGCGGCGGATCAGGTCCGGGATACCCTGCTGAACAGCGGCGAGATCACCCAGGTGGATCTGACCGGGGTCCGGAATTACGAGGTCCAGGTGGAGATCCCCCAGAATATCCTGCGGAGATACGGCATGACCCTGGAAGATGCTGCCCAGGCCATTGCCAAAGCGTCGGTCGAACTGGGGGGCGGCAGCCTGAAAACCGAAAGCGGAGATATTCTGGTCCGGGTCAAGGACCGGCGGGAATATGCCCGGGAATATGCCGGGCTGCCCCTGTTCACGGAAACGAACGGTTCCCGGATCCTGCTGGAGGATGTGGGAGAGATCAAAGACGGCTTTGAGGACAGTAACACCTGGGCCCGGTTTGACGGGCATGCTGCCGTGATGATCGAAATTTTCCGGGTCGGGGACCAGACCCCCACCCAGGTGGCGGCCGCAGGCAAGGCCGTGGTCGCGGAGCTGAACCAGACCCTGCCCGAAGGACTTCATCTGACCATCCTCCAGGACCGGTCTTCCGTGTTTGAGCAACGGGCCCGGCTCCTGATGAAAAACGCCTTCCAGGGCCTGATTCTGGTCTTTATCCTCCTGGCCGTTTTTCTGGAAACCCGGCTGGCCTTCTGGGTAAGTTTAGGCATACCGATCTCCTTTCTGGGCTCTTTCCTCTTTCTGTCAGCAGGAAATTTTTCCATTAATGTAATTTCCATGTTTGCCTTTATTGTGACCCTGGGAATTGTGGTGGACGATGCCGTGGTGGTGGGAGAGAATATTTATCACTGGCGGTCCCGGGGCCTGTCTTTTCTCCAGGCCGCCGTGGCCGGGACAAAGGAGGTGGCCCTGCCCGTCGTCTTTTCCGTCCTGACCAACCTGGTTTCCTTCATGCCCCTGATGTTCGTGCCGGGGTTCATGGGCAAGATCTTCAGGGTCATTCCCCTGGTGGTAGGCGCGGTATTCCTGGTCTCCCTCATCGAAAGCCTTTTCATTCTGCCTGCTCATCTGAGCCGCCGCAACAGAACCCGGGCCGTCTGGCCCCTGAACCATCTGGAACAGTGGCAGGGGAAATTCAGCCAGGCTTTTGAACAGTTTGTCCGGATCCGGTACGGGGCCTTGCTGCGCCTGATGATCAGTTATCGGTACGGGGTTATTGCCTTTGGTTTTGCCATGATGCTGGCCCTGGGAGGGTATGTGAGTTCAGGCCGGATGGGCCTGGAAATGTTTCCCAGGAGTGAATCCGACTATGCCTATTGTTCCGCTACACTGCCTTACGGGTCTGCGGAATCCCGGCTCAAGTCCGTGGAAAACCGCCTGGTGGCCGCAGCCGGGGAGGTGGTGGCTGAAAACGGCAAAGACCTCCTGTCCAAGGGGGTGCTCAGCAATGTCTCCCAGAATGTGGTCACTGTCAGAATCTTCCTGGCAGATGAAGACAAGCGTCCCCTGCCCACCTCACAAATCACTGAATTATGGCGCAGCCGGGTGGGATCCATGGCCGGCCTGGAAAATATCCGGTTCGAATCCAACATGGGCGGCCCGGGATCCGGAAAGAATCTCACCGTAATGCTCAGCCACGCCGACACCCAGACCCTGGAAGAAGCCGGAAAAGACCTGGCCGGGTCTCTGTCACAGTATGCCATTGTCCACGATATCGATGACGGGTCTGCCCGGGGCAAGCGGCAATTCGATATCCAGCTGCTGCCCCTGGGCGAACGAATGGGCCTGACCTCAGAGTCCGTGGCCCGGCAGCTGCGCTACGCTTTCCAGGGAGCCGAGGCCCTTAAACAGCAGCGGGGCCGGAACGAGGTCACGGTGCGGGTCAGCCTGCCTGAATCCGAACGTACGGTTGAAACCACCCTGGAAAATCTGGTCCTCCGGTCCGATACCGGGGAAGTCTATCTGCGGGATGCCGTCAAGATGACCGCCGGACGGTCCTATACCACGATCGAACGGACCAATGGCCGCCGGAATATTATTGTCACGGCCAATGTCAATCCCCCTGCCCGGGCCGAGAACATCAAGGGGGAACTGGCCGCATCTGTCCTGCCGGACCTGGCCGGAACCTACCCGGGGCTGACCTACAGCTTTGAAGGCCACCAGGCCGAGATGCAGAAAAGCCTGAACTCCCTGGTCACCGGCTCCCTTCTGGCCCTGTTCGGCATCTATACCCTGCTGGCGGTTCCGTTCAAAAGCTATACCCAGCCTCTGATCATCATGGTCAGCATCCCCTTCGGCATCATCGGGGCGGTGCTGGGCCATATTATCATGGGATATTCCCTGTCCGTCAACTCCATCTTCGGGATCGTGGCCCTGTCCGGAGTGGTGGTCAACGACTCCCTGGTCCTCATCGACTTTGCCAACCGCCGGGCCCGGGAAGGGGCATCCCCCCTGGAGGCCATCCATGCCGCAGGCATTCAGCGATTCCGGCCTGTCCTGCTGACCACGATGACCACCTTCGGCGGTCTTATGCCCATGATCATGGAAACTTCTTTTCAGGCCAGAATGATGATCCCCATGGCCATATCCCTTGGCTTCGGGGTACTCTTTTCCACACTCATCATCCTGGCCCTGGTTCCGTCCCTGTTCATGGTGCTGGATGATTTCTCAGGGCTGATATACCGGCGGGAGGAAAAAAATCCGGGAAAAGCCTGACCGCCTTGTGCAAAGAGATCGGTATTCATATCCATACCGCCCAGTCGCCGAAGTCAAAGGTTCCGCTGCCATGATGCAGTTTGCCCTCAGCCTTCAACTGCCGAAAAGCATCACGCATCCTGCCAAGAATCTCAGGCTGAATATCCAAAGAGTGATGTGCAGGGAATACATTTTTTACCGGCAGTGCCGATACCCGCTCCAGAGAGTTGAGGTACGCCTCTGGATCGGTGGACGGAAAGTAGGCAAACAGCGTGTCTTTATAAACCAGGTCACCGGTAAACAGATGACCGCGTTCATTTTCCCAAAAACACATATGTCCCGGCGAATGGCCGGGAGTATGCACGACCTGAACAAAGCGGTCGCCGAAATTGATAGTATCATTATCCTTCAGCACGCTTGTCGGCTGCCCCTGAAAAAATTCATATCTGTTTACATCATAGCCGTCCGGGAGGTCACAGCGGTCAACGACCATGTCTTTAATTTGTTCGATCGTCAAAGGAAATTCTCCGGCAAGCCAGTTCAGTTCGGCCTTGTGGGCGTAAAAGTCCGGAAAGAATTTATGACCGCCGATATGGTCCCAGTGAATGTGAGTGGCCACTGCAATAACCGGCTTGTCAGTCAATTTCATCACCTGGTCATGGATGTTACAGATTCCGAGCCCGGTATCAATCAGCAGGCTGTATTCCGAACCGTTCAACAGATAACAATGCGTTTCCTCCCAGTGGCGGTATTCGCTTATGATATAGCTGTCTTTTTCAAATTGATCTATTGTAAACCAATGGTCCATATGAATCGCTACTCCCATATTCTTTCAACAAACTATGTGTTTCAATACTTGGTGCCGATGTGCGGTGGATTCCCCCTAAATCTGTCTCCGGTTCAAAATCGACCAGGTTGCCAAGGTGGAAATGGTATTTCCCCTCAGCCTATGTCAGTCGAACGCTGTGGCTGAGCCAATTGTCAGAAATCCTTTATCAATTTTTATTGCTTAATGAATATATTTGTTAAATATGGCGCCACTTTTACTCCCAAAATGACGAACATTGCAATAATAAACGTCTCTATTCCCGCTTTTATACTTAATTCTTTCATAAAGAATGCGGCTCCCAAATCTGTAATTATGCAGAATGCAAGAGCCCCCCACAAACCATATTTGCCGAATACCAAAACAATAACCAAAACCAACGGTACTGACATAACAGAACCCAATAGTGCGGTATAAATGAGAGAAGCATTGGAATGTTTTGAGATAATATGAACCATACCTGCCATTCTTGGGCAAATAATGAACAAGGCCAGACCTATACTTCCTACCATTAATTCTTTTGTCATCGATTCTTCTCCTGGATTCCTAACGACCCGGGTTCAATCTCGATAGTCGGTGTTCCCGCCCAATCGGCAACATTGCAAGGGCGGTTGACCCGGGCCGTTCTCACCGGCACCGATCACCGGGGAATATTTTTGATGATAGTATGTTGCCTCGGCAAAACTGACAACACCATCCGCAGTGATGCCGGATTTATCCGGGACCACCCGTTGCAGTTCCCCCCTGGAAACCCGGGAAGTCCCCTTTGAATTCTCCTTTTACCTGGCCGGCCGGTTTATCCATCGCTCCCCGGGCTGATTCAGTGTGAGTCCGTCTCCGGGGTCTTTCGTGCATTGTCGATCTGAAAGGTCAGGGTGGCGGTGAGTTTCATCTGGACATATTTGTCCCTGTCTTTTTCCGGTGCAGGCACTGTGACGGCATACCGCACAAACCAGCGGCCCGGATGGGGAAATAGGATGGATAACCGGGAGCCTGTCACCGGTGTCCTGGGATGAAAAAGATCCTCTGACTCGGTGGAAAACCCCATGTAGGTGGCATCCCAGGCCCCTTCACCGGTATAGGGTTTTCCATCCATATATATGTCCAGATCCAGGGTGTCTCCGGCCTTGAGATGGAAGATGTCCTTTGCCGGTGCCAGTTCCAGAAACAATCCGGCCCGGGCCGGAAACGTTTCGGAAGAGGCTTCACAACGGACATAGGTCTTAGCAAACTGCCGGGAATAATAGCTTTTCTGGATTTCAGCCGCCTGGTCCCGGACATGGTCCATGGGTTTGATGGCATGGCGGTTCCGGCCCTTTTTATCGGTGTACATGGTAAAGTATCCGGGGCTGGTTTCCGCGGTCAATATCCAGGTGCCCGGGATGTCATAGTCGACCATGTAAGAATGAAGGGAGGTCTCATCCCGGACAGTTATCTCGGAAACCGTGCCGTCCGGGGCGGTGATCTGCACTTTTTTCAATTTCTTTCCCCGGATCCCGTCCGCCACCGGCACATAATGGCCATAAGAGAAAAACAGAGGGAGGGACTTGCCCTTGTCCGCCGCATACCGGGTAGACTGGATATACAGAGAATGGGCCGACACCTTTGAAAGCGGGACCAGAAGCATCAGAAACACCACCGCCGGAACCATGGTCCCAACCACCCGCCTTGACACTGTTCTGTGTTTATTTTTCATTTTTTTTCCTGTTTTGATCCGTTTGATTCGCACGCTATCCGGGCTGTACCGCAGCTGTCGCATCCACCGCAGCCGCAGGATGCACCGTCAGCGGAAGTGGTGGCCCTGAACCGGCGGTACAGGTAATACACGGCACCGGCAACGATCAGGCCGATAAGGATTTTCTCAAACATGGGGTTCTCCTTTTCAAAGAATGCAGGCGGGTTACCGCCTCAGGGTTGTCATAACAGGAAACCAGCGGGGTATGGGCATGGGAAGGCGGAATGAGATACAGGCCCATGACCAGTAACCTGGTCATCCATCTTGCTGCAGCTGTCTTCATCGAGAACCTCCTTCAACCTCTCGCTTGCCGACTTTAATAAGTAAAAACAAACTTAAATGAATTCAAATGACTATTTTTAAACTATAATAATTTATTAGCATAAACTAACTATTTGCCAGAATATTTCATACTGCTTTCACATTGTCAAGCATTTTTTCGTGGTCAGCAGCAGCCGTCCCCGCAGGAGGCGTTTTCCTTATCTTTTATCCAGACCTGGATAATATAGGTGGCTCACCCGACTCCGGGACTGACCGATATGGCATCTGCCGGGCAGTTGCTGACACAGGTCCTGAAGGCCTCATCTGCATGTTTTTATTTATCAGGTGGAGTTATTCAAAAAAAAATTGTATATTTTATTGCTCCAGCAGCTGCGCGGCAGGAACTGCCGGGTCAACCGCTTTTACGGGGCTGCCGATTAGGCGGATGATCCGGCCCGTTCGAAACCTATACGCCATAATTAAGTCGGTGTGTGAAATGAATGAAACGAAATGGAACATGAAACCAAATAAAGCAAAAGCAATAATGCTTGCGAAACGCCAACTAGCTGAGTTTGTATGTGACGCAGTTAATTTGGAAGGAATTCATTTAACCTTACCGGAAATTCAGACATTACTTGATGGGATTTCCGTTGGCGGACATAAATTATCTGACCAGCAAATAGCATTGAACCAAGCCGATACATGGCGCGCGTTATTTGGGTGGATTGATAAAAATCAGTTTGAAATCACCTGTGAAAAAGTCTGTGCACTCCATCGCATCGCGGGTAAGGACGAGGCATTGGATTGGGGAAAGTTTAGATCTGGCGGGGTGACTATAGCAGGGACGGACTATATGCCGCCGCATGCTGATGCGTTACCGGAGTTGTTTGAAAAAATGGTTAATGACTCACATAGTATGCCCGATATTTACGATCGTGCGATCCATTTTTTTCTTACAATGGCCAGATGCCAATTTTTTTATAATGTCAACAAGCGTATGGGGCGTTTTATCATGAATGGACTCTTGTTGAGTTGCGGATACCCTGCGATCAATCTTCCTGCGAAAAGACAATTGGAGTTTAATCAATTGATGCTCGATTTTTATCAAACAGGTCATCAAAAACCAATGAATACCTTTCTACGCTCCTGCTTAGATGAAAGGGTCATAAAAATCATGAAAGAATAGCGCATTTACCAAATGCTTTCATCCCGGAGTTGCAGGAGTTCATTCAATATCTTACCTATAGACAGGCAAGGATTCGCCGCCTTCCGGCCAGAAAGCCGGCATAGCGGTAAAGCGATTCAGCCTCTCCGGAGCGCTTCAGGGCCAGGGACTGGCAGGCCAGGCCGCAGGCTGCCTGATAGTCGTTTTGCTCGAATGCGGCCCGGGCCGCCGCAAGGCAGGCAGCGGCCCGCTCTGCCACGGCAATGAGGGGGCGCAAGTCTGATTTGCACCGGTGGCAGATCTGCCTGCCTTTGAACGGGGCCTTGCAGGCCGGGCATGTTTCCATCATTCTCGCCTCTTACTCGCCTATATAAAAAAGGATATCTTCCAGGTCTTCGGCCAGTTTCCCGGCCCGGTCCGGATCATTCCGGGCCCAGGCCTCGGTGATATCTTCCATGAGATTGATGATGTCGTCCTTGTCATCATCCGGGGCCAGGGTCAGTTTTTCCCGGGCCTGGTCCAGGATGCCGGCGATGGCCGGGGGCAGGACCGCCTCCGGGCCGGAGGCCGGCCGGGGTGGTTCTCCGGTTGGGGGGAGCTCTTTTGAAAGGGCGTTGTCCCCGGGGAACAGGGCACCGACTTTGTCCCTGGATTCGGAAATGTCCGTGCCGCTTTGGCTGAAGACATTTTCAAGGACGGCATTGATGGTTTTGCCCGTATCCTTTTCCCTGGCCTCAAGCGTGAGTATGCCGTTCAGGTCCAGATCGTACCGCAGGGTGATGACGCTGCCGGCCGGGGCTTTGGACAGGTCAAAGGTATAAGTGCCGATGCGGATGTTATCCAGGGCATCCGGGTTGTCCCCCTGGTAGACGTTGATATCGGCGGCGACCTGGTCGTCCACCAGGGTCTGAAAGGCTTCGGTACGGGTGGCCGGCAGCTTGGTGTTCCGCCGGATCAGAGGGACGAAGCAATGCTCGTAATGCCTGCCGTCCAGCATACCGAAGGCGGAGGTGCCGAAGGTGTAGGGGGTGATGTCGATGAGCATGCTCCGGATGGATTTTCCCATTTCCCGGCCGGCCTGGATACCGGCCCCCAATGCCACGCAGAGATCCGGATCGATGCCGATGTCCGGTTCGATATTCAGTTCGCCGGACAACATCCGGGATACCATGGGGATCCGGGTGGAGCCTCCCACCAAAATGACCTTGTCCAGCCGGCCCGGAGAAAGGGCCGCATCCCGCAGGGCCTTGGCCACAGATGTCATGGTTTTTTCAATAAGGGGCCGGATCATCTCTTCAAAAACGTCCCTGGACACTTCACAGGAGAGGTGGAGGTCCGGAGACAGATGGTCTTCTTCGATACGGACGAAAAACTCGTCAGACAACTGGATTTTGGCGGCTTCGGCCGCAGATTTGAGGCGGGCCGCAGCCACGGGATCGTCCGTGAGATCCCGGCCGTGGTGTTCCCTGATATGGTCCAACAGATACGCCACCAAGGCTTCGTCAAAGTCTTCGCCCCCCAGGCGGTTGTCCCCGGTACTGGCAAGAACTTCCACCACACCGGCTTCGATTTTTACGATGGAGACATCAAAGGTGCCGCCGCCCAGGTCATAGATCAGGATGTGCCTGTCCTCGTCCCGGCCGGCTTCACCATAGGCCAGGGCTGCGGCAGTGGGCTCGTTGATGATCCTGAGAACTTCCAGCCCGGCGATCTGGCCGGCATCCCTGGTGGCCTGGCGCTGGACATCCGTAAAATAGGCCGGCACCGTTATCACCGCCTTTTGCACGGGACCGCCGATGGCGTCTTCCGCCCGGGCTTTCAGGGTTTTGAGGATCATGGCGGAGATCTCCTGGGGGGTGTAGTCCTGGTCTCCCAAGGTGTAACGGGTGTCCGTGCCCATCCGCCGCTTAACAGCCAAAACCGTATCCCCGGGGAATGCCGCAGCCTGGTTCCGGGCGGTACGGCCCACGATAAGGCGGGCGTTCCGGTCGATGCCCACACAGGAGGGCATGATCCCCCGATCATCATCCTCGATGACGATGGGGGTGTCGTTAAACACAAAGGCGACTTCAGAGTTGGTGGTGCCCAGATCGATGCCGATAACCGGTTCCTGTGCCATTTAATTTTCCTTTCCTGGGGTGTTCACGACGACGCGTGCATGGCGGAGGACTTTGCCCCGCCGCATAAAGCCGCCGCTGATTTCTTGGGTGACAACGCCCTGCGGCATGTCCGGGACATGGCAGGTGTCCACCGCCGTCATGGTGTCCGGGTCAAAGGGCCGGCCCGTGGTGGGGATGGGGGTGGTTTCCAGGCGCAGGAGGGCCTGGTCGAATTTATTCAAGGCAATCTGGTAGCCGTCAAGGAGGGCATGCATTTTTTTTTGCCTTAAAAACGGGGCGGTCACACGGTTCCGGGCTGCCGTTCCCCGGGCCAGAGAATCGCGGATATCCAGAAAGGCCTGGAGAATATCAGCGGTTGTCTCTTCCCTGAGCTTGTCTTCCATGGCCCCCATGCGGCTGACCTGGCGGGCCAGGTCGTCCAGAATCTGCCTGCCCTCCCCGGCAAAGGTGTTGAAATCCTTGAGACCCTGAAGGTTCCGGGACTGCTCCCGGGTCTGGATCTGAACCTGCTTTTTCAGGCTGATGAATTCCGTAAGCAGGGTGTAAAGATCCGGGCCGACCGGACTTCCGGTATCCTGTGGGGCGGACCGGTTGTCTGTTTCCGACTGATCCGCCGGGTCTTCCGGCAGGAATTCCGGCGGGACCTGATCCAGGCCGTCCAGCCAGTCTGAAAAATCCGCCAAAGCCCTGGTCTTCCATTCCATGTCCAGCCGGTTGCGAAGGGCCCGCCCCGATGCGGTGTGAATCAAGGTGAGCAGCCTCAGGATAACGGCCCTGTGGAACCAGGCCCCGGTCTTTGCGGCAATGTTACCGGGACTCATTTGTTGTCCGCCTCGATGATCCGGTCCAGGCCGGGGGCCTGGGGTGCTGTGGGAATACTGTCCACAAGGGCATCCAGGGCATCGATCCAGAAGGTGAAGTCGTTGACGCCCGTCAGCCTGGCCCTGACCCGGCTGCGGCGGTCTTTCAGGGCCTCGTAGGCCCGGGTGATCCGCTGAAATGCCTCCGGGTGACGGTCCGGCGGAAATTCCCTGACCAGTGCCAGGTATCTTTCCCGGACTTCCCGGTTCCCGGCAGTCTTTTCCACGCCGAGTATATGGTGATAAATCACAATGGTCTCCTTTTGGTGTGGGTCATGCCCCGGATCTGAACCCCAGCACAAAGTGCTGGTGCTCCGGGATAGTTATGACGGCGGCTTTGGATTTAATGCGCCCCAGAGCCTCCAGGATAAGCCGGCTGTATGCCAGGGCCTCCGCCAGTTTACGACCGGCTTCCCGGTATTGGCCCGTGGTCCGGATCCCGTTTTGGTGCATCAGGTCCAGCAGGGCGTGAAGGGCGGCAATAAAATTTTCTTCCGGGCTTTTCCAGGCGTGGGCCGGTCCGTTGACAATGCCGTCCGCGGCCACGGTCAGGTCGAAAATGATCTCTTTGGCCTCTTCAGGATCACAGGTGTTTCCGAATATGGATGCCACATCCAGGTCCCAGGGGAAGAGCTGCTCCCCCCAATCTTCTTCCAGGTCTGTCCCGGAATCCTCATTCATGGCATTCATCATGATATCATACAGATCTGAAAACATCTCATTCAGGGGAAGGTCTGAGGGAAAAGCAGGGCCAGAACCGAATCCCGAAGGGGCGGGCCGATCAAACTCAAACCGGTCAAAGGCATCCTTGAGCGGATAGCACGCCAATTCCGAAAGGGACCTGGATATCTGCCGGAGGCGTTCCCTGAGGTCCGGTCCGGCTTTGTCCACCAACGCAGCCAGTTTGGGGCAGGGAAATGTGTTGGCGGATATGGCTTCAAGGGCGGTGTGGTAAAAAACAAGCAGGATCCTGTGGTCCGATCCGGCTGTTTTCGTCTTTCTTTTCAGCGCCCGGACGGCCACGTCGGTGCATTGGTTCTGTGCCATGGGGATGACCAGGGACATCAGATCCTCCGGGGGCAGGGTGGAAAAAATTTTGCCGGTGGTACCGAGCAGGGGCCGGGCATAGAACAAGGTGGGGTATAAGGGGGTGAATCGGTCGTCAAGAGGGGAGAGCAATGCCATCAGTTCCCGGGGGGAAAGTCCTGTGATCTGTTGTTGCAATCCCTTGAAGCAGCTGGCCATGCCCCGGGTATCGATCCCGTAATCGCCGCTGTCCACATCGGTTTGCAGCAGCAGAAAACACTGCATTTGCTGGACCGGTGTAAACGCTTTGGTCAGTTCGTGAAAGGTTTTGGCTGAAAACTTCTGAGCTTTTAAAAATTCCGCCAAAAGGCGTTTTCCGGTAATCACCGGGGAAAGGATAGGAAGGCCGAATTCAACGGCCCGGTCCAGATCTCGGTCCACCAGGTGCCATTTTTCCTTTGGCAGGTTTTTCTGGGCAGAGATCACAAAAGCCAGAGCCCTGGCTTCTTTTACCCGGACATCATGGGGTGCCCTGTCATAGGCGGTCTGGAGGATGGCCTGTGCTTTTCTGAACGCATTTTTCAGGTAATACAGGCGGGCCAGTTCCAGGCAGGAGGCGGGGTCATCATCAAATTGGGCGGCCATGGTTTCATACAGGTTTGTCAGGACTTTGCGGTGCTCGGCCAGGGGGGCGGGAATACCCTGCAGCATGTCATAGGCCAGCCGGTTTCCCGGGTCATGTTTTACGGCATGCCGGACCAGGGTCAGCAGGAGCAGGTTTAAGTCGGAGTCCAGTATGCTGCCCGGAATGGAACACGCCGCCAGAATATCAAAGAGTTCTTCGTCATAATCGTAAAGGACATCGGGCTGTTGCTTGATGATGCCGGCAATTTTCAGAAGAATCAAGGCGTATGCAGTGCCCCGCTCCTTTGCATCCGGAAATTCGGTTTTCAGCGTTTTCAGGTAATCCGGGGTGGCATGGGACAAAAAATCTTTACAGACCGATTCGATTTTCAGGAAAAGACGCTTTCGCTCCGCGTGGGAATGGATGAGCCGTTCAAGAAACCCGGGAAAGAGACCCGGATCATCTTCATATGCTTTGTTTATGCCGTTACCGATGATTTCCGCAAGGGTTTCAAGGACGTCATCCGGTGATTCAGGCTTCAGCAACCGGGCAAAGTCACGGCAGGCCGCTGCCATCCCGTTCAGGTTCAGGGGTGCCATGTGCTGCTGAATCCTGTCCCGGCAGGATATCTTGTGTATCCCCGGCCCCATCAGGAGGGCGGCGGTGTCGGGGTAAATGTCAACGGACTTGAAGCTGCCGCCGTCGGCATATTCAGCCAGGAGGGTCCGAAGCCCCTTGAACGGGAAGTTTCCCCCCAGGCGGGGCAGTGCTTTTTTCAGGGTGGACCGATCCTGCCGTTCCCAGGCTACCATGGCCCGGGCAAACGTCTTGAGGTCCGCAAAGGGGGAGGTGCGGCCGATGGGCCGCATGGCGTGAAGCGCGGCCTGCCAGTCACCGTCCGCCATGTTGGCGGCTGCCGCAGCCATCACCGGCCGGTCCGTCCTGAGCCGGGCGTCTTCTGGCAGATCTTCGGCCAGATCCAGGGCATGTCCGGTCACCAACAACAAACCGAGGCGTTTTTCCGTCTCCGGGGTCAACACCGCAAATGCCGACTTTTCCTTCAATGCGGCCATGACGGTGTGGACCGGTAGGAAATCCAGGGCCTGTTCCAGCAGTTCCGGTGTGATCCGGGGCAGGACTTCAAACACCTGCCCGCCCAGATTTGTCACGGCTTGGGCCTCCCTGGGCATTTTTTTGGCAAGAAGCTGGCCATGTCTGAGCCGGTAGGTCCGGAAAAGGTTCGGCAGGATAAGATCCTTGTCACCCCCTTTTTTAAGCACCTCGCGAAAGGCCAGTATCGCGTCCCGGTATCGGGATGCCGCCAGAAAAGCTGTGGCCTGATCACGGATCGCATCCGGGGTCAGGGACTGCAGCCTTTTTTGTGTTTCATTTCTGAGGCGCTGTTTCTGCTTGCTTTTTTTCTTTCTGACTTTGGCCATACCGCGAATATCATCCCTCTTCCAGCTTGTCGTTCAGGGCGACATCATACTCGCACCGGCAGGTAAAATCAAACTCATTTTGTTTTTTCGCAGTGGGTCTGGCGGGTACCGCAGCTATCGCACCCGCCGCAGTCGCAGGACGCGCCGTCAGCAGCAGCCATCCCCGCAGGAGGCATTTTCCTTACCCTTTATCCAGACCTGGATAATATAGGTGGCTCACCCCACCCCGGGACTGACCGATATGGCATCTGCCGGGCAGTTGCTGACACAGGCCCCGCATTCCATACAGGCATTGAAGTCAACAATTTGCGCTTTTTTTTCCTGTATCTCAAACACGGCATGGGGACAAACTTCGGTGCACAACCCGCAGCCGATACATTTTTGTTCATCCAGCACCAGGGTGGCCACATCTTCCAGATATCTGAAATCCTGCATTTTTTTCTCCTTTCTCAGCTTCTTTCCGAATCATCAGAATGCACTGTAAATCCAAAGCCCGGCAGACACCAGTATGCCGGTCACCTGCACAGGAATATATTGTTTCATCTCTTTTTCCACCCCGGACGGGGAGGTGAACGGGGTGGCACCGGTAAAATTCATGGCCAGATGGGAACTGACCATCACACTGAAGATGACCAGGGCTGCGGCACCGGCCATGCTGCCGATATGATCCCAAATCAAAGGCAGCAGCAACAGGCCGCACACACCGCCCATGAGAATGCCTTTGAAAGCAAATTTTTTTGACGGGATAACCGGCAGCAGCACCGGGGTTAATACCGCACCGGAAATCAGTCCAGTGACCAGGGCGGACAAGGATATAAGCCCCCTTTCCCAGGCCCCGTGAAACGAAAATATCCCCGGGCCGATACCTGAAAGCACAAACAGCATCAGGGCGGCAATACCGGATATCTTCAAAGCCCCGTGCAGTTCCACCGGGGTCAGCACAAACCGTTCAAACAAGGTGAACGTGACCTGGCGCATGGGTTTGTCCGCTTTTTTCCCCTTGTTCAGAAATTCCGGAATATCACAGGCCCGCACCGGCCCATACACCACCCGGAAACCGGACTGGGCCTTCACCTGTCTGGCAGATACCCCGGTGGCACCCAGCTGGGGCACGATCACCCGTTTATGGGCCACCACTTTTTCAAGATGAACCGCTTTGATTCTGTTGACCAGTTCTTGAGTGGAAAAAATTTTTTTCCCTGCTGCGCACCAGACATTCACCCCGCGGGTATCCAGCACCAGAATCCAGGCGCTGACACCCCTTAACGCAGATCGCAGATGATCAAAGGTCAGCTTGTAGTTGGCGGTCACCAACACGTCTGAATCCGGATCCGGTGATCCGATGCCGTAAAGGCCGGGGCTCACCAGATACTTGTCCCGCCGGATGCCGCATCGGACGGCGATGGTGGACAGCCGGTCTTTTTTCTCCAGATCCGGCCGGATCACCGGCACGGGACCGGCATCGGTTTCCATAAAATGGTCCACATAACGGCACAATTCATATCCGGGTCTGTCATAAGCCGCCATCGGGCGGGTTTCTTCGGATGCACACAACAGGCCCGGCATATCCATTGACGGCATGAGCTGCACATCGTTGGTTGACAGGCCAGGGCCTTTTTTTTGAAAAGGATCTTGGGTTGGGTTGTCTGACCTGGTGTCCATTGGGCGTATTTTCATAACGGTTCCCGGGTAGTTTATAACGCGTTTACAAATTGTTTGAGCCGCTTCAACACGGCCTTATCCACACAAAAATAGGTTTTAGGCCCCTCCACCTCGCCGCAGACAATGCCCGATTCCTTGAGTATCTTCAAATGCTGGCTGATGGTGGACTGGGAATAGGGGAAAATACCTACGATCTCTCCGCAGATGCAGGTGTCAATCTCAATTAAATGCTGGACGATTCTGATCCGGGTGGGATGGCCCAGGGCTTTGAAAATTTTGGCAAGCTGTGCTGATTCCATTGGCAAAAACCTTTTAATCGTTAATCGACATTTAACGATGTCATATCTGTCTGCCGGTGTCAACCCCCAAACATTGTCTTTTCTTGACAATACCCAGTTTTGTGCCTTATGTATCAAATAAGAAAAATTTCCTTCAAATCCAATCTGAATCGAGGTGAGAAATGAAACAGCCCGATGATTATGATTTTGTCAAACTCAGCCGGAAGCATCTGGATATCCTGGTTTCCTGGGCAGACCAGGATGGATGGATTCCCAGCCCCTGGAAAGAATCTATGGCATCACCATATTTAAACTGGGATGATCGGCTTACCACACACTGACATTTACCTTGACACCGACAGAAGCCGTTGATAAATCTATAATTAGAGTTCAGGTGCGCCAGAAGCGCATAACAGGGAATCCGGTGAAAGACCGGAACGGGCCCGCCGCTGTGAATGGGGACGAAAACCGCGTCATACCACTGTTATTTAACAAAATAACGGGAAGGTGCGGTGATTAGGATAAGCCATCAGTCAGAAGACCTACCTGAACCATATTGACACCCTTTCGTGGCATAAAGGGGCGGTCACCATCTGGATAAAGAAAAGGGAATACTCCGGATCGATTCAATATCGGTCCGGAGTTTGTATTTTTAGGAGATACTGGAAAATATCATGACATATCACTGCCGTTTCCGTGTAAACCGATTCTGTGTTAAATGGGCTGCTGCAGCGGCCATTTGCTGGCTGTGGCTGGCCGGTGCAGCTGTGTCCGCCCCCCGATCACCATCGCTGAGTGCCTTGGCAGCCGGTTACAGTCTGATCATCCTCCCGAAAACGTTGTGCCGATGGTGCCCTCAACCACGGAAATCATTTTTTGCGATCGGTGCGGCAAAACCACCCTGATCAAAACCTTTTAATCATGACGATAGTCGTTTCTTTTGAAGTGTCAATCCAGATTGTAGAAGGAATTTTGTAATGAAAAAAACACCCTGCATATTTATTGTGCTCACCGCCCTGCTTGCAGCAACGATGGGGTACAGCGCTCCCGTCAAAGCGGATTCCCCGAAGGCCGGGACCTACCACGGAACAGCCGTCGGGTATCATGGCAAAGTAAATGTTACCGTTAGGATTGATGACAAAGGGACAATAGAATCGGTGGATGTGGATGATGACCATCACGAGACAAAAGGGATGGGAACGATCGCCACAGAAAAAGTATCCAAAGCCATCGTCAAAGAGCAGGCTCTGGATGTAGACGGTGTAACCGGAGCTACCCTGACCGGTGATGCAGTGCTTGCAGCTGCCGCAGATGCCCTGCAAAAGGCAGGAATTGATCCTGCCTCCCTTGGGTTTGTACCGGTGGTGAAAAAACCGGTGGAAAAGATTGCATTCAATCCGGCCGCCATGCCCCAAAAGGCTTCCGCCACCGGTTCGATAATCGTTACGGATGCTAAAAGCCGCAAGGTGAGGGTTAACCTGCCGGTATCGACCTACGCCATCAGCACCATGGATGTTATTGATTATGTGATACCACTCCTTGGCAGGGCTGCTTTCGACAAACTGGTGGCATCGGGACAGGACGGTGGCGGCGGTATCCAGAGATACGGCAGGCTCTATACCCCTATTGTTGGAAATTATATGGCGCATTTCGGGCAAATCTCCGAACATAATGCCCCTTTTGACCTTGAGATGATTCTGGCCCGAAATCCCGATGTGCTTATTGTTAATTCAGCCATGTCGGCACACAGACATGCTAAAATCATAGAGGCACAACTCTCCCAGGTCGGAATACCCATCGTGATGATTGACGTACCCGGCAAATCCATGACGACAGCCGCGCAAAACACGTTGGAACTGCTTGGCAAAATATTTCAAAAAGAGGAACGGGCTGCAAAGGTCGTTACTTTCTTGGACAAGCAATATGCTATGATTGCATCCAAAAAACTCGACCAGCGGACGGACAAACCCACAGTTTATTATGAAAAATCGGGTTATTCCGAGGTGTTCGGCCATACTCAGAGCAGTAAAAGGACCGGATGGGGTACTCTTATCGCTGTTGCCGGAGGTGACAATATTGCAGATCCGTTTCTGTTAAGCACTTCCGGCGGGAAAGGTGGCAGTGGTACGCTTGATCCGGAAATTGTCCTCCAGGCTGATCCTGATTTTATTATGCTCAGTGGTTCCGGTGCCGGCTGGATGAACAATTTCCCTGATGATCCGGCAAAGACGCCTGCTTTTGATATTATTAATCGAACCGGATGGAAAAATCTGAATGCCGTTAAAAAACGTAATATCTATGAGTTGGCCCATTCCATGAACCGCTCTATTTACAGTTTTTATGCCTGCCTGAAAATGGCATCCATCTTCTACCCGGACGAATTTTCCGGCGTTAATCCCGATGCTGTTTTGGACGAATTCTTCAAAAAATTCATGTTGGTTGATAGCAGCATAACCGGATGGGTTTATAGATATGATGACTAAACAATCAAGGCCAGGAGTCTTAAGCAGAATTATATTTTATTATAGTAGTAACTCAGAATTTTTTATGATCGTGACAGTAGAAATTTTATGCAAACCATTTTACATCAACCCTAATCCTTTTTTTCATAATACCAAAACAAAACATTGCCGCGATCCGTCATGCATTGGAACGGCAAACGACACACATGAATTTATATACTTTTTTCTAACAACAGGAAACATCCTTTTGTTAGAAAAAACCATCAGACAACAATAATTACTGCATCATCGGTGTCCATTCAGGACTTGATAGGGAATCCCGTGTGAATCGGGAGCGGTCCCGCCGCTGTAATACCGGTATTTTTGTTCTCCTGAAGGAGATCAAAACGTCATTTGGCCAATATGCCACTGTTTGTTTTCAAATGGGAAGGCGGCTGAAGAGGAAAAAAGGTTAAGCCAGAAGACCTGCCGATGATGCATGGGCAACTCACCTCGGGAATAGGTGAGACCGTTAATTGTCAACAGGTTCGGGTTAAATACGGTCCCCGTACTCCTTTTATGTGAGTACGGGGATTTTTTTTGGGTTAAAGGTGGAATATTACACAGTCAGACTAACACAAAGATAGGAGAAGAGGAGATGAAGAAACATAGGATGAACAGCAAATTGGCCGTTTTAATTGCATTACCCATGATCATATTCGGGACAACCTCTATGGCAGCCGATAGCGAACTCAATGAAGAAAGCAACATTACTTATAAAGAAGAAATAACCGTGACCGCAAAAAGAGTGGCTCCCGCCATACAACTCGAACCGGAAAAAACTACCATTGATATAGGAAGCTTTCAATCTGTCGGCCCGGCAACCAGTGTTATCGATGTGCTGCAAACTCAACCGACCATTGATTTTCGCGGGGAATCAAGTCTTGATCCAGGGGTGGATTCCATTTTTCTCCGTGGTTTTGACTCCAAGCGCTTTGTCACCGCCATTGACGGGTTGACCGTCCAGAGAACGGGAGGTCGTAAAAGCAGTAATATTGTCGACTATGGGGCCCTGCCCACATTTCTGTTTGATCGCATTGAAATTCTGCCCGGACCTCACACCGCGTTGTTTGACAGCAGGGCCATCGGCGGTGTCATTAATATGAAAATGAAGCAACCGGAGGCCAGGGAAAGTTTCAAGCCTGATGTAACGTTTTCCTCAAGCTACGGTTCCTACGACACCATGCAAAATGTAGTGTCCGCCAGAGGCGCTTTGCATAATTTGACTTATGATGTGGGCTATCGCCTGTATTCGACCGATGGGTACCTGCGGCACAGTGAAACGGAAATTGAAACCACCTATGGTCGGCTCGGTTATCTGCTGCCTGGGGACGGTTTTGTGACCCTCAGTGCCAGCATGACCGAAACTGAACGTGACGTAGCTGTTAACAATCCCGGAACATTATTCGGGGATTATGACAACGATTACCCTGATGTCGATGGCAGTGTCTTTGACGTCTATCAGGACCCGACCTGGGATGGTGATTCCTATAATTACCGGCTTGATTTCAACCAGCCGACCTCCTATGGAACCATCACCTTTAATGCCTATGCCGGCAAGGACAATCGTAAACGTCTCTATTACGAGACTGTCGGAGCAACAGAGCTTTCCAGGATGGATACCGATTGGTGGCAAAAGGGCGGCAAACTTCAAAATGAATATACCTGGCGCAATGATCAGGTTACGACCTTTGGTTATGATATGGTCTGGCTGTCTGATAATGGCGGCGTAAATGATGAAAAAATCGAGCGTGTCAAAAAACTGGCCGGTTTTGCTCAGCACAAATTCACGATAGCGGAAGTCTTCGATATGACCTTTGGTATTCGTCATGAAGATGTATCTACAAAGATCTTCAACGATCTCGACGGTAAATTTTATATTCCCGGCCGCGGTTATTATATTGATCGTGACTTTAGCGCCTGGGTGCCGAAATCACTGACTACCTGGCGGATGGATCACCTTTCACCGGCGTTTCGTGATACATCACTTTCTCTTGGCATCAGCCGCATCTGGCGTGCGCCTGATTATCACGGCGACTATAATCCCCAGGGCAGACCGGCCGGTGCCTGGCTTGAACCTGAAGACGGCATCGGCTATGATTTGATTTTTAACCGCAGACTGGCCGGTGATATTCAGTTAAAAAGCAATTTTTCCTTTTACAATATTGAGAACTTTATTGCCTCAAATCGGACGTATTCCAAATATTCCGGAGGGAGTGCCGGTGCAAACCGTTTCAGCGATTATAAAATCAATCTTGAAGAGGTGTACCGCTACGGGTTTGATCTGGAATTGGGCGGACATATCATAGATACGCTTTCCTTTTATTTGGCCTATTCCTGGCAGGATTTTGAAAACCAGGGCGATGAACCTGCCGGGCAGGAAGAACTGGATCAGAGAGCGGAACATCGTATTAAGACTGGTCTGCGCTACTCGCCATGGGAGCGGACCACTTTTATGATCGATTACCAGTATCAAAGTGATGAAGTGACGGAAGTTTCGGAAGAGATAGCCAATGATGTCTGGAATTTCAGAGAAGTACAGATCGATGCCTATCAAACCGTTGATCTGGCTGTGGAACAGATCCTGTTTCAGCAAAAAGGTATTTTGCGGGACATGAAGCTGAAGCTGTATATCCAAAATCTCTTTGATGAAACCTACTGCGACACTTCCGGCTATCCGGCAACGGACATGACATTTGGAGTAAACCTGAGCTTCCGGCTCTAAACCTTAATTCCCATGCCGACCGCATTCGATTATACTTATCGGATTCGGTCGGCACAGGTTGCGTTCTGCCTCTGAAATATGTGGCCTTTTCAAGTAATAAAAAGGAGAATCCGGTCAATGAACAGATCAAACCCATTTTCAAAGGCCATTGAAGCCGACCGGAAGATATACCGGCACATGATCAGAAAAAGGACGGCCTTGACGGCGGCTCTTTTTGCCCTGACAATCATCCTGGTTCTGGTCAATATCTCCCTGGGATCAACCGACATTTCCCTTTCGAAAATCATCACTATCCTTTTTACAGGAAAGGGGGACGGGCATACCCCCATGATCGTTCTGGATATCCGGCTGCCCATGGCATTGATGGCTCTTGCCGTCGGCGCCTGTCTCGGGCTTGGCGGCTGCGAGATCCAGACCATCCTGCGCAACCCCATTGCCAGCCCCTACACTCTTGGCATTACCCATGCCGCCTCGTTCGGCGCTGCCCTGGGGCTTATTCTGGACGCAAATGTCCTGAATGTTTCCGAGGCCGTCATGGTGACCAGCAATGCGTTTTTCTTTGCTTTGCTGGCATCCGTCCTGGTTTATGCTTTTTCTTTAAGGTCCGGGTCAAGCAAAACCTCCATCATCCTTTTCGGTATTGCCCTGAATTTTATGTTTGCCGCCCTGACCATGGTTCTGCAATACGTGGCTGATGACGAAGACCTCCAGAGCCTGGTATTCTGGAACATGGGCAGTATGCTGAAAACGACCTGGGTCAAATTCTGGCTGGTGTTCATTGTCCTGATTCTATGCTCTGTGGTGCTTTATAAAAATGCATGGAAACTGACAGCCATGAGTCTTGATGATACCAAGGCACGCAGTCTGGGAGTTAATACCCACAAAATAAGGCGCATGGTGATTTTGTTGACCTCTTTGCTGACCGCCTTTGCCACCTGCTTTGTCGGATCCATAGGTTTTGTGGGCATCATTGCCCCCCATATCGCCCGTTATCTGGTTGGGGAGGATCAGCGTTTTTTGCTGCCGCTTTCCGGGTTGGTAGGCGCCCTGGTGGTCAGCTTTGCTTTTGTTGTCAGCAAGGTGGTTATCCCGGGAGTAATTTTGCCCATCGGGCTTGTAACTGCCATCATAGGCATCCCTATCTTCCTGTCCATAATTTTCAACAAGATGAGGATAATGTAATGCTCAAATTGCAGCAACTCGGTTTTGCTTATAAGCGCGGCAAAACCAGTCATTCGGTATTCAGCGATCTGAACCACACCTTTACGCATGGCATCAATGTTATTCTCGGTCCCAACGGCGCGGGAAAAACCACTTTGCTCCAATCTATTTTCGGACTGCTGCCGTATAAAGGAACCATATATTACGGGGAAAAAAATGTAACGGCCATGCAACAGGAGGAAATTATCCGGCTGATGTCCTATCTGCCGCAGATGGATATTGAGACATCCATGCTTTCGGTGCTGGAAATGGTGCTCCTGGGGAGACTGCCCGGTCTGGGATATAAGGTGAAAGATGAAGACCTATCTGTGGTGATGGATACGCTGCGCACCCTGAATATCGTATCACTAGCGGAGCGGAACTTCAGTGAACTGAGCGGCGGTCAGAAAAAAATGGTGTTTATTGCCCAGACCCTGGTCAGGGAGCCTCGCCTGATTTTGCTGGACGAACCGGTGAACTCGCTGGATCTGCAAAAACAGCTGGAGTTGTGCCGCCTGCTGCAGGATATTGCGACTTCACGCAGCGTTGATATTGTGATGGTCCTTCATGATATCAATCTGGCGGCCCGCTACGGGCATCACCTGGTCGTGTTTGACAAAAATGGCGATTTGCACAGCAGCGGCAGCCCGCAGGAAGTAGTGACCGAAGCGATGCTCAGACAGGTTTACGGGGTTAAAGCGCTGGTCAGCAATGACGCTGAAGGCATACCCATGGTTGTTCCTGTCAGTTCAACCAGAAACTGAGCAACACAATTTCATTTGCCGGTATCTGGCTCAGGTATCCCCTGGCAGAACTGGTTACCCTTTTTTTTGCCGTTCTGTTTATGCGGAAAAGCTATAAATCAAGGGAAAGGGGCTTGACTTCTCGCCCCGGGCAGGATAGATCCGTATTGTTCTCAGGGCGGGGTGGAACTCCCCACCGGCGGTAACCTGTATCTGAACAGGGAGCCCGCGAGCGCCCTGCCCGTTATGGGCGGGGGTCAGCAGATCTGGTGAAACGCCAGAGCCGACGGTCACAGTCCGGATGGAAGAGAATAAGGTCTTTCAGGGACAGGTATGTCCATGCCCCTGCCTGCCCGGCTTTTCTGCTTGCCCTGATTCATATTAATTGATTTACAACAAAGGAGTTTCATCATGAATCAGCATCTGTTAACCCCGTTTGGTAATCCGGTCCAGCGTGTCGCTGCAGGCATCAAGGCGGTCCAAGAGGGCCGCGGCGTTCTGGTGGCCGATGACGAAGACAGGGAAAACGAAACCGACCTCATTTTTCCCGCCCATTCCCTGACCTGCCAACAGATGGCCCTGCTCATCCGGGAATGCAGCGGTATTGTTTGTTTATGCCTGACGCCGGAAAAAGTGTCCCAACTGGATTTGCCGCCCATGGTAAAAGACAACTCCAGCCCTTACGGGACCGCCTTTACGGTGAGTATTGAGGCAGCCTGCGGGGTGACCACCGGCGTCTCTGCCCAGGACCGGGTGACCACGGTCCTGGCCGCCATCGCAGACAAGGCTGTGCCAAAGGACCTGAACCGGCCCGGCCACGTTTTTCCGCTCCGGGCCAGACCCGGCGGGGTCCTGGAACGGGCCGGCCACACCGAGGCCACCGTGGACCTCATGGCCCTGGCCGAACTGCCCCCCTTTGGGGTGCTCTGCGAGGTGACCCGTGCGGATGGCACCATGACCCGGCTGCCCGAGGCCATTGAGTTCGGACGCAGGCACGGCTTTCCGGTCCTCACGGTGCAGGATCTGATCCAATACCGGAGTTCCCTTGCATTAAAGGCCTCCTGATCCCCTGCCCCTGGCCTGTTTCCGGCCAGGGGCCCCCCTTCAGATAGGGCGCGATCAATTTCAGTTCATTGGGCCGGATTGAGCCTTGCATTTTTCAAGATACCGGCAAAAGGCCGAAGACATCTGATTCCTCCACCATCTGTACCCGGAACAACGGCCATGGGAAATGGCTGGTTCAAAAAACACCTTGACTGTCTGAGTGGTTCCTGATATTTTTTATAAAAGTGTATATACACATATATAGTCGGCAGGCTAAAACAGGTCACCGGCAGAATGAAACCGCCTTCACACGAAAAGGATACGTTCATGACAACCCTGGCAGACGGAAAGAAAAATAAAAACATTTATGCCCAAAGCCCCTGTATCTGCGGGAATTTAAGACGGGCTGGCCGGCTGGCCACAAAGGTGTACGACGCTTGTTTTCAACCCATCGGGATTAAGGTCACCCAGTACACCCTGCTGCTGGCAATTCAGCGGCTGGGGACTGTCACGGTCACAAAGCTTGCCGAAGAGGTGATCCTGGAGCGGACCACATGTACGCGGAACCTGAACATTCTGGAAGGCAAATCTTTAATCTGTTTTCAGCAGGGGCCGGATAAACGAATGAAACTTATTGCACTCACCAAAGAGGGTGTCGACAAAACAAACGCGGCCAAGCCCCTGTGGCAGGAAGCCCAAAAGGTGATGTTTGATACAATCGGAGAGGAAAATGCCTTGGCGCTCCTTGACGAATTAACCCGGATTATCGCGCTGCTCCGCCAGCAATAATTTTTTTTGCTAAAATAAGTGCATATACACATTTTTATGATTGGACGTATTTTAATTCATAGCGGAAAAGATAAAGGAGGAAGGGGATGGAAAATAAATTTTTATTGTGGTTTGCAATGATGTTTCCCCTGGTGTTCTCAGCCGGACCTGCAAATATCACCATGGCCTCACTGGGGGCCCGGTTCGGGTTTGCAACATCACTGCCGTTTATCTGCGGGATTAATCTGGTTGTCCTGCTGCACGCCCTGCTCATCGGATTCGGCGCCGGCACGTTCCTGGAAAAATACCCCGACCTGTTCCGGTTTCTGCAATACGCAGGTTCTGCCTATCTGATTTATCTTGCGTTCAAATTTTTCAGATCAGCCAGGCCTGAGGCAAAACGCTTGTCAGACAGCGCGCCCAGTTTTCTGGACGGCATTATCCTTCAAATGCTCAACGTGAAGGTGGTCACGGTCACCATGGTCATGTTTTCCCAGTTCCTTGAAACAGGGCCCGACCAGTTGTCCTGGGTGGTCATGCTCGCGGCGGGACTTGCAACCCTTACCACCTGCGCCACCATGACCTGGGCTGCCGGCGCCGCCTGGCTGACCCGGACCTTTGCCACTGAAAAATCCGTCAAGTTGCAGGGCTATATCTTCGGCTCCATGCTCATCGCGGTCTCCATCTGGATATTGCTTTAAAAAAGCCTCTTTAAAATTTTTGGATGCCTTACCGGCGGCGGGCGGGGTTACCCGGCTACTGCCTGGTTCGCCCATCTTGGCGCGGACGAGCATTGGATAAAATCATGAATAAGAAGTTTAAGGTAGCTTTCAACAATTATGTGGCGCTGGCGCATATGTGGTGGATGCCCTGAACACGCATGACTATTATATTTTGACACGTAATCAGTTTGTCTGCTTCAACCCGGTGCATACCAGCGCGGCTGATGCGGTTGGTTGAATAGACAAAGAAGCGAAGGCAGAAAACTGCCCAGACTGATCGGTGCGCATCGCAGTCATTCCCTGCTGTTTCAACTGCCCGTCATGGGGTGGGATATCGTATCTGTTTCATGAGGTCCTCCGGACTGATTTACATGCCCCGGCACTGACCAGGGCCATCACAGCGATGACACAAAGGACCGCCATCCATTGAATACCCGAGGATGTCATCTGGGTGGTATCGTCCTCTGATTTGATTTTTTCCATCTTATATCCTTCGACCATTTGGTTCTCCGGACTGTCATCAGCGCTGGCAGACAAGGGTTTGGACGGTTGTTGATCCGGGGATGGGGCATTGAGCTGATCAATCAACTGATGTCTTTCTTCCACCTGCTGGTCCAGCGGCTGCCGGGCCATCTGCTCAACAGCCAGCTTGAACTGGGCCGCAAGTTCCGGGCTGACCACCCCGGGAATGGAAATAATGGAGACCACCATCTGGTTGAGCAGCGGGTTGTTGCAGGTGTGATCACAGCAGGCGATCCCTCTGGAGACCACGCTTCCGGCATATTCAGCGGCCAGGGTCTGCAACTGTTCGTGACCGGCCTGCCAATACCCCTTGCGGTGGGTTTCCAGCATCCGGCCGGCAATGGATTGAAATGCCCAGGGAGAGGCCTTGTCAAAAAACGCTTTCAGATCAAGATCATATTTGTCAGTGACATATACCTCATAGGTCTGCTGCCATTTGGCCTCATCCACCAGCCCCTCGGTGGTCATGTCCCACCCCCATAAATATTCCACAAAATCGGACATGGCCCTGGCGCCGGCATACCCTTCCACCTTCATGCCTGAAATCCATTTGGGATTCAGATACCGGGCCCGCATTTCCCGTCCCAGAGTCAGCCCCAGGGATTCCACCTGGACACGGCCCCTGGTCTGCTGCCGGATGATCAGGGGCCGGGGTGCCCTGCCGGCTTCTCTGGTAACGGCCATGGCCAGGCCGCCCAGATATTGGAACATATCATCATTGTCCAGCAGGCCGTATACATTGGAAGAACGGGAGTGCACGGTCGTGTCCACCTGGGCCAGCTGGGCTTTCAGGGCATCTTTGGCAAAAATTCCCCAGCTCTCGGATCTTTCCTGCCCGTCCCTTCCCTGTCCAAAGGCATATCCCACCCGGTTCTCATACACCTCCACCACCGCATCAGGATCATCCCATTTGGATGAGCCGGAGGCCATTTCACTGACACCGTTGCCATAGGCACCGGGCGGCTCACTGAATACCCGGAACCGCGACATCTCATCGGCTGTTTCCGGATCCATACCCTGGCCGATCAACCGGGTTTTGATCCGGGCCGTATTCCTGGCGATCAGATTTTCCACATCGGTCTGGCGTTCCGCCAGGCGGACAGCCTGGTCCAAAAAGCGCATTTTATCGGGGAACAGGTCCCGGTAAAGCCCGGAAGCATTGATCATCACATCAATGCGGGGGCGGTTCAGTTCCTGCCCCTTGATCAGCTCCATCCCCAAAATGCGGCCGGTTTTGGACCATTTGGGCCGCACCCCGATGAGATACAAAATCGTGGATTCATTCACGCCCTCGTTGCGTAGCATCTCAGTGGCCCATAGCACCACCGCCACTTTGGCCGGATAGGTGCTGTTCCGGGCCAGATGGTCGTCGATGATCTGCTGGGCGGCTTTTTTCCCCAGCTGCCAGGCCGCAGGGCTGGGCAGGTTGCCCGGATTGGCACCGAAAAAATTTTTCCCTGTCGGCAGGGCGTCAGGATTGCGGATGGGATCGTTTCCCTGGCCGGGATGGACATAGCGGCCTGACAACCCTCTGAGCAGGCTTTCAATTTCTCCGGGACCACTTCGGGCAAGCCGGTCTGACAGTTCCCCGCGGTCCACATGATCGTTCCACTGGACAACGGCATCCACCAGTTCCTCTGATGCCTCCGGGACCGGGGAACGGCCAAAGGTATGCATCCCGTAAGGGATCATAGCGGATTTGATCTCCTCCAGGTAATGCCCCAGCAGGTGGATGGTTTCATCCATATCGTCATCCGGGGCCGGTGCATGGGTGTGGGACGGCATGCCGTCATGGGAATGGTGCGCATCATGGCTGTGTGAACCGGCATGGGACAAATCTTCCAGGATGCCTGTAGACTCGGCCAGTGCCATCAGCCGGGCTGTTTTTTCAGACACGGTCAGGCTGCCCCTTGCCCGGGCCTGTTCGATTTCACCCACCAGGGCGGCCATGCGGCTGTATTCCTCGCTGATATCCGCCTTTCGCAGCACCGGGGTCAGGTGGCTGATCATCACCCCCCGGCCCCGGCGCTTGGCCTGAACGCCTTCTCCCAGGTTATCCACAATGTAAGGATACAGGTTGGGTATATCGGCAATCAACATTTCGGGTGCGCAGGACGGGGACAACCCGGCCTGTTTGCCCGGGGTCCATTCATAGGTGGCATGGGTCCCCAGATGAATCATGGCGTCTGCCTTGAACCGGTGCTTCAGCCACAGATAAACCGCGAGGTACTGGTGGTGGGGATACAGGGTGGTATCATGGTAAAGTTTGCGGGCATCATCACCCCATCCCCTTGCCGGCTCAGGCAGCAGGAGGATATGGTTGACCTGGACGGCCGGAATAATGAAATCGCTGCCCGACACCATGATCTGTGCATCCGCCGGTTTTCCCCACTGGGCGATCACCCGGTTCTGAAAACCTTTGGGCAGGTTCTCAAACCAGACAGCATATGTTTCGATGGGCAGCCGGATAACCTGGCCGGCCGCCGCCATTTTTTCCAGTTCACCCGGTGCCCATGACCCCACATTCCGGCCGGAAGCCAGGATCAGATCCTTGATCTCGTGTTCCGTCAAGGCGTCTCCGGTGGTATATCCATTATCGGCAAGGGCCGACAGAATATGTTCAACGCTGCGGAAGACATTGAGATACGATGCACCGATGTTCTGTTTTCCCTGGTGGTGATTGTAAAACATCAGGGCGATTTTTTTGTCCTTGTTGGGTTTGGTCTGCAGCACCGCCCATTTTTTAAGCCGGGGAATCAGCCGGTCCACATTTTCCGTCACCGGCCGGGAGATAAAAAAAGATTTCCCCGTGGTCTCATCTGTGATCTGTTGTTTGCCTGACAGTACCGTGGGCTCGATCAGACCGGAGATTTCCGGCACGGCCACAGACCAGGCCACCTCCAGCACATTGATGCCCACCGGACTTTGGCGCCACTGCTCCCGTGTGTCCCGGTACAGACTGACCGCATTGAAGACGGGCACATCCAGGCGGGTTAACAACTGTGACAGCTCAGGGGTCAGGGCATTGTTAAATTTGAATGAAAAGGACAACAGCATATGGACCCGGGCCCGGTCTGAGGAATCCAGAAAAAACCGCCGGATCACCGCTGCTTCACGGCCGAAACAGGCGATCACGTTAAAGCCCTCTGATTCAAGGCGCCGGATGACAGCATCCGCCGGGGCCTTCTGGCCCTGTGTCAGAAAAGATGAAAAAAACACAAACCCAATCACCGGGCGGCCCGGATCATATCCGGGCCGATCCGCCTGCCAGGTCAGATAAGGCTGAATCTGGTGAAATACGCCGGGTGTTTCTTCCGGGAGGGTGCCGGGGGCATCCGGATGATATATCCCTGTATCCGGAAGCTGATGAGCACGGTCATAGGAAACCGACGGGTCCAGATGGCGCTGGATGACCCGGCGGACCATGTTCTGAAAGTTGACCACACCCATGTGCCGGTAATAACCGGCCAGCTCGGCGTCGAACACAAACCCTTGCTGCTTGAGACCCTCATCATCCAGAGAGCCGCGAAGGGCATACACGATTCTGGCCTGCCAGGCCGGGTCGTCCGGTGTCATGCCGGTATCGGTCAGAAATGACGTCAGCTCGCGTCCCATGACATCCACCACCACCACAGACGACTGCGCGATCACCTGTTTGACGGCCTCCGGCTGCCGGCGCACCTGGTCGACTGTCACCACATGGATCCTTTGTTTCAGCGCATCATCAATATCCAGAGAACCGACTGCCGTATGGGCGGTATAGGAATTCTGGTCCAGTACCATGACGGTCAGGTCCCCGCCGGAGGGCGCCGCCTGCAGTACCGGAACCAGCACCAGGATGCCCCATATAACGGTGAGAATACTTTTCATCAGGATTCATCCGGAATATAAATCATGGAGCCGTCCTCCAGCTGATAGGCCGTCCCCAGACGTTTTCCCCGGCCTTTGGCTGTTTCTTTTGTCATCTTGACGGCATTGATCTTTTTCCCTTTTTTTTCGATTATTTCGATCTGGCCGTCAGCCGACTGCTTGACAATGGTCAGGTCGGAATCCCTGGAAAGCAGGTCTTCCAGGTGATATGCCCCGAAAAGAGCGATCAGCAGCCCTACAATAAACACCAAGCCCAGGTCAAACAGGTTGGCCACCCCTGCCATGGGGTCATTGTCAGAGAACCCGGCACCCCGGCTCTGTCTGGATTTCAGATATCTCACGGTCTTGCGGCCTCCCTGTCCAATACAGCCGGATACCGGGGGTTGGGGCTGCACAACAGTTCCGCGGCCAGTTCAACCGCCTTGATATCCTGTTCCACCCAGCGCCGCTGCACCGTAAAAAACACATAGGCCAGCAGCCCCAGGGACATGCCCACCACTGTGGTGGTAAACGCCACCACCAGATCCTGACCCAGCTGGGTCAGGTCCCCCTGTCCCAGGGCGGCCAGGCCGGTGCCCATGGGAATCAAGGTGCCGATCAGCCCCAGGCCCGGTCCGATGCGGATAATCAATTTCAGCCGGTCCAGTGATTGCCACAAGGCATGCTCGTTATCCCGCAGCAGGTTGACCACCCGGACTTGCCGATGGGGGTCATCCAGTTCACTGAGCCTGGAAATCACAGACACCACATGTTCGGGCAGACACGCCTGAATTTGACCGGAGATCACGGCCGACGGCAGATCAGGATTGCCGGAATGAAGCCTTCGCCGGTAGATCCATAACCGGAAAAAGTGCCCCGTATACACCAGCATATAGATCACCAGCAAAGACAGCAGCAGGAGCACCGGCAGAAAAATGGAAGAAGACACCAGATAGATGAACGTTTTCAACACGGCTAAAATCTGCATCATTACTCTCTTTTCAATGGTTTAATCAGGCCGGCGGCCAGGGCGGCCAGACAGATGCCCAGGACCACACCCTCCTGTGCTGACAACCGGTGCGGCTCAGTAAACAGGGAGATCCGGTAAATCCGTTCCAGATCTTCTACATGCGGCAGGATCATGACCGACAGCATAAAATACATGGCAATATACAGCATCAGAATTCCCAGAAAGGTATCCGGATGCCTTCGTTGTCCGGCCAGGGCGGCAAATGCTGCGGCAAACCCGAGGCTGATCAGGATAAACCCCAGAAACAACCCTGTAAAAACTAGTGAATCGCCCGGATACAGGGCATGCACAAAGGCGCAGGACAACACCATGACTGAAAAACAGACCGGACACGGGATCACCAGAGCAAGCCAGCCCCGCGATATGCCCGATTGCCGCCGGTTGCCGGTCAGCAGGATGGCCCCCCATACTGTCAGAAAAAGTGCCAGAAGCACATGCAGGGCCATGCCGCTGGCAAAAAAGGTCTGCAGCAGGGCAAGATGTGCCATCAGATCCACATTGATCAGGACCAGCCAGACGGCGGAAAACACCACCGCGTAAACCAGGGCAAATCCCAGGGCCGCGACCGCCCTGACCGGCATGCGCCGCTGCTGCAGGAACAGATAGGCCAGCCCCCCGCCGGCCTTCACGGCAAAAGCGGCAAAGGACATGACCAGGCCGAGTATCAGGGTTTTTTCTTCCATAGAGACTTAAAATGACATGCTCAGGCCCAGTTCGAGCCTGAATCCATCGTCCGGGTACCCGAAATGGGAGGCATAAGATTCATCGAACAGGTTGTGAATATCCGCGGACAGCAGAACATCTCTGTTGAACCAGGTCACGGGATGATTGAGTTTCACATCACAGGTGATATACTGATCCAGCTTTTCAGCCTCCGTGTTTTTGTCGTCGGAATACTGTTCCGATTGCGCCCGGGTGATCCATTCCAGGCGGGTCCGGGTGGGCAGCACGGTTTTCACCACCAGTTTGATCGCGTGGGCCGGGCTGTAACTCAACTGTTTGCCGGTGTCTTTGTTTTCCGTATCCTGGAACACATAGGACAGATCGATCCCGGTATCCGGCGACACCACATATTCAAGCACCGCCTCTATCCCCTGTTTGTAGGCGCTGTCCACATTGAACGGCTCATTCACCCCGTTGACATCCCGCCGGTATTTGATCAGGTCCCGGGTCCGGGTATGAAAGGCGGTCAGACCCAGTGTGTGTTTTCCGCCAAGTCTGTGTTCGCCCCCCGCAGTCAGAGACACAATTTTTTCTTCATCCAGATCGGGATTCCCCCGGACCTGGTCCACAGATCCGTGGCTGGGCTGGTACAGCTGGCCGAATGAGGGAATATTTTCCGAATACCCGGCACTGGTTTTCAACACCGTATCCGTGGACAGGGCATAACTGACCCCGGCGTGGGCACCCGGGGAAAACTGAAAATCATTGGCGTGCTCGGCCCGGGCCCCCAGGGTATAGACAAAGGGCTGTGTCCGGATATGGGTCTGTGCATTGGCCGAGAGCAGCGAGCGGTCATGGTCTCCGGTCAGGGAGTGATCCACCTGTATATATTCGGCCATGGTGCCCACCCTCAGTTCCATGTCCCCGGCATCATTGACAAAGAACAGGTCGGTTCCGGCACCGCCGGAAAGGGTTTTGAGGCGGGAATCCGACCCGTTGTCGGCGGTTTCATCCAGGTCTGTATAATCGCCCCAGGTCTTCAGGGTATAGTCCATATCCCGGGTAAAGCCTTTATACTTGGCTTCAGCACTGGCTTTTTCATACCGCTGCCTGGCATTGGGTGTCAGGTTGTACAGCGGCCCGGCCACCCCGTGGTCCGAGACAAAGGCCCGGGCATTGACGCTGAGCTCACGGCCGTTATCCTTTCTGTCATACCCCAGGCTCAGATGACCCTGGTCCTTCTGGCTGTTGGTCCGCTTTCCGTCCCTGTGGGAATACCCGCCCGACACCATGACCTGATTTTTTTCGGCATCGAATTTGGCCGTGGCACTGCCTGAGGCCAGTCCGTAAGATCCGCCGGAAACCCGTACCTTGCCGGATTTCTCGTGTGTCACCCGCCTCTTTTTTTCCCGGGTCTCGATGTAAATGGCGCCGGCGGCACTGCCCGGGCCCAGCCAAACCGGCACCGGGGGCTTGAAAACGGTGATCTTTTTGATCATATCAATGGGGATACTGCTGAGATCCACCCCGCCGTACTGCATGGCAGATGCCGGCCGGCCGTCAATGAGCACCAGCACGGATCCGGAACCCCCGCCGCCCCGAACGGAGACCCGGGTGCCCAGTCCGCTGCCGCTCTGCTTGACATCCACCCCCGGCATAACGGCCAGGGCCTCGGCCACCTCAAGAATGTTGCGTGCTTCAATCTCCGCGGCATCCATAAAGACCACCTGGGCAGGATTCTGTTCAATGAACACATCGATTTTCCCGGCAGTCACCACCACCTCACCGATATCATGGACCGGGTTCTGACCGCCCCCGTGGCCGTGCTGGGCCAGTGCCAGACTGCCAGGGAACCGCATGACAGGTCCGAAAACCAGGCAGCAGATCAGCCCTGTCCGGATGAACAAACGCCTGAAACCGAACCCCTTTGTCTTGTGTTTCATGTTATTTTCCTCCTTTTTCGAAAGTGAGCAGCAGGTCATAATCAATCCGGTCATAAAACGTTTTCTCCCGGGTCTGGGCCGTATCCAAATCAAACGAGCATACGCCTGCTGAACCGCTGATACGATTGGTTGTCAACTTTCCGTGAATCCCCTTCATATGGGCGACAAACCCTGAATCTTTCCCTGCACCGGCCACCGCCAGGTTGTCAATGGTTCGAACCGAACCGGTTACCATATCGGCACTGCTTAAAGCAAGTTCGGACAGCAGGACCAGGTCACACCCCAGTTTGGACAGGATCACGGAAAGTTCGGGATGATATAATTCCGCCATGGGCACCATGGCCACGGCCGCAGGTCCCAGATGGCGGATGTCAAAAGGGAAAGGACGGGCCGGAGCATGGGTCAGAAATGATTCACGGCCTTTCGCTGTTATCAGTTCAGGCCCGTGGTCTGAAAATCTGACGGCAAACGCCGTTCCGTATTTCCGGGCCAGTGATATCAGCGCGTCTGGGGGAAGGTCTCTGGTATTGACCTGCGGCAGCACCCACAGGGAGGCCGGTTTGGCAGGTGCCTGTTTGACTTCGTTTTCAAGGGCTGCCATATTCAGCGGGCCTTTGTGGGGGACGATGCAGCGCACCTGAAGGCGGCCGGGCTCAGGCAGCTGATAATAGGCCGTGAGATTCTCGGTCCAGGGATCCAGGTAAATCTGCCGGTATTGCGCAATTTTTCGGGATGCCATGCGCTGCTGCCTCGGAACCGAATCAATGCGGCCGTTTTTCAACGGGATCTGAACAACCATCAGGGTGGATTCCCCGGACACTGTTTTTTCCATCACAGTCCCTTCCGGATTGATGACCGCGGAGACCGCGCTGGTGCAGTCCATGGTCCGGTCTTTGCCGGTCCGGTTGCAGGCAGCCAGATACATGCCGTTTTCTCTGGCCCGGGTCTGCCAGACATCCAGGGGGGACATCGATCCTGTGGGCGGCCAGTTGGCCGGGACCCACAGCAGGTCCGCTCCCTGGACAGCTGCGGTTCTGGGGATCAGTCCAAAATAACTGTCTGCACAGATGGCCACCCCCATCCGTCCCCAGGGAGTGTCAAACACATTTTTCTGATAAGGGCTGCCGGATCTGGCCCATCGCTTTTCCCCATAAATTTTGCGATAATGGCAGATCATCTGTCCTTCGGGGGACAGGACAACCGCACTGTTATAGAAACTACCTGTGGCTTCATCCTTTTCCGGAAACGTGATGCCGATATATACTCCCAGTTCCCGTGCCAAGGCGGCCATGTGCCGGACCGCTCTGCTGTTCAGGGTCCGGGTCATGGGCGCCACATCCGCCCGGGACGAAAAAGAATACCCGGACAAGGCCAGTTCCGTGTTGAATATGATTTTCGCCCCCTGGCAGGCCGCTGTCCTGTGAAGCGCGGTCAACTCAGCCAGATTTTTGTCAATGTCCCTATAGGTCACGGCAAAATGAACCAGGGCGATCTTCAAAGCGGCGGGCGTGTTCTGATCCGCCGCAGCAACGCCGCAGCAGACACTGCTGCACAGAAAAACCAGGACCGTCACCATGCAGTACATCTGTTTCATGGCTGGTCTGCCTCTTGCTCTTCTGATGAGGGGATGTAAATCACCCGGCCGTCCTTGAGCTGATAAGCAGTGCCTAAGCGGACCCCTTCACGGCCGCCCACGGTTCGGTCGGTCACTTTTTTTACCGTGACCTCTTTTCCTTTTTTCTCGATGATCTGCCACTGGTTCTCCACCTTTTTCATCAGGGTGATATCGGTGTCCGGATCCAGAAAATCCAGAATCTGAAACGTGGACATCAGGGACAGGAACAACGCCACAATAAAGACCAGGGCCACATCAAACAGATTGGCAACGCCGCTCAAAGGATCATCCTCATGACTGGCTGCGGGATTTTTTGGCCGGCTTTGGAGAATATACTTCATGCGGCTTTGACCTCTTTGATGCTGCTGCCGGGTTTACGGGCAATGGCCTCGGTGATCATGTTGACCAGCCGCAGATCCGATATCATCCACCGGGTCCGGATCACCGTGAAAAAATGGGCACCGATCCCTAAAGCCAGGCCCACCACAGTGGTGGTGAAGGCCAGAATCAGGCTGCTGGACAGCTGGGCCATGTTGCCCTGGGTCAATCCGGCAAGCCCGGTACCCATGGGAATCAGGGTACCCATCAAACCCAGGCTGGGCCCGACCCTCACCACCAGCCGGATCTTGTCCACCTCGTTTTGAAGACCGGCAATGGTCTGCTGGTTCAGGTCTTCCACCCGCTCCGGTGTAAACTGCGATTGATGCCCGACCAGATCCGACAATTGTCCGGCGTAGGTCACAATATGCCGGGGTAAATCAGGTTCCAGTGCATCCGGCAGCTGCCCGATGGCATGAATCTGGTCCATGACATCGGACACACTGGATTTGAACCGGCGGCGCTTGACCCACTCAGCGGCAAACCCGCCGGCATAGACCAGCGTCCAGACGGACAGCAGGATCAACGCACAGACGACCGGATACAGAAGGGCTGTGGAAATGGTATACAGCACTGTTTGAAACAGGGGAAACAGATTCATCAACTACACTCCTTTGTTGACATACTTTCGAATAAACCCAATGCCAAACAGGCTTAGGGCGGTACAGCCAAAAATCACCATGGGAAAAGGATCGATATCCCTGAACGGGTTATTGGAAACCGCCATGGCAAAGGCCGGTTTAAGCTTGGGATAAATCGGGGCAATGAGAACGGTTAACAAAAAATACAAGGCAATCAGCACCATGGCGGCCCCCAGAAACAGATTGTCAATCTCTTTATGCCTGAAACCGAAAACCAACATGAGCCAGGTGACAGCCACAATGGCAAAAAACAGGGTGAACAGGGTCAGGGTGGTAATGACAGGCGCCAGGGCGGACAGGGAAAGTGCCAGGGTCAAATTGAGCAGAATCACGGTGGCGCAGACCGGGCACGGCATCACCAGAAAAAGCCCTGCCGAAATCCGGGTGGCCTGTTTCATTTTCGGTCGTTCGGCCAGCAGTTTCACGCCCCATATCATCAGCCCCGATGCCACCGCCAGATGAACCAGCATGCCGTATTGCATCAGTCCGGTCAACTGGTCCAGGTAATGGATCAGGTTCAAGCGGGTGACCACCAGATGAATACATAAAAACAATACCATATACGTCATCAGGGTGCCGGCGGCAAACCCCCAGCCTGCCGGCCGTTTTGTCCCGGCAGTGAACAGGTTCATTCCGAGACCCAGACCTGTTTTGATGCCGAATGACACAAACGCCATGATCACACCGGACATCCATAAGACTTCAAATGTCATACCCGTCTGCCTTTCCAGCCGAAAGCCACAAGCGCCAGTACCAGGGCCACAATGGCCATAACCATCCAGGATGCGCCCGACGAGGTCATTTGGGTGTCTTCCGCCGTTTCCTCTACCATCTCATATCCCTGTATCTTTTCGGGCTTATCCTCGGCTTCGAGTTTTTCTTCCTGCTGATTTTTTTCAGACGTCTTTTTGAGGGCTTCTCTCATTTTGGCGTGGTCTGCCTCGTGCTGCTCCTGGGTTCTGCCCACGGCCCTGGCAATGGTCATTTTGAACTGCTCCAGCTGCCGGGGGGTTAATAGACCGTACAGGGATACGATATTGGCCACATATTTTTGAAGCATGGGATTATTGCAGGTATGTTCACAGCAGGCCACCCCTTTTTCCATGACATTCAGGGCATAAGTCTTTGCCAGGTCTTTTTTGATCTCTTCGGGAGCCTGCCAGTATTTCTTGCGGTCCGCCTCCAGCATCCGGGCCGCCATGGACTGGCGGGCCCAGGGGTTGTGCACGTCAAAAAACGCCTTGAGATCCAGGTCATATTTGTCCTGGATATAGACCTCGTAAATCTGTTCCCACTGGGTTCCGTTGACAGCAAAAGGCGTGACCACCTGCCATCCCCACAGATGCTCCGTGAACCGGTTCATCTCCCGGGCACCGGCGTAATTTTCCTGTTTCATGCCCCGTATCCATTCGGGATTCAGATAGCGGGCACGCAGTTCACGGCCCACCGCTTTTTCGATATCCTCCACATAGGCATGATCCGGATCGGCCTGGTTGGACAGGACCGCATCCGGGTAAACCCCTGACACATGTTTGACCGCCAGGGCCAGGCCCCCCAGCTCCGAAAAGACCCCGTCCGTATCCAGGCTCTTGAACACATTGCTGGAACGGGTGTGCATGGTCATTTTGACATCGGCCAGATTCTCTTTATATGCCGATTTCAAGGGTTTGCCCCAGACATCCTTACCATAGGCAAAGGACACGTAATTGATGAACACATCCGCGATTTCCTCGTCCGTCTCCCAGGTTCCGGATGCCGGAATCAGGTCTTCAATGGTATTGCCGTAAGCCCCGGGCGCATTGGAAAAAACCCGGAGCTGCTTGAACCGGTCCGCCTGGGTTTCACCGTACCCCTTTTCCAACAGCCGGGTTTTAATCTGTTCATTGTGCAGGGCAATGAAATTGTCCACATCCTCGAGTTGCCCGGCTGTTTGAACGGCTTCGTCCAGCAGCAGAATGAGATTGGGGAAATTGTCCCTGAAAAGCCCTGATACCTGCATATGGACATCGATTCTGGGCCGGCCCAGAACTTTGCCCGGAATGGGTTCGATGCCGGTGACTTTGCCATTCTTGTCCCAGACCGGTGTCATTCCCAGAAGAGATAACGCTGTGGCCACCTGGGTGCCTTCATTTCGCTGCAGTTCAATGCTCCAGAATACCAGGGCGATCTTTTCAGGAAATTTACCATCATGTTCCGCCCGGTATTTTTCGATCATCTGTTCGGCCTGGTCTCGTCCCAGGGCCCAGGCATCTTTGGAAGGCACCCGGGCCGGATCAAATCCGAAAAAGTTATTGCCCGTGGGAATGGCATCCGGATTTCTCAAGGGATCATTGGCCGACTTCGCCGGCACAAATCCGGCGGACAAACCGCTGATCAGATGATCCATTTCCCGGCTGCACCGGCTTAAATCCTGTTTGACTTTTTCTATATCCAGGGTGTTATTCCGCTCAACAATCAGGCGTGCAAAATCATCCAGGGCCTGACCCTCAGGAGAGACCCCATAAGTGTGAAGACCATAGGGCAGGCTTTCTTCACCGATTTCCAGCACATAGTGCTCCACGGTCTCCAATGCATCTTCATCAAATCGGGACAGTCCCAGATCCCTGAGCAGTCCCAGATCCCTGACCAGTATTTCAATGCGGTCCAGTTTTCTGGCCGCCAGCTCCGGGCTTCTGTCCCGGGCAGTTTCATATTCAGAAATCAGGCCGGACAGCTCCACGTACTGCCCATACACCCCGGCCTTTTTCATGGCCGGCACCAGGTAGTCGATAATGACCCCTCTTCCCCGGCGCTTGGCCTGGGTCCCTTCCCCGATATTGTCCATGACATACGGGTAAAGATTGGGCAGATCGCCAATCAGCACTTCCGGGGAGCAGGACTGGCTCAATCCGGCCTGTTTGCCGGGAAGCCATTCATGGGAGCCGTGGGTTCCCAGAGAAATCAGGGCATCGGCCCTGAATCCGTTTTTCAGCCACAGATAAAAGGCGGTGTACTGGTGATGAGGCCAAAGCGTGGTGGAATGGTACAATTTGGTGGGATCATCATGCCATCCCCGGGATGGCTGGGGTGCCAGGACCACATTGCCCAGGCGGATGCAGGGCAGAATAAAGGCATTGTCTTTGACCATGATACTGGATGTTTCCAATGGCCCCCAGTCGGCCTCCACCTGCCGCCGGTATTCAGGATCAAGGGCCTCATACCACTGCCGGTACCGGTCAAAGGGCAGACGGACCACCCGGCCCTGTTGCATCATGGCATCCAGCTCGCCCGGTGCCCAGGACCCGATATTCCTGCCCGTGGACAGGATCAGGTCCTGAATCTGTTTTTCAGAGGGCAGCCGGCCGTCCATATGGTATCCTTCCTGTCTGAGCCGCGCAAAAACCTTTTCAAGACTTTTAAACACATTCAGGTAGGTGGCGCCGATGTTCTGTTTCCCGGGCGTATGGTTCCAGAACATGATCACAATTTTTTTATCCTTGTTGGGCGTGGACTTGAGATTGAGCCAGGCCTTGACCCGGCTGACAAAAAAGTCGAGATTTTCCTCAATACCTGCATAGGTGTAGGTCGGTTTTCCAATCACCTCATTGTCATGCCGGATTTTTCCTCCCACAACCGTTGGTTCGATCAACCCGAAATACTCAGGATTGCTCATGGCATAGGTCACTTCCATGGGCCCTAAGCCCTGGACATCGGAGCGCCACTCATCCACGGTGAGAAAATGCACCCGGAAAGGATTCAGAAAGGGCACGTCGAGCTTTGCCATCAGCCGCCTTGTTTCATCCACGTTGGCCGGGGAGAACTTGAATGCCAGAGACGTCACCAGGTCCACCCTGGATTTTTGCTCTTTGTCATCCCAGAAATATTGGGCCACAGCCCTGGCGGCCGGATAGGAATACACCGGCAGCACGTTCATCCCCTGGCTTTCCAGTTTCTCCACAAGCCGGGTGACCACATCCCCGCTTTCCCCGGGATACACATAGGAGATCATTTCAGGGATGCCGATCCAGAAACCGTTTTTATGATGCCGACCCGACCCCTGGTACCAGGTCAGATACTCGGTGTAGGTATCAAAAATCCGGTCGCTGTGGGGGTGGAAGATCCCGGTTCGGGGAACGCGCTGGGGCGGTTCAACTGCCAGATCCAGCCCGAAATCCCGGTGTCCCAGAAAACGGATCAGGCTTGCCAGATTCTTTTGGGTCATGGGCCTTGCATACTGTTTGACCTTAGGATCGGCGATGATTGTTCCCGGTTCCGTGTCCACGGTGGAAAGGCCGTACACTTTGGTGGTCTTGAGATCCACATGGGTTCGGACATAGTCGGTCAGGCTTTTGTACATGTCATTGACAATGATGACACGGGATCGGGCAATGACATCGGGATCAATGGCATTGCCCGCCAGATCCTCTTCATTGAAATAATGAAGTGCCAGATCGGAAGCGTTGGGGTCTGATTGCAGCTGCGTAAACGCTTGACTGACCTTATAGGAATTGGCCACCCCTTCCAGCAGGGTCAGGGTGTGGGAGGCGGCGTTCACCCGGGAGAAAGGTGCAAAAAACAGTGCAATCCCGACCACAAGTGTCCAGAAATAAAGGGCCATCCGATAGTTTTGTGTCATTGTTTCTTGTATCCACATGTTTGATGTTCGCAGGTTTCAATCCCCTTGATCAGAGTGCCGATCACCCGGGCCAGGGGTTCGGGGATGGTGTTGTCATGGCAGGGGGCAGGCGCCTTAAAGTATTCGCACAGTCGCTGTCCTGCCTTCAGGCATGTCTCATTCCAGAAGGCCGCCCCATGACCCAGGCCGTATCGTCGGGCATCACTGAGGGTCAGGGCCGCTTTTATCAGATCCCCGTATAAAGGATCACGAAAATGGGTTTCAAGGGCACGGATCAGCGCACTTCGATCCATATCATAGGAAAATTTGTCTGCCAGGGCTTCCAGGCTCACCCCCCGTTCTGCCAGCCGCTGGAAAATATCCCGGTCTTGCCGGATGCCATTCTGGCCGGCGATGGCCTTTGTCACGGCCTCGTGAACGGCTTTGCCCATCAGTTCGGCAAGCTTGCCGTGGCCGCCGGTAAATATCACATAAGGACCTGTGCCCTGGATTACCAGAACATTGTCCGTGCCGGTACCTGTGGCCCCATGGGGCCATGGGGTGTAGCTGCTTCGAATATCAAGATCACTCAAAGCCGCCGTTTTGGCCTCGGTAATGGTGATCAGTGCCCTGGTCATGGCGCCTTCGGACAACTGCCGGTTGGCACCCGCAATTATATTGATGGTGCCGTGGGAAAAATAATACCCCGCATCTTTGGACATGCGCATGGCATTACCCCGGACCCCGGCCGTGGCAAGGACCGTAACGGTCAGGTCTTCATAGGTTTTTTCCACCACACTCAAATGGTCCATGTCCGCCCCGGTCATAAGGGTGGCAAATCGGCCCCTGGCAAACCCCAAATTCTTCTCAAGAGTGTCCATCACCTGTTGCACCCCTTTTCTCATATGCCCGAAACTGGCGGCCATGGGGACATGGGTATTGCCGCATCCGTCCAGGTTCCTTCGCATGCCTTCCAGGGTGGACAGGACATTGAGGGGAGAATGAAATGTCAATACCAGGGATTTATAGTCGGCATCCGCCAGACGGTGACCAATGACAGCGGCCTTTTTTACATAGGGCAGATGGACTGGTACAGACGTTTGGCTGACCTGTTGATCCGATGTCACCGCTTTTCCGGGATCGGCAAACACTTCAGGATAGAGCACGGCTGACAACCACTGAACAAAATCACCGATGCCGGTGGAGGCCCGGCAGGTCAACGTACAGGGAAACATGGGGAGCATGCCGTTTTTCACCGCATCCACCCCGGCATACCCGGGCTTGTTCAGCCAGGTCCTAACCTTGCCGGCATTGTCATCACAGCCAAAGACCACCTGTGGATTGAACTTCTGCCACTGGGCCGGGGTTACCGGGACGGCAAACCCGTTCTTTTCCCAGCGGAGCACCACTCCCCCGGCCGCGTCAATCATTTCGTTCTGGAAGGAATCATCTCCCGGGCAGAACAGCGTGGTATCAGAAGCCATGACCCGGACCACCCGTTTCCGTTCCAGATTTTTTTCCCGGTCAAGCCGCCGCCCCACAAGGATCAGCTGCTCTTTAATTTTTAAAACTGTCTGCCGGGCCACTGTTTCGCAATCAAACAAGCGGCCCATGTCCTGCATCTGGTCAAAGGCCTGGCCCAGTGAATCGGCAGCCATGACCATGACAGGACATGGAACACCCCCTGAAGCAGTGATTTTTGGCGCCTGGCCGACAGAGGCAATCACCAGATCCGGGTTTAATGCGGCAACGGCCGGTACATCCGGGTCAAAGGCACTGCCCACACCGGCCGCTTTCAGATCAGGGTGAAGCACGAGGTCCTGACGGGTCAGCCCGGCCAGATGATCGGCCTGTCCGAATGCCGCAAGCATCTGCGTAATATAGGAAGCCAGACAGACCACTCTGGCCGGCCGGGTTTTAAACACATGAGAGGTTCCGGCGGCATCTTTCACGGTTATTGGAAGATTATCCGCCCTGCATATCAGGGGAGTCTCCAAAAGGCCTGATGCGCCCAGTACCGCCCATATACCCAAATATATAATGATTTTTTTCACGCGTTTGGCACCGTTTATCCCTGATAACCCCTCAAAAAAAGGCCCGGGCGGGCCCCTGATATCCGTTCAGGGGCCCGCCGCAGGATTGATTCCTGTAACAGCTGCAGGGATTGGAGGGTTAGTAAGTGTAATTCAGCCCGAGGTAAAAGGTTCTGCCGGGGGACGGATATCCCTGAACCAGGGCATAGTCACGGTCAAACAGGTTGTTGATCTCACCTTTCAGACGGATCTTCCCGAACTTGTTCATATCAAACAGCTCTTTGCCCACTGAAAAATCGGCCACAGTATCCGGGCCGAGAGTCGTCGCGCCGGTGCCTTCGTAATCCGTGATCTCATGCCTGCCGTAATGGGTAAAATTCAGGCGCGCATTCAACCCGTATTCAACGTGGTTGACCCGCATACCGTATGCGGCGCTCCATTCCGGCGTATACTGAAATTTTTCATTGGTTTCGTCATCTTCATATTCAAGAAAGGTGGTAAATGACCCATAGGGCACAATTTCCCAGTCCCATCCGAACATGGCGCCGATGTCAAGCTGCAGGCTGCCTTCTACGCCGTCCAACGTGCCTCCTTGAACGTTCGTGTACTGGGTGACGCCGCCGCCGATACTCTTATAGGCAATCCTGTCTTCAAAATCGGTATGAAAATAGGTCAGGCTTCCGGTCAGGCTTCCCCTGGTATAATCAATTCCCGCTTCATAGGTTTCACTGCTTTCCGGTTTGAGATTCTCATTGCCCGACCAGATCCCCATGCCCCAGGCACTGTAATCAGTGAGCATGAACAGCTGGTCTGCTGTAGGCATCTTAAAGGCCTGGGCATAATTGGCCCGCACACTGAGTTCCCCTGTGATTTTATAGACAGCCCCGCAGGAAAAGGACCAGTTATCATCTTCCTTGACTTTACCGGTGTCGCTGGTGACTTCATATTCGTCATAGCGGCCGCCGCCGGTCAGCACCAGTTTGTCCTCAAGCAATTTGGTCTTGACCATGAAAAACCCGGCCGGGTTTTCATAGGTATTTTCCTTGCCGGCGACGGTATTTGAGTTGCTGACTTCATAATCGACCCAGTCCCATCCTGCCGTAATCTGGGCGACTGCCCATTTAGCCGTAATCTGGGCCTGGGCTCCCTGGCTGTCGGTATCCCGCCAGTAAGTCCTGCTGGGGGTCATTGCGCCGTCATGGGTTTCATACTCATCTTTGCCCTTGAAGTAGCGTATGTTCCAGAACAGGAAATCATCCCGGGTCTGCCCGTCGTAGTACACATCATAAGACTTGATGCCGTGATTCACATAATCGTCCGGATCATTGGCACTCAGATAATCGGGGCTGCCGATATGATCCCCGCTGTAATCCGAATAGCTTATCCCGACCCTGTTTTGGGGCAGGAATGTAAATCCGCCGTTAAACGAAAACCGCTCTTTGCTGTCAAAGCCGGTATTCCGGTATTCTGAACCACTCCCCGTATCGTAATCGCCCTGGGATGATTTGGATCCGGTCACGTCAAAATCAAATTGACTGACAGCACCTGACATGGAAACGGTTCCTTTTTTATAATCCCAGCTGCCCAGGGTGCCTTCCAGGGAGGCGGTAAACGGTCCTTTCCCTTTTCTGGTAATAACATTGATGACGCCGCCAAGGGCCGAAGCCCCGTACTGCACGGATGCCGGCCCCCGAATGATCTCAACCCGCTCAACATTGTCCATGGATATTTTGGCCAGGTTCCCGGTACCGGCACGGCGGCCGTTAACCAGAATCAGAACACTGCTGGACAGGTCATTTCCATGGGTGTCTGTGCTGAATCCCCGGATCGCCACAGATATGGTCGAGTTGGGATATTCCCGAACCATGAAACCCTCTTTGAGCATCAAATCACTCAAATCCTGTATGGAAGACGCTTCAAGGTCTTCCCGTGTGTAGATCGTTACATTGGTGGTGATATCGGATTTTTTTTCCTTAATCCGGCCGGCGGTCACCACGGTGGGTTCAAGCACCAGGGTGCTGTTTTGACCGGCACCCTGGTGATCGGCCATCAAGGGGAGGGGATACATCACCAGCCCTGTCAACAACACCACTGCCATCCATCTGATTTTTTTCAACATGATTCAACTCCGTTTGTTTGTTGGTTTTACCGGGGTTGACCATAAAAAAAACCCCGGACCATCTTCATGGTCTGGGGTTCCCTGATTTTTCCTCAGACAGATTCCGCCGCTTTCTTGTCCACGAAAAGCAGCATGGTTAACGCCATTGTCCCAGGCAGGTCTTCTGACTTTCCGGATCATCCTTGCGCCGCACCTTCCCAGCTTTTTCAGCCAGTGGCATATTGCAGCGCTTGTCCCCGGTTACAGCGGCGGGCCCGTCCCTGATTCTCACAGGTGTTCCCTATTAAGCCTTTTTCGGCACCTGAAACGGTTTACTGTCCTTTATCCCAGTCTGCCGGGTCCAATGTCAAGTAAAAAATCGACATACCGCAAAAAACCAGTCGGCAGCATATTGGATCAGATGCCCACAGGGGTAAATGATCACTCTGGTTGAACGTTTTTATCGCTGTCAATCCCGGATTTCAAAATCCGGTGTATCGACATACCCTTTCGGATGGTAGTCGGTCCGGTATAATTTTTTATCTGGTCCGATGATATAATCGGGCAACTCCCCTTCTCCCGATTCATGGTATCGTGTTCGGTAAAATTTGCCATCCGGATAAAACAGATAATCCGGGTATTCAGACCACCCCCTTGGATGAAATGCCGTACGAAAGACTTGTCCGTTTCGTAAAATATACTCTGGGACCCTTTCTTGACCTGAAGACATATTTGACACACTGAAAAACTTTGGAAACTGCTCTTTCATTTGAAATTCTCCTTTTATTTTTTCAGGTTGAATACCCGTCCGGATAAAAATCCCCGGACAAACCAGCAAACCCCTTTTTCAGGTATCAGGCCAACATTGTCCCGAAACAGACAGTATATTGTTCCGATGATTTATCATCCGGTTCAGTCAAAATGATGCAGCACATCTTCCAGATGTGACAGCCAGATCTCCACGAATCCGTCATATTCCGCTGTACCTTTCAGGAACGTATGGCACTGGATGCCGGCATTGGAAAGGATAGACTTCCAGGAATCATCTTCACCGCCTGCCATGTCATTTTTGGCATGATCCCCGGCCACGGACATGAAAGGCAACAACCACGCGATCTTGATTTTCTTTTCCGCCAGCCAGGAATGAATCTCATCAATTTCCGGATATCCTTCCACCACGCCGATGAACACAAGCGGATCCCTTTGCTGGGCCTGGAACATCAGGGCCGGATAAAACGCGTTGCCGGGATGATGGGTCCCGTGTCCCATGAACACCACGGCTTCCTGTTGTTTTCTTTCGGCAGGAATGATGTCAAACAGGGCCTCCACGGCTTTTTCCATATCCGCCTGGGTGGCCAGAAGCGGATACCCCTGGATCACCTGGTCAAATACTCCCATGGACCTGAACGCACCCACTACGCGGCCCAGATCATGGTACTCCGATCCGGCAATGGTGTGCAGGCTCTGCACGGCCACGTGGGTGAACTGGTCATCCGCCATCCGGGCCAGGGCCATGGCCGGAGAATCCAGATGTTTTCCCTGTTTCGCCAGTTTGTGCCGGATGATCCGGGAGGTGTATGCCCAGTATACCGGGGTGTCCGGCCAGGCGGCCTTGACTTTGCGGCCGATATTCTCAAAGGACACCTGGGCGCTGGCTTCACTGGAGCCGAACGCCACCAGCAGAATGCCGGTCTTTTGTTCCTTGTGGGTGTCATGTTGGTGGGCAAAAATGCTGCTGCCAGTGGTCAGTACCAAACCCAGGGCAAGAATGCCCACAATCAATGGATGCCATACATGTTTCATTTTTTTGCTCCTCGAATAAACATTGATAAAAATTGAATTGAAAGCCGGCATTCAGAAATAACCGGCCAGTCCCAGGGCCCGCTCCAGGCGATCTGCCAGAAAACCCGTGACTTCCGGATAATAGGCCAGGCCTTTGAACAAGGGTTTTTCCTTTACTTCCACCATGGGACAGTCTACGGTGAAGCCCATCTTTTCCAGGCAGGTGCGCCAGCTGTCCTTTTCCCCCATCAGATCATCTCTGGCATGCATGCCCGCAAAATACATCATGGGGATGATCCGGGCCTGTTTGATCCGGTCGATGATCCCTTTCTTTTTCATCCGAGAGAACAGGGCATCCGAATCCGGGATGCCTTCAATGGCTGCAGCCCTCACATGGGGATACCGGTCCGCCACCAGCTTTTCCACGCCCATATACACGATGTTCACAGGATCCGCCGCCAGGGGTGTACCGTGCAGGGCCAGCAGGTTCACACCCTGGTCCGGCAGCAGAAAATCCTGTTCCATCACCCCCAGGGTATGCCGAATAAAATCCCACCGGTGGCACAGGGTCTCTCCCAGGAACACCCGCAGGCCGGGAAAATAGGCACAGGTTTCCTGGATCTGCCGGTATTCGGTGCCCGGAAAAATGTGCAGGGGTTGCACCACCGCCTTTCTGAAGCCGGCTGCCTCCACTTCTGCCAGGGTCTGGTGCAGGCTGGGCAGGCCGGTTTTCCGGCGGATGATTTCCGAGGTATAGGCCCAGAAGATCTCATATGCTGAAAAATGCCGTTCCAGGTGAGCCTGAAAATGATCCAGGGCTACCCGGGCCCGGGTGGTGGAGCCGAAGGCGGCAATGATGACGGCGGGTTTCTCCCTGAGCGGCGGCAAGTGCATCTTGCGGCCGATGTATCCATTGGGGTGCATAGGTGTTTCCTTATTTCCGGTTTAAATGTCTTTTGAGGCGTTTAGTGCCATACTTCTAAATTCCTGTCAAAAAAAACAAGAAACTGAAGAGGGGTACCTGGATTGCGGGTTTTCCGCCTTAGTCTTAAATCACGCTTTTATTGGGTTTAGTTTATGTTTCTTTGACGGCACGTCTCATTCCCCAGACGGCCAGGGCGATCATGACCACCACCACCAGCCCGGCCAGCCATTCCACCCCGGATGAGGTCAACCGGGTGGTGTCATCCATGGTCTGGATCTTTTCCATCTTGTATCCTTCCACCATCTGCCGGCCGTCTCCAGGCTGCCCGGCCCCGGGGTCTGCCTGTTCCGTCCGGTCCGTGTCAGGTGGCTGCCGGGAAGGGGCCGCCGCCGCATATTCCGCTGCTTTTTTTTTTGCTGCCTGCCGGTCCAGGGGCTGCTGAACCGCCTGTTCCACCGCCAGGGTGAACTGTTCCACCATTTTTGGGTTCAGCACCCCGGGCAGGGAGATAAGAGACACCACCATCTGGTTCAGCAACGGATTATTACAGGTGTGATCACAGCAGGCGACCCCCTTTTCCACCACATTGACGGCATATTCAGCCGCCAGCTGCTGTTGAACAGCCTCATCCGCCGGCCAGTATTCCTTGCGCACCGCCTCCAGCATCCGGGCTGTAATGGACTGATAGGCCCAGGGATTGGCCTGGTTGAAAAACGCCTTGAGCCCCAGGCCGTATTTGTCCTGCACATAGACCTCATGGATCTGCTGCCACTGGGCAGGGCTGACCTTTTCCGAGGTAGTGACCTGCCATCCCCAGAAATACTGCACAAACTGATCCATGGCCCGGGCACCGGCATAATCCTCTTTTTTCATGTCCTGGATCCATTTGGGGTTCAGGTACCGGGACCGCATCTCCCGGCCCAGGGTTCTGGCCACATCCTCCACCGAAACCATGCCGGCCTGCTTCTGGGATGTGATCAAAATGTCCGGGTCCCTTCCCGATGCATGGCGGACCGCCATGGACAGACCCCCCAGGTAGGCGAACATGTCATCATTGTCCATCAGGCCGTACACATTGGAGGAACTGGAATGCAGGGCCACATCCACGGTGCCCAGCTGCATGTTGAACACTTTTTTAGCTTCCTTTCCCCAGAGCCCGCCGCCAAAGGCGAACCCCATCCGGTTTTCATAGACATCAACAACGTCTTGGGAATCCTGCCACAGCCCCGAAGCCCCGGTCATCTCGCTGATGCCGTTACCGTAACTGCCGGGTGCCTCGGAGAAAATGCGCAGCCGACTCATTTTTTCAGCGATTTTTTCATCCATGCCGCCATCTGTCAGTGCCGCCTGCATCCGGCGGCTGTTGCGGGCAATGAGATTCTCGATGTCGGTCTGGCGCATTGCCAGCTGCACCGCCTCATCCAGAAACTGCATCTTGTCCGGAAACAGGTCCCGGTAGAGACCGGAGGCATTGATCAACACATTGATCCGAGGCCGGCCGAGTTCATTGCCGGGCACCACTTCAAGCCCGGTGATCCTGCCGGAGGGATGCCGCCGGGGCCGGATCCCCATCAGCCAGAGGATGGTGGATTCATTGACCCCCTCATTGCGCAGCAGTTCAACAGCCCACAGCACCACGGCCACGGTTTCAGGATACCGGCCATGGGTTTCCAAGTGGCCGGCAATGATCTTTTCGGCGGCTTTTTTCCCCAGCTCCCAGGCGGCCGGAGTGGGCAGCCGGGCCGGATTGATCCCGAAAAGATTGCGGCCGGTGGGCACGGCCCCTGGATTTCTTAAGGGATCGTTCCCCTCACCCGGAGGCACATACCGGCCGTCCAGGCCGGCCAGCAGATGGGTGATCTCCATGTCTGCCGAAGCCCGTATCCGTTCTGCGGCCCGGGCCTGGTTTTCATCCGGATTCCACTGCACCATGGCCTCCGCCATCTCCCTGATCTCATCTTCCGGTCTGGTCCGGCCAAAAGTATGCATGCCCCGGGGGATCATCTGTTCCTTGATCTCGTCCAGGTAATGGATGACGGCATGTGCCAGGTCGTCATCTGCCATGACCGCCTCCGGCAGCTTTCGGGACAGATCTGTCAGGATCCCGGTGGTTTTTGCCAGTTCCCGCAGCTCCTTTTGTTTTCCCGCCACTGTTAGGCCCCCCCTTGCCTCTGCCAGATCGATCTGTACTGCCAGTTCCGACATCCGGCTGTATTCGGCAAAAAGTCCGGACTGCTGCAGCATGGGGGTGAGATGGGAGATCATCACCCCCCGACCCCGGCGTTTAGCCTGGATCGCCTCCCCCACATCATCCACAATATAGGGATACAGGTTGGGAATATCCGTGATGAGCACTTCCGGCGGGCAGGCCGGGGAAAGACCCGCCTGCTTGCCCGGGGTCCATTCATAGGTGGCGTGGGTCCCCAGATGAATCATGGCATCGGCCCGGAACTGTTTTTTCAGCCACAGATAGGCGGCAATATACTGGTGGTGGGGATACAGGGTAGTATCATGGTACAGCTTCATGGGATCATCGCCCCATCCCCTTGCAGGTTCCGGCATCAGCACCAGGTTGCCCCGGCGCACCATGGGAATGACGATGCGCCCTTTATGCAGCATCATGTCAAACGATCCGGGATCTCCCCACTGGGCTGTCACCTGTTCCCGGAATGCCCGGGGAAGGGCCTCAAACCATTGGATATACAGGTCCAGATCCAGCAGGACCGCTTCTTTTTTCTCCACCAGGGCATCCAGCTCCCCCGGTGCCCAGGTGCCCACGTTGCGTGCCCCGTTCAGGATCATGGCCTTGATCTTGTCTTCTTCCGGCACCGGCCCGGTCTGATACCCGGCATCAGCCAAGGTCTGGATGATCTTTTCCAGAGAGGCGAACACATTCAGATAACTGGCACCGATATTCTGCTTGCCCTGGTGGTGGTTGTAAAACAGGATGGCTACTTTCTTTTCCCCCCGGGGTTTGTGCCGCAGGTTGACCCAGGCCCGGAGCCGGGGAATGAGACGGTCCAGGTTTTCTTTGACCGATGCCACCACATATACCGCCTGCCCGGTTTTTGGCACCTGGATTTTTTCTTTGGCCATCAGCACCGTGGGTTCGATCAGACCCGATATTTCAGGTCCTGTCATGGACCAGGCCACCTGTTCCACCCCGATGCCCACGGGGCTGTCCCGCCATTCATCCACGGTTTCCCGGTACAGGCTGATCCCAGAAATCAGGGGCACATCCAGGTTGACAAGGGCCTGGGCCAGATTCGGGGTCAGGGCCGAAGAAAACTTCAAAGAAAACGCCAGCACCAGATCCACCCGAAACCGGCCCCGGCTGTCCAGCAGAAACCGTTCCACCACGTTTGCTTCATTGCCGAAACAGGGCATCACGTTGAAACCTTCGTTTTCCAGCCGTTCGATAATCTGATCCAGTGCCTCCTGCTGTCCGGGTGTCAGAAACGATTGGTAAAACAGCAGGCCGATACCGGGTTTTTCCGAATCAAATCCTGGCCGGCCCGCCTGCCAGGAAAGAAAGGCCGCAGCATCCGTGAAAATATCCGGGGCTTTGGGATGGTGGATGCCTGTCACGGGCCGGGGCTTTACCTCATCATAGGAGACGGCACTGTCCAGATGGCGGTGTATCACCCGCCGCAGCAGCCCGGCCAGGTTCTCCCGGCTCAGATGGTTATAATAGAGCGCAAGGGCCTGGTCAAACACCATTCCCTTTTCTCTGAGGATCTCGTCATCCCGGGAGCCGCGCAGCGCATACACCTGTTTGTTTTTTACATCAACGGCATCCATCAAAAAGGCGGTCAGGTCTTTGTCCATCACATCCACCAGAATCACCGATGCCTGCCGAAGTGTCTGTAACACGGCCTTTTTTCGGGTATCCAGGTCTGAGGCGGACACGACCTGAACCTGCCTGCCCATGTCCCCGGGCAGGTCCTGTTTTGCCAGGACGGCCAGATATGAGTTGTTATCGATCACCATCAGGACGATCTGGCCGCCGGCGGCAGGGACCGCACCCATAAGCAGTATCAGAAAACCCCATGCAAACTGTTTCATAATCTGTTCCTCTGTTTTTCAAGGCTCCGGACAAATGGACAACACACTGGTTTAATAGAAAAAAACGATCTGTGGACCGGTTTTTTCATTGTTTGTTGGCCCTTATTCCGGCACATAGACCATGGAACCGTCTTCAAGCCGGTAGGCGGTTCCCAGGCGCATGCCCCTGCCTGCGGCCTGCTCCCGGGTCATTTTCACAGCGTCAATTTTGGTGCCTTTTTTGGTGATGATCTCCATTTCACCATCTGAAGCCTGCCGGGTGATAGTCAGTTCCGAATCCTTTTTCAGCAGATCTTCCATGTGAAACGCCCCGAACAGGGCCAGCATCAACCCCACAATAAACACCAGTCCCAGATCGAACAGGTTGGCCACCCCGTTCAGGGGATCATTTTCAGACAACCCTTTTTCCCGGGATTGGATCGCAGACAGATACTTCATCTGCCACCCCCTTTGGTTTCCATCCGTGCCGTCTGCCGTTCACAGAACCTTATGAACGCCGGAATTTTCATCGGTTTTCCCCTTTGTTTTCGATCCGGGGCATCTGCAGTTCACAGATCAGGGCCATGTTTTTGATATCCTCTTCCACCCACCGCCGCTGGATGGTAAAAAAAAGATAACTGATCAATCCCAGGGCCATGCCCACCACAGTGGTGGTAAAGGCCACCACCAGATCTCCTGACAACCGGGTCAGGTCTCCCTGGCTGAGGGCTGCCAGACCCGTTCCCATGGGAATCAGGGTGCCGATCAGCCCCAGGCCGGGACCGATGCGGATGAGCAGCTTTAAATGATCCAAAGATTTCCACATGCAATGTTCTGTTTCCCGCAGCAGATTGAGGGCGGCAATATCCGGGTGGCTGCCGGTTTTCAACCGGGACAGCTGCCGGCAGAATCGTCTGACCGGCAGGGAAAACAGAGACAGATCGTTCCCGGCAGCCGCCTCCATAGCATCCACAGGCCGGGGAAGCCGTTTTCTGGCAAACCACAGCCCGGCAAAACTCCCGGCATACACCACCATCCACACGGCCAGGCAGGACAAAATAAACATTACCGGCAGCAGCAAAGATGAGGCAGCCAGATAGATAAACGATTTCAACAGGGCGATTATATCCACTTTGATCTCCTTGACCGTCTCAGCGCATGCAAAAATCCACCGGCAAACAGCACCATTGCCCCGGCCCGGAAGGCCAGGGTCTCCTTGCCGGCCGGTTCATGAACCCCGGTTTTTCCCAGGCGGTAGATCCGCTCGATATCTGAAAACCAGGGCACCACTGCCATGGTGATCAGAAAATACAAGGCAGCCAGCACCATGACCGATCCCAGAAAATGCCCGGACGGCTGCCGGATGAATCTGTGGCCGATCCAACCGGCAGCCAGAACCGTTCCGATAAACCCGGCTGCGGCCCAGACTGGCACCCAGGGCTGTTCCGGCACCAGGGCATAAACCAGGGATAATGAAAAAAAGATGACCGTAAAACAGACTGGGCAGGGCAGTGTAAGCAGGAGCCATCCCCGGTCGGGACCGGTTGATTCAGGCGGTCGTTTCAGCAACGCCGCGCCCCAGACCAGCAGCAGCACTGCCAGCACCAGGTGAAGGGTCATGCCGTGCTGTAACGCCGGCATGACCCGGTTCAGCCACAGGGTAGGATCCAGGCACTGGATGGCGGCCCAGGCCAGTACAAACACCAGGCCGTATCCGGCTGCAACTGCCGTGGATACCAGGATTTTATGCCGGTACAGAGGCCGGGTATCCAGAAAATAGGCCAGACCGGCCCCGGCCTTGACAGCAAAAATCCCCACTGAAAAGGCCAGTCCCAGGAACAATGATTTCAATTCCATGTTTCTCTTCCACCTTACTTACCAGAACAATCATTCATTTTGATGCCGGATGTCACCCAGGCATGTACGCCGGTCACTTAAAACTCCCAGACCAAACCGGCAAAAAAGGACCTGCCCGGCATGGGATATCCCTTGACATAGGCATAGTCTTCGTCAAACAGGTTGTGCACCTCGCCTCTGATGGAGAACCGGCCGGCCTGCTCTGTTTCATAGAACCGCCATGCACCGGTCAGGCTGGCCACCCAGAACGACTCTTTTTTCACAACAGGCCCCGGATAAATGCCGGACTGCCAGTCCTGGATATCCTGGCTGCCGTTATGCACCGCATTGAACCGGACAAAGGTGCCTCTGCCTGAATCCACCAGAACGCCGGCCACATAATGCCTTTTACTGACATACAGCAGGTCCTGTCCCGTGGTTTTGTCATCGATCTCCGTCAGGGCAGTGAATCCCACATAGGGCCTGACTTCCCAGGACCAGCCAAGGGGAACCCCCAGGTCATAACTGACATCCGCCTGGAACCCGGATATTTCAGCATCTCCCTCATTTTTCCAGGTGGAGGTACCGTCTGGCAGATAATCGGATACAATTTTGTCTTCAAAATCGGTATGAAACCAGGTCACAGAGGCCTGAAGCCCGTTTTTAAACCAGTCCAGACCCGCCTCCCAGGTGGCACTTTTTTCCGGATCCAGATCCGGGTTGCCCTTTATCGGCCCCATAAATGAGGTATGATCCGCCCCCATCTGGTCTGCCGTGGGCATCATGAATCCCTGGGCATACTGGGCCCGCAGTTTGAGATCCGGCAATGCCATCCAGGCGATGCCGATGCTGGGGGTGAACCGGGTGGTATCTTCTGACCGGCCGGCCGGTTCCTTTACCGCCACATCGTACCAGTCATGCCGCAGCCCCAGGTTGGTGACCAGCCGGTCGTTGAAAAAACCGGTCCGGGCCAGCAGGAAAAGGGCGGTGTTTTCATAGGTACTCCGGTTGGGCGTATCATCGCTTTGAATGTCGTAATCCACCCAGTCAAGCCCGGTGGTCAGGCGGGTATTCCCCCGGAATCCGGTGACCTGGGCCTGGGCCCCCTGAAGGTCGGTCTCCCGTTTGGAAGGAATCCCGTCATCCCAGCCGCCGGGGTTGGATGCCACAGGGTCGTTCCAGGTATTTTCGTCTGTACCGGTAAAATATCGTATCATCCATTCAAACGTACCCTCTTCAGACCCGCCGGTATACCCCAGATCAACGGAATGGCTTTTCTTGTCACTGTAATTGTCCAGGTCATTGGCCGTGATATAGCCGGAATCACCGGATGCATCCGCCTCAAACCCGGTGAATATCAGGCCGACGCGGTGCCGGTCCCCGAATGAATAGCCCAGGTTGGCACTGATCCCGGTTTCCGAGTCTATACCGGTATTGTCATAGGTATGCCCGCTGCCTGTTTTATAGTCCCCCCGGGTTTCCCGGGAAACCGCCCCGGCAAAATCAAACCCGTTCTGATACACGGTGCCGCCGAGGGTTCCCTGAACCCGGTCATACGATCCGGCACCGGCAGACACCTGTATCCCGTTGTCCGTTCCTTTCCGGGTGATGATGTTCACCACCCCGCCCATGCCGGCGGACCCGTACTGCACCGCACCCGGCCCCCGGATAATTTCAATGCGCTCCAGATTTTGGGTCAGGATCTTGGCCACGTTGCCGGTACCGGATCTGCGTCCGTCCAGCAGCACCAGAACCTTGCCCTGCAGGTCGTTGCCATGGGAATCGGTGCGGAATCCCCGGATCCCGATGGCTGTCAACGTACCCGGATATTTCTGGATATGGCCGATTCCTTTTTCCGCCAGCAGGTCCGCCACATTGGCGGCTCCGGACTGCTGGATCTCGGTGTTGTTGATGATGGTGACATCAGCACTGATCTCTTTTCTGGTTTCTTCCACCCGGCCGGCGGTGACAACCATTTCGTCCAACATCCGGACCGGTTCCCCGGCCGTCACCGGCACGACACCCGCCAGCACTGCCACCAGACACATCAGCACAGCCGCAAGACCGGAAAAACACAATTGATTGAAAAGCATACGGCAGGAAAACATTTCACAGGGTTTCATCTTGCATATCCTCCTTGGAAAAAAGTTTCGTCCGGAGAAAAACAAAAAAATCCCCGGACCATTAAAATGATCCGGGGATGCCCTGATTTATCCTCAGATTGAAAAATCCTTTGTCCACGGGGATTTTCCCGCGCTGAAAACAAAAATCCTGATCCAGCGCCGGCCGGGAACCCTGACAGGGGTCCAGCCGATTTTCCAGGCAGGTCTTCTGACTTTCGGATCTTCCTGTGGTGCTGCGCCTTCCCAGCCGGAGTCATTCCGGTCAGTGGCATTCATGCAGCCCAAGTCCCCGATTACAGCGGCGGGCCCGTCCCGGATTTACACCGGGTTCCCTTTTCATCCACGCCAGTGGAACCTGAAAAACATTACATCTTACATCAAGGCAATATATAGAAAAAGAGGCAGCGGTTTGTCAACACCAAATTCTAAGGATGGTATTTTCCCCTGACCGCCATGCCCTGCCGCTTTAATCCGGCACTTTGCGGGTTGCCAGCACATGGTCTCGGATACTCACAAGTTCGGGATCATCTTTTTTTGCCAGGCCTTTTTTTGCCCAGGTCAGGGCCTGATCCGGATTTCCGGCGGACAACCAGGCCCGGGAGATGATCCTGATCCTTTCCAGAATCTGTTTTTCCGACAGGGTGTCCCCGTGCTGCTCCAGCCAGGCTTCGTACTGCCGGGCCGCTGACAGCGGGATATTACAGGACAGATACAGGTCTGCCACAAGCCGCATCTCTTCCGGGGTCAAGGGGGTCAGGTAAGAATAGCTCAGCATCGCAGCCAGGGCCTTTTCAAACCGGTTATCCGTCAGGTGCACATGGGCCAGGGCCTTCCACCAGCCCGGGTCTTCCGGATGGGTCCGGGTGAGATACCGGGCATATGCCAGGGCCTTTTTTTTCATCTCCAAAGACAGGTACTGATACAGCAGCATCTCCTGCCACTGCCGCCGGGTGTCCCCTTGGGTCTCGGCGGCCAGCTCCTCCAGCCACGGCAGGGCTTTTCGAAATTTTTCCAGGGCAAACAGAATATTGACCAGGGTCTGTTTCCATTCCAGGGTGATCTCTTCGGAATGGGCAGCCATCAGGCGTTCAAACACGGTCAGGGCAGAATCCGGCCGGCCGGCCTGGAAATGGCAGGCAGATGCATAAAACAGGTGGACGGGCTGATTTTCTTCGCTGGTATCATACCCTTTTTCAAAGGCCCCGGCCGCTTCAGCCATCTGCCCCTGTTCATACCGGCACCGGGCCAGGTTGAGCCAGGCCTCGGTCAGACCCGGTTTTTTCTCCACCGTCCGCTGAAACGCCTCTGCCGCCGGGCCGGTCTGCCCCAACTCGGTGTGACAGAAGCCGGTCAGAAAATCGATATAATAATGGACATTTCCAGCCTGCTTTTCCGAATACCGGGTCAACACGGCCAGGGCCTGGTCCGGTTTTTCTTCCGCCATCAGGGACTGGGCCTTGTTTACCGCCATGCCCGCAGCCAGGGGCATGTTCTCTTTGGCTGCAAGGATTCGGGGCGGTCCTGTGACAACCAGCACCAGGATCATCACCAGCATCAGCCACAACTGCCGGCAGGGCTGCTTTTTTCCGTTAGTCTGCAGGATGTGTCGGGTCATGCCTACTCCAGCTGAAATTTGATGGTGGTCTGTGCCAGGGCTGCCACCGGGATCCCCTGCACCCGGCCGGGCTGGAACTGCCACCGGGACACACAGTCGATGACACTCTGGTCGAAAACCTTTTCAGGATCCGCCGCCAGAATTTTGATATCTGCCACCCTTCCATCGGCTGTGACCAGAAACTGAACCTGCACCTTTCCTTCGATGCCCCGCCGGGTCGCATGCAGCGGATACACCGGTGCCACCTTGGCCAAAGGGATCAGGCCGGCATCCAGTTCATGGGCCAGGTACCGGTCCTTGAGCTGGGGCGCATCCACTGAAAAGGTTTCCAGAGGCGGCATCTCCAGGGAATGGGCCATGGGGGGCAACTTCGGGTTCAGGGCAAAGGGCAGGGACGGTTTCGGGACCGGCGGCATAGGCATCTTTTTCTGCGCCGGTTTGGTGGCCGCAGTTTTCTGCGGTTTCGGCGGCTCCGGTTCCGGGGATTTCTGTTTTTCGGGCGGGGGTTCGGGCCGCTTGACCCGCACCACCTGAATTGCCTGAACCGGTTCGTGCTTTTCCAGATTCTCGGGCACGGCCCGGATCATCTCGGGCATCACGGCAAACAAAAACAGGTTCAGGGCAGCGGACAGCACCATTGCCAGGATCCAGCCGGCCCAGATCCCCGGACCGGACCGGCCCGGTATAGAATCTTTCAGGGCCACTTCCTTATTCCCCTCCCGGCAGGCCGGCCGCAATGGCCACGTTTTCAGCCCCGGCCAGTTTGCAGGCATCCATGACCTCGATCACCCGCCCGGTGGTGCTGTCCTTGTCCGCCACAATCACCACGGCGGCATCGGGATTTTCCGCCATAGCCCGTTCCACATTGGCCCGAACGGCCCGCACATCGATCTCCCGGCGGTCCAGGTGGACCGTTCCTTCTTTGGTCACACCGATGAGAATGGTGTTGGGAGCCGTGGTCACGGCCGTGGTTGCCGTGGGCCGGGAAATATCCACCCCGGTTTCCCTGACAAACGAGGTGGTCACCAGGAAAAAAATCAGCAGAATGAACACCATGTCGATGAGCGGGGCAATGTTCAGTTCCAGGGTCTGTTTCTGGGCCCGCCTGGCTGCAGATATATTGAGCATATTCACAAATCCTTATATGAACCGCCGCAGGTAGATGCCTGTGGCGGAAATCCGGTTTTTCAGGTTCCGGGACCGCCGGGTGAGCCACCCGGCCATGTAAAGCCCGGGAATGGCCACCATCAGCCCGGTCTGGGTGGTGATCAGGGCCACGGAAATCCCGCCGGCCATGGCACGGGCATTGCCCGTGCCGAACACCGTGATCACCTCAAAGGTGTGCATCATGCCCACTACCGTACCCAGCAGCCCCAGCAGCGGGGCCACGGCCGACAACACCCGGATGGCGGCCAGGTACCGATCCAGAGAAGTGCATATCCCCATCACGGTCTCATCCAGAATATACCCGTCCAGATCACTGTCCCGGGTACGCCTGGCCAGAAACTCCCGGACCAGAAGGCTGTTGGCCCCTTTGTACCGGTCTGCCGGCCGTTGGTTCAGCCGCACCAGCTCCCCGGCCCGGGTTCGGGAAATATTTTTCCCATACAGGGTGCGCATGAACCAGACCCGGTTGAAAATCAGCACCCACATCACCAGGGACACCGCCAGAATGGGCACCATGACCAATCCTCCGGACCGGATATAGGCGGCCAGGTTATCAAACAGCGGCAGCATCCCTGCAAAAAACTCATTTTCCAGCATGGGTTAAGGCCTGCAATCGTTTCTGGCTTTGAACACCATGTTCACGAACGCCACGGCTTTTTCCTCCATCTGACCGATCTGGGTTTCCACCCGCCGGGACAGCAGGGTATGGAACAGCATGATCGGGATGGCCACGGTCAGCCCCAGCATGGTAGTGACCAGGGCCTCGGAAATCCCGCCGGACATCATCTTTGGGTCTCCGGCCCCGTAATAGGTGATCACATGAAAGGTATTGATCATGCCGGTGACCGTGCCCAGCAGCCCCAGCAGCGGGGCGATGGCCGCCAGCATACCCAGGGTGGACACGAACCGCTCAATGGCTGGAATCTCCCCGAGGATCGCCTCTTGCAGGGCATTTTCCATATCCTGGCGGGAGTGATCCCGGAATGCCAGGGCCGTGAGCAGAATCCTGGGAATCCATTTGTTTTTCCGGGACCGGCACAGGGCCTCGCACCCCTCCCAGTCCCCGCCGGCCACCAGGGACCGGAGTTGGTCCATGAACGGCTCGGATTTCATCTGTTTGCGGAAGAAAAACACCAGCCGCTCCAGCAGGATGACCAGGGCCAGTCCCAGGATGCCCAGGATGGGCCACACAATGGGACCTCCTTTGGGAATCTGGTCTGCCAGATCCAGCTCCAGGGTGTATTGGCGCAGGGCCGTGCCCCGGGAGATGTCCACGGGCACATCCGGGCGCTTCCCGGCCAGATACGCCTGTATCCGGCCCACGGTGCCGGCCTCCGGCAGCCGGGACAGGGCAAAAAACCGCTGGCTGGCATCGGAATACAGCAAAAATCCAACCTCCGGCTCCCGGGCATCGGCGGATTCGAGCACATAGATCCCGGTAAAATTGCCCAGCATCAGGATGCGGGCTTCCTGTTCCAGGCCCTGGCGGTCGATGATGGTGCCGGGCACGGTCCGGACCTGTCCTGCAGCTGTGATTTCATGAAACCAGGCATCGGCCATGGCACGGATGTCCGCCATGGAGGGAAACCGGTCCTCATGGATCACCGGGGCCAGAAACCTGTGGCGGTTTTCGGACAGGGCACTCTGGGGACTTTGTATCAGCAGCGCTTCCAGGTCCTTGGCTGCACTGCGGATAAATCCGGACAATTCCCTGTTTTCCGCCCGGGACAGGGCCAGTTCTTCCAGCAGGGAATCCCTGACCGCCTGCCGGTCCTGGACCCGCTGTACCAGTTCCTGGTTATCTTTTTCCAGGACTTTGTTCCGGTTTTTAAGGTCTTGGATGGCTGCGGTCAGGGCCTCTTTATCCTGTTTGATCTGCCGGGTCCGCTCCTGTGCCTCGGCTCGGGCCCGGGCCAGTTCCTGCCGGGCTTTTTCTTCCATCCGGGCGCGATTTTCCGCCTGCACGGCAAAGGACTGGCGCATATCCTTTGCCAGGGCTCCGGCCGGACCCAGGCAGATGAGACAGACCAGCAGCACCCCCAGTGTCCGCTGTATCAAATTCATGTTGTTCATATCCGCCTCCTTCACGGGGTTGCCAGCCGGCCCAGGGGCAGATCCAGAATCCCGGCGGTCCGCCGTTTCAAAGCAATCTCCACGGCTGCCGCCACCTCCGGGACAAACCGGTCATCCAGACGGCGCCACTGCTGCTCCCCCACATCGAACACAGCCGCTTCCTGTCCGTCCAAGGACAGATAATACAGGCTGATGCGCCCCAGCCGGAAAATCTGCCCGGACACCCGGCGGTCCCCCAGCAGGATGCGGTCATGATACACCTCGATGGTATTGCCGTACTCCGCCTCGATGCCCAATGCTTCCATGGTCTTGCGGAATTTTTCCGCCACCGCCACCTCGGGATCATCCATGAGAACGGCCAGTTTTTCCAGACGAATGCGGCGCTCTTCCGGCAGAAAGGGAACATCATCGGCCACAAACCGGGTCAGATCTTCCTGCACCTTGGCCAGAAACGGCAGCAGTTCCTCCCGGACCTGCCGGGTCTGCGTTTTTTCCTGTTCCAGCTGGTCAATCACCTGCCCGAGTGCGGTTGATGTGTCCGACATGCGTTTGTTTTCAGCTTCCAGGATCTCATTTTCCGCCGTGAGCCGGTCATATTCGGCTGCCAGTTCCGCCCTTTGGGCATCCCATTGTTCCTGCTCCTTCTGGGATGCCTGGCGCACATCAATGGATGTTGCCACATGCGTTTCCACGACCGCGGCAGTGTCCGCCATCGCCGGTCCCAAAACAAGGAACCACATCAGCAACACCACCACGGCCGGCAGCATCTTCCGCCTCACCGCCCCTCTTTTTATGCCCACCATCATACCTGCATCTCCTGCTCTGAATCATCCATAAACAAAAAAACCACAAAGGTATCCCTCTCACACCTGGGAAAAACCTTCGTGGTTTTATTGAATTCTTCTTGGCTGCGTTACGTTCCTGCATGATTTACAATACCCGGTATCTGCCTGTCAACAAAAAACCCCAGAGAATTGCCGCGGACCAATCAGAGATGACCGAAAAAAGGTTCAGGGCTTTTCCCAAAAATTTTTCAATAAGAATTGCATAGAGCTGTACCCGTTTTAATAACTGAGAAAAAACTGTTGACAAGTTTCAAATTATTCCATATCTAAACCGGTAAAAAATATCGTCAGAAGACGACAACCGCAGAAAAAAACATAATAAACCAAAGCCACGAAGGCAGTCTGATGCAAAGGCAACAGCTGTCTTTGTGGCTTTTTTTTTATCAAAATTTTTACAGAAGGAGGAAGAGTCTATAAAAAAATCAAACCAAAAATGGAAAGAAAAGAAGGCAACCCTAACCGACCAAAGTTAATCCGGGCTGCCTTCTTTAAGGCGAATGCTCCCCCCGAATGGAAGGATAATTCACGTGAAAGTATACCATCCAAGCCTTTTTCGTGTCAACCGGGGGAAGTAGATCCTAACGACTATAAACTGCCAAGGACCGGCGGGACTGGTTCCAGGGCCAGGGGCATAAAAATCAGACTGACATGCCATATTTTTTGTCAGCCGGATCAATGCCATAATTTCACCCCAAAAAGGAGGTATGCTTACAAAATGCGTAGACTCAAAATACTGATCTGTCTTTCCATGGTGGTTCTGTGGATGGGAACAAATTTTTCATTGACCGCCGCTGCATCTAGTGAAAACCCACCTTTTACCGGCACTTCTGCGTCCGCAGGCCGGGAAGAAAAAGAGGCCGGAGACCAGGCAGTGGACCTGGGTGACGTAACCGTCACCGGCAGAATTGCAGATGAATCCTTTGCCAATGTTCCGGCCGTGATAGAAAGCATCACCGCCGAAGGAATCGAACGTATCAATGCCATCGAAACACAGGATGTATTCAAGTACATGCCGGGCTCTTATCTGAGAAAACTCTATCCCGGGTCCACCAACAGCCCCCTGGTAATCAGGGGCAACAACTCCGAGATGACCGGACGTACCCTGGTGATGATGGATGGTATCCGGCTCAGTGATTTTACGGCTGCCGGACATGGTAACGCCCCGAAATGGTTCATGGTTGCCCCCCAGGAAATCGAAAAAGTGGACGTGATCTATGGACCTTTTTCCGCAGGGCTGAGCGGCAATTCCATGTCAGGTACCGCCCTGATTACCACCCATCTGCCGGAAGGCCTGGAGGTGGACACCAGCTTTAAGTACTTTTACCAGAATGCCCATGAATACAAGACCGATGATGATCTTCACGGATTCAACGCATTTGGTTCCGTGGGCAGTAAAACCAAAAATTTTTCCTATAATCTCTGGTTCAACCGTCTGGAAACACAAAACCAGTCCATCAGCTATGTGACCAAATCAGCGGCAGACGGAGGCCCGGCAGTGGGCAGCACTGTCACGGGCTGGGTAGCAGACAAAGATCCTGGCAACCAGGACCGCTATGTCCTGGGAGCTGCCGGCACCAGCGACATTGTCAACAACACCTTCAAAGTCAAGCTGGCTTACGATCTGACCGATTTTTCCAAAGTCAGGCTGACCAGCGCCATATGGGATTCAGAACGGGATGAGGATTCCCCTGAGACCTATCTTCGTGATGCCGGCGGGAATCCTGTTTACACCGGAACAGTGGATATAGATGGAAAAAGCTATACCTTGAACAGCTCCACCTTCCGGTATCGCAAATACGAGCGACAGGATCTGCTCAACGGGTTGGGCTATTCACTTGATTCACCTGACGGACTGAAATTGGAAGCTACCTTGAGCACCTACAACACACGCGATAATATCTCCAGGCAATCCACTGATCCGGCCCCTGCTTCCCGGACCGGAGGCGCCGGAAGGGTAACCGACGGTGATGAAGGCTGGTATACCGCCGATATTAAAGCAGCCCGGGATATTGAAGGCTTTGGATTCCACACCCTTGCCGCAGGCTACCACTTTGACCAGTATTACACGGACAGCGAAACATGGAATGCATCGAACTGGTACAATGATATCCGCACCACTCTGCAGGAGGCATCCGAGGGGAAAACCCGCACCCACGCCCTTTTCCTTGAAGATACCTGGCATGTGGCAGACCGGTGGTCCATCTACCTGGGCGGCCGTTATGAATGGTGGCGCGGTTTCGATGCAAACAAATCCACTGACGGCAGTTTGGGACGTATCACCTCTGATCTGGCAGACAAAAGTGAAAATTATTTTTCTCCCAAATTCTCCACAACATTTTCGCCTAGCAATGACTGGCAGCTCAGGTTTTCCATGGCACTGGCCACCCGGTTTCCCACGGTGGGAGAACTATATTACGGCGGCATTTCAGCAACCGGCGTGATCAACAATGCCAACCCGGACCTGAAGCCTGAAGAAAGCTTTGCCAGGGATTTTACCATTACGCGGTTTCTGGGATCCAAAGGTGAAGCACGCCTGACCTTTTTTCAAGATGATATTGAGAATGCCATTTTTCGACAGACCAATGCTTGCACCCTGGTACGCAATTTTCAGAATGTAGATGACGTCAGAACCAGAGGAGTTGAATTGGCATACAATATCCGCAGATTTTTTATCGACGGGCTGGGGCTGTTCACAAATGTGGCCTGGACCGATTCCAAAATCCTGCGGAACGATACCGTCCCTGCAAGCGTGGGAAAGCAATTCCCCAGAGTACCTGACTGGCGGATCAAGTGTGTGCTCGATTATGCGCCGACAGACAAATGGGCCCTCACCCTTGCCGGCCACTATTCAGGGGACCAGCACACAGAACTTGACAACAGCGATACCAGCGGCGGATACGGCGGGGTAGATGATTTTCTGGTGTTTGATGCAAAATTCACCTACCGCTTTACAGCCGGCCTGGAAGCTGCTGTGGGTGTGGACAACATTACCGACGAACTTTACCATGTTTCCCACCCCTATCCCATGAGAACCCTTTTTGCTGAAATCAAATATGCATTTTAAACACAAATGAAAAGGAGATCCAAATGAATACGAACAGACTTACCCTGACATGCCTGGCAATATGTGCATCCCTGATATATCTTATCACCCCGGCCCGGGCACACGACACCTGGATTACTGTGGATGCTTTTCAGGCTGCAGAAAATTCAGTGCCTGGTTACACGGTTGTCAACAGCCATCTATTTCCCGCACCTGCAGAAGATGTAATGGATCCGGAGCGTCTGGAAGAACTATTTTTTATTTCCCCGTCATCCCGGCGTATATCAGAAAAAGGGCCATTCACCGAAACCGGAACCTTTCTTGCTGTGGCGATTCCGGTTAACGGATTTGCCACCAAAAATCCGGACGGTTACCAGCGGGGCAAAAACAAAAAAGAGGTTGACGATCCCATCCTGTGCCGCAACTCCATGAAATTTGCCAAGGCTGTATTCACCGTCGGCACGTCAGGAGGGCAGGCCTATGCCAAACCTCTGGGCCATGCCATGGAGATTATTCCCCTGAAAGATCCGGCCACCCTTAAAACCGGTGACATTCTTCCGGTCAAGGTTCTTAAGGAAGGAAAACCCGCCCGAACATATGTATTCGGGACTTTTGACGGATTTTCAAAAGAAGCAAATACCTTTGCCTATACGACGCGTACGGACAAGCAAGGAATGGCCACGATCAAACTTATCCATGACGGCACCTGGCTGCTCATTGCCAAGGACGAGGAGCCCTACCCTGACACGTCAGTATGTGATGTCCAAAGGTTGGCAGCATCCCTGACATTCAACGTAAAATAAACCGGACCTGGAACCGGAATGACCTTCATTTCAACCCCGGCTCTTATAGCGGCGGGGCCGGGGTTGTGCAGCACGGAAAAACCGGTTGGGAGACAGTTATGAGAGCTATGATGTGCACCGCCATTTTTGTATTGATCCTTTTGACAGATGCCCCGGCGTGGGGACACGGGACAGGGGGCACTACCCGGAAAGCAGAAGGGATTCTGGTCACCGCCGAATATGATGACGGCGAGCCAATGAGCTATGCCGCCGTTGAAATTAAACGGCCGGACGACAGCATATTGTTCCAGAAAGGACGAACAGACCGCAACGGCATCTTCATGTTCTTCCCAGACAAAAATGGCCGATGGCAGATAGTTGTTCAGGACCGGATCGGCCATCGACTGGCCCTGGAAACAGAAGTGACAGATCAGAAAGATGATATGGCTCAAACTGAACCCCGGAAGGAAAATGGCTCTGCTGTATCCAGACGCGGCAACATCATTGCAGGCATCAGCATCATTTTCGGTGTGTGCGGCATTGTATACGGATGGAAGGCCAGAAGATACGGTGCTGATGGCCTGTTGTAGACAAAGTTCAGGAAATTAACCAGTCTTTAAGGGTTGTTTTTGAACTGAATGCATAGCGCAAAATACCCAGAGGCGAACCTTTGCGTGCAGCTGACGGCCCGGGTCTTCTCGCTGGTCGGCACCACACGGCGGTTCAACATAAAGAAAATCACGTATTTTTAAGGCGTTTTACCTATGCATTTTAGGTAGTTTCCCCTATTGCCTTTTCACATCTCTTTTACTATACAGGAACAACAGTACCGCCTCCCCATCGGTCGATAACGCCTGTAACCGAAAGAGCGGAGCTATTTTTCCATGCCATTATTCAACATTTCCGATCTCATCTGGGATGAAATCATCTATCCCCGGAGCGCCCGAAAACAGCAGACCATTGATGCCTACAGCGAAGCTTTGGCGGCCGGGGCACAGTTTCCCCCCATCATCATCCAGCCCGTGGTCAACTACCCGGCCCCCAACACCCCCCTGTCCGAAATCCTTTTGCTGATCCTTGACGGGATTCACCGGTGGAGTGCGTACAAGGTCCTCGGCCTGACCGAAATCGAGGCCGTGCTCTGGCAGGACCAGCCCCTGGATTATGCCACCTGCAAGGACGACATGCTCCTGGAATCGGCCCGGCGCAATATCAATCACCGGGGACCGGCTCAGTCAGACGGACAAGCGGCAGGTGGCCAGAGACATTGTTTCCCGCGATCCAAATTATCAGTTGTCCGAGGAAATGCTTGCCGGCAGTCTCGGGGTCACCCGGCAGACCGTCAACAACTGGATCAAAGACATCCGTGCCAGGCAGAAAGCCAGCAGGGACAGTACGATTCACCGTCTGAACCGCCTGGGATGGTCCCAGCAGAAAATAGCTCAAGTGATGGATATCAGCCAGGCCCGTGTCTCAGGAATTATCAATAATGCAAATTTTTGCATTATTGATAATCTAATTGCCCAGGGACGTGAAATGCCTTATATAGCAGGGCATTTGAACATGGACCTCTCCACTGCATGGGCGATAAAACTGACGGGCCTCAAAGATCAGGAAAAATTCAAGGCCCTGGGATGGGGGCTTCGCACCTGGGACCAGTGGTATTTCAACGACTGCGACGACCGGTTCGGCACTGACTGGCCCGGCCGGATACCGGCCCAGCTGGTGGCCCACACCCTGTTTTATTTCACGGACCCCGGGGACCTGGTGATGGACCCCATGGCCGGCGGCGGGGTGGTGCCGGATGTGTGCCTGCTGTTTGAACGCAAATGCCAGGCCTTTGACCTGGCCCCAATTCCGGACCGGCCCGAGATCGAACCCTTTTACTGGACCGCTGACACCATCATCTGGCCCTGCACCCGGGAACCGGACCTGATCTTTTTCGATCCCCCCTATTTCACCAAAAAAAAGAAAGCCTACCAGGAAAAGGCAGATCCTGAAACCCCGCCCATCTCCTCACTATCCCGGCACCAATACATTCAGTTCTTTGCCCGGTTTTTTGAACTGGCCCATGAAAACACCCGCCCCGGCGCCATCCTGGCCTTTCTCAACGCAGACTGGCGTGATTTTGAATCCACCCCGGCAAAAAAAGAATCTCCGGATCACGCCATCACCCTGTTTGATTTTCATACGCTTTTGTCAGAAACGGGATGGCAACTCACCCACCGCATTGAATGCCCTCTGTCATCTGAACGCCTCAGCGGCACCCTGGTGCAGAGAATGCAGGACAAGCGGATCCTGGGCACCGTCAGCAGAACCCTTTTGATCGCAAAACACATATAAGCTGTAAATCCAAGGAACATATCCCCATGACCCGGTTCAAAGAAAACATGATCCGACAGCTGACCCGCCATGAAGGCCTGCGCCTCAAACCCTACCTTTGCCCGGCCGGCAAGCTCACCATCGGCATCGGCAGAAACCTGGAGGGCAAAGGCATCACAAAACAGGAAGCTGTCATGCTGCTGGAAAACGACATCCAGGAATGCCTGGATGATCTCATACCGCTGTTCGATGCATTTGACACGCTCCCCGAACCGGTCCGGCAGGTCCTGGTGGACATGCGGTTCAACCTGGGCCCGGGGAGGTTCCGGCAGTTCAAGAAAATGATCGCTGCCGTCAACGCCCGCAATTTCCCCCAGGCCGCCGCACAAATGAAAGCCTCCCGGTGGTACCTTCAGGTGGGAAAACGTGCAGAAACCCTGACCGCCATGATGGCATCGGCACAGCTGCCGGATGAACCAGAACCCCTGGTCTGACCCGGGCATCGATCCCATTGCACTTTTTCTAACATTGTGCTGCAGCTGATCTCGGCGTTCTGTAACATAGAGTAGAGGTAAAACATGGCAGAGTATGGTGAATGGAATCGAAAAGGAGCAGTTCTCAGTGAAATCACAGCGAAAAAGGAATACGGGGTCGACCGGGAATTCATTATAACGGGAATACTATGGCCACAAAATTCAGTTGGATTTTGTTGAATCATGAACATTTCTCCAAAGCCAGTTGAATTTTATCCGGCAGATTGTCCATTTTTATCAATTTTCTGAAGCCCGGTAGTACACGATCGGTATGAGAAGTTGAAGAGGTTGGTTCATGCCCGTTGATTTCAAGTTCTGCGAACACCTCTTCAAGAGTGTCCTTTCCATTCAGAAGCAGGTGCATGTACTCGGAGTTTTCCAGATTTTTTATCAGGGGCGTGTCAGCCTGCATTGCATGCAAAACCCGCCGCATGGAGTTGTTGCCGGTTTTCCTTCGATGATCACGGCGCAGTCCTCGAAAAAATTGTTCCGGCATATCACTCCAGGATCTTTCCGGGTATGATATCGATGGAGATGGTAACATCGGGCTGCCTGAAGCTGTATTTATCGGAAAATGTGTTTCTGAAGAGTAGTAATGGTCGATAGTCGGTCAACCCCACAAATGTTTTAGAAATGGGTTGACTCCATAACACCAGGCTTTTTGGATTCTCAAGCCCATTTGAACCCGGCAGCATGGCCGGGCAAAAAACCGCTTGACAAAAAAAGCATGACACAATAGATAATCTCCCAGCATCAAGGTGCTCTTTTTTGAGCTTGAAAGGGAACCCTGTGAGAGTCAGGGACGGGCCCGTCGCTGTAATCGGGGACCACCGCCGCAACCATGTCACTGTGCCGAAATGGTATGGGAAGGCGCGGCCAGTAGGATGATCCGTGAGTCAGAAGACCTGCCTGGGTGATTGAAGATTTTTTCCGCGGACAAGAAAAAATCAGATCAAGATCTTGTGTTAAAAAGGGAAACCCTGGATCGATTCACTCGGTCCGGGGTTTTTGGTTTCTCCGGACCGGCAATTGGTTAATGCACACAGGAGAATCAAATGAAAAACAAAGGGATGTACCTGGGGATCATCGCTGTTTTCTGGATGACGGCAATCACCGGCGTTTCCGCCGGCCGGGCAGAAGACAAAGCGGTCACCACCATGGATCAGATCGTGGTGTCAGTCACCCAGACCGAAACCACTTCAGCAAAAATCGGCGGCAACAGCGTCACCGTGATCACGGCCAAAGAGATTGAAGAAAAAAACCCCCATACCGTGCTGGAACTTCTCAAAACCGTGCCCGGTGTATTTGTGACATCCACCGGCGGCATGGGCACCTCCTCATCCGTGTTCATCCGGGGAGCGGATTCCAAAAATACCCTGGTGATGCTGGACGGCATCATTCTTAATGATCCCTCTAATGCCAACCGGGCCGCAGACCTCACAGATATCAATCTGGATCAGGTGGAACGTATCGAAGTGGTCAGAGGTGCCATGAGTGTCATGTACGGCAGCAATGCCACGGCCGGCGTGGTCAATATCATCACCAAAAAAGGCAGCAGAGACCCTGAAGTCACCGCTTCCGTGGAAGGCGGCTCCTACGGCACCTGGAAAACCGGGGCCCATGCCTCAGGTGCCACGGACAAGCTCACATATGCCGTGTCCGGTTCCTATCTGTCCCGGGACGGATTTTCCATTGCAGACAAGGACAACCCGCGCATCCCCCAGAACGGCAACACGGATGAAAAAGACGGGTATGACAATCTCACACTATCCGGCAACTTAGGATTTGAATTCAATGAAAATTTTTCCGTCTCATCCACTCTGCGGTATGTGGATTCCAAGGTGGATTTAGATGATTATGAGGGGGGATATTCCGGAGACAACATAAGTTCCACATGGGTGCCGGATCCGGTCACCGGTGCCTGGGTCAACACCCTGGTTTCCAACCCGGACGGTCCCACGCACAAACGGTCTGAATCCGAACAGATAATAGGCCGAATCGGCATCAACAACCGGTTTGCCGACGGCCGGTTTGAATCTGTTCTATCCTGGAAATTCAACCGAAATGACCGCCAGGCATATGACAATGACAATCTGCCCTGGTATGACTACAAGGGTGACACGGATGACTTCTCCTGGCAGGGCAACATCGATTTTGACACCCATGTGTTGTCTTTGGGTGCCGGATACTTCAATGAAGCCATGGAAAGTCAAAGCAGTGGAATGCCGGACACCGATACCCAGACCCTCAGTTACTGGCTCCAGGATCAGCTTTTTGTCGGCGAAAGCCTGGTTTTAATCGCCGGGGCCCGGCTGGATGATCATCAATCGTTCGGCAGGAAAACCACCTTCAGAATCGCACCTGCCTATGAAATCTTCTCAACGGGGACCCGGCTCAAAGCCAGCTTTGGCACCGGTTTCAGATCCCCGTCCCTGTATGAACTTTTTTCCGACTATGGAAACCCGAATCTTGAGCCGGAAAAAAGCCGGGGCTGGGATTTGGGGGTGGAGCAGGGTTTTCTGGATGATCAGCTGACTTTGGGCGTGAACTACTGGGAAATGGATTTTGAAAACCGCATCGATTATGACATGCTCATATCAAAATACAATCAGCTTGAAGGGGACACCAAAACCCGGGGGGTGGAAGTGTCGGCTGCCTGGACACCGGTCAGGGATCTGTTTTTTAACCTCAACTATACCTATACCCATACCCGGGACCCCGAAGGCAACCGCCTGGTCAGACGACCTGAAAACCAGGTGGGACTGACCGCGTCCTACCGGTTTCTGGAAAAATGGCAGGTGGGTATGGATGCCCGGTGGGTGGACGAACGGGCTGCCTCTCCTTATGCTAAGGACAAAGACGGCCTTTTGGTGAACACCCTGGATGACTATACCGTGGTGAACCTGTCCGGATCCTGCGACATCACGGACCGGTTTCAGATTTTTGCCCGGGTGGACAACCTGTTTGACGAATATTACGAAGATGCCTTCAGTTATGCCACTCCCGGGCTTTCCGGGTATATCGGATTGAAGTGGAGACTGTTATGAAATTCCGATTTTTTCATATGGCCGCGGTGCTGATATTGATGGCCGGGGCATTGGTGTTCAAGGTCCCGGCCGGGTTCGGCAATGAATTGCGGTTTTTCGACGGCACCGGCAATGAGGTCCAGCTCACGGAAAAACCGGAGCGCATTGTAAGCCTGGTGCCGTCAATCACGGAAATGCTGTTTGCACTGGGCGCACAGGATTTGGTCACAGGCATTACCTATCATACCACCCGACCCTGGTATGCGGCCCAAAAAGCCCTGGTGGGCGGATTTTCATTTCCATCCCCGGCCGCCATTGAAGCCCTGGCACCGGACCTGGTCTTTTATAACCCGTTTCAATTACAGGGATTATCCTCTTTTTTGCCCCGGGATATTCCTCTGGTGCATGCCGGAACACAGACCCTTCAGAACAGCCTGGACACGATACTGCAGCTGGGAGAAATGGTGAAAAAACAGGAAAATGCCCAGCACCTGGTGGATGAAATCAACGCCGATCTGGACTGGGTCACCGCCAAAATGAAAAAAGCGGATCCCTCCCCCAAACGGGTGATCCGGCTCATGGGAAGACAACAGATCATGACCCCGGGCAGCGATTCATTCCAGAATCATATGATATCTCTGGCCGGGGGCATTCCCCCGGACTTTGGTACGGGTGCGGTGGTGCCGGTATCCAAAGATCAGTGGACGTCTTTCAATCCCCAGGTGATTTACGGGTGCGGCAGCGACCGGGAAGCGGCGGACCGGTTTTTTTTCCTTCCCGGATGGAAAGATGTGGATGCGGTGAAAAACAACCGAATCTATTATTTCCCGTGTGATTTGACCTGCCGGGCATCCATCCGTTCCGGACAGTTTGTCAAACGGCTTTTTGCCACCATCCACGGCAGTTCCCTGGCAGATGAGCGCACCCTGCTTCAAAAAAATCAGGTGACGCAAAGCAATCCCATACAAACAGATGTTTCCTGTGTCCAGGCGGCGGCGGTCAAGCAGAGCCGGATCCTTGATTTTATCAACAAGTCTCTGGTGATCCAGCTGGACCGGCCCATGTCGGTTCTTTCCACGCTGGAGGGATTCAAGCACGGGGTTACCGCCATCGGAAATCATTATATCCCTCCGGAAACCTGGCTTCTGGTCCATGACCAGGGGCTGGATGTTTTGAAAACCCAGGTGTTTGATGTGCTGGGTCTGGCACCGGACACTACGGCTTTTCTGTTCACCGGCGCAGACATGGATCATTTGAGTGCGGCACAGGAACGGTTCAAAGATATCGCGGTCACGGTGTTTGCCACGGCCGGGGTGGACGGCAATGCCATGCGGACCTCCCGGGATTCCGGGGAGTTCTATGAACCCGGCACCATCAATGTGATCATCATGACCAGTCACCGCCTGACCCCCCGGGCCATGACCCGGGCCATGATCACGGCCACGGAAGGAAAAACCGCAGCCCTGCTGGACTTAGATATCCGCTCCAGCTATGAACAGGGACGGTACCGGGCCACGGGCACGGGCACGGACAACATCCTGGTGGTGGAAGGCCAAGGCCCGGCTGTCCTGGACAATGCCGGCGGGCACACCCGGCTGGGGGAACTGATCGGCAAGGCGGTTCACCGGGCGGTGACAGAGGCTGTCAAAAAACAGAACGGCATCACGTCCGACCTCAATATTTTCCGGCGCCTGGAAAAAAGGGGGATTTCCCTGCATGAACTTTTGTCCGAAGACCTTCCCTGTCAGTGTCATATTTCGGAAAATATGCTGATCCAGAAAGTGGAGACCCTTCTGCTGGATCCGTTTTACCGGGGATTCATGGCCACGGCCATGGCTGTCAGCGATGAGTATGACAAAGGCCTGATAAAAGATCTGGGGGCATTTGAGCAAACCTGCCGGGAAACAGCTGAAATGATCGCGGCAAAACCCCTGGAGACCTGGCAGGTTTTTGTCACCCGTCCAAAAGTGCCCCGGGTGATTGCCATGGCCCTGGATGCTCTGTTCAACGGGGCGGTCGGGCAGGGAGGTCCGTTATGAAAAAAACCGGTCTGGCACTGGTACTGATCTGTCTGTTGGCCGGCCCCTGGGTTTTGACAGGCCATGCTGCAAAACAGACACCGTTGACCCGGGTGGTGTCTTCAGGCCCTTTGATCACGGACATGATCTATCAGCTGGGTGCGGATTCGCACCTGGTGGGCGTGACCAGCTACTGCACCATTCCTGAAGGCAAAGAAAACAAGCCGGTCATCGGCACAGTGATCCAGATCAATGTGGAAGAAATTGTCCGGCTTCAGCCGGATGCCGTGTTTGCCAGCACCCTGACCCGGGTCAAACAGATACAGGCGCTCAGGAATCAAGGGTTGCGGGTGATTCAGTTTGACAATCCCCCGGATTTTGATACGCTTTGTGGCATGCTTCTGGAGTTAGGCACCTTACTGGGCAGAAAACAGGCAGCCATGGATATTGTTGAAACCGCTGCCGCCAAAGTAAACCTTATCCGGCACACGGCAAAAACTCTGAAAAAAAGAAAAGTGTTTATCCAGATCGGAATCAAACCATTGAAGACAGCGGAACAGGGCACTTTTATCAACAATTATATCGAGCTGGCCGGCGGCACCAACATTGCCGGCCATACCGGATCCGGCATCTTCAGCCGGGAACATGTGCTGAAAGAAAATCCGGATGTGATTTTTGTGGCCACCATGGGTACGGCCACCAAAGCAGGCATTGCCCAGAAAAACGCCTGGATGAAATTTACCGCGTTGAACGCCGTCAAAAACAATGAAGTGCATGTACTGGCCGACGACAGTGTGTTCAGTCCCACGCCACAGACCTTTGCCAAAACTTTGATGGTGTTTTTCTCTCACATCCATCCCAAAGCCGCACAGGACTTGACATCCATGGAAATATTTCATGAATGACACCGGGACAAAACGCTGGATTTTGATCATCGGCAGCCTGTCCGTGCTGCTGACGGCATGTGCCCTGACAGCGTTGCGCTTAGGATCCACCCGGCTGTCTTCGACCCAGATTTTTGATGCCCTGTTCCATGATCAAGACAGCGTGACCGCGAGCATTATCCTGGGCATCCGGCTGCCCCGGGTGATTCTGGCCATTGCCGTGGGCGGGGCGTTGAGTGTCGCCGGGACCCTGCTCCAGGGCCTGTTCAGAAATCCGCTGGTGGAACCTTACACCCTGGGGATCTCCGGCGGCGCATCTCTGGGCGTGTGTATCGCCATTCTCACAGGCCTTCCGGCCCTGCTGGGGGTGACCGCCTATCCTCTGGCCGGATTTGCCGGGGCCGGGATCGTCATTGTCCTGGTATATGGGCTGGGACTGCGCACGGGCCGGCTCCAGCCCAACACCATGCTGCTCATCGGCGTGATGATCAGCTTTGTGTCCTCGTCTCTGGTGATGCTGCTCATGGCCGTGTCGGAACAGGATGATTTAAGCAATATTGTTTTCTGGATCATGGGATCTCTGGATGAACCCAGCCCCGTCCTGATCCGGCTGGTACTGGCCGGTTCCATTGCCGGCCTTGTCATTGCCCTGTATCACAGTCTGGCCCTTAACGCCATGGTTTTAGGCGATGATGAAGCGGCCCTGCTGGGTATTCACACAGCCCGGACCCGGAAAATTCTGTTTGTCACGGCCTCTCTGCTGACAGGGTTGAGCGTATCCGCCGGCGGCATCATCATGTTCGTAGGACTCATCGTCCCGCATTTCATGCGCATGGTGGCCGGATCCGACCACCGCATTCTCATTATCAGTTCCTTTCTGGGCGGGGCCAGTTTTCTCACGTTCTGTGATATTGTGGCCCGGATGGTGATCGCCCCGCTGGAACTGCCCGTGGGCGTGATCACCGGCATTATCGGCGGTGTGGTCTTCATCTATGTTTTAGGCAAAAAAAAGGTGGCAATATGACCCCCCCCTTTCTGGACATTGCCGGGTTATCCTGCGGGTACGGCAGCCAGGTGGTGCTCAAGGAGATCTCGTTTTTTGTTCAAAAAGGGGATATCGTGACCATTATCGGTCCCAACGGGTGCGGGAAAACCACGCTGTTAAAGACATTGCCCGGTCTGATTCCCGCTTTGGGCGGCCGGGTGAACATGCAGGGGCAGGACATGAGAAAAATGCCCAGGGACTTGCGGGCCAGAACCATTGCCATGGTCATGCAGACCCTGGAAAGCATCCACATGACCGTGGAAGAATATGTGCTTTTAGGCCGGCTGCCTCATTTTTCCTCCTGGCAGTTTCTTGAAAACGAGGCAGACCGCGATCTTGCCCGATCTTTTATGGCATTCACCCACATCGATCACTTAAGGCGGTCCCCGTTAAACTGTATCAGCAGCGGTGAACGCCAGCTGGCCGGGATCGCCAAAGCCCTGGTACAGGAACCCGCTCTGTTGCTCATGGATGAACCCACCTCTCACCTGGACATCTCCCACCAGGCCCAGATCCTGAACCGGGTCAAAACCATGAAAGACCGGCACGGCCTGACCGTTGTCATGGTGCAGCATGATCTGAACCTGGCCTCAGAATATTCCGATCAGGTGCTGCTGCTAGACAAAAACACCGGCACTGTTTTTAAATACGGCACCCCGGAAACCGTGATCACCCGGGACAATATCCGGGCCGTGTACCACACGGATGTGGTGGTGGCACCCAATCCCCATTCCGGACGACCGGGTATTTTCATTAAAACCGATTCACAGGAAAGCATATCCCCATGATTCTTTTGTTCACCCATGGCGGATTTTTGATGTATCCGCTGCTTTTATGTTCTGTCATCGCACTGACATTAATCATTGAACGCACCATTTTCTGGGCCGCGTCCGGCATTGACCGGGACAGGCCTCTGATGGACCGGGTGCTGGAATTGTCTGCCCAAGAAAACTGGGAGGAAATCCGAAAGACCACCCGGGGATCGAAAAACAGTGTGGTCCGGGTTTTGATCAGCGGGATTCTTCACCGGGACTATTCCCCGGTCAAAGCCATGGAATCGGCAGCCGCCGATGAAATCTATAAAATGCGCCGTTTCATGGGCGCTTTGGACACCATTATCACCATTGCCCCTTTGCTGGGCATATTGGGAACTGTGGTGGGCATTATTGAATCCTTTGACATGCTGGGGGCTTCTGGGATCGAAGATCCCATGGCCGTGACCGGCGGAATTGCCAAGGCTCTCATCACCACGGCATCCGGCCTGACCATTGCCATTGTCACCGTGTTTCCCTATAATTTTTTCAATGCCCGGATTGAGCGGGCCGCCCAGATCATTGAAAAATATGCCACCAGTTTTGAGATCATGCATGAACGGCGAATGACCCAATTTGACCCCTGCCGGGAAGACACCCATGAAAATTAACCTGCCCGCACCCGGCAAACCCAGAATCGAAATGCTGCCTTTGATTGACATCGTGTTTCTTTTACTGGTGGTGTTTATCTATTCCATGCTGTCCATGTCCGTTCACCGGGGCCTGTCCGTCACATTGCCGGAATCATCTGTGGCAGATATAGAAAAACAAACCCCGGTTTCCGTGACAGTCAAAGGAGAAAACGAGCTTTATGTGGATGATGTGCAGGTTTCTCTGGCAGATCTGTCCCACATGCTGGCATCGGAATCAACCGGCCAGGCCACCCCGGGGGTGCTTCTTTTTGCCGAAGAATCCGTGTCATACCAGACCCTGTTCACTGTTTTAGACCAGATCACCCTGGCCGGGATTCATGACATATCCCTTCAGGCGAAACTGAAAAAATAGATGCGGCGATTCTTGATTTCAGCACTGGCGGCGGTGGTGATTCATGGGGCCGTGCTTGTTTTTTTCCCATTTTTCCCCGCCCCTTTGGCCCCGGTTTCTCAAAAAGACACCGGGATTGCCATCCAGATCACCCATGTTTTACCGGCTCCTGAAAAAAAAACAGACCCGGCGCCAAAACCTGAAACACCCCCCGCACCCCAGCCTGAAAAAAAACAGATGCCCGAGCCTGAAAAAGCCCCCTTACCTGTTCCTGACATAGAAAAAAAACCGCCGCTGCCGGATCCTCCCAAAGAGCCGGCGCCAACTGAAATCCTACCCCGAAAAGATCTTTTGCCCAAAAAAGACGATTTAACACTATCCCCCCCGAAACCAAAAGTTCCGGCACCAGAGCCGGACGTGACCCCACCCGTGACTCAGAAACCGGAACCCGATGTGCCACCCGTGGAAAACACCAGTCAAACCGCTCAGAAAATGCCGGATCAAAATCTTTCCGATTTCATGGATGCGGCAAAAGCTTTTCAGGAGAAACCTGCATCGGTTTCCAGAGAGTCCACTGCACCGGAAGTCCGGAAAGAAGCCGTGCCGCTTTACAAAGAAAATCCCCGGCCCCGGTACCCCGGCATCGCCCGGCGCCGGGGGCATACGGGCACGGTCATGCTCATGGTGTTTGTCAACAAGACCGGTGAGGCGGAAAAACTGCGTATTTTTGAATCCAGCGGATATGACACCCTGGATCGCGCGGCTGAAAAAGCCGTGGCTGCCTGGCGGTTTGAACCGGGAACATCCAACGGGGTTCCCACGGGCATGTGGGTGAAAATTCCGATCACCTTTGAATTAAAAAAATAACCCGATACCCGTGGGTTTCAAGGTCTTTAGGACCGGCGCACCGGAATCCCATGCCCTGCCAGATGATCTTTGACTTGAGGGATGGGCACTTCTTTTCTATGAAAAATCCCGGCGGCCAGAGCCGCATCCGCCCTGGTTTCTGTGAACACTTCAGAAAAATGCGCCGGGCTGCCGGCCCCGGAGGAAGCGATCACCGGAATGGTCACGGCCTGTTTCACAGCCCGGATCAATTCCAGGTCAAACCCTGATTTTGTGCCGTCCCGGTCGATGCAGTTGAGCAGAATCTCGCCGGCCCCCAGGGCTTCACAGGCTTTTGCCAGGGTCACGGCATCCAGGTCCACAGCCGTTCGTCCCCCCTGGACCGTGCACTGGTACCAGCAGAACCGTTCCCCGTCAGGACCGGGGATGCCGGTTTCAATCACATGATGTCCGGCCGCTTCTTGCCGTGCTGCCACATACACCCGCCTGGGGTCGATGGAGATCACCACGGCCTGGGCCCCATACACCCGGGAAATCTGCTCAATCGCACTTTTCCCGGTTTTTTTGCCGGTATCCACAAAGGCTTTGGCAATGTGCACGGCATCACTGCCGATGGAAATCTTGTCGGCCCCGGATCTGAAATACCGGTCCGCCACTTCCAGGGCCGTGTAATGCCGACCCTCGGCATCCGTATAATCCTTGATCCCGCCGCCAATGGTCAACGGCACAAACACGTTTTTCGAGGTCTGTTCCAGTACCGTGATCATGGGCAGATCCGCCAGGGGAAAATCCCGGAATCCGGTAATGTTCAAAAACGTGATCTCATCCGCCCCTTCCTCATAATACCGCCTTGCCAGATCCACGGGCTTGCCTAAATTCCGGACATTTCCCTTGTCCGCAGCTCCGGGTTTTTCCCTGACATCATACTGATCCCCTTTGGTCACCACCAGATCCCCCTGGTCATTGGACCGCACATCTAAGCACGCAATGATCCTTTTGGCCAGACCTTTGCCCAAAATATCCACCCGGCCTTTCGGCGTGAAATCCGGCAGCTTAATGAAATTTTCCAGCAGCTGCATACCGTGTTTTCCGCTTTTTTCCGGATGAAACTGGGTCCCCATGATATTGCCCTGCTGGATGGCACTGGCAAATTCATAATCATAGGTGGTGGTGGTCAAAACTACGGACGGGTCATGGGGCACCAGGTGAAAGGAATGCACAAAATAGAACCGGGCATCCGGACCGATCCTGTCCAACAGTGGGGAATCCTGTTTAAGATGGATCCCGTTCCACCCCATGTGGGGCACGGACAGTCTGGTTTTAAACCGTTCCACCCGGCCTGAGAAAAACCCGATGGATTCATTGTTGGAAAGATCTTCTTCACTGCCTTGAAACAATGCCTGCATACCTAAACAGATGCCGAAAAAAGGTCGGTTGGAGGCCAGGTATTCCCGCAGCGGTGCCATTAAGCCCTTGCGGTTGAGCACCTGAATCATGTTTTCATAATTGCCGACTCCGGGAAAAATGATCTTTTCCGCGGATAAAATATCTTCAGGGGACGTCACCGTGGTCAGGGTACCCCCCAGTTTTTCCACGGCATTTCTCACGCTGCGCACATTGCCGGCCCCGTAATCCAGTAAGGTTATCATTGTTTGTTCTGCCTATCTAAAAGTCAATGCTGCCCGGGGTTCTGGGGAAAGGTACCACATCCCGGATATTTTTAATGCCTGTGATCATCATCAGAAACCGCTCGAACCCTAAGCCGAACCCGGCGTGGGGCACGGATCCATACCGTCTGGAATCCAGGTACCACCAATAGGGTTCCTTGTCCATCCCCATCTCTTCCATGCGGGATTCCAGGACATCCAGGCGTTCTTCTCTCTGGCTGCCGCCGATGAGCTCCCCGATGCCCGGGACCAGCAGATCCACGGCCGCCACCGTGGTGTTGTCATCGTTGATCCGCATATAAAACGGCTTGATGGTTTTGGGATAGTCGTACAGAAATACCGGTTTTTTCACATATTCTTCCGCCAGAAACCGCTCATGCTCGGACTGAAGATCAATACCGAATTTAACGGGATATTCAAATTTTTTACTCGATTTTTCAAGAATCCTGATGGCCTCGGTGTAGGACATGCGCTCAAAGGTCTTGCTGGTAAGGATTTCCAGCTGTTTGGGCAGGCCCTTGTCCACAAATTTAAAAAACAGGCCCAGATCCTGATCGCAGGCATCCAGGGCATGGGTCACCAGATATTTCACCAGTTCCTCCCCATGATCCATGTTGCCGGACAGGTCGCAGAACGCCATTTCCGGTTCCAGCATCCAGAACTCGGCCACATGCCGGCTGGTATTGGAATTTTCCGCCCGGAACGTGGGCCCGAACGTATACACATCCCCCAGGGCCTGAGCAAACATTTCCGCAGACAACTGTCCGGACACGGTCAGATTGGATTCCTGGCCGAAAAAGTCCTTTGAAAAATCCAGTTTCCCCTGTTTTGCCACCTGTGCCGGATCCAGGCTGGTGACCCGGAACATCTCACCGGCCCCTTCACAGTCCGATCCCGTGATCACGGGCGAGGTCAGGCAATAAAACCCTTTTTCCCGGTAAAACCGGTGAATTGCCTGGACCATTTCAGACCGGATCCGAAACGCCGCCCCGTATTTGTTGGTTCTGGGCCGCAGATGGGCAATGGTGCGCAAAAATTCATCTGTGTGCCGCTTTTTCTGCAATGGATAGGTTTCCGGCGCCAGGCTGATGATCTCAACCCCGGCCGCCTGGATTTCCCATTTCTGCCCCTTGCCCGGAGACGGCACCAGCGCCCCTGTCACGGCCACGGCCGATCCCGTGGTGATCCCCTGAATATCGGTATAATTGCTCAATTGACTGTCTGCCACCACCTGAATATTTTCAAGACAGGACCCGTCATTGATTTCCATAAAGGAAAACCCCTTGGCATCCCGGCGGGTTCTCACCCATCCTTTGATCAGTACCTGCCCCGGAGAGGTGTCATATTCTGTCAACCGGTTGATTTTTATTCTTTTCATTGCCTTATCCTGGAAAAAATAATATATTAAAAAATTTGAATAATTTATCTTAAACAAAGAAAGCCGATTGGTTTTAATTCCAGTATCATGCATAAACAAAATTATCAAGACATCCTTGGCTTAGTCCAGACACCGACCCGATATGCCGGCAATGAGATCAACGCGATCAAAAAAGACCATCGTCAGGTGGATCTGACGTTTGCCCTGGTGTTTCCGGATCTGTATGAAATTGGCACCTCCCATTTCGGACTTCAGATTCTGTACTCCATTTTAAACCGGGAACCCGACATTGCCGCAGAACGGTTCTTTGCCCCGGCACCGGACATGGAAGCCCTGATGCGTCAGAAAAATATTCCCTGCCTGTCCATGGAATCCCGAACCCCGTTGACTGAATTCGATATCATCGGTGTCAGCCTGCTGTACGAGCTCAATTTCACCAACATCCTGACCCTGTTTTCTTTATCCGAAATCCCGTTTGCGGCCCAAGAAAGAGAGGACGCGTTTCCGCTGATCATCGGCGGCGGGCCCTGTGCGTTTAATCCGGAACCCCTGGCTGATTTTTTCGATGCGTTTGTGATCGGAGACGGGGAAGAGGCAGTCCTGGAAATCTCCAGGACCGTGATCCGGTTCAAAAAACAGGGAGACGGCAAAAAAACCACCCTGCTCAAAGAACTGTCTGCCGTTTCCGGGGTGTATGTGCCGCAGTTTTTCAATGCCTTTTTTGATGAAAACTGCTGCCAGGCGGTTTCCGCGGTTTATGACGATTACACTGTTGTCAAACGGGCGTTTCTGCCGGAACTGACCATGGATAATTTTCCCGCCGCGCCCATTGTTCCCTTTGGCAAACCCGTGCATGACCGGCTGCGCCTGGAGATTGCCCGGGGCTGTACCCGGGGGTGCCGGTTCTGTCAGGCCGGTATGATTTACCGCCCGGTCCGGGAGCGGTCTTTAAATGATCTGGTTGAAATCACCCACGCGTCTTTGGCCGCCACGGGATATTCCGATATCTCGCTGTTGTCTTTGAGTACAGGGGATTATTCCTCTCTGGCTGAACTCATGGCCCGGCTGATGGCCATCAGCCACAACCAGTGCAATGCCATCTCTTTGCCCTCCATCCGGGCGGAACGACTCACCCCGGAACTGATGAATCTGATCAAAACCGTGCGCAAAACCGGATTCACCATTGCCCCGGAAGCCGGTACCCAGAGGCTCAGAGATATTATCAACAAAAATCTCACCGAAGAAAACATCACCGAAACAGTAAAAAACGCATTTGAACTGGGATGGAAACATATCAAGCTGTATTTCATGATGGGCCTGCCTTTTGAAGAACCCGCCGACATCCAGGGTATCTGTGATCTGTCCCGGCACCTGGCCGCCACCTGTGCCAAGGGGAAACAGGCGATCAATGTCAATGTCACCCCTTTTATTCCCAAACCCCACACCCCGTTCCAGCGGCACCCCCAGCTCACGCTGGAAGCCACCCGGGAACGGCTGGGATATCTGAAAAAAAACATGTCCCACCCCAAAACCAATCTCAAATGGCAGGATCCTTTAATGAGCCTGGTGGAAGGGGTGTTTTCCCGGGGAGACCGGCAGTTGTCCGGCCTGCTGACGGCCGCGTTTGAAAACGGATGCCGCCTGGACGGGTGGAACGATTATTTTGATTTTGACAAATGGCAGAAAGCCTTTGATCAGACCGGGATCGATCCGGATTTTTACACCTCCCGGCCCCGGACACTGACAGAACCCCTGCCCTGGGATCACATTGATACAGGCATATCAAAACGGTTCCTGGAAAAAGAATGGAAAAACGCGGTCAACCAGGCCACCACACCGGACTGCCGGGATCACGACTGCACGGGATGCGGGGTGTGTGATTTCAAGCAGATCCGGCCGATCCTCCATCAAACCCCAGACAGCCCGTCCGTTTCCAACATAGAGACAGCAGCCCCGTCCGCTTTGCCGGACAGCGCGTTTGTCCGGTACCGGATCCGGTTTTCAAAACTGGAACAAGCCCGGTTTTTCGGGCACCTGGAACTGGCGACCATTGTTCAGCGGGCCGTAAAAAGAGCCGGGCTGACCGTTAAATATTCCAAGGGATTCAACCCGGCCATGCGACTGGCGTTTGACAATGCACTGCCCGTGGGCATGGAAAGTGAAGAAGAATTTTTTACCATTTTTCTGGACCGGACCCTGTCTGCCATGGCCATTCAAAAAAAATTGAACCAGCAGCTGCCGGCCGGTCTCACGGTCATCGACTGTCACCTTGCCGGCAAAAAACAGCCGGATCCGCCCGGTATCTGTGTCTACCAGGTACAACTGCCGGCCAAAGCCCTGGAAAAAAGCGCTGTGGACGAATTTCTGGCACAAGACACATTCATGGTTGAAGATCTCACCAAAAAAGGCAAAATCCGAAAAACCGATTTGCGGCAGGCCGTGGCAGACATCGCCTGGCAGGGATCTGATATCCTTGAAATGACCCTGCGGCCCTTTGACGGGAGACATTTGCGGCCGACCGCTGTTTTGAAACAATGCCTTGGTTTGTCAGACCCGGCCATCGGTGGCACACGGATCAAAAAACTCAGACAAGGATAATGCATGCTTAAAGAACTGGTCGTAAACTGTGCCCCCCATGAAACCCGGGTGGCGCTGCTGGAAAACGGCACCATTGTGGAAGTGTTTATTGAAAGAGAAGATGAGACCAGCATTGCCGGAAATATCTATAAAGGCCGGGTGCAGCGGGTGTTGCCCGGTATGCAGGCCGCGTTTGTGGATATCGGCTTTGAACAGGCCGCCTTTATTTATGTGGATGATGTGCTGGACACGGAAAGCCACAAAATGTTCACCAAATTCGAGCAGGACCAGGATCTGGAGACGGACACGGACACAGAGGATGAAGACGGGCTGTCCATGGACAAGCAGACCTGGAAACCCGCCCCCAGTTCCGACAATATCATCGAAGACCTGCTTTTCGAAGGCCAGGAAATCCTGGTTCAGGTGTCCAAGTCCGCCATCGGTTCCAAAGGCCCCCGGGTCACGACCCATATCTCTCTGGCCGGCCGGTATATGGTACTCATGCCCACGGTGGATCATATCGGTATTTCCAAACGCATTGAAACCGAGGCGGAAAGAACCCGGTTGCGGGAGCTTCTGCTCTCCATCCGGGAAAACAGTTTCGGCTATATCTTACGAACCCAGTCGCTGGGTGTGACCGCAGATACCATCAAAAAGGAAATGGAATTTCTCACCAAAACCTGGGAGGAAATTCAGAACAAAAACCAAATCACCTCGGCCCCTTCCCTGGTTTACAAAGACCTGACCGTTACGTTCAGGGCGGTTCGGGATCTTCTGGCCAACGAGGCGGACAAGCTGATCATTGACTCTCCTGTGGAGTATGAACGGGTCCATCAGTTTCTCAGAAAGCTGCTGCCGGATGTGAACCTGAGCGTGGTGCTTTACCAGGGCCGGGAACCGATTTTTGAAGCTTACAACATCGAAGGGGACGTGGCCCGGGCCTTAAAAAAAAAGGTGTGGCTCAAATCCGGCGGATATATTGTCATCGAGCAGACCGAAGCCCTGGTGGCCATTGATGTCAACACGGGACGGTATGTCGGCAAACACAACTTTGATGAAACCATTTTAAAAACCAATCTGGAAGCGGTCAAAGAGATTGCCTATCAGACCCGGCTGCGCAACATCGGCGGGATCATCATCATTGATTTTATTGACATGAAAAAAGAATCCCATAAAGAAAAAGTGATGACCCTGCTCAACGAGGCCATGAAAAAAGACAAAAGCCAGACCAATATCCTGCCTTTGACCGAACTGGGACTGGTTCAGATGACCCGCAAAAGAACCCGGCGCAACCTGACCCGGACCCTGTGCGAGCCCTGTTTCTACTGCAACGGCACGGGGCATCTGCTGTCAAAAAAATCGATCTGCCACAAAATTTACCGGGATCTGGTGTCCGAAGCCGGGGATATCATGGGCAACCGGTTCACGGTCAAGGTCCATCCGGACATTGCCCAGCTGCTCCACGGCCGGGAAAAACATTTGATCGCTGCCCTGGAAACCCAGTTCTCCAAACCCATTGCCATTTATCCGGAACCCCACTATCACCTGGAGGAATATCATATTTTTGAATCTCTGGTGAAATAATGATTCCATAGTTGACTTTTAGACCTAAAAAAAATATTATATTGTGTTTATTATGATTAGTTGAAAAACCCCAGGTGATAATCAAATTCAGTTAAGGATGTAAATTTTATGAAACGTACATTTCAGCCAAGTAACCGGAAAAGAACCAGAAAGCATGGATTTCTCAAAAGAATGTCCACCCCGGGCGGCAAACGGGTGATCCGGGCCAGACGGGCCAAAGGCAGAAAAAGACTGGCATTGTAAAAACGTGACGGATTGAAGGATTTTTCGTTACCCAAAGAGTTTCGGCTCAGAAAACGGGCCGAATATGTGACGCTTTCGAAACAAGGGAAACCGATATACTCGGATTATTTTTTAGCCATTGTCTGTGACCGGTCGAATCAGCACAACCGAATCGGCATTACCGTATCAAAAAAAGTGGGGAATGCAGTAGCGCGCAACAGGATCAAACGACTTATCAGAGAATATTTCAGACACAGGAAACATTCGATCCCGGGAACCAGGGACATAAATATCATTGCAAGAAAGGGTCTGACTTCGCTATCCAACAGGCAGATAATTGAGAACCTTGATAAACTTTTTACAAAAATAGCACTGGCAAAATAAATGATCAAACAGCTATTGTTAATATTGATTAAATTTTATCAATTTTTTATATCACCGCTGACAGGACCAAACTGCCGATTTTATCCGACCTGTTCGGCCTATGCGGTTGAGGCGGTTCAGAAATACGGCTCCCGCAAGGGCGGCTGGCTGGCGGTAAAACGGATATTGCGTTGTCATCCATTTCATGCAGGGGGATTTGATCCGGTTCCATAATTGATCCATGCGCCCGACTGCTTCCTCTTCCTTGTAGACATTTGTTTGAAAAATAATTTCAAACTGAGGAGAGAAAATGGATGAACAAAAACGATTGTTGTTAGCGGTGTTACTGTCTGTGGTGGTCCTTGTGGGCTATCAGTTCTTTTTTGTCACCCCGCCTGACACCAATCTTCCCCAGACGACCCGGGAATCCCGGGAATCCGTCCCGTCAACGGACCCGTCATCCGATGACTCCCGTTCCACCGTGACCGACTATACCCCCGTGGAACGGAAATCTTCGGCTTTTTCCGACCGGACTGAGCCGATGGATTTCAGAAACATCACCGTGTCCACCCCTTTGTATGACATGGTCATATCCGAACATCTGGCCGCAGTCACCAGTCAGCTGCTTAAACATTATAAAGCCAGTAATGGATCCTCTTCCGACCAGAAACAGATGGTGGATCCCCGGCTGCCCCACGGAACTCTGATCACCGGCACCCGGAGCGGCATCATCGAAGGGCTTGAAAATGCGGTTTTCACCGCTGACACGGATATGTCGGCCCTGAACCTGACCCATGGAAGCCAGACCCTGACATTTTCATGGACCAGTCCCAGGGGCATCCGTGTTCAAAAAATCTACACATTTCAAGCGGATTCCTATCTGATCGACTGTGACGTCGTGATTCAGAACGGGTCGGACATGCCCGTGACCGATCTTCTGGAGATCACCACCCCGGGCATTTTTGACGACGACACCAAAAAACGGTCCCGGTTCGCTTTTGAAGGCCCGGTGGCCTATATCAACGATGAATATCTGACCATCAAACCCAAGAAAATCGAAGAACAGGACACATTCAACGGCGATATCCACTGGACCGGATATACGGACCGGTATTTTCTGACCGCGGTCCTGCCCCGGGCCGAAGGGGACAGTCACCTCAAGCTGTTTTATGACAATGATCTGGCCCAGAGCCGGCTGGCCTGGCAGATGGACCGGATTGATCCGGGCCAGCAGGGGGAATTTCCGTTCACCTATTATTTAGGGCCTAAAAGCTACAAAGTGCTGAGTCAATATGACAACACACTGAAAAAAGCGATTAATTTCGGATTTTTCGATATTCTTGCCAAACCGCTGCTCATCACCATGAATTTTATTCATGACATCATCCCAAACTACGGGGTGGCCATCATCCTGTTGACCGTGCTGATCAAGCTCATTTTCTGGCCGTTGGGCACCAAAAGCTACAAATCCATGAATGAGATGAAAAAAGTCCAGCCCCTGATGATGAAAATCCGGGAAAAATACAAAAATGACAAACAGCGGATGAACCAGGAAGTCATGGCGCTGTATAAGACATACAAAGTCAATCCCGCCTCGGGATGCCTGCCCCTGCTGGTTCAGATGCCGATTTTCTTTGCGTTGTACCGGATGCTTTACCAGGCCATTGAACTGCGTCACGCCCCGTTTGTGGGATGGATTCAGGACCTGTCCGGGCCGGACCGGCTGTTTCATTTTGATTTTGCCATTCCGCTGATGGAAGCGCCTTATGGTATTCCCGTCCTGACATTGATCATGGGAGCTTCCTTTCTGCTCCAGCAGAAAATGACACCCACGGCAGGCGATCCCATGCAGGCAAAAATGATGATGCTCATGCCTGTTTTCATGACCGTACTGTTTATCAATTTTCCATCCGGACTGGTCCTGTACATGCTGGTGAACAACATCATCTCCATGGGTCAACAGTATTACACCCAAAAGAAATTTTCCAAATAGCAGGAGGTCATTCATGAAAAAAACTCAGGAATTCAGCGGAAAAGACGTCGATACCGCCGTCAAAACCGCCTGCGACACCCTTTCCATTTCCAAAAAAGAGCTTAAATATGATGTCATTTCCACGGGTGCATCCGGCATATTCGGAATTGTGGGGCGAAAAGATGCCGTGATCAAAGTGGTTCTCCCCCAGAACAAAGCGGACTCATCAGAAAAAGAACTGGAAGGTATCCGCTCCATGGTGGATGAAGCCTTTGGGCAGGAAACCCGGGTCAGCCCCCCGCCTTCCAGGGAACAATCAAGTGCTGCCGGCAGTGATTCTCCGGTAAAACGGACACCGCCGCCGGCCCGGAATAAACCGGCACCCCTTCCGAAAAAACAGGCGCAGCCCCGACCGGTTGAACCAAAACCCGAGCGTTCAACCGATCATCCGGCACCCGCTTCAGAAGAACCGGCGGCTCCGGCTTCGGCACCCGCTTCCCAGGCAACTGAACCCGCTTCTCCAGCACCGGAATTGGCACCTGAAAAGGAAACCGCATCGCCGGAACCGCCGCCTGTGGTGGATGTCACCCAGGAATCCATTGATCTGGGCGTGGAAACCCTGCAAAAAATGGCGAATCTGATCACGGACGATGCCACCGTGGAAGCCCACACCCACCGGGATCATCTCACGTTGAAAATAACCGGGGGCAACGCCGGTATTCTGATCGGCAGGAAAGGCCAGACCCTGGATGCCATGCAGTTTCTCACCGACAAGATCATCAACCGGAAAAGCGAGGCCCGGGTCCGGGTCAAAGTGGATGTGGAAGGGTATATTGAAACCCGGAAATCCAACCTGCGGCATCTGGCCATAAAAATGGCGGAAAAAGCCAAAAAAACCGGTAAACCCGCCACCATCAACCAGATGAGTGCCCAGGACCGCAGAATCGTTCATCTGGCGCTCAAAGATGACAACCGGGTCCGCACCCAGAGCATGGGAGACGGATATTACCGGCGGCTGGTAATTTTTCCCAAAAAAAAGAATTCATTTGCCGGCAAAAAAAGATTCAAAAGATAGGCATCCATGAATGACACCATTGCCGCAATCGCAACGCCTTTTGGCAGCGGTGGTATCGGGGTTATCCGGATGTCCGGTCCCGATGCCGTGGCCATTGCGGCCCAGTTTTTTTCCAGAACCCGGACGGGTCCTCCTTTTACCGGAAATCTGAAAACCCATCAGGTCTATCACGGATATTTTCTGGACAGCGGGGAAGTCATTGATGAGGTGCTGCTCATTTTCATGCGCGGGCCGAAGTCCTATACCGCCGAGGATGTGGTGGAAATCCAGGCCCATTCCGGCACCGTGGTTCTTAAAAAGATTCTGGAATGTCTGCTGACCGGCGGGGCCCGCCTGGCAGATCCCGGCGAGTTCACCCGGCGTGCTTTTTTAAATCAGCGCATTGATCTGACCCAGGCGGAAGCCGTGGCAGACATCATCAACGCCCGGTCCACAGCCGCTTTAAAATTTGCTGCGGCCCAGAACACAGGAGTATTGAAACAGCAGATTCAGGAAATGCGAAACCAGCTGATCCAGGTGCTGTCCCAGGTGGAAGTGAGCATTGATTTCCCCGATGATGCGCCCCAGGAAACTGACACATCCCAAAGAACAACCGACATCGATTTTGTCATGGACCGGTGCCGGGAATTCATCCGGCAGCATGAAGAAGCCTGTTTTCTGAAAGAAGGGATTTGTCTGGCCATCTGCGGCAAACCCAATGTGGGAAAATCCAGTCTCATGAACCGGCTGCTGTCCCGGGAAAAATCCATTGTCACGGCCCTTCCCGGAACCACCCGGGACCCCATCCAGGAAGCCATGACCATGAACGGGATCCCTTTTGTGGTCACAGACACGGCCGGCATTCATGACACGGACGACCTGGTGGAAATCATCGGCATTGAACGGGCCAAAGATCATATCCGGGGGGCGGATCTGGTATTGTTTATGGTGGAACCCGGAACGGCCCTGTCTGAAATGGAATTTAAAAAAATGGTGCCCCTGGATAAACGCATGCTTGTGGTGGTGAACAAAATCGATCTGACCCGGGACACGAACGGGCAGGCCAAACCCGGTGGACCCGGACTGCCTGAACTGCCGGAAATCTGCGATCAGATTCCAAAGATTCATATTTCCGCGCTTCACAACCAGGGGATTCAACCACTCAAAGACAAAATCATGCAGCTTTGCATCGGCGATCTGACCATGGACGGTTCAGCCGTGATTCCCAACCTTCGGCACAAAACCGCGTTAACCAAAGCGCTGTCTTTTCTTGAATCCGCAAAACAGGGTCTGTTGACCGGGCAGCCGGAAGAGACCCTGGCCATTGATTTAAAAAACAGCATTGACCTGCTGGGCAGCATTACCGGTGAAACCGCATCAATTGATATACTGGATACGATTTTTAACAATTTCTGTATCGGAAAATAAAGGATTACACCCATGACACTGGATCTGAAAAAACATTTTACACAATATGAAGCCCTGGTTCAGGTGGTGGACGGGATATTTGACCGGGTGAAACAGGAATTTCCCAAAGAAGTGTTCTGCCGGGAAAAATGCAGCGACTGCTGTTACGCCATTTTTGACATGCCCCTGATCGAAGCCCTTTACCTGAAATCCAAATTTCTGGAAAAATTTTCCGGCAAAGAAAAAAACGATCTGCTGGAAATTGCCGACAAAACCGACCGGGCCCTGGTCAAACTCAAACGGGATGCGTACAAAAAAGTGCAAAAAGGCGCGGACCAGCTGGAAATTGTGGGCCGCATGTCCCAGGAACGGGTGCGCTGCCCCCTGCTGGGATCTGACAATTTGTGCCTGCTGTATGAATTTCGGCCCATTACCTGCCGCATCTACGGCATTCCCACGTCCACGGCCGGTAAAAGCCATATCTGCGGACGGACCAATTTTATCCAGGGAAACGCTTATCCCACGCTGAATATGGACAAGATCTATACCCAGCTTCAACTGATTTCCGCACAGCTCATTAAAGACATCCATTCCCGGAACATCAAAATGCATGAAATGCTGATACCGGTTTCCATGGCCCTGATCACGGATTTCAACGAAGACTATTTAGGGGTGCCCCAGAATGGATAATTTCACCAGAGAACAGATCGAAGAAAAGAAAAAAGCCATTTTCGATGCCATGGGCAAACGGGGCCAGCGCCAGATCCTGAAAAAAGGGTATGACAAATGGGACCCGTTCCAGGAACCCAAAGATCCCATCGATATCCGGAAAGACAAGACCAAGCGGACCTCCCAGGTGCTGATCCGGGAATTTCTGTCCCAGGCCGACCCGGACACCTACACCAACTCCTTTGCCCAGGGAGCCCTGGAAATGTGTCTGGGCATCATCAATGAAGAGGAAAAAATCAGAGGGATGTTCGAGTTTGCCTGCTGGTACAAAAACCTGCTCAAAATAGAAGGACATGACCCCCTTTGACCGAAAGGCCGTTCTGGCCATCCTGGACCATGCCGACACCCGGTTAACGGCCCGGGCCTATGTGCATGACATCGCCGCTGCCATGCACATCCCTGTGTCAGAAGCCAAAACCGTTCTCAAAACCCTGGTCAACCATCAGGATGTCACGTATCAGGAAATTTTCGGCACCACCAGTGTCATTAGAAATTTTCAGAAACCCGTCCAAGTAACGGACCATTTTGTGCTGACACCGCCGGACATTTCGTACGGGTCAGGCCGTCAGGATCTGCATGTCATCCGCCTGGAACCGGGCATCTCCTTCGGGTCCGGCCATCACCCCACCACCCGGCTGTGTCTGTGTGCCATGGAACATTTGTTTTTCCACATCCGGCCCCATGCCTCCATTTTTCAGACCTCAGGGGCGGATATCGGCACGGGTTCCGGGGTCCTGGCCATTGCCCTGTGCCTGGCCGGGGTATCCGGATGTCTGGCCTATGATATTGACCCCAATGCCGTGAGTGAAGCCAAAAAAAACATTGACCTGAACGATCTTTCTGGCAGAATACCCGTATTAAAACATCCCATGCCGGAAACCGGTCCCGGGCTGGGAATTGTCTGCGCCAATCTGAGAACCCCGACTCTGGAAACCCTGGCACCGCTTTTCCGGAAGCGTCTGAACCCCGGCGGTTTTCTCATTTTTTCAGGCATCCGGACATGGGAAGCGGACGCGTTAAAGACCTGTTTTACAAAATACGGGTTGACCCCTGTCTGGGAAAAAACAGATAAAAACTGGGCCGGACTGATTTTTGCCGATCAATGAGATCCCCATGAGTCGATTGCTTAAATATCTGGTCTTTTTTCTGGCGCTGTTGGGCCTTGTCATGCCGGTAGCAGGGGATGTGTTCACCTGGATCGATTCAGACGGGGTCCGGCATTTTTCCAATGTTTCCCCGCCGGGAAATGCCGACCATGCAAAGGTGCTTGAATCAGAAACCCGGAACCAGGTCTCATCCGAGCGGCAGTTCAAGGTAGTCAAGGTGTATGATGGCGATTCTTTGCTGGTCAAAGGCCTGGATCTGACCCTTAAAATACGCATGGTGGGCATTGACGCACCGGAAACCGGAGGCAGCAGAAAACCGGGCCAGCCTTACAGCAGAAAAGCACACCAGTACCTGGGCCGCCGGATCCATGACCGGTCGGTGACATTGAAAACCTATGGTCTGGGCGGTTATAACCGGATTCTGGCGGAAGTGTTCATCAATGACATCAACATGAATCTGGAAATGGTGAAAACGGGGCTGGCAGAAGTGTATCAGGGAAGTATGCCCAAAACATTCGATGCCGCCCCTTATCTGGCAGCCCAGGATCAGGCCAGAAAACGCCGGATCGGCATGTGGGTCCAGGGCAGCCAATATAAAAGTCCCCGGCAGTGGCGAAAGGAAAACCCCAGAAACTGAGCGGCCTTAAAAAGGAATATCCTCATCCTGCATCGGCGGCTGGCCCCCACCCGGACGGGTCGATCCCTGAAAGTTCTGCTGGCTGGGTGCTGCCCCCCCCTGCTGCGGGTATCCGCCACGGGACGGCTCTTTTTGATATCCGCCCGAAGACTGATCATTGCCCTGATTGTCGGACCGGCCGCCCAGAAACTGAAAATTGCTGGTCACCACTTCCGTGATGTAGTGGGTCTGGCCGTCTTTTTCATAATTCCGGGTCTGAAGCCGGCCCTCAATGTACACCTGGCTGCCTTTGGACAGATACTTCTCCAGAATTTCAGCTGGTTTGCCAAATGCCACCACCCGGTGCCACTCGGTCTTTTCCTGTTTTTCTCCGGTATTTTTATCCGTCCATTGTTCGCTGGTGGCAATTGAAAAATTCACCACTGCCAACCCCTGCTGGGAATACCGGATTTCCGGGTCCCGGCCCAGGTTTCCGATGAGCATCACTTTGTTCAAACCCGCCATTGTTGACTCCTTTTTTCAGCGTTAATATTGATCCGGTAATATGCACACAACATGGCTGAATTGTCAATTCTTAGTTCGGAATCACGCCTTGAGGCAATAATGCGACTTTATACAAAAATATCGCAGCACTGCAACCTGTCTGTGCCGGGCCCCCGTGTGCCCGCATCCGTCGGTGCCCCGAAACATAAGGGTTTCAGGTGATTTTCTTTTTTATACCACATGGTACGAACCTTGCTTTTCAGTCTTTAGTGATAACCAAACCGACTTTAAAAAGGTCATGACATATCAAATATCGCTCAACCAAAAGGAAACCCAACATGGCAACACCTACTAAAAACAAGGGTCAAATTGCCGGCCAGATGCCGGGTCCGGACCCGGATGAACAAGCCAGACAGTCTTTGACAAGAATCAAACAAAAATTTATTATTATGAGCGGCAAAGGCGGGGTGGGAAAAACCAGCGTGTCTGTCAACCTGGCCATTGCCCTGGCCGGTATGGGCCATCAGGTGGGATTGCTGGATGTGGATCTGCATGGTCCGGATATCCCGCACATGCTGGGAATATCCGGCATGTTAAAAGCGGATGATACCCAGAAAATGGTCCCTATTGCCTATTCAGATCACCTGAAAATCATTTCCATGGAATCTTTGATGCCCAACAGGGATGAAGCTGTGATCTGGCGGGGTCCGGTCAAACACGGCGCCATCCGTCAATTCATCGGAGATGTCAGCTGGGGGGATCTGGATTACCTGATCATCGACTGTCCTCCGGGTACGGGGGACGAACCATTGACCGTGGCCCAGCTGATCCCGGACGCCAAAGCCGTGATCGTGACCACGCCCCAGGAAGTGGCGTTGGCGGATATCCGGAAATCCATCAGTTTCTGTAAAAATGTCCGGATGGAGATTTTCGGCATCATTGAAAACATGAGCGGATTCACCTGCCCCCACTGCCACAAGGTTGTGGAGCTTTTCGGCGAAGGCGGGGGTGAAAAAACAGCCCGGAACTATGACATCCCTTTCTTAGGCAAAATTGCCTTTGATCCGGAAATGGTCAGATGCAGCGACAATGGGATGGCATTTCAGCAGCAATTCACCCAATCCCCCATTACAGCGGCATTTAAAAAAATTGCCGAAAAAATGGCGGTGTGACACCAAACTTTGAATCAATCATACAACAGCGTTTACAGGAGGAAAAATGAAAATAGCAGTCAGTGCCTCGGGTCAGGATCTTGATGCCCAGATCGATCAACGGTTCGGCCGGTGCGACTATTTTTTGATTATCGATACCGATACCATGGAAACTCAAGGGTTTCCCAATGATCACAATTCCCAGACCAGCGGGGCCGGCGTTCAGGCGGCCGGGTTTGTGATTGACAAAGGTGCTGCGGCGGTGTTAACCGGCAGTTGCGGTCCCAAAGCCATGGATGTGTTTAACGCCCAGAATATCCCCGTGTATACGGGTCATGCCGGCAACGTCCGCCAGGCAGTGGAAGCTTTTAAAAAAGCGCCTTCAGGCACATCCGGAGCGCCGGCCACAGGCCAGGGCCAGGGTACGCCCGGCAGCGGGAGAGGCATGGGCGGCGGCGGCAGAGGTATGGGCGGTGGTGGTCGCGGCAGAGGCGTTGCCGGCGGCGGTCGCGGCATGGGAGGCGGCGGCGGCCAGGGCATGGGCGGCGGTCGCGGTATGGGCGGCGGTTGCGGCAGAAAAAACTGCTGAATTCAAATGTCGGTTGCCATAATCTCATCAATGGCGGTATCAAGATGGTCGCAGGAAATCAGATGGACCTTGATCCCGCCATTGGCCAGCACATAGCCCGGCCCTTTGCGGGAGACATCTTCTTTCATGCCCACATGATCGACACCGGCGTTTATCAGCCATTCCGCCACCCGGATCCCTTTGGCGGTTTCAGTGGCCGTATATGGATTTTTCATTAAATTTTTTTTCTGAACGGCCTGATCCCTGCGCTGAACCTGAACCACCGCAAACAATGGGGCTTCACCAAAATGGGCACTGATCCGGCCGTTTTCATCTGCCAGAGGCACGGCAATCCGGACCCGGGTTCTTTTCTGAGGTTCATATAAAATGGTGATTTTTTCTATATGCGGGATCTGTTCCCGAATTTTTGCTTCCAGATGCTCACTGACCTGATGGGCTTTTTCAAGATCCTGTGTTCTGACTGTCACTTGTGCGTGGATAAACTGAAACCGGCCGGCATTCCGGCCGGACAGATCAACGATCCGGTCCACCAGTGGATCTTTTTTAATAATTTCCTGAATCCGGTCCAGGGTGGCAAAATCAATGGACGCATCCAGCAGCACCCGCATGCCGTCAGACAAAAGATCCCACCCGGCCCGGACAATGAACACCAGAATCAGACAAGCCCCCATCTGATCGATGGATATCCCCCAGACCTGCCACTCCACCCCCAGATATCCCATAAATGCAGCAATCAGAACCACGATGGACGACAGCACATCCACCTGGCGGTGCCGGCCTTCGGCAATCAATGTGGGGGAATGGGTCCTTTGGCCGACACGAATGGCATACCGCCCGAAAAAAAAGATCATCAGCGTGGCCGCCAGCAGCAGCCAGATATAGGGCAGCGGTATCCGGGGAGGTGCCTGGGAACCTGAAAAAATCTGACCGACAATTTCATACCCGGCAATGAAAATAAATATGGCAATGAGAACGGATGCCACATTTTCCAGCTTATACAATCCCAGGGGAAATGCTTTTGTTTTTTTGGTGGACAGTTTGACTCCGCCGTAAATCACGAACGATGCAATGGCATCCGTCCCGGAATCAATGGCACTGGCCATGATGGCCAGACTGCCGGATGACACGGCAAGAAACCCTTTCATGACCGCTAAAAACAGGTTCAGTAAAAAAGCAAATCCCGCCACCCGGTATACCTGGGCGGTTTCATCATAAACATCCGTATGAGAAGCGGTTGGATTCATCATATGGAAATCAGTCCCAACGCGATAAATGCGATTCCCACTCCCATCCACTGACGGCGCCGCAGTTTTTCTCTGAGAAACAGCCAGGCCAGCAGGACTGTGGCAGCCGGATAAAGCGATGACAGCACGGCGGACACATCCAGGCGGCCCAGGTGGGCGGCCGTGGAAAACAAAAGATTGCCCAGGGCATCCAGGACCCCGCTCATGACAATGAAAAGCCACTGCCCCGCCTTGGGAGTGCCTGTTTTTCCCACCACCATCACCACGGTGAATAAAAAGGCAACCGATGCCACCCGGGCCCAGACCAAAGACCAGAAAATAGCCAGGTCATTGGCTTTATCGATAAAAATGAAAAACAGGCCAAAACCGACACCTGCGATACAGGACAGCAACAGCTCCCGGCCGGTCATGCGGAACCCGGTATCTGCCGAAGACAACAGCCACACGGCAATGCCGAAACACACAAACCCGGCAAACCGGGTCATGGAGGGCAGGCCGGCATAAACTGCCGTATATCCGATGGGCACCAGAGCCGTGAGTACGGCTGACAACGGCGCCACAATGCCCATGCGCCCCGTGGACAACCCCCGGTACAGCGCAATCAGCCCGATGTTGCCGAAAACCCCGGCAAATGCCCCATACATCAGGTGCCGGACCGGGGGCATGGCTTCCCCGGAAAAAACAGCCATCCCCAGCAGGAACAGGCCCCCGATTAACTGGGAAACCAGCACCACCTTCAGCACATTGCCTTTGCGGGACGCCATCCCGCCGCTGAAATCCCCGGCTCCCCAGGCGGCGGCACTGCCGATGCCGCAGGCAACAGCCAGTGTTTCCGTGCTAATCATCCATCAAATATCCACCGGTCAATCCCATGATAATCCAGGATATAATACCCATTTAAAGTTTCCTTATGATATTTTATTAACCATTTGATTCCGCCTGACACACCAGCCAGTCAGCATCACACAACCAAATTGAACTTATACGCACTTTGAACCGGTTTTTCAATTCCAAAGGACGATAACTTATGTCTGCCATGGGCCGGATTTTGATCCTGCGCTGCTTATTGAGCAGCGTTTTCCAGCCGCCAGATCTCCCCTGCGTCAATGGCCACATACAGTGCGCCCTTTGGCCCCAGGACCAGAGATCGAATCCGCTCTGTGGGCAGGCCGGCGACCACAGCGGTTCCGACCGTCATGCCTTCCGCGTCCATCTCCAATAGCTCAATACGTTTCCCGCGCAGAAATCCCACTGCCAACCGGTTCTCCCAGCCCTTCCAAAGAGATCCTTTCAAAAAGACGCACGGGCTCATCCCCTCGGAAACACCCCGGTTGTTCCATGATGGTTTGAGTGCGTCCGGGAACCGGTCCAGGTCGGTCATGGATGTTGGTGTGCCCTCGGAATTATTGGACATATACCCGCAATAATCCGCCGGACAGGACACCCCTTTTCCCGGCGCCGGATCCCAGCCGCCGTTGCCGCCCGGTGCCAGGGGGGTTACCTCATCGTCATGGCCGGGGCCGTGTTCACTGGCAAAGGCCCGGCCCGTGGCAGGATGAAAGTCAATGCCCTGCACATTGCGGTGGCCATACGTGTAGATGCGCGGATCACCGCCGGCCGGGGCCCGGTTCCCGGACGCCGGGTTGCCGTCACCATCGATGCGCAGGATCTTGCCCCCCAGGCGGGAAAGGTCCTGGGGCAACGGCCCGTCATGGTTGTCGCCCGTGGTGACGTAAAGAGTGCCATCAAACGGGCTGAACCGGATGCGGCCGCCGCTGTGGGCGCCGGCACCGCCCCACCGGTTCAATGACTGCTTGAATGAGATGTCGGTGACAATGTCCCTGCGGTCGGAAACACCCGCGTAATCTTTGTCAACCCTGAGTCGTACCACCCGGTTGGTCTTAGTCCCGCCGGCATTTGAAGCCATGTACACGTACACCAGGCGGTTTTCATCAAACGCCGGATCCAGGGCCACCCCCAGCATCCCGCTTTGTCCCTGGCAGAAAAAATCCTGGGCCGGCAGCGCTGCACCGGCAGTTCCAAACAACCGCCGGACCGTCCCATCCAAAGTGCGCACAGACAGCCCCCGGCATTTTTCCGTAAACAGCATGGTCCCGTCCGGGGCAAATGCCAGATCCCAGGGATCACTGAGTCCGGACATCACCACCGTGCGGGTTAGCTGAAGATCACTGGCTTCCGCCCGCGTTGACCGGTCGCAGCCCCAATGGGCCAGAACAGCTGCAAGCAGAGCCGCTAAAATCGTGAACAGTGCTCTTGTTGATTTGCGTGTCATGGTATTTCTCCTGAATCGTTTATCTCCTGAATCATATGCCATAAAAAGTAAGATAGAACGTTTGACATTTACATATGAGCATGTTCTTATCTATGCGGTGTATCATGGAAACAAAAATAAAAAAAGATATGTTCAGAAACTGGTTTGACCGGTATGTGGCAGGGTTCACAGCCGGAGAAAACACCGCCTTGGATGTGGTGACAAACATCCGGCTGAAAAAAGATCATTCAGACCGGGTGGTTCAGGAAATTCTGTGGATGGCGGATCAACTGGGCCTGGATAACGAATCCCGGGACCTGGCTGCCGTCATGGCCCTGTTTCACGATATCGGCCGGTTTGCACAGTATGCCCGGTACCGCACCTTTGTGGACCACAGATCAGAAAACCATGCCGAGCTGGGGGTAAAAATTCTGCAGCAACACCAGGTGCTGGACTGCCTGCCCGCAGATCAGGCAGACCTGATCTGCCGGGTGATCTCTTATCACAACCGGGCCGCACTGCCGGATGATGACACCGAAGAATGCCTGTTTTATGCAAGGCTGCTGCGGGATGCGGACAAACTGGATATCTGGCGGGTGCTCATCGACCATTACCAGCACCGGAACCAGGAGGACAACCCGGCCGTTGAACTGGGCCTGGCCGATACTTCCGACATCTCAGATCAGGTGTACGACCGTGTGGTAAATAAAGACATCGTAAATGCCCGCCATGTAAAGAACCTGAATGATTTCAAGCTGCTCCAGATCGGGTGGGTGTTTGACATCAATTTTACACCGGCCCTGCAGCAGGTCAAAGACCGAGGCTACATCGACGCCATCTGCCGAACCCTGCCGCCCTCTGACAGACGGACACGGATCAAACAGGTTGTGGCGGACTGGTTGGACAAAAAACTGCGATCATAACACCCCGGGGAAATCGCTTTTCTGTACATTTTCACCCCTTTTCTAACCCCAGACAATGTCACGATACAGATCCGGATCCGTATCTCCCTCCGTTGAAAACAGCAATACGCTGGAATCGCTGTTCAGGCAGATATCCTTTCTTATTTTCATGTTCTGTCTGGCAGTCATTATTTCAAACAATGCGCCGAGTGTCACAGCACCGGATTCTCCGGAAATGACAGGTTGATCTGTTGCCAAAGGATTGCCCAGCACCTTCATCCCTTTCCGGGCGATTTCATCCGCGCACATCAAAAAGGCATGGGCACCTGATTTCAGTATCTCCCAGCCCATCAGACTGGGCTCCCCGCATGACAGTCCTGCCATGATAGTGGCCAAATCACCCTTGATCCTGACCCGTTCCCCATTTTTAATGGATTCAAACAGACACGGGGCGCCTTCAGGTTCCACCACAATAAATGTCGGTGCATCCCCGCCGGCCAGGCTGACAAGGGTTCCAACCATGGCAGCGGCAAACGATCCCACACCGGCCTGTACAAAGACATGGGTCGGAAGATGCTTTTTTCCCGGGCCGATGGATTCGGTTATCAGTGTTGAATAGCCCTGCATGATATGGCGCGGAACTGTTTCGTACCCTTCCCAGGAGGTGTCCTGGAGCAGTGTCCAGCCGTTTTCCTGTGCTTTGCGGCTGGCATGCATTACGCTGTCATCAAAATTCATGCCCGTGATCGATGCCTGGGCCCCATAATGTCGGATGGCTTCCAATCTGATCAATGAAGACCCTTTGGGCAGATACACCACGGCTTTGCAGCCGAACTGTTTCGCAGCCCAGGCAACGGCCCTTCCATGATTGCCGTCCGTGGCCGTCACAAAAGTGATGTGATCATAGGCGGATTTGCGGGCAATGATATTATGGTAGGTTAATTCATCATCATCTAATCCGATCACGTCACCCAGGCATTTTGCCATGGCATAACTGGCCCCCAGGACTTTGAACGCCTTTAAATCAAAGCGATGGTTTTCATCTTTGATCCACAGCTGGTTTATTCCCAGATAACCGGCCAGGCCCGGCAGCCGGACCAGCGGGGTGGGCCTGTAACCCGGCAGGCTGCGATGAAAATCATGGACATGCCGGACGGTTTCTTTGTTTGCAAAATCAAACAAGGCTGTGTCAGGTGCTTGGGACAGGTCATTGACCTGACAGGAAATCAACTTTTTATTCATGGCTGTCATGCCCGTACAATTTAAACGCTCCCCTGGGAAACAGGCAGACCGGGCAGGTCTCAGGCGGTTCTTCTCCGTAATGGACATGCCCGCACATGGAACAGCGCCAGATCCCGGCATCTTTTTCAAGCGGTTTATCTTTTGATACGGGGAATTCAGACAAATCCGGCATGACCGGCTCATAGGTGTTCAATGCATGGCCTGCCAGGATCATTCGCTGGATTTCGCTGGTGCCTTCGTAAATCCGGTAAAGCCTTATATCCCGCATCAGTTTTTCCACAGGAAACATTTGGGTATATCCAAACCCGCCCAGTATCTGGAGGGCTTCGTCCACCACCTCCCAGGCTGCTTCTGTGGCATACATTTTTGCAACGGATGCAGAGATGGTGGGGTCAGGCAGATTGTCCGCTTCCCAGGCGCCCTTGTGAACAAGCAGCCTTGCGGTCTCGATCTTCTGAAACATCTCGGCAATCTTGAACTGAAGGGATTGAAAATTGACGATTGGGGTGCCGAAGGCCTTGCGCTTTTTGACATATGAGATGGCAAATTCCATGGCGGATCTGGCCGCGCCCACGGCAAAGGCCCCGATCATGGGCCGGGTCCGGGAAAAGGTTTTCATGGCCAGCATAAATCCCTTTCCAGGTTCTGCAATGACATTTTCAGCCGGCACCCGGACATTGTGAAAGGACAATCCAGCCGTGTTGGAGCAGCGCTGCCCCATTTTCGGGATGGGTTTTCCCACGGCCACCCCTTCCCATTCTTTTTCAACGACAAACGCACAGATCCCGTCATGCTTTTTGTCTGGATCCACCGTGGCAAAAATGGTCATGTAGTCGGCAATGCCCCCATTGGTGATCCAGAACTTGGTGCCGTTCAGAATATAATCATCGCCTTCTTTTTTCGCCCGGCACCGGATACCGGAAACATCAGAGCCCATGAACGCCTCAGAAGTAGCAAAACAGATCAGTTTGAAATTTTTGGCAATATCCGTGAGATATTTCTGTTTCGCCGTTTCATTGTCCGACAGGATAATGGGCTCCATGCCCAGGGAATTGTCAAAAATGGAGGTGGCGATCCCAGGGCAGGCCGCGGAGATCTCCTCGGTGATCAACGCCCCTTCCAAAAGGCCATATCCCTTGCCGCCATAGGCTTTTGGGATGTCCGAATTCATCACCCCGGCATGAAAGGCTTTTTCAAGCACATCCATGGGGGTCTGGTCTTTTTCATCATACTGCCAGGCCTTTGGCAGCACTTCTTTGAGGGCAAACCGCCTGGCATTGCTGCGTATCTCTTTCTGGGTGTCGGATAATTGAAAATTGAGCATGCTGTCTCCTTTTTGGTTTGTTGAAAACCGGACTGTATTTCCATATCATTTTTCAGATATCAAGCCAACAAAATGGTTTGTCCGGATAACCAAAATATTCACAATGTCCTGAACAGATAAAAGTCTTGCATTTTATTTAAAAAAACGACATGATACAGTTCATTTTTTCAACCACAGGATACTTTTCCTGTGGTTTTTTTTATTGAATACCTAAGGAAGCGAATATACATTATGATCTGTGCAAACAATATCGCCCTGGCTTATGGCAAACAGGTGCTGTTCAAAGATGTAAACATCATGTTCAAACCCGGAAACTGTTACGGGCTTATCGGGGCCAACGGGGCGGGAAAATCCACTTTTTTAAAAATTCTGGCCAGAGAGATTGAACCGGATGCCGGCGACATCAGTGTGGGCCCCAAAGAAAGAATTGCCGTGTTACGACAGGATCACTTTGCCTTTGACACCCACGGGGTGCTGGATACGGTCATCATGGGGCACAAAAAACTGTATGCAGTCATGGCTGAACGCGAAGCCTTGTATGCAAAGCCTGATTTTTCAAATGAAGACGGTCTGAGATCCGGAGAGCTGGAAATTGAATTTGAGGAAATGAACGGATATGATGCAGAGTCTGAAGCAGCGGTCCTGCTCAAAAATCTGGGTATTGCAGAACCTTTGCACACCAGAAAAATGAAAGAACTGGAAGGCGGTGAAAAAGTCCGGGTGCTCCTGGCCCAGGCCCTGTTCGGAAACCCGGATGTGCTGTTGCTCGATGAGCCCACCAACAATCTGGACATTCACTCCATCGCCTGGCTGGAAGACTTTTTGTACCGGTTTAAAAATACCGTCATTGTGGTATCCCATGACCGGCATTTCATGAATCAGGTCTGCACCCACATTGCCGATATTGATTTTAATAAAATTGCCGTGTATGCGGGCAATTATGATTTCTGGTACCAGGCCAGCCAGTTGAACCTGAAGCAAAAACAGGCTGACAACAAAAAGATCACGGACCGGGCCAATGAACTCAAGACCTTTATCCAGAGATTTTCTTCCAATGCCTCCAAGTCCAAACAGGCCACGTCCAGAAAAAAACTGCTGGAAAAACTGACCATTGAAGACATGCCCGTATCATCCAGAAATTATCCGTTTATCCGGTTTACCCCGGAACGGCCCTGCGGCAATATTATCCTTGAAGTGGAAGGGCTTTCAAAGACCATTGACGGGGAAAAGATTCTTGATAATGTCAGTTTTACCGTCAATAAAAACGACAAAATCGCTTTCATGGGAAATAACAGCCTGGCCAAAACCACCCTTTTCCAGATCATTGCAGGAGAAATGAAACCGGATACAGGCAGTTACCGGTGGGGAACCACCATCAGCCATTCCTATTTTCCCAAAGAGCACCAGGGGTATTTCAACCAAAACCTGAACCTGATTGAATGGCTGCTTCAGTTTGCCCCGCCCAAAGAGGGAGAAAGCTTTGCCCGCACGTTTTTGGGACGTATGCTCTTTTCAGGGGAGGAAGCCCTCAAAACCACGGATGTGCTTTCCGGCGGGGAAAAAGTGCGCTGCATGCTTTCCCGCATGATGCTTGCCCGATCCAATGTCCTGATCCTGGACGAGCCCACCAATCACCTGGATCTCGAATCCATCACGGCATTGAATAACAGCCTGATCGATTTTCCCGAGGTGGTGCTTTTCACCTCCCATGACCATGAATTTGTCAATACGCTCGTCAACCGGGTCATCGAGCTCACACCCGCCGGTATTATCGACCGGTTGATGCGCTTTGATGAGTATGTGGCGAGTACGGAAGTGGCAAAAACAAGAGAATTGATGGTAAAAAAAGCCGCCTGAGATCTGCCTAAATTGTGGGAAACAGCATTTGCATCTTCGCTGTCATTGCCGGGCTCAGCTGTTTAAGCAGCTCAGCATTATACGAACCCGTCGGCATCGGCCGAATGCCCGGGTCCATTACAACTCTGCCATCCACGCGTACTTCGGTTTGAGTGGCTGGGTCGACCCGGTAGTTGGACTGATGATCCGCTTGATATATCACCCCGGTGTTGACAATCTGCTGGGCTGCCACCGCATACTTGCGGGAGGTCCAGGCAGGCGTGCCTGGTTTGGCTGCCGGATCCACGTTGGTCGTGAAAATGGAAATCGTGTAGTCGCTGTTGAGCTTGATATCAAACATGCGTAACTGCTGGGGAAAATCACGCAGCGATGAGGTTTCCACCTGCCAGAAACCATTTTCAGGCGCGTGGACCGGATCAGGTGATTCAAATGCCTTAACGGCATTCACATGCCGATGACCGGCGACCCACATCAGCAGATTGGGATGGCGGTGAAGTTCTTCCAGTAATTCGGGCAGGTCCACCGCATTTTGCGGCGCATCGGGGTTGGCGGAATTATCAAGCCACTCCATAAAGGTTCCTGCTTTTTGAACGCCAATGGGGATATGCGCCGCAATGATCATGAGTTGATCCTGATCATCTCCGTCCGCAAGCTCTTCTTTAAGCCATTGCCAGCGGGCTTTATCAAGGAAACCATGCCCGTGGATGGCCGTGGATTGGTCGTCTTCCCTCTGGGTGTTATCCAGGACAATCACTTTAATGGGTATTTCCGCTTTTGGTATAAAACTGTAACAGGCAAAGCCGGGCTCCTGTCCCGGAGGCACCCGGTCAAAGCCATGGCCAACGGGTTTGGTCGAGGTGTTAAAAAACGCCTCAATCCACTGGGTCTTGGTCAGTGAATAGCGGTCCGGGTCGGCAACAATTTCGGGGGGCGTGCTGAAGTTGTCAACCGGACCATATTTTATGATCTTACCGTTCGGGGTCGTGCCGTCAAGGACGCCCATATAGTAAAGGGTCTCTTCAGGGTTTTTATGGCTGTATATGTCGTTGGCGCGGCAGACTGTATTTGACATGGCAATGACCTGGTCGCTGATGCAGGATTCCCGCAATTTCGGGTCATCGCCGTATCTGCCGTCCGGCGGGATGGAGCCAAGCCAGAAATGATCGTGATTGCCGATGGTTTGATACCAGGGAATCGACGGGTCAAGCCCGGCGGCTTTGAAAGGTTTCTGATAATCGATATCATCGGCGCCCGCATGCGCACCGGAACTGGGTTGGATCACCTTGCCGTCAAGGACATCGATATACCACCTTAACTCGTTGTACTGGGTGCTGTTGCAGGTATCCCCCAAAGAGATGCCGAAGTCGACGGGATCTTTTTTATGCAGGGCGTTTACCGTCTGGATCGCTGCATCCAGCACATGGGGTGTGTACATCATGACAGGCGAATAAACTGACGTGACACCGGCTTCGAAACCACATGAATTCAGCTGTTGCATATAGATCAACTGGGAAGGCGATTCTTTATCCGTGATATGGATATCCGTGATGCTGAAAAATCTTAACAATGTGGCACAATGACTGCTTTGCGGAGGGGAATAGTCCCCCATGATATCGACGCGCTGTTCACAAACCAGCGGTCCGCCATACGTCCAGACACCATATCCATTTTGATCGTATTCTGAAATAAGGTTGAGATCTTCCGGTAAAATAGCCTTTGATGTTAATTCGGGCTCAATGGTTCTATCAAGCGTCGTATAAACATCGGAATCAATCGAATAAGGCGGGACATTTACAACCCCGCTGTCACCGTGTTTGCATCCAAGCATCCATGGACCCAAAGAAACACATGCAACGGTGCCGGCGGTAACTTTTATAAAGCAACGGCGCGATACAACACGGCACGGCTTTGAATTTTCCCTGCTTTTGAAATCATCGTTTGTCATGGTTTCTCCTTTTTATGCGCCGATTGTGTGAACCGCTTAAATGGCATGCTTATGGGATAAAATCAATTAAAATTTCAAGCGCCTCCATCTGCAGTTCCATGGGACCTGTGATGGGAGCCTTCCCAAAAACCCGGCCATATATGGCCACTGGTCGCATATGATCTTTTTTTTATGGCTGCGCATGGCAACCCGATATTACGCTTGTAATTGATTGATCAAACGAAATCAGATAGATATGGAAAACAGCCCTGCATGTTACAACGCTGGCACAAAGATTGAAGTAACAAGAAAGAATGAAACGTTTACCCCATAATCGAGTCCATGAACGGATGAAATATCGGTTCATGCCGCGTTTGGAAAGGACAAAGCCATGCAGTTAGATATCTCACCACAACCCGTAGTTTCTCTTCTCGCCGGCATATTGATTTTTATTATGCCGAAATTATTGAATTATATCGTTGCCGTTTATCTCATTATTATCGGCGTGCTCGGGTTGATCCACTGACGTGCAGGGGGTTCATTTTTAAAAACCGACCCGTTTTGTTTTCCAATATTTTGATTTCCAATAAGGATCATCCAACCTCGAAATCATAACCCCTTTTTTCTTGGATGCATGCATAAATGAACTGTTTTCTAAATAAATGCCTACATGCCTTACCGTCCAACCGGTTTTAAAAAACACCAGATCCCCTGAACGGCGTTTGTCTGTTTGAATTTCTTTACCGATCTGAGACTGTAACCTGGTGGAACGAGGCAATTTTTTATCAAATAATTCCAGATAGGTTAAATAGACAAAGCCTGAACAATCAACACCATTTTTACTCAGCCCGCCCATTTTATATCTGACACCTTTCCATTTATCGTATTGTGAGTACAATCGATCTGTTACGGTTTCTTTATTTGACACGGCATTGTTTTTTAACGGCCGGGAATCAGGTGCGTGGCTGCATGCATGTTCTGTTCGATCTTGGCCTTGCGCTCTTCGCCGGGAATCAGGTACGTGGCTGCATGCTGTTATTGAAAAACATAAAAAAACCGCTGTCATCAATAAAAAAAACTGATTCAATCTGTATCCCTTTATTTTCCTTGTTCGGCCGGGAGCCTTGGGTAACGGTTTTACGCAGCAGTGGCTGCTGGTTTATGATTCCGGCAGTTAAATTTCCGAATCAGCATCCGGTCTTCTTTTCCAAAAACAGTTCCGGCAGGACAATTCTGATTTCCTTTTCTGAATCTTCTTTCTGCCAGTAGACGATGTAATTCACAGCGGCCCGGGCAGGCGCATACCCGGCCCGGCAAAGTTTTTCCAGTCTGTTTGAAAACGATCTGGAAAATGTGACGATGGGCACCCCTTTCTTGTCCAGGCAGCGGTTGTCACGCACGATTAATCCATCCCCGCTTTTCAGGTGTGAAATTTCACGCTGCCGGCCCATAAAATAATCCAGCCAGATATCTTTGTGGCCCAACTGCATGACCAGCTGATCCGGGGGAAACTGTTGTTCATGATTATCGATCCGCGCCATTCCCTGAACCGGCAGATCATCGAGAAAAGGGGCGTTCAGATGGATGGTCAGATTCTGTTTCGCCCGGGTCATGGCCACATACACCAGGCGTTTCTTTTCATCAGTGCTCAGGTCGAAATTATCCAGCAGGATAAACACATGATCAAACTCTCTTCCTTTGGCTTTGTGCATGGTGGATACAAGAACGACATCCCCGGCGGCATCTGAAAAATCCTCCAGTCTGGATTCCCGGATAAACACCTCCAGATCGGACCGGTATTTTTTCTGCGGATTGGCCGCCTCAAACCCCTTGATCATGTTCAGGCAGATATCCAGTTTCGCGCTGTTTCTGTAATCATTCTCCAATTTTCGCCTGGCCGCTTCCCATACCTGAACATCTATGATAAACGTATCGTCTTTCAGATGGAGCTGGTCCAGAAAATATCTGATTTCCGACAGATTGTACAGATTGAACCCCTCATTGGTCTGGACCAGCTTTGCCGGCATCCGGTTTTTCAGCAGAAGGCCGGCTGCCTGCAGGGCTTCTTCATTGGTGTGGGTCAACACGCAGATGGTCCCGGCAAGCCGTGTGGAAACAAGGTCCTGAACCAGGGAAGAGACCAGATGGCGGCTGCGATAGCGGACGATTCTGATGCTTCCGGAGCCGGCCTGCCGGGCGACAACAGGGGTGTCTTTCAACCGGCGGCGGATCTTTGCAGCAAACAGGTTTGAAAATTCAACCAGATTCTGTCTGCTCCGGAAATTTTCCACAAGCTGATACATGACTGCGTTCTTATCGGCAATGAACTGTTCCAGATATTTGGAGCTGGCGCCTCTGAACTCATAAATATTCTGGTCGTCATCTCCCACGGCAATGATCCGCATGTCCGGATTCTGATCCGCCAGAACACGGATCAACGCGTATTCATCCGCGTCCATATCCTGGGCTTCGTCGATCACCAGAACGGCTTTGGCGATCCGGGCAGGCTCCACCTCGTCGTTCCTGATTTTGGCAATGGTTTTCCGGATAATCCCGCCCGATTTTTCAAGGGTGCCGATTTTTCCGAGCAGGTCAAAACAATAGGAATGAAAGGTCTTGATCTCGATAAACCCGGCGGCATTGCCGATCAGTGCAATGAGCCGTTTCTTGAATTCCGTGGCCGCAGCTCTTGAAAAGGTCACCATGAGCAGCTGCTCATGTTTGACGTCCTCCATTAACAGAAGGGATGCCAGCTTGTGCACCAGGACCCGTGTCTTGCCGCTTCCCGGTCCTGCCGCCACCACCATGTACTGGGTCTTGTTATCGTTGATGATCTGTAACTGGGCCGGAGAAAGGGTTCCGAAAAGCTGCCTGAATTTGGCGGGCGTGATATTTCTTTTGATCTCATCTCCCCGGCTGCCCTTGAAATACCGGCGGAGAAACGACGCAAAATTCAACTGAAAATAATCTTCCACAAACTGCAGGGCCGCCTTGTAATCCCGGATCATTTTTCTGGCATACTCGCCCACGATGTGGATCTGGGCCACCTTGTTCTCGTAAAACTCTCCCAGCTGCTTATAGTCCTCGATTCTGTAACGTCTTCTGTTGTCCATTTCCAGCCGTTCAAGGGTCAGCCGGTTATAGACCACCAGAAATCCGCCTTCGATCCGTATCGCACCGATCCTGGACAGATAAAACAGGGCATCTTCCACTTCCTCCGCCGAGGTTTCCTGCCGGAACAAAGATCCATGGGTTTCATACGCCGCCTTTAACTCCAGCACGGAAAATTCAACCAGCGCCAGGTCCTCTCCCATGGCGGATTCACCCTCAACAGACCCTGCCGTGATATTTTCAGCAGTCTCTTTTCTGCTTTTTTCATACAGCCGTTCCACAATGAACCGGGCCAGTTCATGCCGTTTTTCCAGTTTTTGCCGGAACACCTCCCGGGGCTCGTTCAGGGCCGCGGCAAAGGTGTGTTTTGCATAATCCGCATGGGGTCTGTGTATCCAGTGTTTGATGGCCCAGAAATTGATGAGGGTTTTAATTTTGGCGGGATCGGCATCGGCACACCCGTTTTCCGCTGCCTGCTCATTGAGTTTTTTGATATGAAAAACGATTTCCTGCTGTGCCATGTGTGTCAGTAAAAAGGCTTCAAGTCCTGCAAAAACCTTCAGAATGCCCAGGGACCGGTTGGTTTTTTCCCCTTTTTTGATAAATGCCGTCAGGTCTTTGGCATCTGCCAGTATGTTTTCTTCCCTGAGCAGGGTGATGATACGAATGACCTCTTCTTTGACAATGCCCAGATGGTCACTGATGTAATCCACTCTGGATTCTGCCACCTCATCGTTGGCCTGTTTTCTGGTTTTGCTTGAAAACAGCTTCTTGATGATCCGAACTGCCTGCTGCTTCTGTTTTTCCTCAAACCGGTCCGAGGCCGTGATCCGGTCAATGGCCTGCTGGGCGTTTTTGGTCAGGATACTGTTGGCATATATCCGGGGCATGTTCTGGCCCCGCTTCAGGTATCCCGCATTTTCCAGGGCTGCGATGGCGGTCTTGACCCGTGTTTCGATTTCAGCGATGTTATCATCCCACCCGGCTTTTCTGGCAATTTCCAGGGCGGAATTGGAGACTTTGGACCGGAACCGGGTCAAATCCTTGACCGCTTTCCAGACCTGCTGAATCTCTTTGACATTGAGCCGGGTCTGATTCAAAAGAATAAAATGCTTGCCAAGATCCTCTTCATTGAACAGGACAAAACAGTCTGCCGTGACCGTTTCATCCCTGCCGGCCCGGCCGGCTTCCTGGACATAGTTTTCCAGGGAATCCGAGATGTCGTAATGAATCACCATGCCGACATCTTTTTTATCCACGCCCATACCGAATGCGGAGGTGGCCACCATGATCCTTACATCCCCTTTGATGAAGGCATCCTGGTTTTCCATTTTCTCATGGGTGTCCATTTTGCCGTGATAGGGTTTTGCAGGGTATCCGTCCGCCGTCAGCCGCCGTGCCAGGTCATAGGCCCGGTAGGTTCTTGACACATACACAATGGTGGGGCATTCCCTTTGATCCAGCAGATCTCTGAGCGTGTGGAATTTCTCCTCTGGATTGTCCCTGAAAAACACCCTGTACTGCAAATTGGTTCTGGACGCACGGGATCGGAACACTTCCAGATCCAGGTGCAGGCCGTCTTTGAAATAGGTCTGGATATCCTGGATCACCTTTGGCTTGGCGGTTGCAGTAAAACAGGACACAGGGAGCGGGTCCTCCAGTTGCTTTTTTTCCTGGACTGCTTTGATGAACTCACCGATATACAGATAATCCACCCGGAAGTCCTGGCCCCAGGCGGAAAAACAGTGGGCTTCGTCAATCACGAAACGGACGATATTTCTTTTCAGGATCACGTGTTCAATGGTTTTGGACCGCAGCGATTCCGGAGACAGATAAAGAATGGATGCCGTGCCGTTTTCCACCCGCTCAAACGCGTTGGCCCGCTCGATGGGATCCAGCAGACCGTTGATGGTGACGGCATCGGTAATCCCCACCTTTTCCAGGTTGTCCACCTGGTCTTTCATCAACGACTGCAAGGGAGAAATGACAATGGTCAGTCCCCGGGCGTTTTCTCCGCTCATGAGGGCCGGCACCTGGAATGCCAGGGATTTGCCACCCCCGGTGGGAAAAACCGCAAGCAGGGATTTCCCGTCGATCGCGGCCTGAACCGCCTGTTCCTGAAGGGGTTCTTCGCCATAGGTCCGGAAGGAATCAAACCCGAAAAATTGTTTCAGGCCCCGGTGGATATTCAGGGCCTGGCCGCAGTAGTCACACCCGGTCAGGCAGGGATGATTCCTTAACAGATAGATCACTGACTCGATTTCAGGACAGGTTTTCAACACCCAGGGCGGGGTGATGGCATACCGGTCATCTGCATGAACCAGGGACAGGCAAAAGGCCAGGGCCACGGGAAATTCCGTGATCAGTTTTCCCAGGTCCGCATTACTGCAGATCTTTAAATGAAATGTTTTCAGGATCAGATCTTCAATGCCGGCGGTGTCATCTCCATAAAACCCCAGATACCTGAAAAATCCCTGAAATCCGGGCTTGTCATGCAGAAGAAAAAAAAAGATCTGCTGTAAATCCCTGTCTGCCCGCGCAAACGCAGCCACCTCGTCATAAAACAGATCCCTGGCCTTGACGGCATCATTCAACGGATTGCTCAAATCCTGGGTCTGTAATTTGTCGTCCTTGACCAGGGCATGGTAGGGCCTGGCGGGAAACAGCAGGGGAGACAGAAACAGGGTATCAATCATATCAGCCCGGTCAATGCCCGCGATTTCCACCGCTTGTACGATATAAGTCAAATCGTGACGAATGAGATTATGGCCGCATAAAAACCGGGAGCCCTTCAAAAATTCGGCAAACCCGGCGGCAGAACCGGAATGAAACGTGTTCCCGTCCTCTTTGATGCCGCCCAGATCAAGAATCCGACCTCTTTCAGGGTCAATTTCCGTGTCAACAAACGCTATGGGATTCTGTATTTTCAATTGTCTTCTTCAGGCCCTGTTCGATTCGTCAGGAAAGCGCGTGCTGAAAGATCTTACCGGTGTCGTTACAGGTGTCTGCCAGTTCCAGCACCCGTCTGTGGTGCGTAAAAAGCAGGACCTGGATGCGTCTTGACAGTTGTGCCAGCACCTCCAGGCCGACACGGGTTCGGTGATCATCAAACCCGATCAGGATATCATCCACCACAAAGGGCATGGGTTCGCCCTTTGTCAGATGCTGCTCAAGCGTGGCAATGCGCAGGGCCAGATAGAGCTGGTCCCGGGATCCGTCACTCATGCCGTCGATGGCCACCTCCTGATCGTCCGGTCTAACACCCAGCAGCACCGGCGTTCCGGAAGCATCCAGTTCATCCCTCAGACCTGCGTAAGAGCCCAGCGTCAGCGTTGAAAACAATTCACCGGCCCTGCCTAAAACAGGGGCCTGGTTTTCTTTTCTGTAGGCTTCTATCTGCTGCTCCAGGATCAGGGAGGCGATCTGGAAACGCAGATACTGCTCGGCATTTTGTGTGATGCTGGAAAGGTGGGCTTCTGCTTCTTCAGACGCGCCGGCCGCCATGGCACTCCCGTCATTCTGCCGGATATCATGCTGAATGGTCTGCCGCTGGTCCCGCAGCGTGTCTCTCTCGGATTGAAGTTCTTTGAGCTCAATGGATATTCTGTCTATGTCCCCTTTGATGCCGTCAATATCTGAACGGCTTACCTCTTTTTCCAGCGCGTCAATGCCAAAGCCGTCTCCATTGCGGTTCAGTTCCTGTTCCAGCGCTTCAATCTGTTTGAGCAGGTCCCGTTTTTGGTTTGACTTTTCCCCGGCCTCGATCAGTTTCTCAACCGTATCCACCCCGGCCTGTGTTTTCAATTCACTGATTTTTTCCTGGGACTGTCGGATGGTGATGGTGACGTCTTTGATCTCCTGTTTTTTTTCATCCATCTGATCTTTGATTTTGATCAAACTTGCCCGGGCTTCCCGGGCCGCATTCAGGTCCCGATGGAGTTGACCGGCAACTCTCAATGCATCCTGACCCTCTGTCATCATTTCCATACTGCCGGCAAATTCGTGGACTTTTCTGTGAAAATCCTCTTTGACCTTGTCCATGCCGTAAATTCGTTTCCGCAGCTCTTCAGACTGATCAAATTTTTTAAAGAACGACACCAGGTGATCAAAGGTTTCCAGGGCGGTTTCCGGGTGGGTATCCGGATTCAAACCCAGGCCGGAGATGGCTTTTTCCCACTCACCCGTCCAGGTGATCAAACCGGTTTCAACGGTTTTCAGGTCATCTTTGGTCCGTTTCAGCCGGATGCGCAGATCTTTCAGTGAATTCTCAATTCTGTGACGGTTGTCCCGGACATACTGCTCTGTCTCGATTCGCTGTTCACACAGTGAAATCAGTGCTTCCAGGCTCTTTCCCTGTATGTTTGCCCCGGAATCAAACCCGGCGATCCGGCGTGACATCGATCTTTTCAGAAGATCGCATTCTTCCCCCAGTTTTTTTTCTCTGGCTGAAATCTCCTTTGCCGCATGAATCTTTTCGATCAGCCGTTCCGCTTTCAGCACCCACTGCTTCATTTCCCGGGGGGTGCCGGCAGCGACATTCAACGGATTCCAGATGGCGGCCCATCGGTTGTCCAGATCTGCCTGAGATTCTTTTATTTTTTCGAGAATCGTTGACAGTTCAGCGATTCGAGATGTCATGTGATCAATTTTGGCTTCCAGGTCCGCCCGTTTCACCACCTGGTCCGCGTCCCGTCTCAGCCGGTCGGACATCTGGTCTGCCAGCGCAACCTTTTTTTCATACACGGCCGGCAAATCAGATCCGGATGTATATGCCTGAACACGGTCGCCGATATCATGCCCCTGGATATATGTTTGTTTAATCAATGACCATCCCTGGTCACGGTCCTTCCGGGACGACTCCAGGTCGGCAATTTTCGGCACATCTTCCTTTAACAGCAGTGCTGTTAACTCCTGTTCCGCCTGCCTTTTTTCCGCTTCGATTTCCTGTTTTTTTTGGGAGGCGGTTCTGGATTTTTCCATGAGGTCATCGGTTTCTTTTTCAAACCGGTCCAGGGTTTCAGAAACAGGCAATCCCATGGATAATAAGGCGTCTGCATTCCCGTGAAAGTTCCCCAGTCTTGCAAATTCGTTTTCGCAGGCGGCTTTTTCCTGTGCCGCCTGGATCCTGATATCGTTCAGGCGCTGCTCGATGTCGCCGGCTTTGCGTGCCGAGGCCACTGCCGCTTTCAACTCCGTCAAATCGATGTCTTTTTGCGGCAGGTTTTCCAGCTTGCTTTCAAGCGACTTTATTTCGTCCTGGAGATCCTTTAATGCGGCTTTATGCCCGTCCTGTTTCTGGATCAACAACCTCTTATTCTGGGCCAGTTCCGAGATCCATTTTTTATTGTTGAGATGCGGCCTGAGATGATCGGCGTCATCCAGACCCATGTCCGGCCGGATCCCCTTCAGCAGGGTCTGGGCTTCATTTCGCAGCAGCCGCCGTTTTCCATCCTGACCGGGCCGGTCCGCCAGGGTTTTTTCCACCGCACCGAGTTCTTTGTAGAGCCGTGAAATGGCATCTTCATTTTTCAGCAGATCCTCCCGAACCCGCAGAGATCCGGACTCCTTATTCAGGGCATCCTGTCTGGCCTCGAGGCGTTCTTTTGCGTCCAATGCGTGTTGAAGCGTTTGTCTGACTGTTTTCAGTTGATCTGAAAAATCTTCCGGCAGCAGCAGTACCGTGCCCAGAGCGTCCATTTTCGCCAGACAGCTTCGTCGCTGGGCCAGGGCCCCTTTGACACGGTTGATTCGTTCCAGACCGCTTTTCTGTTTGTTCTTTTCATCGATCTTTTGTTCCACCTCATGAATCGCGGCACTGATCGTGGATAAATCTTTTTGCAGCGCTTTCCAGGTAGAAACGGGCAGGGAGGCTTCCCGCATCCTTTTCAACGCATCTTTATATTCTGAGATAGCCCTGTTCAGGACGGCTTTGGATCCCCGGGGCTTGAAGATATCAACTGCACGGTTCTGCATCTCCATCAATATGTCCCGAAGGTTTGCCGTCCCGGCCGCTGCACTGAACAACGCCTGGCCCAGGTCCCCGGACTGTTCCAGCAGCTCCCGGCCGCCGGCAATCAGTCTTTCATGGTCAATCCCCCAGAGCCGGGTGAAAATGGTTTCATCGATACCTGGTGGAAGAAACCGTCTGAACCGGGTTTCATCCAGGGGCGCGTCACTGCCATATTCCAGCAGGGTGTCTTTATTTCCTTTTCTCCGGATAAATTCGATGGTTTCTCCGGTGGAGAGCTGCAATTCCCCGCCGATCCTGAGCTGGGGATTTGCATGAACAAAATTATCGCCGGTTCTGGCGGGAATGCCGAACAGCCAGTTGGTCAAAGCCCGCAATGAAGTACTTTTTCCGGCTTCGTTATCCCCGTAAATCAGATGCAGCCCCTGATCCCCCTCTGACAGGTCCAGGGATTTTTCTGTAAACCGGCCGAAAGCAATGAGGTCGAGGCGGTTGATTCTCATTTTTCCTCTCCTGTTGCCAGCAGTCTGCCGATCAGCATTTTTTTGGCTTCCCTGGTGATCCGCTCAAGGACCTGTCTGTCGCTCAAATCCAGGATGGACCCCGTGCCAAAGGCTTCCGGCGGCACTTTCTGCCGGAGTTCCGCCAGTTTGTCTTCCAGACCGTCTATCTGACCCGGATCCTCAGGGGTTGAGACAATGGCCCTGAGCAGTTGTCCCGGAGATGTGTCATCGGCCAGAACGGTTTCCAGATCATACTTTCCCAGGGTCCTGTTTTCAACCCGTTCAATCCAGACATCATCGCCGGCGGTTTCAGCCCCCAGCGCTTTGATCTGCTGTTCCAGTTTTTCCGGAAACGCGGCCAGGTGATCAGACAGTTTTGTAGCCCCGGTCAGTTTTATTCTCATCGCCAGGGGCCTGTCTTCTGCCTGTGCCCTTTCCTGTTCAATGGTTTCCCGGACTTTTTCGAAGACATCCCGGAGGTCTTCCATATCGGTCAGATCGATTTTTGTCAGGGTCCACCGCAGGACATCCAGAGACACGGGTTCCATCTGTGTGACGGCATCTTCCTCAACCGTGACCTTCACACAGCCCTTGGGACCGCTTTCCCGGATATGCCGGCCCTGTATGCATCCCGGGAACACCACAAAAGGATCTTTAGAAACGATTTCCTGCTTGTGGACATGCCCCAGGGCCCAGTACTGATAATTTTTTGAGCAAAGATCATCCAGGGTGCAGGGTGCATAGGCGGCATGGCCCTCCCGGCCGTCGAGACTGGTATGCAGCAGCCCGATATTGAACATGCCTTTGAGGCCCTGACAGAATCCCGCGGCCAGGTTTTCATCCACATGCCGGGCTTTAAAACTGCGTCCATGAATGGCCACGGAACAGTCTTCCAGTGTGACGGTTTCCACTTTGCCGGCTGAAAACATCTTCATGTTGGCAGGCGTCTGTAACGCTTTGGTCATCCGGTTTGCGGCATCATGATTTCCTGCAACCGCAAATACCCGTATGCCGTGCTGATTCAGTCTCCCCATCTGCCGGCTTAAAAATATCCCGGTGCTGTAGTCTTTCCAGTCCCCATCATAGAGATCTCCGGCCAGCAGCACAAAAGCGGCTTTTTCTTCGATGGCCAGATCCACCAGGTTTTTGAACGCTCTTCTGCATGCGTCCCGAATGGCATCAACAGGGGCGGACTCATATCTGGACAGCCCGCGCAACGGGCTGTCTAAGTGAATATCCGCCGCGTGAATGAATGTAAACATGATTGCTCCTTATGGTTCACCCGCCACCGGCATCCCAGGCCGGTATTTCTGCATGCGGCTGAATCATATCATATCTAAACCCGCACGACTTCAAAAAATTCCAATTCCACATACCTTTATACCTTCGGATCTCAATCGCCGGCAGATCCGCTACCCAAAGAAAATTCGTTCATATTTTTCCGTGGCAGCCTTCCCTTGTGCATACTGCTGGTGCCATTCCAGGGGAACCGGCCAGCCGCACTGCGTTTTGCCAGGCCCGGTCACCAGGGCCGCATCCAGCTGATAGGGATTTGCATCCACCAGGGGAACATGATCCCCGTGAAAATGGCTGAAAACAATGTCCGTGGCAAGCCCCCATACCTGTATGATCTGTTTGCGGATGACCTCGCCCATCGCAACCTGAACCGGGTGCGGTGCCTGACCATTACGAAGAAACCCCAGCGCCGATAATCTCAATTTTCATGCTGAATCCGCCTTTTTCAATTTAATATCTTTCGCCATTGTGTACCAGCCACTGGCACCCCATGATACCCTTGATCCACCTCAGGCGTATCAATAATTAAGTTGCGTTTTACAACTCTGAATGGTATTTTACAACTAACTACTATCAAGGAGGTTATCATGGCAACCGCAGTAAAAGTATCAGATGAACTGTTTGAAAAAGCAAAAACAAAATCAAAAGTGTATAAAAGATCCATCGCCGGCCAAATTGAATATTGGGCAAAAATAGGCCAATTGATTGAAGAAAACCCGGACCTCCCTCTTTCCTTTATTCAAGACATTTTAGAAGGAAAAGAGCAAATCAAAGCAGGACAGGGCTGTCAAATCGATTTATCAACATCCAGACATCGGGGTTGCCAAAACAGGGGATTTACAGGGTGTCCGGGTATTTAAGTTCAAATCACAGAATCAACAGTTATTGTTGGCTTACGAAATCGTTGAATCGATATTATATCTTTACACTTTCGGATCTCATGAGAATTTCTATAGAGCTTTGAAAAAGTATCTGAAAGAATAACCCTCTTTTTCCAGTCATTGTTTTTATTCCATCGCCGGCCAAATTGAATATTGGGCAAAAACAGGTTATTTACCAAAAAATTCACCTGATTTTATCAACAAATCGAGATCGCCTTCAACCGTGTATTTTTGCGCCATAAACATTTTCGCCCCGTCTGATCAGCGACAGTTATAATCCCCGTTCGTAAAATACCCGAATATATCTGACACTGGACAATATCAGGGCCAGACCAATGCCGATGTACAAGATTGCCAGTTCCTTTTTCGGAATCATTGAATGGCGCAGCAGGCCTCCCATGATCACCATAACAGCGATCATCAGATAACTCTTCCAGGGGATAAAGGCAAACAAACACCGCACCCCATTCATATGATGGATTCGCTTCAGGTTTTTATCAACGATCTTCAAAAATCCAAAATGGTGGACCAGCAGGGCCAGCAGCACACCGGCACCCGCATACAGATACCTGTGTGTTACAGATGCCGCTGACAGCCATGAACAGGCCAACGACAAAAGCATGATGCCGACACCGGCCCAGACAATCCCTGCAAGAAATATCAGAAAAGTGTTCTTTACTGCCGGTTTATATTTGTCAAAAAGATATGCAGACAAATGCTTCTTCAATTTGATTCCGAAGTCCTTTAATGGTTAATAACGTTTGCTCAAAATCAAGAAGGCGCTCTGGATAATACTGCTTGAGATATTCTTTTTGAGCTGGACATAAATACCAGGTACAGACAAAAGGCCTTTCTGTTCTTGAAAGGATACAACCTTTTTGTGTAAGGCAGCCACATGTTCTTATCTGATTTTTCAGAGTAATTTTTTTGATTTGCGATTCTGGCAATTTTCCAGTGGCAAAATAAATATACAAAAGATCTTTAAAATCAAACCAGATCGTTGCCCTCATGCAGCAGATATCTTCACAATTTACACATGTACATGCGCAAAGGCTTTCCATGGGCTCTGATATAATTTCATAATTTTTTTGAATTTTCTTTGCAATACAAAAAAGCTCAGTTAATTTATCTTTGCCTTTATTTTCAACTGCTTTAAAAGACAGTAAAACCTGATTCCAATCATCAGCCATTTGCCAGGGTATGTCTGAAATCATATCCATTTAATTTTATAAATTGTGATGATGCTTATTGCTCAACCGAATAGGGGTTTAAAAACTGCCGTCTCCAATTTGTTCTTTTTGCGGACAGATTTCGGCAGAAGCGCCAGCTTTTCCCGGGTGTGATGCAGGTGTTTGGCTAATGCGTTTTCATCGGCATCAAACAACTTGACGCCGACAATGGCTGCTGCTTCAAATACAGCGCCGATTTCACATTTGGGATTGCCTTTTTCAATACGCTGCAGCATACCTCTGGAAATTCCGGCACGGTCGGCCAGTTCCTGAGCCGTGATCTTTCGCTCATTGCGGGCTTCACGGATCAACCCTCCGAGTAACATTACGGCATCGCGGCAATAAGGTGAGTAGGTACGTACTATGGATTTTGGCATCTTTCCTTTTGGTTTGTATATAGACACTAAAATAGTTTAATGATCTTTATATGGATCACGAGACTATTAAAAATGACGCTGCTTGTCAAGACAAAAGATTCATATATGGATCTTATATGAGTCTTATGAACTATATAGAAAGCTTTTTTAGTGGTTATTGAAGATTTGAATTCGGAATTATCACCCGCCCGCCTGTTCTCCTCAAACATCTCCACTGGCATGAATTTGAGCTTTATAGAGTTATGGTCTGAATTTTTTAATTTGAAGATCCGTTAGAACCCGGTAGTGCCTGTCATTAGCTGTAAGAACAGGCTCTCCACAAAAGACTGCCGTTGCAGCGATAAGGGCATCGGCTAATTGCATTGAATGGCTTAGAAAATGTTGTTCTACAAAGAACATTGCTTTTGCGGAAATATCCTCCGAAATATAGATGATTTTGGTATTCCAAATTTTAAGGGCTTGACGTAATCTGTTCAATTCATTTTTATTTCTCATTCCTTGAACGAGTTCCATGTAGGTCACGACTGAAATGGAGAAATTATTTAACGCCTCAATGGCCTCAAATGCGTTTTCGTTCCCTTTTAGATACCAGATCAAAACATCAGTATCTACAATCATTTAAAATCTTCTCTTTCTTATATCGCGGACATAACTATCAACATCATCAATAATATCGTTGTCTTTCCACATCCCAAATAAATTAGATTTGATGTTTTTATCCTTTTCAAACTCATCATAAGGAACTAATTTAGCACAGGGTTTGCCCCGGTAGGTAATTATGACTTCTTCCCCTCGATTTACAGTGCTCAAAAGTTCTTTTGAATGAAACCGAAGATCTTTTGCTGTGGCTTTCATAACAGACTCCAACCATTTAAGTTTATATTTCAAAGTATAAACTTTAAAATATGATTGGTCAAGACGGTGTTATAAAATCCATTTTTCATTTGAACCTCATCAAGAAACTCATCGCCGGCCAAATTGAATACTGGGCAAAATAGGCCAATTGATTGAAGAAAACCCGGACCTCCCTCTTCCCTTTATTCAGGACATTTTAGAAGGAAAAGAGCAAATCAGAGCAGGACAGGGGATTTACAGGGTGTCAAGGTTTTTAAGCTCAAATTACAGAATCAACAATTATTATTGGCTTACGAAGTCATCGAATCGACTTTATATCTGTCAATTCAGATATTATGTATATTTGGGTGAAATGATGTTGGCCTTTTCCAGGTAAACCAGCAGGGGCTTCAGTGGCAGCAGCCGGATGTCCGACTTCCGGCTTACGGCGTATGGACGAAATTCAAACAGGTTCCCTTTGGATTGGCTGATATCCCGTATCTTTTTTTAAATCTGACTCTCATAATGGCGGATAGCTGATCTTACCCCGTTCATCATGCTCACATTGCCAAAACAGAAATATTTTGTAAACCAGGCTTCTTTGAGCTTCAGTTGATTGAAAATCTGCTTTTCAGGAAGACCTTTTTTCCAGAGATAAACAATATTACCATAAAGATTTTCCAGGAATTCAAGTTTGGATTGAATATGTTTTCTGCCGTTTTTGTGCCTGGGGTTGTGGCTGCACAGCAGCGTGTTAAAGTCCAGATTTGTCACTTTTTTCAATGACTCGATCTGGATTCCCATGTTCTCATCTGATCTGAAAAATTTAATGTGGTCTGCCAGATAGAGATCCCCTGAGAAAAGAACCCCTTTTTCAGGCAGAAAAAAACCGTATGATCCTTTGCATGACCCGGCGTATGGACAGGAATCATTTTGCCTGAAGGTGTTTCAATGATCTGCGGAAATCTTTTTACACGTACCGGCGTTGTCCTGCCCCAGACATATTTCTGATAGGGTAAAATGGCATAGGATTTTTTCAATTTTTCTGCGGTCAGGCTGTGTCCATATACGTCTGCACCGATAGACTGGTTAATATGTGCTGCATTTCCTGAATACGGAATTCAAATTCATATGTTTTGCAAAATCTCATTTACGTTTCGTCATGTTGGATGTTCAACAACTATGTTAAAAAGCATCACCCGCCCTGCTGTGATGAACCAGGTTCTGGCCCGTGGGCGAATCCTGGGCCGCATTGGACTGGGACTGCCAGTGCAGTAGGGTCTGGCACAGCCATTATTTATTGGGCTGCGCGTAACTCCTCCCGTACAACACGACGCGGAGTAACCGTCCAAGTGAAAGGGCTGGTTCGCTTTAACGATAAACATTTTTCCGATGCCCCACCTTCACGACCCAAATAGTTAGTTCTTCATCCTGAATGGAATAAATAATACGATATCGCCCCAACCGAAACCGATATCTTTCTTGACCGCTCAATTTTTTACTTCCAGGTTGGCGTGGATCCTCGCCCAAAGATTCAATTGATTGAAGAATTTTGTTTAAATCTTTATCCGGAATTGCTTTAAAATCTTTCCAAACTGATTTTTTGAAAAATATTTTATATCCGGCCATCTTTTTTGAGCCTTTTTATCATCTGCTCATAGCTGGTCAGCGGTTCATCGTGTCTTTCATCAAATACGGCGAGGTCTTCCGCATCCTCGGCAAGCGCCTCCTTGACAGCTTCATTGATTATTTCCGACATTGATCTCGATGTCTCCAGGGCTTTTATTCGTAAAGCCTGATGTAGCGATGGGTCTAAATATATGGTTGAACGTTTCGATAATGTGGTCATAATTGTACCTCCATAATTTGATTAGAATCATAACATCATGATGTTGTGGTGTCAAATGAAATGCCACTTTACCTTCGGAAGTTGTTGCTGTTATTTCATCTCCCATTCCTGAAAAATCTTTTGAGTTGAAAATTGGACGGGAGAAGATGAAATCCAGGGTATAAATTGCATAGCGATATGCTCGTCATATTGAAAACCAACGTTCTTCTTAAAAGATACTATCGCCTGCCTGCGTATTGTTTTTTCCATAGCCGTGACGTTGTTCATAAAATCAGAGTGTTCATTTTTCATGAACGAAATAAGTTTATGAACAAGGTGTCAATGTTTTTGTTCATCAGCAGTTGCTTCCGGCTTTAGGACCCCGCTAAGACAGTCTTTTTGATGGCTGACATGCCTGGCCGGTCCTAAAAACACAAACGGCACCGTGCAGTTGTTGTGTTTTTTTCTGGGCCGGGCAAACACCAGGATGGTATATGCCCGGGTCAGGTGATGCACCAGGTTCTGTCCGGTGGGCGAGTCCAGGGCCGTGTTGGACTGGGATTCCCAGTGCAGCAAGGTCCGGCGCAGCCATTATTTATTGGGCTGCGCGTAACTCCTCCCGTACAACACGACGAAGAACCTCTTCAAGGGGTTGATCTTGGTATTCAATGTGTTTTCTTAGGGCGTCATTGAGCATCGACTGATAGTTTCCCCCTCCTTGTTCCTCAACTTTGGATCGGAACCAATCGACAATATCCCGGTCAAGCCTGATGGTTATCCTGACTTTATTCCCCGCTTGAGGGAGAACTGCACCACGCTTGCCTTTGCTAAAATCATATTTCGCTTTCATATTGCTTCACCTCACTACGCACGGCTTTTCGTGCTGAAATAATGCGAATATTATCGCCACGCCATGTGTAGACCACCACTAAAATGCGACCAAACGCATCCATTCCTATGGTGATATAACGCTGTTCATTATATATGCACATCTGTATGTACATGTCAAGTTTTTAAAGGCGAACGCTCAGAATCTTCAGCATCACCCGCCCCGTCTATTCTCCTCAAACATCTCCACGGGCATGGGATACCGCAGCTGCCATACCATCTGGATGGGCCGTTCTTTTTGATGGCTGACATGCCTGGCCGGTCCTAAAAAACACAAACGGTCCGCGTCAATTATCTTGGCCGGTTTTTCCACAGCTTCCCAGCCGCAGCAGATTATGGATATAGGTCTTTGCTCCCTCCTGCTGGAACAGAATATGGCATGCTTCCATCTGCTGTCTTGTGACCCCCCCAGAGATGTTCCATTTCATGGGCCGGGGTGTTGGATACCACAAAACTGTTCAGGGTCACTGAAGGATCACCCAGGCGGGTTTCGATCTCTTTGATGGTTTGGTGGAACTGAATCTTGGGTCCTGGGCACCTTTGGTTCTTCCGACATTCCTCCGATATACTATAAATTTTGCAAAGATCCTCTGATTCTTTTGGGATCGCGTCTTAAATCAAGCACCCGCCATACAGTGGCGATGGATTTCTCTTTCAGCTTGTAGTAGACGGCATATGGAAATCTTTTTGAAAGCATCCGGTGGTAATTATTTTTCTTTTTTGGCCGTATGCCAGTCCAGAATTCTCTCTTTACCCTCTTCAAGGCGCTTCTCTGTTTCCTGAAGAGCGGCCTTATGCCAGGCGGGTGATTCGAGGAGTTCCTCTTCTGATAACAAATCCGCCCACAAGGCATCCACCATCCTGAGTTTTTCTTCTCTGGTAAGGTATTTTATTTCTATTGCATTCTGCATGATTCAATCCTTTTATATTTAAAGAAAAATTAGCATTTCTGCATTTTTATGTCAATTTCATCAGATGATTTACACAATATTTTCCCCTGGCCAGCCACTCGATGGCTGACACGCCGAAGTAATTTGACATTTTCATGCGGGCGTGTTTTTATCAGTGCCGTGTATCATGAAGTCAATACTGGTGAATTTCAAGGAGGATATCCGATGCAAAAACCCTTATGCGGGCTGTGCAATAACAGTTTTACAGACAGGGGGCTTACAAGACATTTACAATCCTGCATTCCCAGATACCTGGGACAATATGCTCCGAATCCCAAAGAAAAAACTTTTCATCTTCATGTGTATGATGCATTTAATCCGGAGTACTTTCTACACCTGGCTGCGACCGGAACAACAACTCTGGAGGAGCTGGATTCTTTTCTCAGAAAAATCTGGCTGGAGTGCTGCGGCCATTTGAGTGAGTTTACCTATGGCAGACGAGGTGATGCGTTGTCAATGAGTCAAAAATTGTTCCGGGTACTCAATTCCGGAAATGAGCTGTATCACAAATATGATTTCGGCGATACCACCGAACTCATTGTCCGGTCCAGGGGCCTGTATCCCGGAGTTTTGCAGGAGACACAGGCCATCCATCTTCTGGCCAGGAATGTTCAGCCACCCATTCTCTGTGACCGATGCGGCAAGGCGCCTGCTGAGGTCATCTGTACCGAATGCCGGTGGGACGGTGAAGGCTGGTATTGTTCAAACTGCATCAAAGACCACGAGTGTGACGAGGAAATGTTCCTCAATGTCGTGAATTCTCCCAGAACCGGTGTTTGCGGTTACAACGGATGAATGAAATAGGTTCTGTCCGGTGGGCGAATCCAGGGCCGTATTGGACTGGGACTCCCAGTGCAGCAGGGTCCGGCACAGTCATTATTTATTGGGATGCGCGTAACTCCTCCCGTACAACACGACGAAGAACCTTCCCATCACCCGCCCCGCTTATTCTCCTCAAACATCTCCACGGGCATGGGATGCCTCAGCTGCCAAACCACCTGGATGGGCCGTTCTTTTTGATGGCTCACATGCCTGGCCGGTCCTAAAACACAAACGGTCCGCGTCAATTATCTTGGCCGGTTTTTCCACAGATTCCCAGCCGCAGCAGATTATGGATATAGCTCTTTGCTCCCTCCTGGGGTCCTGCTGAAAATTGGTATCAATGCCATCCAGAACCCGACAGAACGAATCATGGAGTGTTTTTCCGCCAGGTAAGGATCGGTCAGAAACACCTTCACGGTAGTGATCAGGTGGGTTACGTTTTTTTTCAAACTCACTCCCGACATTCGCCTGGGGTATATTCCACCACCATGGGATCTGCGCAGGCTTCACAGGCGTTGCCGTATGTGGCAGTGCTCCTGTCCTTTTTACGGCCGCACACCGGGTCATATTCCATGGTGCAGACCTCTGGTCTGGGATCCCTGCACGGAATGAATACCTGGACCGCATGTTCTAACTGGGAGAATTTCATGGTGCCGGAATGGAATTTAAGGTCGAAATAGAGGTCATCAGCCTTGAGAAAGAAGGAGGCTGAGTTCTGCAGGTCCTTTAAAAAAATCCGATCCAGTGACCCCTCAGGGCACATGGCCCGGGTGGAGATGATGTCAGACACAGTGATTCGATGCCCGTCGACCCGGTACTGCCCCCGGATCCGGTTGCAGTCGGCACGACCGGTGAATGTGCCGTCACTGTTGAACCGCACCATGTAGCGGCCGGGTGTGTCCGGGCTGTTTCGGGTATCGTTGTTGTAAAGGGACCGGACCCAGACCCAGTCGGTATCCACCAGCATGTCCCGGACCGGCATTCCCCCGGAAAAAGCCTGCCCGGAGACGATTCCGATAAAACAGACGATCAGAAGACACCATGTGTTCCAGCACTTACATTTCATTGTTCTTCCTCCTCAAGTGTCTTCAATTTTCGTGTTCACACAGCAAATTCATTATCAGTTTAATCAGGGTCTCTTTTTGTTTTGGATCAGACTCGGCCACCAGCAGGGTTAACGCCGCAAGACCGGTATCATTGATCACAGGCACACCATTCTGTCTTATCAGACGGCCGTTGCGGTGTAAAAAATCCACAAACAAAAATGCACCGCTGCGCTTGTTGCCGTCAGTAAACGGATGGTTTTTCACCACAAAATACAAGAGATGGGCAGCTTTGCTTTCAACCGCCCGGTTCTTTGAGCAATCCTTCGTCATACTGCTGGAGCCACAGAAAGGTGGTTGTATACCGGCCCATGATATCCACCAGACCCCGCCCCATGTCTGTGGCAAGGGCAGGTGATTTGGCCGCCTTCTGAATCAGGGCAAGGGCCTGCGTTAATTCTGCTGCATTTTCTTCAAAGCGCTTCCGGTTGAGGGTATAGCCCTGAATTAAATAGTCTCGTAACCGCTGAGTGGCCCAAATGCGGAACTGTACCCCCCGTCTGGAGTTCATGCGATAACCGACCGAAATCACTGCATCCAGGTTATAATGTTTGAGGTTTCGTTTAACCCGCCTTTTGCCTTCGGTTCGAACTACTAAGAAATCCTTAGCAGTTGCATCCGGTTCCAGTTCACCGGTCTTATAGATGTTTTTCAAATGCATCAGCACATTTTCCGGTGTGGTGTCAAAGACCTGCCCCATCTGGGCTTGTGTCAACCAGACAGTTTCGTGCTCAAACCGGACATCCACCTGTGTTTCCCCGTCCGGGCTCTGGTAGATCTGTATGCGGCTGTCGTCTGTCATCTGCTCATACCTTTTTTTATTCCACTGCCCTGGCTTCTCAAGAAAGCAATTGACAATCTCATTGAAGGATTTTCTTTGAGCTTGTTGTAGACGGCATACGGAAATCGTTTTGAAAGCATCCGGTGGTAATTATTTCTCAATTTTTTGGCAGTCTGAATGATTCTATCCTTCTAAATTTAAAGGAAAATTATCATTTCTACATTTTTTTGTCACTTTTATCAGATCATTTCAAAAGATAGATGCCGGAAATAATGCTGCACACAAAAGGGATACAGGGTGATGGTAAACTCCGGATACGCATGGGTCTTTTCAGCCAGGGCATGGTGCACGGCCACCTTGATGGCCAGTTCCTCGGCAATTTCCCGGCAAAGGCAGTGTTCAGGGGTTTCACCCGGCTTGATTTTACCGCCGGGAAACTCCCACTTCAAAGGCATGGCCATGGCGCGGCTCCGCCGGGCCGCCAATACACAGCTGTCCTGTTCGATGATGGCACAGGTGACGTGCAGGTGTCTTTCGCTCATGTCCTGATGTCATGTTCTCTTTTGCCAACGTTTGGGATGACGGCTACCATGCATAACGGCTACCACTATAATGGAATTTTGATCGATCAGATAATATACCCCAAACGGAAATCTATGGACCAAAGCTCTTCATCTCTGCAATCACATCATTGGCAATGCGGCCTTTGACACCATCGGCTTTATAGGCGGCAAGCCGCCCATCAAGTTCTGTACGCTGCTCTTTGGTAAGAGGTAAAGCGCTTTGATCTGCTGCAATGCTATCCCAGATATCTTCAACTATCCGTATTCTTTCTGATATCGGTAGTTCTCGCAAATTATCAATCATTTGATTAATCTCCAAAATTGTTAAAGCTTTCTAAAGTATATCATATTTCTAAACGCACAAATTCAAAAAATTCTAATATGGGCAAAGATGATGGATTCCCATCACCCGCCCCGCTTATTCTCCTCAAACATCTCCACAGGCATGGGACAGCTCAGCTCCCATACCATCTGGATGGGCCGTTCCTTTTGATGGCTCACATGCCTGGCCGGTCCTAAAAACACAAACGGCACCGTGCACTGGTTGTGTTTTTTCTTCGACCGGGCAAACACCAGGATGGTGTATCCCCGGATCTCGTGATGCACCAGGTTCTGACCCGTGGGCGAATCCAGGGCAGTATTGGACTGGGATTCCCAGTGCAGCAGGGAGCGGCTGATGGGATAATCCGCATACATGGTGGTGGGAGAAAACTCTTTTTCGGTTTTCTGGAAGGTGATCAGCAGGGCATAGGCTTTGATATCCTTGAAATGCAGAACCCCGGTGCCCTTCTGCCCGGCAGAGGCCAGGGTGGCCCGGTCAAATGCGGCCAGGATATCTGTGGCGCTGAATTGGGCATGCACCTCCAGGGAACAGGGAAACGGCAGGTCCGGCACAACCCCTGCAACCGGAGAGGTGTCCCGGGCCCAGGCCAGGATTTCCTCCATATCCCTTAGAATGGACGGATTCTGTGCCAGGCGGTGAAACGCATCAGACAGACCGGCAAATCCAAACCGGTCTGCTTTGTCGCCCCACAGCCGGTAATAGATTGCATTGGTCTGTTCTCCTGCCAGCTCCAGGGCACCGGGCACATCATCGGACCCCAGCCGGCCGATGATCTGCCGCAGCCGCTCGATCTCCCCGGGTCCGGAAATAAATGCCGCCCTCACCAGGGACCGTTTCAGCCAGGCCAGATCCGGATCAGACGGGGCAGGTGTCAGCTGTGCCCTGGCTTTCCACCCGGTCCACGTGTCCGACACCAGCAGCCGCTCCGGTTCATAGTCATGGTACTGGATAAACCTGCCAAAGGTCAGTTCCTGCCTGGTTTCCGATGTAAAGGTCTGGAGCCGTTCCGGCACCTGGGCCGCCAGGTTCTGCAGGTTGGCCCGGATGTTCTCCAGGACATACCCCTTGGATATCCGGTCAAACTGGATGGCACACCCCGCCGGCAGATGCGGGAAATTCTGCGCCACTTCCCGGTCAATGCCGTACCGGTGCCGGGGCAGCAGGGCTTTCAGCCGGATGTCCATGCGGTATTTCCGGTGCACCTGTCCCACAAAATCCAGCACGGTCAGGCACTCTTTTTCCGGGGCATGGCGCAGCCCCCGGCCCAGCTGCTGGAGAAACACGGTCAGGCTCTGTGTGGGCCGCAAAAACAGCACCATGTTGATCTCCGGCACATCCACGCCTTCACTGAACTTATCCACGGTGAACAAAAACGCCAGCCGCCCGGATCTCAACTTTGCCAGCAGGGAATCGCACCGGTCCCGGTCCACATCCGACACATACGCGGCCGATGCAATGCCGTGGCGGTTGAACGCGTCCGCCATGAACAGGGCGTGCCGGATGGTGACACAGAACCCGACCCCCTTGATGGTTTCCCTGGCAGGTTCATACCGGTCCAGCGCCCTGACAATGGTGTCCACCCGCATTTTTGCCTGGATATCATCGCCCGTGTACACCTTTTCCAGGGCCCGGTCATCATACCGGCCGTTTCTCCAGAAATGATCCTTGCTGATATCCACGGGATCAGCCACCCCGAAGTAATGAAACGGGCACAGCAGTTTTTCTTCCAGCGCTTCAGGCAGCCGGATCTCAGCGGCAAACCGGTTGTGGAAATCCGCCGCCACATTGCCGCCGTCCATCCGTTCCGGGGTGGCGGTCAGGCCCAGCAGGATCGATGGTTCAAAATGATCAAACAGGGGACGATAGCTGGCCGCCGTGCCATGGTGGGCTTCATCCACCACAATGTAATCGTAAAATGACGACCCCACCTGGTTCCACAGCTGCCGGGACGTCATCATCTGGATGGAGCAGAACAGATGCTCCATGCGCACGGCCTCATGGGAACCGGCCAGTATCTCCCCGAAATTGGCATCCCTGAGCACCTGGCGGAAGGTGAACAATGCCTGCTCCAGGATCTCCTGGCGATGGGCGATGAACAGCAGCCGGGCCTGGCCCCGGTTGTCCCGGCAAAACCGCTGATAGTCAAATGCGGCAATCACGGTTTTTCCCGTGCCTGTGGCGGCAATCACCAGGTTCTTGAAACAGTCGCGGGACGTCCGCTCCAGGGTCAGTTTTTCAAGAATGCGTTCCTGGAACGGATGGGGCTGCAGGTCAAAAAACACGGCCGGACCCGCTCCATCCTTTTTCCGGGCACGTTCGATGGCCTGGCGGAAAGGCACGGGATCATCCGCATCATAGGGCAGAAACTCCCTGCTGTGCCAATAGGTCTCAAATTCAGCGGAAAACTTTTCCAGGATATGGCCCAGGTCCTGGGAGGTCACCTTGAGGTTCCATTCCAGCCCGCTGGTCATGGCCGCATGGGACATGTTGGCCGACCCGATATAGGCCGTGGAAAACCCGGAATCCCGCCGGAAATGCCAGGCCTTGGCATGGAGCCGGGTCCGCCGGCTGTCATAGGAGATCCGGATCCTTGCATTGGGCAGTTCCCTGGCCAGCCACTCGATGGCCGGCACATCCGATGCCCCCATATACGAGGTGGTGATCAACCGCACCGGCACCCGTCTGTCCTTCAAATCCTCAAACCCGGGCATCAACAGCCGCAACCCCGACCATTTGATGAACGACACCAGGATATCCACGGCATCTGCAGACCGCATCTCTTCCAGCAGTTCCTGAACCAGCTGGGGTTCCCTGGGAGATCCGGTAAAAAGGCTGCTCTCCACCATGGAGGTCCGGGGCCGGGGAATGCCGGAACCGGCATAATGGGGCGGAGTGATCTCCAGGAGCACCGGCTTTAGATCCGGGATCAGTTTCCGGTTTTCGAGATGGGTTTTACGGGGACTGCCGGCCGGCCCGGACAGTAGATCGATGATCCGGTTGCACAGAATTCGGCGGCGTTCCGGGTCCGGCTCTTCCAACAGGGCCTGCTTAAGCACCTGAGACACAAATTCCGCATACCGGGACGGCTGTTCCTCAGCTTCCAGCTTTCCAAACAACAGCCGCAGCTCCGGATACCGGGCCAGAAGCTCCGCCAGGTTCTGATCCAAGAGCCTATCATAAATACCGGGACTGGGCCGGGAGATCATGGGGTCTCCTGTCCGGCGAACTGTAAATAGGTTGCCAGGACCGGACGGTCAGCTGCAGCCCAGTCCAGAGACGTCAGATCTTCTCTGGGCAGCCAGAACACAGCCGCATGCTCCCGCAGGATGATGGTGCCGGAAATAATGGTGCATACAAAGGGATACAGAGTGATGGTAAACTCCGGATATGCATGGGTCTTTTCAGCCAGGGCATGGTGCACAGCCACCTTGACGGCCAGTTCCTCGGCAATTTCCCGGCAAAGGCAGTGTTCAGGGGTTTCGCCGGGCTTGATTTTACCGCCGGGGAACTCCCACTTCAAGGGCATGGCCATGGTGCGGCTCCGCTGGGCCGCCAATACACAGCCGTCCTGTTCGATGATGGCACAGGTGACGTGGAGGTGGTTTTCGCTCATGTCCTGATGTCATGTTCTCTTTTGCCAACGTTTGGGATGACGGCTACCATGCATAACGGCTACCACTATAATGGAATTTTGATCGATAAGATAATATACCCCAAACGGAAATCTATGGACCAAAGCTCTTCTGGTATTCTTATGAGTAACAGCATAAAGGTAAGGATTTTCTGATAAAATTTTGAATATCCCCTGAACTTCATCAAGAAACTCATCGCCCAGCCTCGGGTTCTGTTTTTCATACCACAAGGCAGCTTCCTCAAGGTCAGTCTCTGCTTCCGGTCTGATATGAACAATAAAACTCACAGACGCTTCCGAATATCTGCAATCACATCTTTGGCAATGCGGCCTTTAATACCGTCCGCTTTATAGGCGGCAAGGCGCCCATCAAGTTCTTTACGCTGTTCTTTGGTAAGAGGTAAAACGCTTTGATCTGCTGCAATGCTATCCCAGATATCTTCAACTATTCGTATTCTTTCTGATATCGGTAGTTCTCGCAAATTATCAATCATTTGATTAATCTCCAAAATTGTTAAAGCTTTCTAAAGTATATCATATTTCTAAACGCACGAATTCAAAAAATTCTAGTATGGGCAACGATGCTGGATCCCCATCACCCGCCCCGTCTATTCTCCTCAAACATCTCCACGGGCATGGGATACCGCAGCTGCCATACCATCTGGATGGGCCGTTCTTTTTGATGGCTGACATGCCTGGCCGGTCCTAAAAACACAAACGGTCCGCGTCAATTATCCTGGCCGGTTTTTTCACCGCTTCCCAGCCGCAGCAGATTATGGATATAGCTCTTTGCTCCCTCCTGCTGGAACAGAATATGGCATGCTTCCATCTGCTGTCTTGTGACCCCCCAGAGATGTTCCATTTCATGGACCGGGGTGTTGGATACCACAAAACTGTTCAGGGTCACGGAAGGATCATCCAGGCGGGTTTCGATCTCTTTGACGGTTTGGTGAAACTGGATTTTGGGGTCCTGGAAGCTTAAGTTCCGGATGCCTTTGGGGTCAACAAAGCTGATGTGCTCATGGTCGCCGTCAATGAGCCAGACAATGAAATCCGGGTGAAAGTTGCCAGCTTCGAAAAATCCCACGCCCCTGCCTCTGCTCTGGTTGCGCAGCAGGTAAAGTTCTTTGTCTTTGAGCAGATCAGGTGCTGAATCGTGGTACATTTTCAGGTCTTCCACAAAACGGCGCTCCCCCGGATTCAAAGGGGCCGGACGGATCTCCAGGTCGGAGCCGGCCAGATAGAGCAGGGGTTCGTATAAATGCCGGCCGAACGGAATGGCGCGCAGCCCGGCAAACCGCCAGGGTGTCAGCTTGCCGGAATCGATAATCCCCTTTAGCTCCTTGAGTTTTTCGATGATCTCGGTCCGGGATTCTTCCACCAGTATCCGGTAGTATCCATCGGGAAACTCCTCGCCGGCCTGGGGAAAATTGGGATCCGTCCCATCCAGAAGCCGGTATTCCAGGTGGGGCAGCTCCCACTCTTTTTTCCGGAAAAAATAATAGCGTTCACAATACTTCTTGAGCAGCGCTTCCGCCAGTTCCTGCCACAAATGGATTTTTTCAAAGGCATCAAACGCCAGCTCGGTTTCCGGGATCAGCAGCCGGTACCAGGTCGTGTCCGCCAACAGGTCTGCTAATGTCCCCTGGGGCAGGTTCAGGTTGTGCCAGGCCCGCTCAGCCTTGAAGCGCTGCAATTCAAAATACAGGGCATCCAGGTCCAGAAATGCGATATGTTCCCGGGTCAGCCTGCCTTGGTTGGGCCGGCCCTGCTTGTCGGTTGCGCCTGCGCCCGTGGACCGCAACGCCTGAATCTTGGGATACCAGTTCAATACCACGGGATTTTTCTGCAGATAGCGCGTGGCCGGCTCTTTGCCGGGATCAGGGGGTGCCAGCCCGGGGACCGGCCCCAGTTTTTTAAAGGCATCGCCGGACTCGGTGCTCACGCCGTTGATGGTCTTTTTCAACCGGATCGTTTTAAGCTTTCTGCTGCCCAGGTTGCGGATCACGGGCAGGAAAAACGCGATCCGCTCCTCATTTGCGGGCAGGCCTTCCTCTGCCAGAAACTCCCGGAACTGGGCCATGTAGTCGGCTTTGATGCCAAAGATGTTCAGGGTCTCCAGGGTGGCCAGATCCGGCGGCCGGACCACCTCATCGGGAATATGCACCCGGTTGCTGCGTTTCAGGCTCCGTTCATACCCTTTCAGGCGAACCCCGCGCCCGAACAGCTGGATGATCTGGGCCCCTTCGGTTCTTCCGACATTCATCAGCCCCATGGTGCTGACCCGCCAGCTGTTCCAGCCTTCGGTGAATTTTTTGGAACCGATGAGCAGGTTGACAGAGGACTGTGGTTCGTTGATCGCCTTGAACAGGGATGTCTCGAAATCCCGCTCTCCCACCACCAGGTGCGGTTCCCCCTCGCACAGCCTGGTGTCATCCCCCACGTTGATCACCCCGAACGGTTCGTTGTCCCCCACGCGCAAGGCGATCTCACCCGTGACACCCTTGAGGTTCTCCACGTGCAGGCCACCAGATACACATCCATGGCGTTTTCCTGGGTCTGTGTGTCCAGGTTCAGAATCTGGTATTCCTTGCCATAGCCGTCTTCATGAAAATATTTATAGGAATAATCAAACAGCACGCACCGGCTGTACAGATCGGACAGCCGCCGGCTGCCTTTCACGGCCTGGCCGAATGTGGCAGAATACTCAAAGGAAAACCCTTTTTCGCACAATGCATTGCGGAACCGCATCCAGGTGCCTTTGTCACCGGAACTGGCCCCCCGGTGGCCTTCGTCGATCAGCACCAGGTTGTTGTCTTCAAAGGCATCCACGGCAACGGTCTTGTCCCCCATGACATCCTGAAGCTTGTTGATGTCGATGATCTCCACGGCCCGGCCGGCAAACAGTCCCCGGCAGGAAACATTCCAATAATTATCAAGCCAAGATCAAAGATAAAAGGTAAGCCTACCTAATTTTTATGCAATAGCAAGAAATCAGACCATTCTCCCGTTATTCAGCACTCGCCGCGTGGTGACCATCTATCTTTTTTGTAAAAGAATAACGCATTCTTCATCTTCCATCGATAAAGACTTATCAATATCCTGAATTGATCCTAATATATTTACTATTTCGTATCCGATTTTCTGAGCAACTGCTTTCCATTTTTCTATGGACCATACAGTAATAGCATACTGATTATATTCCGTTTTTTGTTTTCCAACGAACTCCCACACACCCCAAATTTTTTCATTTCTTACATCAAAGGTTTCAGTTATTTCCAAAATACCCCCATTTGAGAGTGTTATTCTTTTTTGTCGCCTTCCACCATCCCAGTGCCCTACTTGTATTGGATTAATATTGGAATGAATAATGACAAGTCCATTCTGATTTAAGATTCTATACCATTCTTTCAATAAATGGACATTATCTTCATGTTGCGAAAAGTAACCAAATGAGGTCCACATGTTTGCAATCATTGAAAAAACATTATCCTTAAATGGCAGATATCTCATATCAGAATTTATCAAAGATAAAACATTTTTTTGCTTTGTTTTGTTAGCATGGTACAAGTAATTAAAATTCAAATCAATACCGATTAGCTTCGAATTGATCATTTTAAATGAATTCAACAATCTGCCATTTCCACAAGGACAAAAAAGAAACAATCCATTAAGCTGATGTCTTTTGACAATATCGGATATGCCACTTGTTTCTCTAAATATTCTATTTTTCCTTGTCATTAAGCGATCATTGAGATAGCGATCATACCATTCATCGCCCAGTATATAATTATTACCAAAGAAACCGCCTTCATTAGCAGGTTTCCACCATTCGTTTTTGGGAAATTGAGGATTCATATGCAAATTCAAAGTTATTTGTCGAACAAATATGTGAGAATATTCTTCCCTTCCCACCATCTTTTTTCGCCGTATTTATGCAATGCAAGCAGAATTAAAAGACTACTTAATGAAACGCTGAAACAGTATTCAAAAAAAGATATTTCAGAAAAATAACTGAGAAGTAAAAGAAGAAAAACAGGGATATTGAAAGCACAAAAAACTTTCATGATAATGGTTATGGAGCTAATTTCAGATCGTATAATCGCTTTTTCAGGGTTCAATGGACTTGAAGCCTCTCTATTCAACACTTTCTGAAAGACAGCATCAAGAAAATATTTATACGTGCAAGATATTATTAAACACAAAATATACATAAGTGTAAAGCAAAGCTCCCTATCGAGTGTAATCATATGAAATCTCCTTATATGTCTTAAGTTTCAAGAATTGGTATGCAATTTCAATAATAAATATCTCAAGTTTCGCACCCCTGAAATGGTGTAAATCCAGACAGGGCTTGCTCTAAAGTGTCAAGATAGGCTTGAAAATCCTCCTGAATATCGAAGAGGTCAAAGATCTTTGAAAAACTGACATGGAAAAGGCCTCGGAAAAACTCCCACAAACGTGCTGAGTAGCTTTTTACGGCAGCGTCGTCGACTAAACTTTCGAAAAGCCCGCCCATGGTTGAATAGTTCTCGGCAACGTTGAGGTAGTTAAGGACGTTGTATCTCAGAAAACTTAAGGTGGACGAATTTACCTGCCCGTTGAAATCATTGGATTGATCTTTACCAAGGCCGAGCATCTGTTTGCATTCTTTGAAACATACTTCGATTGGCCATCGTTTGATGTACTTTTTAATGATTGAAGCTGAATGCAGTTTGGGGTTTGTACAAAGGAATGCTACCCAAGAGGGTGTTTTTTTCTTTTTCCGACCGTTTACCGGTTCTAATTCAGGCTCTTGATAACCTTTGGAAAACAGGATTACCACTGGCTCATCACAATCAGGCAGAGTTACTTTGACCCTTTTCAGCAGTAAGCCTGTACGAGCATCTTTTTTGAAACCATTTCGAATTTTCTGATATAGTTCGGAAAGTCTGTATTTCCGGATGCAGACCCCCAATACCGACCTGCCAATATTATGATCATGGAGATACGTGACATTTTCTATCTTTTTGCCAGTTTTCTGGAGAATGGTGTCATCAATTACAAAGCACTGATCCTCTTGAGGGAGTTTATGGAGTTCTGCTTTTTTAAAAATTTCATAGTTTATGCCGTTCATAAATGCCCGCCACCGATATTGTGTGTTCTTTTTAAACCGATAATAGGTGTCTTTTCTGCAGACAGACCACTGTTGCCACTGTTTCCGGCAATAAGAGTGGACGGTCTTGAGTTGTAGTAACGGCAACATGAACAATATGAACAGGAGATGCGCAGAGTGATACCCCTCTTGCTTTTTAATGTTTGCGCGACAGAGATAGGTCTTCACTTTCAGAGACTTAAAGACACTATCGATTTTCGAATCAAAAACATTCTGGCCATTATTCAGATAAAACTCGATTTCTCCTTTAAAATTTCGGCAATTTCTGGTAAACATATTTCAAGGACTCCTTTTGTGTGGTTTATGTTTGAATTCAGCAGCTTATATATACCACTATCAGGAGTCCTTTTCTATAAAAAGTAGTAAAATTTTAGGATATTTTTAACCCTCAATCACCCTGAAGGGGGGTGCGAAACTTGAGTAAATATCCGCAAAGATATGTCATAACACTTCCAAAAATGGTAAAAACAGGGGTTAATGAAACGATTTCTTCACTCTTCAGCACGATAAAAGGCTCAATGCCGCCTAAATATGACCATAGGGCAAATCCACCTAATCCGTAGGATAAAAGAACACCTACCGTAACACTAACAATACTGACATTAGCATTCAATTTTAACTTTAATGCTGCAAAAATCACAGAACCTGTGAGAGCGAACTGTCCTGAATAAGCCACAAAAAAGAAATTTAGTGGATCACGAATCAACATAAAATGATCCAAAATGAACCAAATTATAATTACAAATATACCCAAAAAGACAACACAGCCTTGAGCCATCTTAACGTATGGATTTCCCTTTTCTTTCGATTTCCAGTAGTGGATATTTCTCGAACCAAGAATGTAATCGCCAACTATTGAATGGGAGATCGCAATCATAAAAGTATCAGCTGTTGATAAAGCCGCAAAGATCAATGCCAACCCCCATAAGACTAAAACCACAAATCCCAAATTACTGATACCTACAATTTCATTAATCATAAAAAAGTCTAGCAAGGAAATTCCTTGATTATCTAATAGACTAATCCCTTGATTATTCAAGAAGGGGAGGAACGCCTGATTGTCCACAATGCCAAGAACAACAAATCCAATTCCGATAAAAGCCATGCCTAACAATCCCCAAAATGTTCCCTTCAATGAAACTGAAATATCTCCAGATGCGCTTGTTCTCTGCCATTGATCTAAAGATGAGATAAACCAGAATAAAGACAAAGTAGGCACTGAAACCCATATCGTCCAAGGCATGGATTCAGAGTCCAATTTGCTTAAAATGAGTTCATATGAAGGATCAAAAAAATAATAAAAAAAGAGCAAAAGAGTGAATACAACAACAATGTTCATTGCTGCCTGAACCAAATCTGTAAAAACAACTGCTGCAAATCCCCCAATTGAAGCATATATACAAATGATTAAAACAAGACATGGAAATATGAAAGTTGGCGATAGTTTGAAAATGTTCGCAATTATGATGGTTAGGATGTGAAGTTCAAAGACAATTGCTAAAAAAAGGCTGAATATAGTAATTGATGCACAATACTTTCTTAGCAAAAAACTGTTATGAGACATCCCAATAAAGTTATTAATCGTCCCTATATTTATTACAGAATCAGTTATGAAGGGTTTTATTTTCGGTATTAAAAAACTAGCTCCTAAATAATTTGCAAATATACCAATAATTGAAATAATAATTCCATTAATACCAAAAAAATAACCCAATATAAAAACAACTATTAAATAGTTGCCTAAAGACAAGTTGGTTGCTAAAAGACTGCTTGCAAAACCTGTAGTTGGAAGAGATCTATCCAATAGAAAATAGTCTGATAGAGAAGAATTCTTTTTTTGATAACGGAAAGCATGGGGTAATAAAATCACAAAGAACAATAAAAAGCCTAAAGATAAGTTTACAAGTAAATCACGAAACAAGAATGAAGTTGCTATCACAACAACAAAATATAGAACTGTTCTGATTAGATCGCTTCTGTTGGCAATGGTTGCAAAATTTTTCATAAAACCGCATCCTCCTCTTCCTTCTGTTGTTTTTTTCAATCAGAATTTTTAATACTGCCGAAGCAGAATAAAATCAACTCCTTTTCAATCTTCCTGTTCATTGTCGGGTAGAAGAGGGACATTTTCTTTCTCTCTCCTCTCACAGATCCAGACGTGCGCAATTAACGCATCCGGCTCTTCATAGTTTTGTCTCGCTACGTCGTTAAGCATTAGTTATTCAGGAATTTCGAAATAGGATTGCCCATGCTTTATCCATAGACTAAGAGAATTGATTGTTTTGCAAAGCTTATCATGATTTTTCGTGGCACACTCCCAAACGACTGCTATATTCCATCCTAAATTTTCTAATTTCTTTATATTTTCGATATCCCTACGAACATTGTTTTTTATTTTATTTTCCCAAAATATTTTTCGTGTCTGGGGCATTTTAGATTTGGAACAATTCAAATGATAATGCCAGAAACAACCATGCACAAAGATAATTTTAGAATATTTGCGTAGAATTATATCCGGTTTGCCGGGTAGTTTCTTATCGTACAACCTAAATCTAAATCCGAGATGATGCAGACCTGACCTAATTTTTATCTCTGGTTTTGTATCTTTACCAGAAACTTTTGACATGGCCCTACTTCTTTGGGCTGTAGTCATAAAATCCGCCATTATCAAAGTTTCTTTTCTTCACACCGTCGCAACCATTCTGAGTTATTCGTAGCAACTCGAGATATATTCGCTGCGAATTTGTTAGACAGTCTTTGGGCGTAGCCGGGTTTCATCTCACAAATAAATTTAAACACATTTTCTTTTGTGTTTTTGAAAAAAAAATCATTCTCATTTTTGAAGGCTATAATATTTTTTGATGTTGGATCGGGCGAGAAAGTACTTTTTCGACAATCTGAAAATTTTAACGATATTTTTTTTCTTGTTAATGATTCGGAACTATCTCGAATAACACAATGAATATCCCCTTTTTGGCTTAGTGGCAAAAAGGGGAATGAGGTGTCTTTTGTCAATCTCACACTGTCACACCCCGGCTGAATGCATATCCAATATCCTTCTTCGCCTGACATATCTTTAACAATTGTGCCCAATGTTAAATATGGGAAGTTATCAGAGTATTTTGATTTTAATGTTGTCAAAGCAGCATACTTTAAATCCAAAAGGTTCTCATCGTCAGAGTCAGAGTACATATTGGTAAGAAACTGGAATAATTTTTTCAACTCTTTCTTGTTTAGAACCTCTGTTGATAAAATTGGAGGACGATTTTCGTTTTCCGAGGGTATTCCATGTTCTAAAAGGTATAAAACTTGCTGTTTCGTCAGACATTTATCCTTCTTTAACTTGTTTAAGGAATAATATTTATCGTTTGGTTGATTTTGAAAATAAAGCTTTAAAACTTCAAAATTTGAAGAATTTCCGACACCATACTCCTCAAGTAAAGACTGTATTTCTTCTGATATTAAAGTCGCAATTTGGTTTTCGGCTTCCTCTGGTTTTGGAAGACATGTCCTGTGAGTCAAAAATGGATGATCCAAACCTGAAAATTTATTTATAATTTGGTGTGTATTTTGTTTGATTGCGGAAAAGCTTTTCATTACAACATTTGATACTAAGCCTTTCGTCATTTTTGTGTATTCATCTATTAAAAAATCAGCCAAATCCTCAAAAGCGATTTTATTAACATCGTCTGCAGTTTTTGCAGCTTTTTTAGAAAAAACTAACAATCGGCAAGCACCAATTTGACAGCATCGATCATCCACATTTTTTACTGAATATTCATTTTTCAGTTCTTCGATAATTTGAGAAAAGACCCTGTTAATATCTGTAGCACCTGTATAAATGGCAATAAGGCGAAGTTGTTGTGGAGAACTGTCATTGAAAATTTTCATTGATTCTTTTACTAAACCAAGTGCGGTTTTTCCAGATTCTTGACTTAATTCCCAATCGAAAATGATCAAATCTGATTTCTGACTTAGTGATGCCACTGTTTCATGGAGCGTCTCAAGCTCCTGTTCCTCGGGCTTGATCACTGAACAAAGAATACCCTTTTTAGCAAAGCTGTTAATGACCATCTTTGCATTCAAATCGTGGGAGGGTTTCAGAATGTCTTCTGTGCCTTTGTTTTCAATCTCTTTGGTATTTTTATCTTCTTTCTTTTGAGACGCTGTTTTCCGTTTTGCTGGGGATACCACATCTTTGGGAGGATCAGGATTAAAATCGCCAAAATATGCTTGGTCATCAAAAATTATAGCAGTGGATAGAAAGTCTTCGATAATCTTTTTGGAATGGTTAAAAAAGGCAGATTCGGTCACAATGACTTCCCCTTATAGGTTAAGCTTTTAATGGTTGTATTTTAAAACAAGTACCCTTTTGATATTCGGTAGCAATGATCAAATCGTAATCAACTTTTTTAAGAATATCTTTTGAAATGAATAACCCAAGCCCCCTTCCTCCGGGTTTACGCGAAAAGCCTTTTTCAAAAATAGCTTGGCGATCTCTCATCGGAATTCCGGGGCCTGTGTCTTGTATTATAAAAGCACCTTTTATTGCATCAAGTGTAATTTTTTTATTTGTGCTTTGATCTCTCATCCAGAAAACGGCATTATCAATTAAATTGACGAATACAGGATAAAATGTAGACGGATAACTTTGTATCGTAAGGGCACTAAAGGCATCTGTGACGATCATATCTACATCATGTCTTTTTAATCTTTCTTCAAACAGATTGGTTAAAAATTTGGCAATTCTTTTTCCTGATATATCTATTTTCTTTCTATACAAACGTCTATTTAATGGTGTGAATAAAGAAAGATACCCGTCAAGATGTTCGAAACTGGTCCGAATATTTTGATATAGAGGTTTTAAGTCTTCATTCACATCTGCCCAATTTTTAAGCATGGACACATTTTTTCTCACAGTTTGAATGCTACTGGTGAATTCATGATTGATAATATCAACCGCCATACCCAATTGGGTTAATTCCAGGTCTGCATCGGCATTCTCTTGTAATGCGAGTAGTTCATTTTCTTGAGCGGCAAGCATGTCGGTTTGTGAAATCAAATACCCTTTTTCATCTCTTGAAAGCTGAATTATATCCAATTGTTGTTTTACACTTTCAAGAACTTCTTCGTGGCTTTCAGCCGCTTTGTTCAATCTTGATTCAATGGAAATCTTTAACTCATCAATTGAGCCGCCGTCCATATTTTCGATATTTGTACGATTGAAATCGATTTCAATTTGTGTAATTAAATCCTGAATTTCGGTAAGACTATTTTTTACAAGGTCCTGAACATTTTGCTCGGTATTTTTTAAAGAAATTTTTGTTTCATTTGCTTTGGATTGAACCTTTTTAAAAGATTTTTCGCTAGTTTGTTTTATTAGGACTTCAAGCCTTTTTCTTTGATCAACATATATCCTTGCTTGTTTTGCAGACGCGCCTATAATTTCGGATATCTCTTTTGCAGTGGGTTTGAAATATTCTTCTTCCAGCCTCTGATACTCTGATAGATAAGCTTTCCAGTCTCGATCCAGCTGTTTTGTTAACCCAACGCCTCTTGGTCTAACTAAAGTATAATCCGAACGTAATTTTTCAAGTTCAGTATTTGCCGTATTCTCGGATCTGATAAGCAGATTGGCCGCCTGATCAGGTGTTTCAATGTTTTTAGCCTTTCTGAGTGCATCATGAATATTGTCTACAATTGCTTTGATTCGACTCTCGTATTCCAAAGATTCCGTTTTAGAAAAGAAGGTATTCAAATCTTTAGAAAATTTATTTCTTTTTGTTTTCGATTGCCGATCCTTTTTCTTCAAGGCGGCATCCTGTTTATTTAATTCTTCTCTTACTTGGATAAAATCTTCTGCCTTTATTCCACCTTCCCTAAAAAAATCTGAAGAAATCTGAAAAAGGAAATTTTTTAATATATCGCAAAATTGCCGATATGCTGTATTTTGTTGAAAGCCTTCTCGGCCAGCTTTTTCAACTAATTTTCTATTTTTATGGGAGATGTTAATTGCGCCTGCCATTTTTCGATGAGACCAAAAATAATAGCTGGCACTTTTTGTTCTGTTTTTTTCTATATCTAAAAAATCATGATCATGATTGCCATACGGAAGAACTCGGATACCATCTCGATAAACATAAACGCCACCGACACGGTATAATTTTTGGGAGATTCTTGTATAGTCCTCTGGAGGAAGTGAGCTCTCTCTCTGGTTACCCTGAATATGAGCCAGTTTAAATGAAAAGGGCCCACATAATGTCTCTCGACCTCTCGACTTGCTCCATGAAACCACATGGTTAATCGGATTTTGTCCGTAAACCGTTACCGTTCCATCAAATTGCCCATATTCATCAAATTTTCCTTCAATATGGTGATCAGCCATATTGAACTCAGCATGTGTGACAAACTCGCCAGGGCCTATGAGTTCAATAAAATCGCCAGGAACATCAGTTTTCCAGTCCCGAAATTCCGTTTTTAAAAGCGGAGTTTCTGTAGTCGTCATGGTATCGGAAAATCCCAATAAAAATTTTGTAAAGATGGGATCATCATTTCTTCGACGGTCTTCATCTATATCCAAAGAGATTGTTTCATTAGAAGGAAGGATATAAAAATGTGTCCCGTGACCGTTCTCTTTGAGAGTCGGCCCGGATGCAAAGGATTCCAAGTCATCCGGATCAACAATAAAAGCATCAAGATTTTTAACAATTTTGTGTCGAACGTCATCATTTATTTTTGATGCTAATGTATCTAAGTTTTGACGGACAACATCGACCATGGAATTAACATCATCCACATCTGGAAGAGTCCCACCCGGAAGGATTTTAATTGGGATTTCGATATCATCAATATCAATTCCAGGGACTTCAAAAAGATCCCAATTGATGAAAACTGCTAATAGATCATCGAGCACTCCGTTTCTTTTAGCACGGGTTAAGATTAGAACTTGATTCCCGATTACTCCGATAGCAAGACGTCCAATCCCTTTTTCACCCATTGTAACCCTTTCCGGTTTATCTGGAGGTGAATAGGGAGGCTCCATTCCTGACTGCTCTTTGACTTTGCTTTCTGTACCAATGGTGAGCCATCGATTTTCAAAATCCGATTTAGTCATTCCAACTCCATCATCACGCAAAACAAAAAGTCCGTCGGATCGGAAATAATCAACCAATGCATTGTCAGCATAAGCATCATGAGCATTTTTAAAAAGTTCGCTTATAGCTGTTGGAATACCGGCTATCTGCTGTCTACCAAGAAGATCAACTGTCCGTGCTCTAGTTTTGAATTTTGCCATTCAGATTCCTATAGTGTTTTATCATGTGCTTTCCAAACACTTCGGCTAATTTAACAGGTACTGCATTACCGATTTGCTTTGCCATCGAATTCAGATTTCCGTGAAAAATAAAATCGCGTGGGAATGTCTGGAGGCATGCTGCTTCACGAATACTAATAGCTCGATTTTGTTCTGGATGCCCGAATCGACCGTTTGAAAGACTTATACATCTAGTAGTTAACCCGGTTGCAGGTTCATCCCATTTCATTCTTCCGTAAACATCAGTATGACCTTTATATCCGTCCTTATGACAATCAAGCCAAAGAGATTTAGGCCAATTCAGTCTATTACCACCCTCTGGAGTGGATTTGATTCGCTTGAGGTTTATCGGTTCTAACTGCGCAGAGCGGTGATTCGGAATAGTCGGGTGTTCTTCTCCTGCTTCTATCGGTGGAAGGTCAGAAATCCATTCTCTAACAGTTGAATATTCTTTTAAACTTTTAGAAGGGTCACATATTTTTTTAGGAATTGATATTTGATTTGTCTTACATGCTATTAAAACCAGCCGTTTTCTTTGTTGAGGTATACCATAATCTTGAGATTGGATTACTTTAAATTCGTATGAATATCCATCATTTCTTAAATAATCTACAAATGTCTTAAAGGGGCTGCTTTGAAAAACCTGCTTTTGCATCCCCGGCACATTTTCAACGAAAACGTAATGAGGTTTAAATGCCTTAACAAAACGTTGAAATTCAGACAACAATTGTATTCTATTATCCCTGTCTTTTTTCGTTGTTTTTTGTTTTGTGAATGGTTGGCAAGGAGCACACCCACAGAACAATAATGGCTTCCCTTTGCATCCGGAAACCAGTGGTTCAATTTCTTCGATTTTAATCCTGTTAATATCTTTATTTAAAACTATTGTATCGGGAAAATTTTTTTTGAAAGTAAGCGTGGCATCCAGATTATTATCAAGTGCAAAAACAATATTGCAACCAGCCATCTCAAAACCTTTGCTTGTTCCGCCACATCCGGCAAAAAAATCAAATACTTGAATCAATGTAACCATACCTATATTTGGTAATATCCACAATTAAACAATTAGCACTGGACTTCTAAAACAAGGATTAAGATAGTAGGTGCTATTTGTCAACAAAAGGATGTTTATGCTTGCACAAAAAAGGGGCGGAACTGATATGATACGAAATTGCCTTGATAAGCATGGTCGATCCGTACCATATTGTGATCATAGCCGATGATGCGCTTTTCCGACAGTGTTTTTTCCGTCAGCCAGGCAGCCGATTCAAATCATTATCATCCCCTCCAGATAGAGTACTGCCCGGCCGGCAATCATGACACGGTCATGGGCAAGCCGGCAGAAAAGCTCTCCTCCCCGTTGGGAAACCTGCCGGGCATGAAGGTCATTTTTTCCCAGCTTCGATGCCCAAAAGGGAATCAGCACGCAGTGGGCAGAGCCGGTCACCGGGTCTTCGGGAACGCCCACCTTTGGCCCAAAGAACCGGGATACAAAATCGCAGTGATCTCCCGGCGCCGTAATAATGATTCCCCGGCAGTCCAGCTGTGCCAGCAGGGCAACATCCGGCTGCATTTTGGCCACGGTGGTTTCGCTGTCAAATACGGCCATCAGGTCTTCGGCTGATTCGTACACCTGTTGGGGCGCCTCACCCTGGGCGCGGCTGAGGGTATCAGACAGCTCACAGGCGGCTGGGGGGCGGGACGGAAAATCCATTTCAAGGAGATCCCCCTTTCGGGCAACTGTCAGCTGTCCGCTGTGGCGGGTGTCAAAAACGATCGTATCTTTGTTCCAGTGCCGGCAGTAAAACTGCACAAACGCGCTGGCCAGTGTGGCATGACCGCACAGGGCCACTTCTGTGACCGGGGTAAACCACCTGAGGTCAAAACCAGTGGTGTTTTGAACCAGAAAAGCGGTTTCTGACAGGTTGTTCTCAGCGGCAACCGCCTGCAGAACGGTATCGTCAAGCCATGTGTCCAGCAGGCAGACCGCGGCCGGATTGCCGGAAAAAACGGTGGCGGTGAACGCGTCAACCTGATACATCGGTATGTTCATTTTGTTCTCCTTAAAGCAGATGCCGGGTGGCGTTGCTGCGCTCATCCCGGACACGGAGCACCAGATCCCCCTGTTCCAGGTTCTTTGACGGCAGGGGGAAGCGGATGTTGTCATTGCGGGGATAGCGTTTGCCCGTGGCGGGGAGATCGCTGTCGAGCCCGGCCCATTTGGCCCGCACCTGGGTGGAGCCGAGATTGAAGCCATAGTAAGGCCGGTCCACCGTGGACTCCACAGCCCCCTGGCTTCCGGCATACCCCCGCACGTAAATGATGGGAGGGTCGAAAACATCTATGTCCTTTTGCAACATATCTGTTTGATCTTGAACTGTAAAGCCTTCTTGGTTTCCAACGTCATTCGTCCTCTGCTCTCCTGTTTTCCAGGCGAAGCCGGGCCTTGGTGACGGCATCGTGCAGTTTCTGCTGCAACAGGGCTTTTTCCGGCAGAAGCGTGAGGTATTCAGCCACATGAATACCGGACTGTCCCAACTCCATCAGCTCCACCAGGTCCTGCTTTTTCCCGGCACAAAGGATAATACCCAGGGGTGATTTTTCTTCCGGATGCTGTTCATTTTTGGCAAGCCATCTGAGATACAGCTCCATTTGGCCTTTGTCCTGTGCCTTGAAATCCCCCAGCTTCAGGTCAATGGCAATCAACCGGTTCAGGTGCCGATGGTAAAACAGCAGGTCAATGTAATAATCGTCATTGTCCAGTTGAAACCGTTTCTGGCGGGCCAAAAACGCGAATCCGCTGCCAAGCTCAAGCAAAAAATGCTCCAGTTCCCGTAAAATAGCATCCTCAATATCTTTCTCCACGTACCGGTCCTGGAGTCCCAAAAAGTCAAGAAAATACGGGTCACGGAAAACCAGATCCGCCGATAATTTATCAGTTTCCCGCAAGTCTCTCAGTTCCTGAACAATGACTTCATCGGGTTTTCTGGACAAGGCTGTGCGTTCAAAAAGCATGGCATCGATTTTTTTTCTCAGGGTTCGTACGCTCCAGCTTTCATGGCGGCACATTTCCGCATAAAATTCCCGTTTTAGAGGGTCTTGAATATAAATCAAGTCTTTGAAATGGCTCCAACTCAATTTTGCACACAGTGCCTGCAAAATATCAGGATCAGGAAAAACTTGTGCAAATTTAACCATGTAGGCCAGATTTCTTTCGCTCCACCCCTGTCCATAAGCTTCTGTTAATTTTGCAGCCAGTGTCTGCAAAATCTGTTTTCCGTATTCGGCCCGCTCATGGACCAGGATCTCTTTATGGATGCGCTGCCCAACCTGCCAGTAAAGAAGAGTCAAAGCCTTATTGACGGTAACTGCCACCTTGGAGCGCCCCGTTTCAATCAGGTTTTTGATATCCTGGAAAAGAGACTGAGATGGATCGTGATTCTTTATTTGTACGATATCTTCATTCATGCAGTTTCCCTCTCGACATGATAACCAAAAGCTTCGATCCACATGGATTTCCGCTTGGCATAGGCGATTTCCGGTCCGGATCCCTCAATCTGTTGAGGAAGGAATCCACAGTGCCCGATAAAGGTTCCCACTGGACCCAGTTCAGTATCCCCTACATCCTTCAAAATTGCGGCTGAAGATTCAAATCTTTATCATCCCCTCCAGATAGAGTGCTGCCCGGCCGGCAATCCTTACACGGTCATGGGCAAGCCGGCAGAACAGCTCTCCGCCCCGTTGGGAAACCTGCCGGGCATGAAGGTCATTTTTGCCCAGCACTGATGCCCAAAAGGGAATCAGCACGCAGTGGGCAGAGCCTGTCACCGGGTCTTCGGGAACGCCCACCTTTGGCCCAAAGAACCGGGATACAAAATCGCAGTGTTCTCCCGGCGCCGTAATAATGATTCCCCGGCAGTCCAGCTGTGCCAGCAGGGCAATATCCGGCTGCATCCCGGCCACGGTGGTTTCGCTGTCAAATACGGCCATCAGGTCTTCGTCTGATTCATACACCTGCCGGGGCGCCTCACCCAGGGCACGGCTGAGGGTATCCGACAGCTCACAGGCGGCCGGGGGGCGGGATGGAAAATTCATTTCAAGGAGATCTCCCTTGCGGGCAACCGTCAGCGGTCCGCTGTGGCGGGTGTCAAAAACGATCGTGTCTTTGTTCCAGTTCTGGCAGTAAAACTGCACAAACGCGCTGGCCAGTGTGGCATGACTGCACAGGGCCACTTCCGTGACCGGGGTAAACCATCTGAGGTCAAAACCGGTGGTGTTTTGAACCAGAAACGCGGTTTCTGACAGGTTGTTCTCAGCGGCAACCGCCTGCAGGACGGTATCGTCAAGCCATGTGTCCAGCAGGCAGACAGCGGCCGGATTGCCGGAAAAAACGGTGGAGGTGAACGCGTCAACCTGATACATCGGTATGTTCATTTTGTTCTCCTTAAATCAGATGCCGGGTGCCGTCGCCGGCACGTTCCGAGGTCCGGTCATAGTAGCGAAAGATCCAGAGGGACCGGACAGGGAATCTGCCGGCTTCATACCGCTTGTCCTCGCCGTTGAGCAGCTCCACGGCCCCGTCATTGCCGGTCCGGGCAAAGAGATCTGTGTAGCCGTGGTCCTTGATCAAACGGACCAGGGGGCTTTCAAAGATGAAGAAGTCCGGATCACCGTCCGGGCCGGTACGCACCTGGGTGGAGCCGAGATTGAAGCCGTAGTACGGCCGGTCCACAGTGGACTCCACAGCCCACTGGCTTCCGGCGTATCCCCGCACGTAAATGATGGGCAGGTATTTTTCCATGGGTTCCTCCCTGAATTCCCCTTTGCATTGTGCCTGTCCATAGATGAGAAGGCCTGGTTTCCTCAGTTGAACGATGGTCTCGTACCGCAGGATATTGCGTGTTGAGAATGATCAGTTTTTTGAAGTTTGCCGGTCTTAGACTGGAAAAAGTTCCATTTGTTTGAGGGTGCTGATTTTACTTTTAATCCTAATCTTTTTGTCAGCCTTTTCCAAAGAGTTGTTATTCATGATTGAAACCAACTCCTCAAAATCAGAAAGATTGCAGACTTTTTTGAATCCTTTTAATTTGTTTATAAATACCAATGAATTTTTCTGTTGTTTCAACAATTCTAAAACATTGCTTAATGTTCCAGTACTCTTTGAATCCCAAACCATAAAACCGACATCACACGTTTTAGCCATCTGGAGATCTTTAGCTGTATAGAATAATCTTGCATTTGAGGTCTTATCTTCAACAACCACTCTATTTACAGGCCATTTGCCTATATTATTTCTCACGGTGTTTCCGCTGCAAAAAACTGTTACATTTTTATATTCTTTTTGTTTCAATAATCTTTGGATTGAACTATCCACTCCACTTGCATCTCCGACGATCACTTTATGATTTCTTTTGATTATACTGTCAATCTTTTGAACAATTTTTTTGTCCAAATTTTTGATCCCCATAGAACCTGAAATAAAAACAGTTGTCATAACCATCTCGTCCTTGAAAACGCTCCTACATAAATATTATTAACCTTATTATAGGTTTTTAATATATCGGTAGCAACCCCTAAAGAGGCACCTGATGCGTACAAGTCATCTATGATGAGAAAATCCCATTTCCCATCGTTAGTGATTTCATCGTTAATGCTTAATGCTCCCTTCAGGGCATTTTCTTTATCTTCTTTTGTGACCAAATCTTTCATAAGGGGTGTCGTAATATTTTTGACCAGGATTTTTTCAAAGAAAGGTTTATCCAATTTTTTGGCAACAGCCTTTGCCAGGAGTGTAAGGGGTTGAACAGTCCTGTTTTTCGAAGGTGGCATTGGAATCACAAGCCCTACATTTTTAAAAAATCCACCCAAATTTTCAACAAAGGCCGAAGATAGAACGTCAATTTGTGACAAGTCATTTCGATATTTTAATTGAAAAATGGCTTCACCGACTTCAGTCCTTACAGTATCAAATCGATCATGGCCAAATTGGTCTGTACCTAAAAATTCTGAATAATCAACATGCTTATCTAAAACAAAACCCAGTTTCCAACTACCCTCGATTTTTTGAATATTTACTTTCATATATATATGTGTCATCCCCTCCAGATAAAGGGCAGCCCGGCCGGGGGCTGACCAGTCAAACAACGATCAAACAAAAATCTTTTTTTTCATCAAGGCCGCAGCAGCAGGGTTTGAGGCGCAGGCCTTCATGGCGGGTCAGCTGGCGGATCATGTTTTCTTTGAACTGGTTCATTATGAAATTCTGTCTGCTTTGATATCAAGGATTTCAGCGATGCGCTCTGCCATTTCGGGTGAAAGCCTTCGCTTGCCTCGTTCATAGTCAGAAATCATGTTCGAGGGTGTCCCGGATTTTTTCGGTTCAGCCAATTTCCGAGACACTGTCTGGGAAATCTTTGATTCCATATAGGTTAGGTAAAAAAGACGCATGCTCTCCAGATTGTCCACGGAAAATCACCGGCCAAATCGTTTGCCCAGATCAGAGGAAAGCCTTTGCAGTAGTTGTTCCCCATAACCGGCAAGCTCTTTACCGGCCTGTTCAAACTCGATGATTCTTCTTCCAAGTTCCCAGTAGGTGGCAACCAGGACAGTATTGACCGCCCGGGCTGCCTGTTTTCTGGCTGCCGCCAGCAGAGTGGAAACTTCGCTGAGAAAATCCTGATAGCCGTCCGGAAGCTGTGGCAGTTCGGCCAGATTGGGAGTCTGTTTTGGAGAAAGGGTCATTTGCTTTTTCTTTTCATTCTTCATTCTGCAGCGACCTCTGTTTGATTTTTGGGGAGCATAGCTTCAGGGACATGTCCGGCTGCTATGTAGCCAGGAATTTTTCATTTCCGCATATCCAGCCGATATGAAGATGAACGCCTCCACGTTGCCCGGCATAAACGACACGATTGATTGCAGCTTCGGTACGCAACAACACTGCAAATGCCTCAAAATCCTGAAACCATTCACGGGTTGGGCTGAACGAGTGCACAAGCATAACAGCATGCGGGGCTCCGAAGCGTTTCGCCTCAATGACGGCAGACCCGGTGCGATGGATAAGCTGATACCTTATCGTGCCGGCCAAAGCTTCATTCAGATTCAGTTCACGGCGAAGGAACGCCAGTCGGGAAGCTTTCCCTTTAGATCCTTGCGCCAGCCAGTCTGACAGCGTTGGGCCAAATGGTTCCGATACCTTTCCTTCTAAAGCGATCGAGACTAAACCGCTGCTTGTTCGTGCCAGTGCCCATATATCATTCTGTGATGGCTTGGATCCTCCCACCAAAGGAACCTTGTGTTCTGGAATGGCTATAAGTAGTTGGATATCAAAAAGAAACTCGTTTTCGGAAAACGCCGCCTTTATTTCAGCAGGAAAGCCGTCAGCGCTTTGCCAGGAGTAAGCAAGCGTCCGCGCAGAGTATCCTGTCCTCCAATGTTTCACAGGATCAGCCAGTAGCTGTGCCCAATCCTCAGGTCCTTTAGCCGGTATATAAATGTTGCTCAACGGGTATTCCCTTTGATGATCTCATTGTTTGTATAAATCTGTTTATATCCAATACATCCTGTCAAAATTGCGGCTGAAGATTCAAATCTTTATCATCCCCTCCAGATAGAGTGCTGCCCGGCCGGCAATCCTGACACGGTCATGGGCAAGTTGGCAGAACAGCTCTCCGCCCCGTTGGGAAACCTGCCGGGCATGAAGGTCGTTTTTGTCCAGCACGGATGCCCAGTAGGGGATCAGCACGCAGTGGGCAGAGCCGGTCACCGGATCTTCGGGAACGCCCACCTTTGGCCCAAAGAACCGGGATACAAAATCGCAGTGATCTCCCGGTGCCGTAATAATGATTCCCCGCCAGTCCAGCTGTGCCAGCAGGGCAATATCCGGCTGCATCCCGGCCACGGTGGTTTCACTGTCAAATACGGCCATCAGGTCTTCGGCTGATTTGTACACCTGTTGGGGCGCCTCACCCAGAGCTCGGCTGAGGTTTTCAGATAGCTCACAGGCCGCTGGGGGGCGGGACGGAAAATCCATTTCAAGGAGATCCCCCTTTCGGGCAACCGTCAGCGGTCCGCTGTGGCGGGTGTCAAAAACGATCGTATCTTTGTTCCAGTGTTGGCAAAAAAACTGCACAAACGCGCTGGCCAGTGTGGCATGACCGCACAGGGCCACTTCTGTGACCGGGGTAAACCACCTGAGGTCAAAACCGGTGGTGTTTTGAACCAGAAACGCGGTTTCTGACAGGTTGTTCTCAGCGGCAACCGCCTGCAGGACGGCATCGTCAAGCCATGTGTCCAGCAGGCAGACAGCGGCCGGATTACCGGAAAAAACGGTGGAGGTGAAGGCGTCAACCTGATACATGGGTATGTTCATTTTGTTCTCCTTAAAGCTGATGCAGGGTGGGGTTGCTGCGCTCATCCCGGACACGGAGCACCAGATCCCCCTGGTCCAGGTTCTTTGATGGCAGCGGGAACCGGATGTTGTCATTGCGGGGATAGCGTTTGCCAGTGGCGGGAAGATCGCTGTCGAGCCCGGCCCATTTCTACAGCACCAGGCGATCGTCGCTGCCCGGCAGAATACTGCTGAGATTTAACCATCCGGCAGCTGTGCCGATGCCATCATGGCGGTCAGGGTTTCTGCACGTTTTCCCACCTGAAGGTACCACCGGGAGGCTTTCATTTGTGCGGCGGCCTGGGGGAAATTGCGGGCGTTGACGGCAGCGATCATTTTCTTGAACTGCCGGAACCTCCCCGGGCCCAGGTTGAACCGCATGTCCACCAGGACCTGCCGGACCGGTTCGGGGAGCGTGTCAAATGCATCGAACAGCGGTATGAGATCATCCAGGCATTCCTGGATGTCGTTTTCCAGCAGCATGACAGCTTCCTGTTTTGTGATGCCTTTGCCCTCCAGGTTTCTGCCGATGCCGATGGTGAGCTTGCCGGCCGGGCAAAGGTAGGGTTTGAGGCGCAGGCCTTCATGGCGGGTCAGCTGGCGGATCATGTTTTCTTTGAACCGGTTCATGGGATAAAATTGCTTTGGATGGCCTTATGCTGCATGGATGCCAAGTTTTTCAGCGAGCCGGACCTGCGTCAGGTTGGCTTTCAGTCTGGCCTGTTTCTAATATAGACCTCGCGATCTATATAATAAAACGGAAGCAGGCCATTACCTTTAGCCACAGATTCGTAGAGGTCAACATCTTTTTCATGCCTCATTCCGATTTTTTCCATTACACGGCGGGATGCAAAGTTTTCCCTGTCAGTTACCGCATGTACAAAATGAATCTCGGGCTTAATAAAAATCCAGTCAAGGCATGCAGAAAGCGCCTCTGTTACCAACCCTTTGGTCCACATGGATTTGCGCACGGCATAGGCGATTTCCGGTCCGGATCCCTCAATCTGTTCAGGAAGGAACCCACAGTACCCGATAAAGGTTCCCACTGGACCCAGTTCAGTATCCCCAATGCAAATAGCCCACACACCAAATCCAAGAGTATCCCAGGGCTTGATAAAATCATTGATATACCCTAAAGCAACTTCTTGCTGTCCCTCAAAAGTTGATACAGCGTCAGAATATGGCAGCCAGCGCATGACATCCATATCTGACATGATCGCATCGACCATGGCAGATTGGTCGGATTTAGACAAAGGTCTTAACGTCAATCGTTTTGTCTTTAAAGTTGGAATCAATTTTACCTTTTGTATAAATCTGTTTATAGCAAATGCCGGGTGGCGTTGCTGCGCTCATCCCGGACACGGAGCACCAGATCTCCCTGGTCCAGGTTCTTTGATGGCAATGGGAAGCGGATGTTGTCATTTCGGGGATAGCGTTTGCCCGTGGCGGGAAGATCGCTGTCGAGCCCAGTCCATAGTGGACTCCACGGCCCTACATCAAATAACGACAATTTTAAAAGCGTCCATCAGGTCATCAAGAGGAAAAATCAGTCGTAAAATACCGCCAGCCAGACCGTGACCCGGTCCGGATCTGTCCATTTAACCCGGTGTCTGACATGGGCGGGGATGTTGATACAGTCCCCTCTGCCCAAAGTGATTTCTCTGCCGTCTTCAAAAGCGATGATGCCGGATCCCTCCAGCACAACCACCCATTCATGCTCAGACTGGTCATACCATCCCTGTGCCGGCGACGACTGTCCCTTGGAGAGTATCCGCTCTATGCGTATATTGCCGCTTTTGAGCAGATCGTCAAAAAGTTCTTCTTCAAAGGCATCCGGTATGGATGCGAATATGTTTTTCATAATTTTCCTTTGGATGGCCTTATGCCGCATGCAGCAGAAACTCGACTTTAACCGCATCATATGGAAAAACGATACACCCTTTGTCCGTGCGAGCGAGTATGCCGGCATTCAGCAATGCCGTCACATCGCCGTGAACAGCCTTGACATCACGGCCGGCACGCCGGGCTGCTTCTCGAATTGATACAGGCCCCGCGCCGCAGAGGACCTTGAGTAATTCCCAGCGTTTTGCAGTCAATACCCGCCAGAGCAGCTCTGGAGACGCAAAGCTTATGCGGGCTGACTTCTCTGATTTTCCTGTGTTCCAGGCCTGTGTAAAATCTGCCATGGCATCGGCAGGTGTTCGAACATCAAGCGTCACTGTTTTCATTATTCCACCTTTCAATATCTTGCTGGAAATCAGCTGCAGCACAATGTTAGGTGGAGTTGCTGCGCTCATCCCGGACACGGAGCACCAGATCCCCCTGTTCCAGGTTCTTTGACGGCAGGGGGAAGCGGATGTTGTCATTGCGGGGATAGCGTTTGCCCGTGGCGGGAAGATCGCTGTCAAGCCCGGCCCATCTGGCCCGCACCAGGCGGCCTTCACCAGCGTCACTGTCCCGGATGCCCACGGTGAGGGTGTGCTGAAACAGGTGTTCACCAAAGTAGTGGCGGTCCCGCAGCACCCGGCGGTTGCGCACGTAAAGGGGTAGAACACGCAGCCGGATCTGAAAGTTGGAATAGCGGTCCTGGGCACTGGGCCGGTATGCCTTCATCAGATAGGTGCGGAACAGGGTTTCACATCCGGTCTCCAGGGCCCGGGCCGGGACGGTCAGGGCTGAGCCGTGCTCCTCGCGCTGGTCCGTCATCACGATCTGCTCACCGCGGATCAGCACCGTGGTCTCGATGAGCAGAAAGCGCAGATCCTCGTCGTTGCGCAGGGCATCTTTGAGGCGGACGTTTTCCAGGTCGATGCGCACGCTGGTGTCACCAAAGAGGAAGCGCTGGAGGTTCTGGTACCCTTCTTCCGAGTTGACAATGCCCAGCGGCCCGCTGTGACTGCAAAAGACAAAGGCACGGCTGCTGTCTTTGACATAGGCGTGGTCCATCTGCACCAGGCCGTCGCTGCCAGGTCCCACGGCCAGCCGGGCCAGGTTGTAGTCGGTGTGGTTGGTGCCGACCAGCGAGAAGACCCGGTCAACAGGAAAGTGTCCGCCGATTTCGTTCAGGCGGTTCGGGTCCCAATTCCTGGAGAAACCAAGGAACTCGCACATCCGGTCAGGGCCGAAGGTGTTGGAGTCATTGAGCCCGAGCAGGTCGCGCACGCTGGTCAAAAAGCCGAGACCGCGCCGGAAGTGAATGCCCCGGTGCGGTGTGGCATAGGTGAAGAGCCGGTCGATCTTTTTTGCGGCCTCCTTCTTTAAGACCCGCTGGATCAGGGAGCGGCAGATGAGCCCGCCCATGGAGTGTGCCACCAGGTGGACCCGGGGGGCACGGGTCTGCGCCAGGACAAAATCCACCAGGCAGCCCAGGTTTTCCCCCAGGGTCTCGATGACATCCCGGGTGCCGTCACCGGCCCGTTCCGAAGTCCGGTCATAGTAGCGAAAGATCCAGAGGGACCGGACAGGGAATCTGCCGGTTTCATACCGCTTGTCCTCGCCGTTGAGCAGCTCCACTGCCCCGCCATTGCCGGTCCGGGCAAAGAGATCCGTATAGCCGTGGTCCTTGATCAAACGGACCAGGGGGCTTTCAAAGATGAAGAAGTCCGGATCACCATCCGGGCCGGTGCGCACCTGGGTGGAGCCGAGATTGAAGCCGTAGTACGGCCGGTCCACAGTGGACTCCACAGCCCCCTGGCTTCCGGCGTACCCCCGCACGTAAATGATGGGCAGGTATTTTTCCATGGGTTCCTCCTTTTGCGTTCAGGTAAAATTACGGCCGAAGATTTAATTCTTTATCATCCAGGACCTTGCTGGCCAGTCAAACGACTGAAAACAAAACAACTGTCTGATTTTATACAACTTATGTAAAATCCCACACTTTAAGAAAGGCGCCCAGTCAAACAACGATCAAACAACAATCATTTTTGGATCATGCCCGGGTCAGACCATCGGGGCACATTAAAAATGCAATATCTTACTGGGTCCAGTTTATAGACAGTTTTCTGTTGGATTGAACACAGTCTCGTAAATAAAGATTAATCAAATTCTGGTAGGGAACACCTGTTTCCTCCGCCTGCTTTTTGAAATAATCTATAATATCTACACCAATTCGAATGGTAACCTGCTTTTTCAGATTCCTGGCATAAGGATTTTTACGGCTTTTCATATTTTCAAAATCATATTCTTTTCTCATCATGGCCTCCTGAAATACACTTTTTGTTCTTTCCTGGTTGCCTTTCTTGCAGAAATGATACGAATCATTGACTCATCACTGCGATAACAATGGCAAACAACCAAGACTTCAAGCTTTTGGCTGAAACCTAAAAGTAAAAATCTCTCTTCATCAATGGAATGATCTGGATCGTCAAATTGAATTGCACTTTCATCGAAGAAGACAGTTTGTGCTTCTTCAAAGGTTACACCATGTTTCGTAAGATTGGTTTTATTTTTGGTATCATCCCATTCAAAGATTAATTTTTTCATAATTATACTGTAAATATATTATAATTATATGTCAAATTGATTATGCAGAATTTTTTAATACAGAACAAATTATTGTGGTACTCTGTTCGATCTTGAACACCAGAATGGGCAGCCGAAAAATAAAAGGGTCACAGGCGGCCGTGGCCGGCGTCGCTGTCCCGGAAGCCCACGGTGAGGGTGTGCTGGAACAGGTTTTCACATCCCGTTTCCAGGGCCTGTGCCAAAGGTGTCGGCGCCATCGAGCCCGAGCAGGTCCCGCACGCAGGTCATACCGAGGATTCCGGGTCATCCGGCAGCTGTGCCGATGCCATCATGGCGGTCAGGGTTTCTGCCGATGCCGATGGTGAGTTTGCCTGCCGGGCAAAGGTAGGGTTTGAGGCGCAGGCCTTCATGGCGGGTCAGCTGGCGGATCATGTTTTCTTTGAACCGGCTTATGGGATAAAATTCCTTTGGATGGCCTTATGCTGCATGCAGCAGAAACTCGACTTTCACCGCATCATAGGGGAAAACGGTACGCCCTTTGTCCGCTTTTTGCTACCATATCACTGTCAGCGGTTCCAGATGTTGAAGTTTATTGTCCGCAGTGATCAGCGGTGCATTGTGATGAATTGCCGTGGCTGCAATCAGCCGGTCGGCAGGATCATTATGATGAAAAAAGTCTTCCTGGGACAGGGATGCTATTTCCGGTGTAATCGGCCAGACAGTCAAGGATAAAGCCAGACACAGATCCGTCATGTACTGTACCGAAGAGATGTCGTTCCGCAATCGGCCGGAATGCATCAGCATGGCAATTTCCCAGAAGGAGATATCTGAACAGGCAAGGGTTTTGTCATCCAATCCGGTTTCAATGGCGGACTGGGCCGCATTGCTCAGGCGCATCGGGTCATCCTGCCAGAAGATCAGAATATGGGTATCACAAATTATCCGCGTCGGCATGCCATTCTCCCCCGACAGGTTCTATAATGTCTCCTTTGATCATTGTCCCCCGTAATTTCATGAGCCGGTTGTGGGCCTCTGTTACAGCATCGGATTCAGGGACAAGGCGGGCAATTTTTTTTCCATGGCTTGTTATCAGAAATTCAACCCCATTTTGTACCTGTTTCATATAATGTGGAAGATGGTTGCGGAACTCCGTTATATTTACTTGCGGCATCCTCACCTCCAGTTGGAACGTTATTTCTGTACATATTTTATGTACAGAATAATCCATGCGCTGTCTTTTGTCAATTTTTGTTTTGGCTGTCTTCTCAGGTTATTCCGGCTTTCACCTCATCATAGGGGAAAACGATACGCCCTTTGTCCGTGCGGGTGAGTATGCCGGCATTCAGCAGTGCCGTCACATCACTGTGAACGGCCTTGACATCACGGCCGGCACGGCGGGCTGCTTCTCGAATTGATACAGACCCCGCGCCGCAGAGAATCTTGAGTAATTCCCAGCGTTTTGCGGTCAATACCCGCCAGAGCAACTCCGGGGACGCAAAGCTGATGCGGTCTGACTTCTCTGATTTTCCTGTGTTCCAGGCCTGTGTAAAATCCGCCATGGCATCGGCAGGTGTGCGAACATCAAGGATCACAGTTTTCATGGTTCCACCTCTCAATATCCTGCTGGAAGTCAGCGATCAGCTGTTCCGGTGTCGTGAACTGGTATGCATTTTCTTTTCCTTCAAAATGCCGATTCAGAATAGATGATTCGTGTGCAAATGAGTTTTTCTGCTTTCATGTTGAATTATATAAAGTGGTCGAATTCGACCCCTTTAAAACCCAGGTTGTTCAATTTTTCCCATAACCCAATAAATTCAATGGTATTTTTGCTGCGCATCCAGTTTTTGACCACATCCTTTGGTTCGTCCGGATTCTTATATCTGGCAATATCCGTAAGGGACAGGTAGTCGTTCTGGTTAATTTCAAAGATTGTAATTTCAGTTCCCTTTACCTCAATCTTTTCACCTTTCATGTCATTTGCCCCTTAGCTTATTGGTTATCGAAATCCTTACTGACCAGCTGGATAGACAATTCACTCAAATAGATCCCTATTTAGCTCAAGATGCCCGGGTCAGACCAAGGGGTCTGGTTCATCCGGCAGTCCAGCTGTGCCAGCAGGGCCACATCCGGCTGCATTTCGGCCACGGTGGTTTCGCTGTCAAATACGGCCATCAGGTCTTCGGCTTGTTCTCCTTAAAGCAGATGCCGGGTGGCGTTGTTGCGCTCATCCCGGACACGGAGCACCAGATCCCCCTGGTCCGAGTTTTTCGATAGCACCGGAAAGTTACCGGCACGGCACCAGATCAATGATCTATTGGTGGGATTCCGCAGACAGGATCGCTGCTATTTGGCCAGATATTTTTCACTTTAGGGCAACCCCAGGCCTATCTGCCGACTTGCCAATCAATTGGCTTTATTCTTTTGCTTATTTTACCCAAAGTATCAAGCAGGTCTGATTCCGACGGCAATTCCCCATAAACCATTTGTTTGAAAGATCCTTGATAAGCTTTCATGATAGGTGGCCACACCTTTTCAGGGGAATCAAAAATAATTGCTGAACCTGGATGATTCTTTAGCCACTCATTGTTGTTCTTGTAACCGACAAAATCATCCTCCCCAACCTTGACCAGCATCTTTATAAAATCGTTTTCATTAAAAAATGATAAAATCTCTTCATTTTTCAGCATAAGATGTAAGTCGTAAATATGTCGAACCTTGCTTGACAGGATCACATCACGATTTTCAACCTGTGAAAACCTGACAAGGCTCATGATTTTTTCGCACAAGGTGCGTTTAACGCTTAATGCCTGCACATTAAAGGCGGCCATATTGTGCTTTTTAATCAAATCTTCAGTGCCCGCATGGATCATAAAATCCAGGAGATAGCTACTGATTTTTTGCTTGGTGAATGGCTCAGAATTGCCAAGTAAAGAAGCCTCAAGTATTAAATGGTCAGCAACTTGCACCAGGTTGCTATCAAACACTTTGTCATACTGATGAACTGTTTTCCTGATATTGCCCCTTTTGTTTGTGTAGCCTTCAATATGCGTTTCAGGTAAAATCTTTTCAACAATCTTACTGACCATTTTCATTCTTTTTGAAAACTGATTTGTGGGCTCTCCTTTAACAGGAATGATAACCAGGTCAATATCCTCTGAAAACCTTTGTATGAGGTTGTGACATTTTGAAAGGCATGTCCCGCCTTTAAATACAACCAAATCAGAGATTTCCGATGAGAATATTTCAAGTAGAACCAAAGAAACCCAATAGTCTTTTTCTACATACACCTCCGGGATACCAATATGTTGCGCAGTCGCTTGAATCGCTTCCTGGAAAAGCTTTTTATCAAGATGTAGCTTCATTCAATATACCAGTTTTTAGAATTTGGAAGAATATCTTGAACTGCTCCAACACTGTATGAAGACAAAGGGTTCAAGCTTTCTTTTAAAGTAACCAATGCTTCTTTTTGTTCTATTTTCATTGATTCCAATAAAGCCCCTAAAAAAGCCCGGGCTCTGGGCGGATAGGCCAAAGCATACTTGAGCAAATCTTTTTTTTCACGGTCCGTCAATTCAGCGATTATGGCCTTGATGCGGTTTATTGCCGATTCTTCATTTAAATCAGGGATGTCCTTAAAATTTTTAAGGACATCAAGGATACCTAAAAGATTATAATTCTTGCTGTTAACATCTGCGTAGCTTTTTACAAATCGAACTTTTATGTTGCCAATTTTTGAAACAGGTTTTTTTGCCGTGCCGGCCAGATCAATATCTTTGGGTACCTGCGTTGTTAAACTCAGCTGGTTAAACAATGCTGCGCCAGTAATATAAGCAATCCTCTTTCTTCCGTTAAACAAATATGGTCGAAGCTGCTCACTTTCACTTGGACCTAATTCACCAAACGCTGTCGCTTTAGGCCTGTAGAAAACCCCGGTAGAAAGCCTTTTGACAGTCTTTTCTTTAACCAAACGACTTAAAGTCTTTGCAGCAGCGCCATACTCATTACGGGAAACCCCAAGATCAGAATACTTAAAGACTTTTCCAGGCTGAATACGATTCACTGTAGATTTAATTCTTGCGGCGACTTTCATAAGAACCTCATCTTAATACGTTGCTTTTCCAACAAAGAATAGGCTTTATTAAAGTGAATGTCAAGTTTTTAGATACAAATACTTGACAAAATTGGCTGCGGTTCGCTATGGCGGATGTCAAAGCTGATTGGGTTTTAGCCCAGTCTGGTTTATTGGATTGTTCGCTGTGTCTTATGCACTTGCATGAAGTTTTTCAGGTGAAACTGGAATGACTTTTTGCCAGTCTTTCGATTCATGTTCAGCCATCCACAGGTCATAATTTTTTTGTAAATCCATCCATAATTCTGGTGTCGTATCGAAAGCTCTGCCAAGACGAAGAGCCATGTCCGGAGTTATAGATCCCCGCTCATTTGTAATTTTTGATAATGTCTTTCGGGACACTCCAAGCGTAGATGCCATTTCTGTGACTGTTATGGACAATGGACGCAAATAATCTTCTTGAATAATTTTCCCTGGATGTGTTGGCTTACGTTTCATTCTATTCATATTTGCACCTCACTAATGATAATTATCATAGTCGACAACATAGGCATCACCATCAATAAACTTGAAAAATATTCTCCAGTTACCGGACACCTTGTTTTCATGGTTTCACCTCTCAATATCCTGCTGGAAGTCAGCGATCAAAAGTTGACAGGTTTTTTCAAATTGTCAGCAGCCTTTCTCCATTCTTTAAAACTTCCGTTAACGGGACGCCCCAATACTTGACCTCGATATTCAGTTTTTCCAGTGTTTCCGTAATGCCTAACTGATCTGCACAGGCTTTACAGGCTGTTACGTGAACACCCGCATCCTGTGCCTTTTTGATCTGTTCCTGGATATCTGTATTTTCATTCACCAGTTTGGCAGTCGCCCCCCAGATAATAAGGGTCACTTCTTCCCACCAGCCATGAACAAGAGAATTGACCGTATACATAAATACCATTTTTTCAGCTGTGATCAGGTTGTCATTGGTCCATAATACGTAAAGGTGTGTGTTTTCGCTCATCACTATTTTCCTTTTGTTTGAGGTTTTTGCCTCTCCTCTATGTTACCGAACACCGGGATCAGCTGCAGCACAATGCTGGCCTCTCAGGTCCAGTTTCCAATATACAACCCCGGGGAGCGGATTGTCATAATATGGTTTTGTGCGCACAAAACCCAATGATTCGTATAGATGGATGGCGGATTCCAACCGATCCAGTGTATCCAGGAGCATGGTAGAATAACCCAAACGAACGCCTTCCTGAATGAGCCGTCTGGCGATTTGACCGCCAGTGCCCAGGCTCCTTGCTTCGGCGCATACATAAAGCCGCTTCATCTCACAAGTGCGGTCCTGTATCGTACCCAATCTGCGCAAAGCACCGCAACCCACAGCCTTTTGCCCGTCCATGGCGAGCAGGAGTGTACCGGACGGCGGGGCATATTTTCCCGGAAGATTTGCCAGCTCTGATTCAAACTGCTGGAAACATAGATCCACATTCAGGAAAGCTTCGTATTCCCGGAACAGCCTCCGGACTTCCTGGATCTCTTTGGGTGATTTTGCGTAAATAATGGGCAGGTACAGCTGGCGGGTGCCTGTGATGGTTGCCTCCTTATATGTGTTTTGCGATTAAAAGGGTTCTGCTGACGGTGCCCAGGATCCGCTTGTCCTGCATTCTCTGCACCAGGGTGCCGCTGAGGCGTTCAGATGACAGAGGACATTCAATGCGGTGGGTGAGTTGCCATCCCGTTTCTGACAAAAGCGTATGAAAATCAAACAGGGTGATGGCGTGATCCGGAGATTCTTTTTTTGCCGGGGTGGATTCAAAATCACGCCAGTCTGCGTTGAGAAAGGCCAGGATGGCGCCGGGGCGGGATGGGGGCCAGATCAAAGGCCTGGCATTTGCGTTCAAACAGCAGGCACACATCCGGCACCACCCCGCCGCCGGCCATGGGGTCCATCACAAGATCCCCGGGGTCCGTGAAATAAAACAGGGTGTGGGCCACCAGCTGGGCCGGTATCCGGCCGGGCCAGTCCGTGCCGAACCGGTCGTCGCAGTCGTTGAAATACCATTGGTCCCAGGTGCGGAGCCCCCATCCCAGGCGGTTCAGGCGGAGGATCGTACTGTCCCTGCTGGCTTTCTGCCTGGCGTGGATGTCTTTGATCCAGTTGTTGACGGTCTGCTGAGTGACCCCGAGACTGCCGGCAAGCAGTTCCTCGGTCAGCCGACATTCGGGATCACGGGAAACAAAGTCTCTGGCCACCTGCCGTTTGTCCGTCTGACTGAGCCGGTCCCCGTGGCTGATATTGCGCCGGGCCGATTCCAGGAGCATGTCGTCTTTGCAGGTGGCATAATCCAGGGGCTGTTCCTGCCAGAGCACGGCCTCGATTTCCGTCAGGCCGAGGACCTTGTACGCACTCCACCGGTGGATCCCGTCAAGGATCAGCATCAGGATTTCGAACAGACGGGTGTTGGGGGCCGGATAATTGACCACAGGCTGGATGATGATGGGGGGAAATGTGCCCCCGGCCGTCAAAGCTTCGCCGTAGGCATCGATGGTCTGCTTTTTTCGGGCGCTCCGGGGATAGATGAAGTCGTCCCAGATGAGATCGGATATGTTGAATAATGGCATGAAAAAAATCGGATGGTTTTATGAGAGACAAAAGCTCCGCTCTGTCGGTTACAGGAGTAGTCGACCGATGGGGAGGCGATACTGTGTCCCTGTATAGTAAAAGAGATGTGAAAAGGCAATAGGGGAAACTACCTAAAATGCATAGGTAACACGCCTTAAAAACAAATGATTTTCTTTATGCTGAACCGCCGTGTGGTGCCGACCAGCGAAAAGGCCCGGGCAGTCAGCTGCACGCAAAGGTTCGCCCTGGGTATTTTGCCCTATGCATTCAGTTCAAAAACAACCTTTAAAGACTGGTTAATTTCCTGAACTTTGTCTACTGACAATCTCCCCCGGATTTTGACCAATCGATGACGATGATCGATTGGACGTGTCTGCAAACAGTCTGCTACCGATTTTTTAGATAAACCATTCTCTGATGAAGGAAAAATTTCAACATTGGTTTTTATTCGCGCTTTTTTTTCACTCCATTCAGTAATTGGAACCACTTGAATAACAGGAACTCTTTCATTATAAATATCGTTCGTCACAACGACACAAGGTCTGATTTTTCCAGTTTCAGACCCTTTTACCGGATCAAGATTGATGTCAATAATCATCCCTCTTTTCAGCATTGTCATTCCGGCCATCCGTTTAATGCCTTGTCGGTCAATTCTTTCAAATCATCATCTTCAGAATAAATTTCAGAATATAACTCAGCGGATTTTCTCAGACTTTCAAGTTCAAGTTCTTTCCTGAAATGCTCTATCGCCTCACGAAGCATCGCGCTTTTATCCTTAAATCCATAGACTTTAAACTTATTCAAAAACCGGGCCTGCGTTTCTTCAACACTGAATTTTGCCTGTAACATATACCCTCCTTTTGGGTACTCTTATTGGGTCCTTATTTGCAGACCTATTATAGTGACCAACACACCCAAAGTCAATAAAACTGGCGGATGACCCTGCACCCAAAAACAATCGTTGACACGACCCGGCTTGCAGATGCCCTGGCAATCCAGGAAGCGAAAATTCCCGCTGTGGCCGGAACCATACAAAATGGATACCGGGTGCGGGGAAACAGCCTCAGGGCCGGGGAAACTACCTAAAATGCATTGGTAAAACGCCTTGTATAATAAATTTTGAAAATGCGATATACGTTGCCAAAATGGCACCGAATGTTTATGATATAAAGGCCAGATAAAAATGGACCATAAAATACAAATAATCAGGAGAGAGACCCAAAATGAAAGCTGAAACAAAAACCGCCCGTGTCTCAGCACGGATATCACCAAGTGTCTATGAAACATTAACCGAGGCATCTGAAATCACGGGATCTACATTAAATCAATTTATAGTACACGCAGCGCTTGAAAAAGCCCAGGCTATTATTGAACATGAAAATCAAATCACTCAACTTTCGGTGGAGTAATTCCACACCTCCGATAAATGTTTCGATCTGTCAGTGAATCCAAAATGGTCAAGAGCTTGCCCCATCACTAGGTCGAGCATGTCTTGTATTATTTGTTCCGTTAATCCATAGAAGCGCTGTATGTATGCCATAGCCATCCGCATAATTCTTTCCAAAGAAACCATAAAAGTCAAATTGGCCATCTCTTCATTGCAGGCTCGGAAGAGCTCTCCAAACGATCGCTGATCCATGCGTTGCCGCTGATAAAGGCTGAGTATGTTATACCTGGCAATAACCAGAGATGTATGTGCGATTAACCCATCATAATTTCTGACCTGTATTTCTTTCACCAGTTTCAAATGCTGTTTGCACATTTTGAAAAAGACTTCGATGTCCCAACGTTTGCCGTACAGCCGAATTATCTCTTCATTGGGGAGGGACAGATCCGTCGACAATAATGCAAGCCAGCCCCTTTTTTTATCACAAGGAACAAAAACAACCTTTGCCTGTTTGCCATTGGAAAGCGTCACAATAGCCTGAGCTTTGACTTTTGCACGGCCCCGCTTTTTCTTCAATTTTTTGTACAGGTCAGACAGCCTGAGTTTCCTGCCCTGGTATTGGTAGAACCATTTTGGATGGTCTTTCAGCATACAGATAACGTGGATATGCTCACGAAGTGCTGCTATGGCAGAAGGCATTGAGAACCAACTATCCATCAGGACGTATTTGGCCCGAACACCATTATCAAGGGCTCTTTTGATCATCGGCACAAGATGCTCTGTTGTTTTTGTAATCGCTTCCAGGCGGCGGTGATACCCACAAGTTCTTTTATCGATATCAGGATTGATCTCATTGTATCGATTCTTCTTATCCGCTGAGGACAACAGGGCAAAGTCAAGACCGAGAAAACTGTTACCGTCAGACCAACCAAGTGTCAGCATCCGGAATCCTTTTATGTATTTCATGTCTGAATGATCAAATACCCGGGATAAAAGCTCTACTTTCTTGGAACGATTCCGATTATAGGTTGAGTCATCGAAAATAAGAACTTCCTCGGAGGCATCATCAAGGAGGTGCCTGATGGTGAAATAAATCCGGCGGAAAAGCAGGAGGGTAAACCGCCGCCAGTTGTATGTCGGTGAATTCAAAAAATTGTAGGCAGCATCCTTATCCACGATAACCTCTTTGTTTCTTACAATGCCTTGGTACAAATTTGTACTGCAAAAAGCCAGATTGAACAAGGCTGTGAAAATGGCAAGCGGAGATGCCCCTTTACTCTTCGTTATTCCCGACCTGTTCAAAAGAGTCCCAATTTTAAAAATTGAGAAGTATTCATTGAGGGCACCTATCTTTTTTAAATTTTGGGTTTGATTTTGTGTGTCGATGCAGTTAAAATTCATTTTAGCGAATTCCCTTTGTATGTGTGTTAGTTTATGGGTAAACAAAACATATCATACAAAGCGGAATTCGTCAATTTTTATTGCAAATACAAGGTGTTATAAATTTAGTTTGTTCATTTTTTATCACCGAAAGTTGAGTCAAATCAGGTTAAATAAACAATCAGCTGAACACCTGTTTACATTGATTGAAAATCCGCCAGAACCGAATCCCAAACTGGCCCAGGCAATGGAAATTATTTGATCGGGAATGCGGTAGAAAAAGTCATTGTTATTTCAGAGAATGTCGGAATAATCGGGCTCTTTGTCGACGCAAAAGATAATCAAGCCAAAGCATACTATGAGCAGTTCGGATTTATCTCCCTCAATGGAAACCCACTCATATTATTTCTTCCGATACAAACACTGGTTCAATACAAATAACGACAATATGCCCGACACGGTGGGCTGACGCTGACCGCTGTCGGATCATGTTTTTTTTCTCTATTGTCCCAGCTGTTCACACACGCCCACGGCCAGGGCATAGACAATATCCGATGCCAGATGGCGGGCAATGGTTTTGTCAAACAGCAGTTTCGCTTCTGTGGGAAATTCTTCATCCCCCTGCCAGAACAGCACGGCCACGGGCACCCGGGGGGTGATGAAAAACGAAAACGCCGCATCTGCCAGGGCCAGCCGGGTGCCGCCATACTGCTCACACCGGCGGGTGAATCCCTGGATATCTTCGTCAAACCGGGAGGCGATCCCATGGGTCGGAACCGCATGGGGGCCTCTGAAAAAAGTGCTGCCGCCGGGGATATCTTTTTCCGAGATCCATTGACCGGCCGGCGGAACCTCTGTGGCAGACAGGAGATAATGTACGGCAAACAGATCAAAATAAGGATGCAGCGGCTCCGGGTACGGGTCCGGATTGACACAAAAGATCCGGCCCTGCCGGGGATCCACAGCATATTCTCTTCCCCAGACGGTCAGCCCATAGATCCCGGCGGCCTCATCATACGTGCACACGGCCCGGCGGCAGACATCGGCCGGGTCCTGTTCTGCCAGCCGGGTAAAATACAATGGATCCACCAGATCATGATTCATTCGTCATCCTTTCTTTGAAAAATGCGGCCGGAGTTACTTTACTGCCAGTTTGCCTGTGATATCCCTGATATCCTGTTTGCGGTTTTCGTCAAGCGGGATGCTGCGCAAAGGCCCCTTGCTGAAATCAATTGTTTTTAAATCGATTTTCCTGATTCTGCGGTTGAACATGGTGTGATAATAGATAACCAGATTTTTTGTGTCCGTGACCACGGTATATTGTGTACCGGAAGGAAGTGATTTGCCCTTGTCCGCATTGCCTGCATCCGTTCCCTCGGACTGGCTGGCCGGAAGCTGGAAGCTGTCCAGGATTCTGAAAACTTCCTGCACCGTATCCAGCCCGCCATCGGTCGGGCGCGAGGTCTGGGAAAAAACAGTTGCGCGCACGAATCTGGACGGGGAGGTGAAATCTCCGGGCAGGCCGAGAAGCCCGGATCCTGCTGCCAGGGGTGTTATTTCCAGCTCACCCCATTTTTCAGCCTTAAAGGGCTTTTGGGACAAAAAACCGTAATTGCGCAGATTGGTCAAATGCCAGTCAAACGTCGGGTTGTTGGCAATCACGCCCACAGGATTGTCGAAAAATGTCACCTGACCGTCCTTGAATTCAATAACCATGCACTTTCCGCCGGGTTCGGTGACCATCAGATGCATGGGAACCGTTTTGTGCAGATCAGGATCCACCACGGCCACGACATGTTCCTGGGTCAGGCCGTCACGCACCTCTTCCAGGGTTGAAAAGCTCGAAAGGATGAAAGAAAGGACATCGCCCGGGGCCATTGATTGATCGGCTTTTTTGACGTCGAAATCAGCATACCCGGCAAAGCCGTCGTGATAAAAAAATCCCGCGGCCAGTCCTTTTTCGTTCAATCCGGTGCAGAAAACCCGGTCCATAAGCAGCGTGCCCGCAAACCCGTATTCTGCATCCCATTGCAGGCCAGTGTTTCCTTCCGGTGTTCTGCCCTGAAACGATGTGCCCCGGGCAATGACGGCAATCTTTGCATTGAGATCGAATTTCCCCCACTCCTGGGTCCGGCCGAAAACCGCGGTTCCGTCTTTTCCCACAAGACGCACCCCTGTACAGGCATGCGTCATTGCAGCAAATAAAAAAAATGTAAAAAACGCGCCCGCAACCGCAATTAAACAGATTTTAGCTTTTGAAAAATACATCAAATATTCCTTAAATTTTTAATTAATTAATTAATTAAGCGCCGGATCATTTCATCCGGGGTGTCTGCCCGCAAAACCACGTCCCTGTGGGGGGCTTTGAGAAATCCCTGGGCCTGAGCGCTGTCCAGAAGGGCATCTAAGGGGGCAAAATAATTATTGATATTGAGGAGCCCGAACGGCTTGGAATGGAACCCCAGAATGGACAGGGTATAGATCTCAAAAAATTCCTCGAACGTGCCGATCCCGCCCGGCAGGACCACAAACCCGTCAGACAGTTCCACCATTTTCATCTTTCGTTCATGCATGGTGGAAACCACATGCAGGCGGGTCAGCCCGGGATGGAAAATTTCCTTGTCCCGCAGGGCCTGGACCGTCACACCGATCACCCGGCCCCCGGCTTCCAGCGCACTGTCTGCCAACAGTTTCATCAGACCGGTGTTTGATCCGCCATACACGCAGGTCAGGCCATGTGCGGCCAGTTGCCTGCCCATTTCCGCCGCGGCCCGGGCATACACGGGGTTCACACCCGGACTGGACCCTAAAAAAATACAGATTGATTCCACCATTTCATGAAGCTCCCCGGAATTTATGTCAAGTGAATGAAAGCTATCAAAAGCCGCAGGAGATGACAACAGATAAACAGGATTTAACAGAGTTTTGACAAGCCCTTCGGATTGTATTATAAAGTTGATTTTTTCATGTATTTTTTGGAGATATTATGCAGACAGGAAAAATCAGCCAGCGCATTAAAACCTATATGGATAAACGCGGCATGGACATGGCCGGTCTGGCGGAGCAGACCGGGCTGACCGTCCCGTTTCTGGAAACCATGCTCACCAGAGACGTGTACCCGCCCCTGGGGCCGTTGATGAAGATCGCCAGAGCTTTGGGCGTGCGCCTGGGCACGTTCCTGGATGACCAGGGACAGGCCGACCCTTTTATTGTGCGGCACAGCACAAGAGCGGCCGAGTTCAGCGTGTCAGGGGTTTCCGGCAAATCCCCGGCCTTGAATTTCTATGCCCTGGGCACAGGCAAGATGGACCGGCACATGGAGCCGTTTTTCGTGGAGATCCTGCCGGAATCCGCCGAAGAAAAAACCTTGTCCTCCCATGAGGGAGAAGAGTTCATCGTGGTGACCCAGGGGCAGATCGAGGTGATCTACGGCAAGGAAACCCATATCCTGGGACCCGGGGATTCCATCTATTACAACTCGATTGTGCCCCATTACGTGAGCTGCCACGGGGACGAAAAAGCCGCCATCCACGCGGTCATCTATATACCGGAATAACCAGGGGGAAATTATGGCAACAGAGTCAGGATTGCGGGAGATTACCCTGGGGGATCTGCTGGACGAGACCGTGGCAAAATACGGGGATCACGATGCCCTGGTATATGTGGACAGAGATTTTCGTCTCACCTACAGGCAGTTCGGGGACCTGGTGGATGAGCTGGCCAAAGGGCTCATGGCCCTGGGGGTTACAAAAGGGGAAAAAGTGGCCGTGTGGGCCACCAACATTCCCTTCTGGGTGACCCTGCAGTTTGCCACGGCCAAAATCGGGGCCATTCTTCTCACGGTGAACACCAATTACAAAAGCGCGGAACTGGCATATCTGCTCCAGCAGTCGGAAACGGAAAACCTGTTCATCATCGACGGGTTCCAGGACACGGATTACATCAATACCGTGTATGAGCTGGTGCCGGAGCTCAAAACCTGCCAGCGGGGCCGCCTGACAAGCAAAGAATTCCCCTGCCTCAAGCGGGTAGGGTTTCTGGGCCAGGAAAAGCACCGGGGCATGTACACCATTCCCGAGATCCGGGCCCTGGCCGTGATGGTGTCAGACGATGCGTATGCCCAACGGCAAAAATCCCTGTCCCCCCATGATGTGGTGAACATGCAGTACACCTCGGGCACCACGGGGTTTCCCAAGGGCGTGATGCTCACCCATTACAATATCGGCAACAACGGATACTGGATCGGGAAAAACCAGAAATTCACACAAAACGACCGGGTCTGCCTGCCCGTGCCCCTGTTCCACTGTTTCGGGTGTGTGCTCGGGGTCCTTGCCGCCGTGAATCATGGCACCTGCATGGTGATCCTGGAAGGATTCGATCCCGTGATGGTCATGTCGTCCGTGGAAAAAGAAAAATGCACGGCCCTGTACGGGGTCCCCACCATGTTCATTGCGCTGCTGGACCATCCCCTGTTTGACAAGTTTGATTTCTCCTCTTTGCGCACCGGGATCATGGCCGGGTCCAACTGCCCCGTGCATGTGATGGAACAGGTCATCGACCGGATGCACATGACGGATGTCACCATCTGCTACGGGCTCACGGAAGCCAGCCCCGTGGTGACATACACCCGCATCGACGACGATATCCGGCTTCGGGTGGAAACCGTGGGCCGTGCCCTGCCCCACATCGAGGTCAGGATCACGGACCCGGAAACAGGCCAGCCCCTGGCGCCGGGACAACAGGGAGAGATCTGCTGCAAAGGCTACAATATCATGAAAGGGTATTACAACAATCCGGAAGCCACAAAAAAAGCCATTGATGACGAAGGCTGGCTCCACACCGGGGATTTAGGGGTTCTGGATGAACAGGGCAACCTGTCCATCACGGGCCGGCACAAAGACATGATCATCCGGGGCGGAGAAAACATCTATCCCAGAGAAATCGAAGAGTTTCTCATCCGCATGGACGGGATCAGAGATATTCAGGTGGCGGCCGTTCCCAGTGAAAAATACGGGGAAGAGGTGGGCGCATTTATTATTTTAAAGGACGGGGCAGATCTTGAGCCCAGTGATGTGACCGATTTCTGCAGAGGCAAAATCAGCCGGTACAAAATTCCCCGGTATGTGCATTTTGTGACGGATTATCCCATGACCGCATCCGGCAAGATCCAGAAATACAAACTCACGGAAATGTCCGAGCAGATCTGGCCGGAACGGCGGTAACATCATGACGGAAACAGGGTGTCGCTTTTGGCAACATTCGCCAGGCGGCCCTATCCATGATCCATTTGAATGGATATCCTCAAAAAATCCGGCCGCCGTGTCGTAAAAAGCAACATCGCCATGTGATCCTCCCATGACCGGCGGCCGGTTTTTTTCTGTCTGTATGAAAAAAACTCCTTTTATTTCAATAACATAGCATTCAATCTGTCTGCTTTTTTTCTCTGGCACCTGGTTTGCAAAAAGAATAACCAAACGCAGGGGATCAAGCCCTGCAAAGGAGGTGTATCATGAGATCCCGGAAACAGGACCATGAGGTAAAAGGGTTCCAGGTCGTTGAAAACGCGTGTATCTGGATGAAAGCAGGCATTGTGCCGTTTAAAATGTGCGACAATGTGTATGACTGCCGGACCTGTCCGTTTGACAAGGCCATGCAGCAAAAAATGACGGCCATCCGGCATCTGGAATCCCGGGGTGATGGCACCGCCCTAGCGGAAAAATTACGAACCATTTACAAATGGCATCCCCGCCCCTGCCGGCATGTGCTCACAGGCCGCGTGGATGGCCCCAGAACCTGTGTGCTGAACTATGAATGCTATCACTGTGACTATGACCAGATGCTGGATGAGGAAGACCTGAACGGGTTCAGCAGAAAACCGGCGTTTTCACTGGCGGCCGGGTACCGCCTGGCCCGGGGTTATTACTATCACAAGGGACATACCTGGGCACGATTCGGCCATGGCGGACGGGTGACGGTCGGGTTTGATGAATTTCTGGTCAAACTGTTCGGCATCCCTTCAACCATTTCGATTCCGCCCATTGGCACGGGGGTGAAAAAAGATCATGCCGCCGTGGCATTTTCCCGCCGGGACAAGTCAGCCACGGCCCTGTCTCCGGTCACAGGAACGGTGCTGGCCGTCAACACCAAAGCCCAGGCCCATCCGGAAATCGTTCATCAGGACCCCTACCATGACGGGTGGCTGTGTATCCTTGAGCCGAATATGCCCAAACGAAACCACAAGGGCCTTTTTTATGAAAAAGAAAGCCTGGAATGGACCGACCGGGAAAGCCAGCGGCTGTTATCTTTGATCGGGCCGGAATACATGGATCTGGCTGCCACGGGCGGAGAACCCATTGATGATGTATACGGCAGTTTCCCGGAAATCGGATGGGAGACTCTTGCAGAAAAATTTCTGGGAACCTGAAACCCATGAGGAAAATCAGCTCACGGGGTCAGGCGCCTTTCGCAGTCCGGGCAAAGATAAAAAGGGATCTGGTCCAGATCCGTGATGGCACCGGAAAAATGCATGATGCATTGGGTTTCATGGCAGTGGAACAGACTGAACAGGTGCCCGAGTTCGTGGAGTGCGACTTTTGCCGTCCGTTCGTAAAACAAAGACGGCGGCGGCAACGATCCGTCGGCGTTCCTGTTCAGCCTGAACAGCGAAATCATGGAAAGATCACCTCCCTGGACGGCGTACCCATATGCATAGTTGAAAATGGGAATAAAAATATCCAGGGATGTGATCCCCACAATTTTAGAACACGCCGGGAAATTCCATGCCCCCAGCTGTTCGATGATGATACCGGCATCATACTGGTTCCGCCGGTCATCAAACGCGGATTCAGGCACGGGCCGTTTGGGCAGAACAACGGCCGGACACCTGTAACAGGCCGTAATGTTGGCTGCAATCACCTTGAGTACGAGTGCCGGGACCTCTCCCACCGGCACCACCCCGATCTGCTGTGTCATCGGTCTTTTTTCAACTGATCCCGTTTAATGATTTTATGAAGTGTGGCCCGGTTGATCCCTAAAATTTCAGCTGACCGGGTAATGTGCCAGTCCTGTTCATCCAGTATCCGGAGAATATGTTCCTTCTGGACGGCTTTCAATGTCTGAGCCCTGGGCCCGGCGGTCCGGGCCGGCTGCAGAAATGAAAAATCCCCGGCCGTCAGGGTCCGGGATTTGCTTAGCACCACGGCCCGTTCAACGGCATTTTCCAGTTCCCTGACATTGCCGGGCCAGTCGTATGACGTCAACAGCCTGACGGCATCCTGTGTGATCCGGTCCACGGTTTTCGTGGTTTCATGGCTGTATTTTTCCATGAAATGCCTGGCCAGCAGCGCAATATCATCTTTGCGCTCCCGCAGGGAAGGCAGCCGGATCTTGATCACGTTGATCCGATAATAAAAATCTTCCCGGAATGCCTCTTTTCGGATACGGTCTTCCAGGTGGTGCCGGGTGGCGGAAACCAGACGGAAATCCACGGCCACGGGTGTTTCGCTTCCCACACTGAACACCTGTTTGTCCTCCAGGACCCGGAGCAGGTCCACCTGCATTTTCGGGCTGATATCACCGATTTCATCCAGAAACAGGGTCCCGCCGGAAACGATTTCCAGAAACCCTTTTCTGGCATGGGTCGCCCCCGTGAACGCCCCTTTTTTATGCCCGAACAATTCACTTTCCATGAGCGTGTCCGGCAATGCACCGCAGTTGATGGCAACAAAGGGCAGCTCGGCCCGAAGGCTTTTGGCATGGATGGCCCGGGCCACCAGTTCCTTGCCCGTCCCCGTTTCTCCGGTAATTAAAACAGAAGCGTCGCTTTGGGCCACTTCCGGGATCATGGCATACAGTTGTTTCATGGGAGATGACTGGCCGATGATGTTGTCAAACCGGGTGATCTGTTCCAGGTGACCTTTGAGGTACTGATACTCCTGGGTGATTTTCTGCTGGCACAGGATCCTTTCCATCACCAGGGACAGCTGGTCCGGCTTGAAAGGTTTGAGCAGATAGTCGCTGGCACCCGTGCGCATGGCTTTGACCGCGCTTTCAATGGAGCCGTAGGCCGTGATGATCACCACCATGATATCCGGGTCATCCTGTTTCACTTTTTCCAGCAGTTCCAGGCCGTCCATCCCCGGCATTTTAATATCCACAAACATCACCTGAAACGGCGTTTGTTCCAGTTTTTTCAGGGCCTCCATGCCTGATGCGGCCGTGTCCACTTCATGGCCGTATTTTTTAAACCAGGTCAACAAAGACTGCCGGACAATCATCTCATCGTCCACGATCATGATGCGAATTTTACTATCCATATCTATCCTCCCCCAGGATCATGGGCAGCCGGAGATATCACGGGAAACGACAATATAAATGCCGCGCCTTTGCCTTCCCGGCTGTCGATTTTTACTGTGCCCTTGTGGGTTTTGACCACCCCGTGCACAATGGACAGTCCAAGTCCTGTGCCCTGGCCCACATCTTTTGTGGTAAAAAATGGATCAAACAGGTTATCCTGTATTTTTTCCGGGATCCCGTAGCCCGTGTCCCGGATTTCCACACATGCCGTGTCTGATTTTGGGTCCAGCCAGGTTCTGACCGCCAGTCGGCCCCCTTCCGGCATGGCTTCACTGGCATTGAAAATCAGGTTTAAAAAACACTGCTGAAGCTGGTTGATATCCCCTTCCAGCATCAGGGGAACCGGGGACAGATCCGTTGTCAAAGTGATATTCCCAAGTTCGAGCTTATGCCGGGTCAGAGTGAGCACGGCATGCAGCACTTCGTTTAAATCAATATGCTGATGCTCAAGTCCGGATTCTCTGGCAAAAAACAGCATCCCGGAAACGATATTTCCGCAGCGCTCCAGTTCCGACGACATGAGTGTCAGGTGGTCTTTGAACTGTGACAGCTGATCATCTTCAGGACGTCCGGCATATAACATATCCAGCATGTAATCACAAAATGTCAAAAGTCCCTGGATGGGGTTGTTGATTTCATGGGCGCAGCTGGCTGCCAGTTTGCCCAGAGAAATCATCCGGTCTTCCTGGACCATTTTCTGGATATCGGATTTGAATTTTTTTTCCCGCTTCTTCCACCGGTCCGAAAACTCCGCCGTAATATCCCGCCAGAACTCGATCACCTGCACGACTTTTCCCTCGTCATTCTTGATGGGATAGGTGTTCAGGCTGCAGTACAACCGGTTTCCGTCCGGCCCGGGATGGTCATGGATCACATAGGCGTTTGTGCCGGATCTCAAGGTTTCCAGCATGGGACAGTTCACGCCGGGAAACACGCTGGAACAAGGCGCGTTGATACCGTGGGAAATTTCATAGCAATAGGCCCCGATCACCTGGTCCTTTGTTTTTTTCACGGTATTGAGATAGGCATCATTCACATCGGCAATGGTAAAATCGGTATTGATGATGACAATGGCAGCCGTACTCTGCTGGATGAGCAGGCTGGAGAAGGTTTTTTCCGCCACCAGTTTCTTCTGGGTGGATTTGAGCTGCTGGTTTGTATGCAACAGGTTGCGAAGAATCCTGCTGATATTGTACTCGAGCACGCCAACGCCCTCGGGTTTTAACCGGATAATTTCAAGGAGCACTTCCCGGCTGCCCGTGAGTTCCAGGACACTGTCCAGGTGCTGGATATTGAGCAGATCGTAAAGATTATCCGTCGTATAAATCCCCATTTCCCGGGCAAGCTCAAACCCTTCTGCCGTGTCGTTTTTGTCGCACACCCCCAGAATTTTAATATCAAAAAACGGCACGGGATCATTTTTGATCAGTTCAAGGAAAAACCGGCAGGTCCGGCCACCGCCCACAATGGCGATATTCAGTGACACGGCCGGGTTGGCATGATTTCCGGGAGTATCTGTCTGGGTCTTCATCTTTTTGAGTTTACACCGTGCGGCAGTCCAGCCCCAGGGCTTTACGTTTTTTTTCAATCACCTTGGTCAGAAACACAGCCGCTTTTTCCGGGTCCGGTTCAACACCGAACGCGGCCCCCACCACATCGTTCAACCCTTCCGTCAGCAGCTTGACCACATTCATGGACCCGGTGACCGGCGGCATGGGGCCTAAGTGGGTGGTGATGCCGGAAGCCACGCAGTAAACCCCGATGGTCACGGCTTTTTCCGAATACCATTCCGGTGCGGAACCGGCCACGGGCAGATCACTGATATCCACGCCCAGGGCATCGGCCAGAGCCGAGACCAGCACCAGGATCCGCACATTGTCCACACAGGAACCTAAGTGAAGCACCGGGGGAATGCCCAACGCCCCGCAGATTTCCTTTAACCCCGGGCCTGCCATCTCAATGGCGGAAGGCACCTTGAATCCGGCCTTGGCACTGGCCACGGACACACATCCCGTGTCCACCACCAGGATATCATTTTCGATCAGTTTTTTGATCAATGTGACATGGCCGTAATCATGCTTGATTTTGGGGTTGTTGCACCCCACAACGCCGACAGCTCCCCGGATCTTTCCGGCTTTGATGGCATCGATCAACGGCGCTGGCGTCCCGCCCAGGGCCCCCAGAATGGTTTCAATGGAAAACCCGCCCACCGCTTCCTGGGGCGCCACCGGAATGTAGACCTGTTTGCGGTTGCCGAAATTTTCAATGGCCGCTTTCACCAGGGTTTTGGCTTTTTCTTCGGCATTGTCCGGGTGGAATTCATGGTGTTCCATGCCCGGAAACCGGGCCTTGTCCGATGTGCTGATCATTTTTGTATGATAGCAGGCCGCTGCTTTGCCGATGGACGGCATGATGCACTGGTAATCCACGATCATCATGTCCACAGCCCCGGTGGTCAGAATCAGTTCGGTCATGAGATGGTTTCCGGCCATGGCAATGCCCCGGCGCATGAGCAGTTCATTGCCAGTGCAGCAGACACCGACAAGATTGATGCCCGCAGCGCCCTTTGCCTTGGCAAGGGCCAGCATTTCCTCGGAAATACAGGCTTTGGAAACCATTTCCGACACCACGGGATTGTGACCGTGAACCACGATATTGACCTGGCCTTTTTTCAAAACACCGGCATTGACCATGGTGGGTTTGGGGGCCGGCACCCCGAACAGGATGTCCGACACTTCCGTGGCGATCATGGACCCGCCCCACCCGTCGGACAGGGCATTGCGCAGCCCCTGGGTCAACAGGCTGACCCAGTCGTTGTCCACGCCCATATGGGTGCGGTGCATCATTTCCGAGGTTTCCCGGTCAATGCCTCTGGGGGTGATACCGGCGTTTTCCCAGACTTTGCGGCGCTTTTCAGGTGCCCGGTTGACCAGGGTCACGGATTTCCGGCGCATGCCGTAATCTTCCATCATGGCATCGGCCAGCTCTCCGGCAACGGTTAGGACGTCTTTTCCTTCGGTTTGAATACCGTATTCCCCGGCCACCCGTCTGAGTTTTTCCTCACTGCGGATCTTGTACCCGGGGGCCTCGCCTTTGGAAACCGCTTCCAGCACTTCCACCAGGTCCCGGCCGTGATCGGAATGAGAGGCAGCCCCGGCGGCAATCATGCGGCACAGGTTCCGGGCCACGATGATGTCGGCATCTGCACCGCAGACCCCTGTCTGGGGCCCCTGGCCGAAGGGATCCACCCGGCAGGGACCCATGATACAGATCCGGCAGGACAGTCCCATGTCGCAGAAACCGCACTGGGGCTGCTGGGCTTCGTGACGGTGCCACACGGTTTCCACGTTGTCTTTGACGGCTTTGTCAAATAACAGATTTCCATCGCTGGTAATCGAAACATCGGTTCTGGGATCAATCATGTTCACCTCCTTATTGCTGCACCAGCCTTTACGGCGGCCTGTTTCAGGGTGTTGTAAAGAGCCACCGTATCCGGCAGGCCCTGGGCGGCGGCATCGGCCGACATGGTGCGGGCCACCTGCCGGGTTTTTTCATTCATGGCATGTGTGATCTCATCATACACCAGGGCCCCGGTCTTGCAGACCTCGACACAGGCCGGGATTTGTCCCCGGGCAACCCGGGCATCGCAGTTGTCACATTTCACGGCCACGGTTTTTCCCGGCGGCGCGGCGGCGTGTTCATGAAACCGCAGAACCCCGTACGGGCAGGCCATGGCACACGATGCACAGTTGATGCACCGGTCCGGATTGACGAATACCGTGTGTGTGGCGGCATCCCGAAAGATGGCCCCGGTCAGGCAGGCCAGCTGGCAGGGCGCCGGATCACAGTGGCGGCACCGGTTGGGAAACCCCTGGTTGAACATCCCGGCCCCCACATGCACCCGGGCCCGGGGCTTCGGGGTTTCCTGCACCGCGGCAAACAGGGATTCGGATCTTGAATGCGCCACGGCGCAGGCCAGCATGCACTGCATGCATCCCACGCATTTCTCCGGATTGACAATGACTTGTTTCATCGGTCCTCCTTTGGGCGGATATCAGGGCTTTTTTCGCCCCTGCACAAATTTGATTACAGCAATCGGCTGTAATTGAAATTCAGAGACATCAGGTATTTCTTTGGAATTCTCACAGGCACCCTGTTTTCGATCATGGCCCGTAATATGCCACCCTGTTCGATCTGATTGATCAGGACAGCCCCCACCAGGATATCGCCGCTAAATACCAGGCGGCGATAGGCCCCGGCATTTTCATCCCCGGCCTGAATGATCTCAAGGTCTTTTGTATTTTCCGGATTCGCCAGTCCCATGGTCATGACATCCAGGCCGTAAATCCGCATGACGTTCCGGCCTAAGCTGCCCGGATATGACACTTTTCTGCCGGCCATGTTGAATCCCGCAATTCGGCCCTGGATGGCGGCTTCCGGCCAGATGGCATTGATCCACCGGGTTTGACGGGCAATATCAAAGGTCTCGGCTGCATCACCGGCCGCATAAATATCCGGAACACTGGAACAAAGATATGAATCCACTTGAATACCATAACCCATGTCGATATCGTTTTCCGGGATGAACCCCAGAGACGGGTCCACGCCCTTGCCCACGATGACCAGATCACACTCCAGGGTTTCCCCTGAATCCAGGCGGGCGTTTTTAACCGTTTCACCGCCGTCAAACGCGGTGACGCTGACCCCGACTTTGACGGTCAATCCATGGGTTTCCAGTTCCTTTAAAATCATTTTTCCGGCGGTTTCATCCACCTGCATGGCCAGGGGATAGGGGGATGTGATGAGCATGGTGGCCCGGATACCCCTTTTTAACAGGGCATGGGCCGCCTTGAATCCCACCAGCCCCCCGCCCAGCACCAGGGCGTTTTTCACCCCCTGTGAAACGGCCTTCAGTTGATCCAGCACGTCTTTCTGGGTGCGCATGGTGAAGATATTGCCCAGGTCCGATCCCGGAACCTTGATCTGCCTGGCATCGGCGCCGGAAGCGATTAACAGTGTTTCAAAATCGATGTCTGCCCCGTTTTCCAGGCGAACGATCTTTTTTTTCACATCCAGGTGGGCTGCGCGATGGCCTAACACAGGGGTGATGTTCAGGTCTTCATAAACACTGCCGGCAAAAAGGGGCAGTTTTTCGTGGGGTTCTGATCCTTCCAGAACATACGAGATCATGGGGCGGCTGTACGGGGGAAACGTTTCGTCACTGACCATGACAATGGCCGCCGTGGCATCCATCTCCCGAATGGCCCTGGCAGCGTTGATCCCGGCAGTTCCATTTCCGATAATCAGGTGTTTCATGACACCTCCGCAGATTCCAGAAAAATGATATTTATCCGTAATCAGAACCCGGCTGATTTGTCAAGAAAAAAGAAAAATCGCGTGTTGCCTCAAATGGCGAGGGAAAATCGGATGGCCCGCCCGACATCCCCCATTTTGGCCGAATCAAGGGTGGTAATCAACGCGCCGATTCCCCTTGAAACCGTCTGTAAATGGTCACAATTGACAGCGCAATCCCGGGGCATACCGTCACATCAACAGAAAGAAACACTTCGGACGGCATCTCCCGGATTGTGCTTGTCACAGGGGCAACTGTAACTTCTCCAAGATATTCCAGCACTGAATTGCGTGTCAGAATCAGGACCGGTCGTTTCTTGTCCGGACTCAAAAAACCGATACCAGCGAACTTCGCCGCGCTTCATTCATCCCCCCAGGCCTGCTCCGATTCCCACACAGAGAATTCGCCCTCTGATACGGGCTGCCGCTCATACCCTTTCCGGTGCTTTTGCTCCAGCTGTTCGGCATGATAGCGGGCCAGGGCCTCACGAAGTGCTTTTCTCGTGAATGCAGACCAAGTGGTACAAAGTTGTTTTGACACGCGGTCAACGGCTTTTACAAGATCTTCGTCAAGGGTCATTTGAATGGTTCTCATGGTTTATCCCTCCAGCTCTGCGAACACCTCCCGGATCTGTTCCATGGCCCAGTCAATGTCGGGTTTCGTGATCACCAGGGGCGGGGCGAACCGGATGGTCCAGGTGTGGGTTTCCTTGCACAGGATCCCTTTTTCCTGAAGCGCCTCGCAGATGCCTCTGGCGCCGCCCGGGGTGTTTTCGTGCAGCTCAACGGCGATCATCAGGCCGATACCCCGGATTTCCTTGACGGCCGGGTGCTGGATTTGCCGCAGCTGTTCCAGGAAATAGGCCCCCATGGCAGCGGCGTTATCAATCATGTTTTCTTCCACCAAAACTTTGAGGGCAGCCCGGGCCACGGCGCAGGCCAGGGGATTGCCGCCGAAGGTGGACCCGTGCTGGCCCGGCTGGAGCAGGCCCAGTACGGCCTCGTTGGACAGCACGGCAGAAACCGGGTAAAATCCGCCGGACAGGGCCTTGCCGATCAGGGTGAGGTCCGCCTGAACCCCTTCGTGTTCCTCAGCCAGCAGTTTGCCCGTGCGGCCTAAGCCCGTCTGGATCTCATCTAAAATCATGAGCACGTTCTTCTGGGTACAGATCTCCCTGACCCGCTTGAGATAGCCTTTGGGCGGAATAATGACCCCGGCTTCCCCCTGGACGGGCTCCACCAGGAATGCCACGGTGTTGGGGGTAATGGCGGCTTCCAGGGCATCGGCATCCCCGAATGGAATCACGGTGAATCCCGGAGTGAACGGCCCGAAGTTCTGTCGGGCATTGTCATCCGTGCTGAACCCGATGATGGACAGGGTCCGGCCGTGGAAATTGTCCGAGCATACGATAATGTCGGCCCGGCCCCGTGCCACGCCCTTGGATTCATATCCCCATTTTCGGGCGCATTTGATCACGGTTTCCACAGCTTCGGCCCCGGAGTTCATGGGCAGCATCTTGTGGGAATCCGTGAGCTGGCACAACTCCTCATACAGCAGGGGCAGCTGATCGTTGCGGAACGCCCGGGAGGTAAGGGTGAGTTTCTGTGCCTGGTCCACCAGGGCTTGATAAATTTTGGGATGACAATGCCCCTGGTTCACGGCGGAATAGGCAGACAGGCAGTCCATGTAGCGGTTGCCTTCCACATCCCAGACCCAGATGCCGGATCCCTTGCTCAATACCACATCCAGGGGTTTGTAGTTTTTTGCCCCGAACTGGTTTTCTTTTTTAATGAGTTCTGTTGTTTTCATTGCAGCTATCCTTAAGTCTCTATATTGATCACAACCGCTCAGTCCATGCCCATCCGGGCCTCTACCTCGGCGATTTCCTCAAGAACCCGCTGTTTCTCCTCCGGAGACAGGTCCGGGGCTGCCAGTTTTTTCTGCAACGCCAGAAGGATCATCTCCTCTCTGTACTCCTGGCAGGTGTATGTGCCGGCTGGATGATAAGATGTCATGCGCGGTGGTTTCCTTTTTCAACGAGTTATCTGTTTCACCTATCATATTTTTATGAAAAAAACCAGACCGGCGGATTCCAGGGCCATGCGCAGGTGAAAGATATCCTGAATCATCTGCGGGGTATTGGTTTCCAGAAAATACCCCTTGTGGGGCACATGCCCCAGAATTCCCTGGAAGTGAAGGAGTTTCAGGGCCTGAGTCACCGGCGTGGGGCTCATGTTCAGCCGCTTGGACAGATCCCTTGCATTGAGCCGGAGCGCTGAGGTGATCTCATTGCTGAACAGCATGTTTTTGATGCCGTTGATCGCCTTCAGGGTCAGATCTTCATGGTCGGTTTCGGGCTGCGTCGTTTTCGTCATCCATCCACTTCCGGTTAGAATCAGGTTCAACTTGCCCGAATGAGCTACCACGGTCCGTCATTTCTGTCAACAGGCACAAGGGCTTTCACAAGAGCATTCCAGAGGGCAGATCTCTGACATTTGCGTCGCCGGCACCTGCTGCGCGGACCCAGGCGCCGACAATTCCAGTGCATCCCGGACCGCAGTGCGGCAGACGGTCTGAAGAAGAGCCTGTTGTCCGGGAGTCATCCCGGCCAAAGCGTCGCTGTCTTGCAGCAGTTCGGACATGAAACAGGAGATGAACAAAGATACGATGGTGTCGGCATTGTGCTTCATGGTTTTCTTCCTTTCTGATGTCTGAAATAAACCGGGTTCAACAATTATATGTCGATCATTTACATCAGCAAAATTCAGGCCAGCCGGAATCGAGGCGGGGCAGCCAGGCGCAAAAGGCCCGGAGGCGCACCATCCCGCCCCATTACCTGAAGCCGGAATTCAACGGTGTCATGCGGGCAGTATCGTATCAATGGGTCTACATGTAGTCTAAATGATACGATTTGGACGGGCATTTACCGGACGAATCAACTTTTTCTCGACATTTGATACACCTGGTATTATAACATCCCCAGGTGTATCAAAATGAATACAATAGAAGCCCTCAGAGAAAAACTGGCACTGTACGAACGGATATTTGACAATATCAATGCCGGCGTGCTGGTCATCGATGCCCGCGGATATATCACCCATTTCAACGAACCCTACGGCCGGTTCCTGAACCTGGACCCCAAAGCCCAGATCGGCCGGCACTGCACCGAGGTGGTGGAAAACACCCGCATGCACATCGTGGCCCGCACGGGAAAGGCGGAAATCAACCACTCCCACCGCATCAACGGCCAGGATATGGTGGTCCAGCGCATCCCCATCAAAAAGGACGGAAAGGTCATCGCAGTTTACGGCCAGGTCATGTTCAGGGATGTGGCAGAGGTGCGGGACCTGGCGGAACAACTCTCTCTGCTGGAATCCAAGGTCCAGCTGTTTGAAAAGGAGCTGTTTGATCTCCGGGCCACCCGGTACACCTTTGACTGCATTATCGGTGACAGTGATGCCATCACCGGCCTGAAGCAGGAGGCGGCAAAAGCGGCAGCCACCCATTCCAGTGTGCTGATCACCGGAGAAAGCGGCACAGGCAAGGAGCTGTTTGCCCAGGCCATCCACAATGCCGGCCCCAGGAAACTGCATCCGTTCGTGAAAATCAATTGCGCGGCCATCCCCAGGGACCTGCTGGAATCGGAACTGTTCGGATATGACAAAGGCGCGTTCACCGGTGCCGGGACAAAAGGAAAGCCCGGCCGGTTTGAGCTGGCCGGCAAAGGCACCATCTTTCTGGACGAAATCGGAGACCTGCCCCTGGAGATGCAGCCCAAACTGCTCCGGGTGCTTGAAGACAAAGCGTTTGAGCGTATCGGCGGCACCCGGGTCATCCGCTCCGATTTCCGGGTGATCAGCGCCACCAACCGGGACCTGGCTAAAATGATGGCAACAAACCGGTTCCGGCGGGACCTGTTCTACCGGCTCAACGTCATCCCCATCCATATTCCGCCCCTGCGGGAACGGCCGGAAGATATTCTGCCCCTGGCAAAGCATATGCTGAAAAAAATCGTAAAGGAAGCGGGCCGGCCCGCCGTGAAAATAGAAAAAACAGCTTCTCGGGCCCTGGTACGCTATTCCTGGCCCGGCAATGCCAGAGAGCTGTCCAATGTACTGGAACGAGCCATGTATGCGTCAGGCAGCGGCACCATCTGCACGGCAGACCTGCCTTTTATTTCGGCATCGGGCCGAAATGTGTCCGGCAGGCCATCGGAACCTTCCCTGAAAACCGCCCGGGATGCAGCCCAGATCGCGGCCATCCATAAGGCCCTGGCGCAAACCGGATACAACAAGGCCCGGGCCGCGAAACTCCTGGGCATTCACCGGACCCTGCTGTACAAAAAAATGAAAAAATACAACATCGGCCTGACACCGGAACAGGCCCCGGACGAGACATGACCGGAACGACTTCAGACGGCTGAGCGTCATAACTCCTGATCCGCTTCAGAACAGATCTCTTTTTCTCCCCGGCATCTTCGACACACCCGGCACCGGTCATCAGAACAGAATTCACAGGAAAAACAGTCTTTGCAGGGAAATTTTTTCAAATATTCTGCCCGCTCTTCCGGCACATACAGCCTGCCCGGCATCCCGGGTATGGAAACAAACGGCATAACTCCCCCCCTTTCATTCCACAGCCTCCATAAGAACATCATAACCAGGCAAAAGCCGGTTTCAAGGGGGACACATCCGTGCCGTGCGGGCAACGCCTTGTCTTGACACACCTGTGAGAAGGCATGTACATTGACTTCGAATGATTATAACCTGTTACCCTCAATGGAGTGCGTATGAAAACTTTCCTGATGAGTGTCTGCCTGACCTTCGGTTTGATGACCCTGTTGACCGTGTCCGCCCCGGCAGCGGACTGGCATTTCTACGGTTCCGCCCGGGTGGCCACATTCCAGGTGGAAACAAAGACTTCGGGCAGTGAGACGGACAACTATCAACAGTCTTTGCACAGCAACGCCCGGATCGGCGCCAAAGTCAGGGTCAGTGACACCCTTTCCGGCACGTTTGAGTACGGGGCGTCCAGGGGCAATGCCAATCTGCGAAAACTTTACGGAGAATGGAATTTCGGTGCCGGCAAGCTGCTGGTGGGACAAACCTATTCCCCTTTGAACTGGGCGTATTCCAATCAGGTGTTCGGATCGGACAACAACCTGAAAGCCCAGGGAATGATCTATTCCGGCCGGGAACCCATGCTGCAGCTGACCCTGGGGGGATTTCATATTGCGTTCATACAGCCGGACACCGATGATCTCGGCACGGGTTACGCCACAGAAGAAGACCGGCCGGCAGTCGAGGTTAGCTATACCTTTGCCTTTGATTCCGTGACCCTGGCCGTGGGCGGGGGATACAGTGCTTATGAAATCATCAATGGCGCCGTCACCTACGACATCGATTCCCATGTACTTGCCGCCAGCGCCCGGGTCAAGCTGGGCGTCGCGTTTCTGAACGGCACCGTATTCACCGGCCGGAACGCCGGCAACCTCATTCCCGTGTCCGTCAGCGGAGACAACCGATGGGATGACGGATTCGCCATGATCTCAGGCAACCGGGTACTGGACAACGACAGCATGGGATACGGGCTGGCCGCGGGCTGGAAACTCAACGACATGTTCACGTTTGAAGCGGGGTATGGCTTTGTGACCAGCGAAATCGACACCGCTGCCGGTGATGACGATGCCCGGACCTATTACGGCAATGCCACGGTCACCCTGGCACCCGGCGTCTTTTTTGTACCGGAAATCGGCCGGTTCGACGGTGTGGAAGCCACTGATACAAAAACCACCTACTATGGCATCAAGTGGCAGATCAATTTTTAAACCATTGATGCGCTGGCACTTTCAGAAATGCATCACCCCTGCTTGCCGGTCATCTCATGGATAGTCACCTGGACCACGGCAGTTTTTGCCAGCTTCTCTTCCGGATAGTCAAAGGACCGGCCCGAATAATGGGCCATGATGATATCTAAGCCGGCTTTCTTTTCCGCCGGGGTGTCCAGAATCCGGGCAGTCCCCGTGCCGATAACGCTTTTAAACGACACGCCCCAGTCACAGGCGGCAGCCGCCTTGTTCATCTTTACCATTTCGTCCACTTCAAAACAGACCTGGGGATCTGCCTTGAGCACATCGATTTTCCGTCCCTCCGGGGCACTGTGAAAATACAGAGACCCGTTCCCGTACCCGAAATTCAACGGCACCACATAAGGCTGCCCCTGATCCACCATGGCCAGGCGGCAGACCTGCGCCTGTGCCAGGATCTGTTCCATCTGTTTTTTATCTGTGATCTGTTTTTCCTTTCGCCGCATCCGCATTCCTCCTTTGCTCATCACATGTTCCGGAGAAAAAAAAATTATCACACCCTGACATGAACTGCACACAAAAAATGCGCTTCAACCACTTTTTTTCAGCAGCATCAAAGGCCGTGTTTTCAAAATTTTTCCGGCGGCTGCCACAGCCGTGGCCATGCAGATCAACGTGGTCAGTATCAGAATGCCCAGCAGATACCCCATGTCCAGGGCCCAGAGGCTGTCAAAAAAATACCAGGCAATGGCCCGGGAAAACCCGGCACTGAGTATCACGGCCACCAGGGCCGCAGCAAAGCCCAGGCTGCCGAATTCCAGAAGACTGATGCGCCGGATGTCGCCGAATCCGGTCCCCAGCACCTTGAGCAGGTTGGTCTGGGCGGCCTGGCGCCGGGCCTGGTGCCGGGCAATGGAAAAAATGGATACCAGGCCGGCGGCAATGGCCAGCCAGGCCATGAACCGCACGGAAATGGACAGCCGGTCCGCAATAAAGGTCAATGTGGTGATCATCTGGGTGACATCAATGATGGAAATATTGGGAAAGGCCTGTACAATTTTGTTTTTCAAACCAGGCCGCTGATCCGGCGGCACCTGGGCCACGGCTCCCAGCCAGGTTTTGGGCGCATTGTTCAGAACCCCGTTCTGGAACAATAAAAAGAAATTGGGCTGAAAACTGTTCCACCGGACCTTGCGGATATTGTGAATCCGGCCTTCCAGCACCATGCCCTGGATGTCGAACCGCATGGTATCGCCGATCACCAGATCATGATCATCGGCAAAGGAGCGGGCCACGGAAATTTCAAACAAAGTTTGTGATCCGAACTTCCAGGGGTCTGATGACAGCGGCGGTCCCTGCACAATGGTTTCAGACGGGTCCAGATCGGCCCGATACGAAAAATTATGTTCCGTCCGTCGGGACCGGCCACTGGATTCCCGGGTGTCTTCCCGGGTATGAAACGGATCGTCATTCACAGACAGTATCCGGCCCCGGACCATGGGGGACAGATTTTCCAGGTTCCCCGGGTGATCCTGCATGAAGGTTTCCAGATCCCCGGTCTGGTCATCCTGGATATCCATGAGAAAGAACACCGGGATCTTCAACCCTTCCGGCCGCTGGATCTCGGTCTGAAGTCCTTTTTGCAATTGGGGAATCAGGCTGATGAGAAATACGCCCATGGCAATGGTGACAAAGCAGGCCAGAGATGCCCCCCGGTGGCGGTACAGGTTCAGAAACGCCAGTTTGCGCACCAGGTGGCGGGTATTGGCCAACCGCCGGCACCATCCGGCCCCCAGCCATCCGGCCAAAGAAAAAATCAAAAGTGCCAGGGCAAATCCGGCCGTGAACACCAGTCCGTTGGCCGGCGATCCCCCCACCAGCATGGCCCCGGCAATAAACCAGCCCCCCCCCGGCAGGAATGCCGCAGCCCGCCACCACGGGTTCACACCTTTGTCTGCCGCACTTCCCTGCAACAGCAGCAGGGGTTTGATGGACAGCAGATTCACCAGCACGGGCAAACAGAACACCAGGCTGCCCAGGCCGCCCAGCCCCAGGGCCATGCCTGCGGTCACCAGATCCATGTTCAGGACAATCCCTTCAGGCACCAGGCCTTTGAGCATCCACGGGAATGCCGGCAGCA